>NZ_JBITIL010000005.1:175020-713281 GCF_044458905.1 Nocardia sp. NPDC050408 | reverse complement strand
CCCACACGGGGGTATGAGGAGCCGGAACCAAATAAAACATTTGGCACTGACATTCATCGACACACTATTGAGTTCTCAAAGAACACACGCACACACCATCTCACGGGTTTGACCCCGGTCGATCGGTGAGGCAACTTATCCAGCTTAGCTCACCTGTGAACCCGATTCAAAATCGGGGTCTCGTTCGAGCTAGTGTGATCGCCAGGCGCTCAACGTCCTACCTCGTTTCCCTGGTCCTTCGCTCAGCCTTTCGGCTCAGCGCGTGGGCCCCGGGTCGGTGTCCGTGTCGCTCTGACTCGATTAAAGTTACGTGTCGGTGTGCACGATGTCAAATCGCCTGGTCAGGAACGCTTTTCGGCGCGAGGGAATCGTCGCCTGCCGTTCACATGATCAATCCGCAGCGCCGACTCGCTCCACCTGACCGCCCAACGCCTGCAGCTGTTCGACGAAATTCGGGTAGCCGCGGTCGATATGGAAGACGTCGTGCACCTCGGTGGTGCCATCGGCAACCAGACCGGCAAGTACCAACCCGGCGCCCGCCCGAATATCCGACGACCACACCGGCGCACTCGACAGCCGCGGAATTCCGCGCACCACCGCATGATGCCCATCGGTCCGAGCGTCGGCGCCCAGCCGGATCATCTCCTCCACGAAACGGAAGCGCGCCTCGAAGATGTTCTCGGTGATCATCGAGGTGCCATCCGCAATCGCCGCCAGACCGATGGCCATCGGCTGCAGATCGGTCGGGAATCCCGGGAAAGGTAGCGTCGAGAAATTCACCGCGCGCGGCCGGTCGGCCTGGATCACCCGGAAACCGTCCGGTCCGAACGAGATGCGCGCACCGGCCGAGCGCAGCTTGTCCAGCACGAGGGACAGGTGCTTGGGGTTGACGCCGGCGACCCGGACATCTCCCATGGTCATCACCGCGGCGATCGCCCAGGTCGCGGCGACGATCCGGTCACCGATCACCTGGTGCGTAGTCGGTGCGAGGCGCTCGACCCCCTGAATGGTGAGCACCGACGTGCCCGCCCCACTGATCCGCGCACCCATCCGAACGAGCATGTTGCACAGATCGACGATGTCGGGTTCACGGGCCGCGTTGTCGATGACCGTCTCCCCCTCGGCCAGCACGGCCGCCATGAGGATGTTCTCGGTCGCACCCACCGAAGGAAAATCCAGCCGGATCCGAGCACCCTGCAGTTCGTCCGCGCGGGCAACCACACAACCGTGCTCGATTTCGCTGGTCGCGCCGAGCAGACGCAGACCCGCCTGATGCATATCCAACGGTCGCGAGCCGATCGCGTCACCGCCGGGCAGTGCGACCACGGCTCGCTTGCACCGCGCCATCAGCGGACCGAGCACACAGACCGAAGCGCGGAACTGGGTCACCGCCGGAAAATCCGCGTGGTACTTGGGCTCGGCGGGCGTGTTGATCGTGACGACCGACCCGTCGATCGTGACGTCGCAGCCGAGGCCGCGCAGCACATCACCCATCAACGGCACATCGAGGATGTCCGGGCAATTCGTAATGGTGGTCGTGCCTTCGGCCAGCAATGCAGCCGCCATCAACTTGAGGACGCTGTTCTTCGCACCCCCGACCGCGACCTCACCGACGAGTCGATTCCCGCCAGTAACCAAAAACCGTTCCATGCCGCCTCTCCGCGTATTCGGCGCACTGTTGGTGCAAAGGATAGTTGCGTTGCGGGCCGGTGGTAGCAGTGCCGGGGTTATATCCAGGTAGCTGGGACGGCTTGCGGGGTGTCCAGCAACTTTTTGCGTGTGTCGGTGCGGATCGGACGATTCACGAACCACCTTGTTCGCCACCAGGCTTCCACAACACATCACCGCCCGGGTTGGCGACACGGCTGAGGATGAACAGCAGGTCGGAGAGGCGGTTCAGGTACTTCGCCGGAAGGACATTCGTATCGTCCGGATGCGCCTGCACCGCCGACCATGCCGAACGCTCCGCTCGGCGCGCCACCGTTCGGGCGGTGTGCAGCAGGGCGGCCAGCGGCGTGCCACCGGGCAGAATGAACGAATTCAGCGCGGGCAGTTCGGCATTGAACTCATCGCACCAGGCTTCGAGGCGTTCGATATACGGCTGTGTGATTCGCAGCGGCGGATACTTCGGCTCCGCGACCACCGGGGTAGAAAGATCCGCGCCCGCATCGAACAGATCGTTCTGCACCTGGCGCAATACCTTCAGCAACTCCGGGGCAGGATCACCGAGCGCGACGGCCACACCGATGGCGGCATTCGTTTCGTCACAGTCCGCATAGGCGACCAGCCTCGGATCGGTTTTGGCCACCCGCGAGAAATCGCTGAGACCGGTCGTCCCATCGTCGCCGGTCCGCGTGTAGATCCGCGTCAGGTGCACATTCACGAGTTCAGCCTAGAGTCCGGGCAGCCGACGGGTGCGATCCGAGGGGCGGGATTCGACCCAGGAGAGGAAGGCTGCCAGTGAGCCGCGGTCCAAGGCCAATTCGTAATTGCCGTTGTTATCGGAAACCGCGGTTACCGCGATCTCGTCGGTCATGATGTCGTATTCGTCACCACGCGGGCCGCGCCGATCACCGATCTCGATGCCCTGGCGTCGAATGGTGGAATCGGGACCAAGTTTCAGACTGGAGAGTTTGTAGAAGACGAGGCGATCCTCGTCATATCGAATCAGGCCGTGCCGCCACCCCTGGCCGCCGCGCGCGGGCAGCACCCGGAGAATCGCGGCGGTGCCGCCGCGGCGCAACATGATCAGCCGGTAGGTGGAGGCCAACGCCAAGAGAACGAGCGTGAGCACCAGAATGATCAGGAGAACCATCCCGGTCTGCAATGCCGTTCGTCCCTTCGTTCAGCCGCCGTGTCGACGACACGGCATGCGATCGGCGGTGTTCGCAGACCCTCCATGGTCACGCAGGCTGACGCCTGCGGGCCTGATGCTCACACCGCGTGCGGCAATTCAACCACGGCCCCGAGTTTACAAATGGCGGGGCCTTGTCTTTGAACGTTCGAAGCCGGAAACGGCACTGTCGGCGGCGAATACGTTCGCCGCCGACAGCGCCGTGCTATCGGGTCGTACCCAATCCTGGTGCGGTACTACGCCTTCGCCTCTTCGACCGCGCGCACCTGGCCTTGGGCCGCGATCTTGGCTTCCTCTGAGGCATCGGCGTCGGCCAACACTCGACGGGCCGCCTCGACGTCGATCTCATCGGCGAACTCCGCGGATTCGGCCAGCACCCGGACCGAGGTCGCGGTCACCGAGAAGAACCCGCCGTGCACCGCAGCGGTGATCCGCTCGCCCTCGGTGGGCACGATGCTCACGATGCCGCCCTCGACCAACTGACCGAGCAGCGGCTCGTGACCCGCCATGATGCCGATCTGACCCTCGGTGGTCTGCGCGCTGACGAACGTCGCCTGGCCGGACCAGAGCAAACGTTCGACGGCGACCAGATCAACTGACATCTCCGCCATGGGTGACTACTTTCCGGCGATCTTCTTCGCGGCCGCCTCGACGTCGTCGAGACCACCGCAGGAGTTGAACGCCTGCTCCGGGAAGTGGTCGAACTCGCCCTTGCAGACGCGGTCGAACGCCTCGATGGTGTCGGTCAGCGGCACCACCGAACCCGGCTGGCCGGTGAACTTCTCGGCCACGATGAAGTTCTGGCCGAGGAACTTCTCCAGACGGCGGGCCCGGCCGACGAGAACCTTGTCCTCTTCGGAGAGCTCGTCCATGCCGAGGATGGCGATGATGTCCTGCAGTTCCTTGTACTTCTGCAGGATCCGCTTGACCTCGTTGGCGACCCGGAAGTGCTCCGCGCCGACGATCGAGGCCTCCAGGATGCGGGAGGTCGAGGTCAGCGGGTCGACGGCCGGGTAGATGCCCTTCTGCGAGATCGGGCGGGAGAGCTCGGTCGTCGCATCGAGGTGGGCGAAGGTGGTCGCCGGGGCCGGGTCGGTGTAGTCGTCCGCGGGCACGTAGATGGCCTGCAGCGAGGTGATGGACCGACCACGGGTCGAGGTGATGCGCTCCTGCAGCTCACCCATCTCGTCGGCCAGCGTCGGCTGGTAACCGACGGCCGAGGGCATGCGGCCGAGCAGGGTCGACACCTCGGAACCGGCCTGGGTGAACCGGAAGATGTTGTCGATGAACAGCAGCACGTCCTGGTGCTGCACGTCACGGAAGTACTCGGCCATGGTCAGGGCCGAGAGGGCGACGCGCATGCGGGTGCCCGGCGGCTCGTCCATCTGCCCGAAGACGAGGGCGGTGTCCTGGAGGACGCCCATCTCTTCCATTTCCAGGTGCAGGTCGGTGCCCTCGCGGGTGCGCTCACCGACGCCCGCGAACACCGAGGTGCCGGAGAACTCGCGCGCGATACGGGTGATCATTTCCTGGATGAGCACGGTCTTGCCGACACCGGCACCACCGAACAGACCGATCTTGCCGCCCTTCACGTACGGGGTCAGCAGGTCGATGACCTTGATGCCCGTCTCCAGGATCTCGGTCTTACCCTCGAGTTGGTCGAATGACGGAGGCTTGCGGTGGATGCCCCACTGCTCGCCGTCGCGACCGGTACCCGGCGCGTCGAGGCAGTCGCCGAGGGCGTTGAAGACGTGGCCCTTGACGACGTCACCGACGGGCACCGAAATCGGCTTGCCACTGTCGGTGACGGTGGCGCCACGGACCAGACCGTCGGTGGGCTGCATCGAGATGGTGCGCACGATGTTGTCACCGAGGTGCTGGGCGACCTCGAGGGTCAGGGTCTTGGCCACCGAGGTCAGGGTGATCTCGGCGTGCAGAGCGTTGAACAGCTCAGGGATGGAACCCCGCGGGAACTCGACGTCCACGACGGGGCCGATGACGCGGACGACGCGACCTGTTTTCGCGCCGGTCCGGCTCTCTTGTGTGACTGCTGCGGTCATTTTTCTCTTCCGTGTCCTATTCGCGGCCTTCGGAGGCCCTCCGTGGTTACGCTGCGCTTCCGCCTCCGGCCCCTGATCTCAGGCCGCGGGCAGCCTTTAGTCGCGGTCCGAACTCGAAGCCAGCGCGTTCACGCCGCCGACGATTTCGCTGATTTCCTGCGTGATCTGGGCCTGCCGCACCGAATTCGCCTGCCGGGTAAGCACATTGGCCAGTTCGTTGGCGTTGTCGGTGGCTGCCTTCATTGCGGTGCGCCGAGCCGCCGACTCGGATGCCGCTGCCTCGAGCAACGATGAGTAGATGCGGGTGTTGATGTACTTGGGCAGCAGCGCCGCCAACAGCACATCGGCATCAGGCTCGAACTCGTACTGCGCGGTGAGTTCCGCGGTCGGCGAGTCGGTGAAGCTGTCCTCACCCATGTCGTAGTCTTCGTCGACATAGCTGACCTGGATCGGCGCCAGACGACGAACCTCGGGGGTCTGGGTCAGCATCGAGACGAAACGGGTGTACACGATGTGCAACTCGTCGACGCCCTCGATATTGCCCACCCCGTTCGGGGCCGGAATCTCAGCCTCGGAGCCCGCCATGAACGCGTCCACCAGGTGGTGGCACGCGGCCGTGGCATCGTTGTACTTCGGCTGCTGGGAGAATCCGGTCCACGCGCTGACCACCGGTCGGTTGCGGAAGGTGTAGTACGTGAGGCCCTTATTGCCCATCACGTACAGCACCGGCTCCTTGCCCTCGCCACGCAGGGTGACCATGAGCTCCTCGGCGCGCTTGAGCACGTTGGAGTTGTAGCCACCGCACATGCCGCTGTCACTGGTGATCACCAGGACCGCGGCGCGGCGCGGATTGGCCCGCTCGGTCAGCAGTGGGTGCGACAGACTCGTCGACGCACTCGCCAGTTCGCCGAGGACCTTGGTGATCTCCTCGGCGAACGGCTTCGCGGCCGCAACCCTGGCCTGGGCCTTGGAGATTCGCGAGGTCGCGATCAGCTCCTGGGCCTTGGTGATCTTCTTGATCGAACTCACACCACGAATGCGGGAGCGCAATTCACGCAAGCTTGCCATCAGCGGTTCACACTCCCTTCATTCGCCTGTACCGGATTGCAGCATTCACGGGGCACTGCGTGGACACGCAAGCTACCGCGTCCGTGCCCGTCGCTCATGCTGCGGATCGAATAGCGCATCAGCGGGCTCGATTACTTCTCGACGTGCTTGCGGGTCACCGACAGCGATTCGACCTCTTCGTGGTCGAGCTCACCGGCGGCGGCCTCGTTCACGACGCGCGAACCGTCGGAAGCGAGGAAGCCCTGCTTGAACTTGTCGGTGGCCGCCTTGATGGCATCGCCGTTCTCGTTGTCGAGGACCTTGCCGCCCTCGATCGACTTGAAGGCGTCGGCCGCGCTGCGGTGCAGATCCTCGAGCAGTTCGACATTGAAGCGACGAACGTCGGCAACCGGAACCGAGTCGAAGTAGCCGGCGTCGACCAGGAAGATCGAGACGATCTGGTCCTCCACCGGAACCGGCGAGTACTGGTCCTGCTTGAGCAGCTCGACCCAGCGGGCACCGCGCTCCAGCTGGGCGAGCGAGGCGGCGTCGAGGTCGGAGGCGAAGGCGGAGAACGCCTCCAGCTCGCGGTACTGCGCCATTTCCAGACGCAGCGAACCGGCGACCTTCTTCATGCCCTTGGTCTGGGCGGCACCACCGACACGGGAGACCGAGGTACCGACGTTGATCGCCGGACGGACACCCTTGTTGAACAGGTCGGACTCGAGGAAGACCTGGCCGTCGGTGATGGAGATGACGTTGGTCGGGATGAACGCCGAGATGTCGTTGGCCTTGGTCTCGATGATCGGCAGACCAGTCATCGAGCCGGCGCCCATCTCGTCGGACAGCTTCGCGCAACGCTCCAGCAGACGCGAGTGCAGGTAGAAGACGTCACCCGGGTACGCCTCACGGCCCGGCGGACGGCGCAGCAGCAGCGAGATGGCGCGGTAGGCCTCGGCCTGCTTGGTCAGGTCGTCGAACACGATCAGGACGTGCTTGCCCTGGTACATCCAGTGCTGGCCGATGGCCGAACCGGTGTAGGGCGCAAGCCATTTGAAGCCGGCCGAGTCGGAAGCGGGGGCCGCGACGATGGTGGTGTACTCCATCGCACCGTGCGATTCCAGCGCGGTCTTCACACCCGCGATGGTGGAACCCTTCTGGCCGATCGCGACGTAGATGCAGCGGACCTGCTTCTTCGGGTCGCCGGTCTCCCAGTTGGCCTTCTGCGCCAGGATCGCGTCGATGCAGACCGCGGTCTTACCGGTCTTGCGGTCGCCGATGATCAGCTGACGCTGACCACGACCGATGGCGGTCAGGGCGTCGATGGCGGTGATGCCGGTGGCCAGCGGCTCCTCGACCGGCTGACGCTGCAGCACGGTCGCGGCCTGCAGCTCCAGCACGCGCTGCTCTTCGGCCTCGATCTCGCCGAGGCCGTCGATCGGCTGGCCGAGCGGGTTGACCACGCGGCCGAGGAACTTGTCACCGACGGGAACCGAGAGCACGTCGCCGGTGCGGCGCACCTGCTGGCCCTCTTCGATTTCCGCGAACTCGCCGAGGATAACCGCACCGATCTCGCGGTCCTCGAGGTTCAGCGCGACGCCGAGCACACCACCCGGGAACTCGAGCAATTCATTGGCCATCGCCGAGGGCAGGCCACTGACGTGCGCGATGCCGTCGCTGCAGTCGGTGACAACACCGACTTCCTCGATGGAGGTTTCCGGGGTGTAGCTCTGGGTGTAGCTCTCGATCGCGCTACGGATCTCATCGGTGGAGATCGTCAGCTCCGCCATAGTCTTCCTGCTCTCGCTGTCTGGTCTGGATGTCGGGGGAGGTGGATCGTCAGGCCAGAGCCCGACGCAGCCGTTCCAAGCGGCCGGTGGCGCTGCCGTCGATCAGGTCGTCGCCGACCCGCACCACGACGCCGGTCAGCAGACTCGGATCGACCTGCACGTGCACCGTGACCGGCTTGCCGTAGATGCGCTGCAACGACGCCCCGAGATGGTCACGCTGCTGGTCGGTCAGCGCGACCGCGGCACGCACATGCGCGACGATCTGATCGCGCCGCGCGGCCGCGAGATCGGACAGCTCGCCGAACGCGCCGCCGATATTCGTCGACCGGGTGACCACCTGATCCGCCAGGGTCTGGGTGATGGTCTCGGTCTTGCCCGCGAGCAGCCGGTCGATCAGTTCGCGCTTGGCCGCGGCGGGCTTCGCACGATCCGAAAGTGCCTGCTCCAGTTCGGGATTGTCGCCGACGATCCGGCCGAGTCGGAACAATTCGTCCTCGACCGCCCCGAGTCGTCCGCTGTCGGCGGCGGACTCCAGCAACGCCTCCTGGCCGAGCAACACCAGGGTGTCGACCAAATCGGCGGTGCGCGACCAGTTCTGGGCCACCGCGGTGGTCAGCACCGCCAGGGTGGCGGGGCTGACCTTGCCGCTGAAGACCCGCTCGCTGAGTTCGGCGCGCACCGAGCCGGGCACCGACACGTCCGCGAGCGCAACACGCAGCGAACGCTGGTCATCCAGCACGGCGACAACGGCGAACAGTTCCGACCCCGTCGTGGCCGCAACACTGTCGCTTCCGGTCAGAGCGGCCCGAAGTGCCTCCCGTGCCCGGGAGCTTGCCTCGCGGCTCGCTGCGTACATGCTTCTCACTTTCGCGTCGCTACCTTCCGACCCCGATGCCGGCATCCGACTGATCGAGTTCGGACAGGAACCGGTCGATCGATGCCGCTTGCTTAGCTTCGTCCGAAACCGACTGTCCGATAATCTTTTCGGCCAAATCGACGGCAGTTTTGCCGACTTCGGCGCGCAGCTCGGTCAAGATCTGCTGGCGCTGAGCTTCCAGCTGGCTGTGACCGGCGGCGACGATGCGGTCGCTTTCGGCCTGTGCTTCCGCGCGCATCTGCGCGAGGATCTGCTGGCCCTGGGTGCGTGCGTCCTCACGGATGCGCGCGGCCTCGAGCCGGGCGTCTGCCAACTGCTGTTGGTACTGCTGCAGCGTCAGCTGGGCTTCTTCCTGCGCGGCCTCGGCCCGCTGGATTCCACCCTCGATCTTGTCCGCACGTTCATCCAACACCTTGATGAGGCGCGGGATGACGTACTTGTAGAAAATGACGCCGATGATCGCAATGCAGACCACCGACCAGACGATGTCGTAGGTCTCGGGGATGAGGGGATTGATGTCCTCCCCCGTTTCCGCCGCGAGCAATGAAAGCGTGCTCATAGCAATCTCAGAAGATGAAGCCGGCCACAAGGCCGATCAGGGCGAGGGCCTCGGTGAACGCGATACCGAGGAACATGTTTGTGCGGATGGTGCCCTGCAGCTCGGGCTGACGGGCAATACCCTCGATGGCCTTACCGACGACGATGCCTACGCCGATGCCCGGGCCGATAGCGGCCAGGCCGTAGCCGATGGCGCCGAAGCCCTTGAACTTCTCCGACGTGGTCGCGGCTTCCTGGGCCAGGTACGCGAGGCTCATGAGTCTTCCATTCCCTTTCTTTTGCTCACCCGCCGGACGGCGTGGTGCAGCAGATATCCGGTAGTTGGTGGTCAGTGCGAATCAGCGTGTTGCGCGAGTCCGATGTAAACGGCGGTCAGCAGGGCGAAAACGTAGGCCTGCAGGAAGATGACCAGCATTTCGAACAGCGTGAACCCGAGTCCGGCCAGCAGCGAGAACGGCGAGAACACCTTCATCCAGGCGGCGGCGTCGAACAGGAAGAACCAGGTGGCGCTGAAGAACAGCACCAGCATGATGTGGCCGGCCAGCATATTCGCCATGAGTCGGACGGTCAGCGTGAACGGACGCAGGATGAATGTCGAGACGAACTCGATCGGAATCAGCAACACGTGCAATGCGGGCGGAACATTCGGAACGACGATGCTGCTGCGCATGTAGGTGACGAACCCGTACTTCTTGATACCCACGAAGTTGAACGCGAGGTACGCGATGAGGGCCAGCACCAGCGGCATGCCGATTCGGGCGTTCGACGAAATGTTCAGCCCCGGAATGATGCCGGAGAAGTTGAGAAAGAGAACCGTGAAGAAGATCGTCGCGATCAATGGGAGGTACTTGCGACCGGATTCTTTGCCGAGCACCTCTTCGGCAATCTGATCCTTGACGAAGACCAAACCGGTTTCGGCGATGTTCTGCAGACCACGCGGGACGATGCGAGGATTGCGGAATGCCAGCACCATGACGAGCACCAGCACGGCGGTCATCAACAGCCGGATCAGCATCAAACGGTCGAGTTCGAACGGCGTACCCTCGAACAGCACTGCTGGAGGGAAGAAGTCGGACAGCGATGGCGCGTGGAACTCGCCCGCCAAAGTGGTGACGCTCAGCGTTCTCTCCCGTGTTCGGGCCGCGGGTACGGTCATTCCCGCGGTTCGATCGGACATTGACGATCAATTGGGTCGACTCAGGTCGGCTCGAAAATTCGTCAGCAGCTGTGCGGCAATCCGCATGGGCGTCTGTACGTAGTGTCGGCGACATTCGTCGACATGCAGAACCGGAACCCCTCGGAGCCCGGTACGGCAGTAAGCATAGCTGCCACGCAGCGGGATCTTGGTGATCCCCCCTCGCTTGGTCGCTTGCTTACCAACACTTTACCAAGTTATCTACGACAGCGTGTAGGTGGGGGCGATTATTGCTGCACAGAGGGCAAATCGGACTCACCGGTCGGTACGTTTACATACGGGACCTTCTGCCGCAGAACACCATACGTCTCCGCGCCGAGCACGATGAGCAAGGAGCCGACCACGGTCAGGAACAGCGCCATCCGATCGTAGAAGTCGAACCGCTGCAGCACCGCGATCACGATCATCGCGACCAGCAGCTTGCCTACCCAACTCACCAGCATGACCAGGCCCGCGGTGCTCGGCGGCAGCTTCGCGCCGAACAGCACCACGGCCGCGGTGGTGAGAATGAAGCCGCCGCCGATGGCCGCGCCGATCAGTGCCCCCCAGAGTCCGGACAGGCCCGCGACGGCCGCGGCGATGGCCACCGAAACCACTACCAACACGGCCAAACCGATCACGCCGTAGCGCAGCGCCGCCTTCAGCGGTGCGTCGGGACCGGGCACGGGGTTAGTGAGACTCACGACTCGAACTTTACCTGGGCCTTGCTTTACGAATCCGTGGGCTCCTTGCGCCGCAGGCCCGGTATGGCGGTCACCACAAGCGCGAAAACCAGGCCGCCCGCCATCATCAACACCACAATCCGGCGGTCATGGATCAGCGAAGTGCCGACGGCTCCGAAGGCGAGCACGCCAACCCACAAATAGATCACCAGCACCACGCGACGGTGCGAATGCCCGATCTGCAACAACCGGTGATGCAGGTGCATTTTGTCCGGTGTCGAGAAACTCACACCCGCACGGACCCGGCGCACGATGGCCAACAGCAGATCCAATACCGGAATGAACATCACCGCACCGACGAGCAGCAGCGGTGAAAGCAGACCGACGATGTCGCGCGGCCCATAGCCCGCCAAATTGATTCGGCCCGAGGCGCCCGTCGACACCGCGGCCAACATGAGCCCGATCAACATCGAACCGGAATCGCCCATGAATATCCGGGCGGGGGAAAAATTGTGTGGCAGAAATCCCAAACAGGCGCCCGCGAGCGCGGCGGCCAGCAGGGCGGGCGGATAGGTGTCGACCGAACCGCCCTGGCTGTAAAGCAGGCCTACGGTGAATACGAAGACCGCGCCCGCGCAGATCAGGCCCAATCCGGCCGCGAGACCGTCGAGTCCGTCGACGAAATTCATCGCATTGACCAGGGTCACCGTGATGCCGACCGTGACCAGTCCGCCCTGCAGCGCGTCCAGCACCACCGTTGTGTCGTTGAACGGGTTGTAGATGACGTACCAGCTCAGGCCCATCACCGCCATCACACCGGCGGAGGTGACCTGACCGGCGAATTTGGTCAGCGCGTCCAGGCCCCAGCGGTCGTCGACGATGCCGACGAGCACGATGAGCGTGGCCGCGACCAACACCGCCGGAATATCCGGCGCGTAATCGAAACCCCTTCGCAACGCGGGCAATTGGTGCGCGAACAGCACGGCCGCGACCACCCCGACGTACATGCCGACCCCGCCCATTCGCGGAATCGGCTTGACGTGCACATCACGCTCGCGCGGCACCGCCACCGCGCCGAAGGCGATGGCGAGCACCCGAATTCCACCGGTGGCCAGGAACGTCACCGTGCCCGAGATGAGAAGCACGAGCAGCAGCTCGCGCAAAGGAACTACCGCACCCGAACCGATCATCCGTTTATCTGATCCGCCATACGATCACTGCGTCCCGAGATCACCGCGTCGCGACGCTGGTCAGCGCCTCCGGCGACATCCCGAGCACATCGGCGATATCGCCGACCGGTACCGCGCCGGCGCGCAGGATCCGCGGCTGATCCGCGGTGAGGTCGACGATGGTGGACGCGACCGCGTGTTCGGCCGGGCCGCCGTCGAGATAGACGCCGACCAGATCGCCGAGCTGATCGCGCGCCTCGGCGGCGGTCTTGGCGGGCGGCTGCCCGGAGACATTGGCGCTCGAGACCGCCAGCGGGCCGACCTCGCGCAGCAGTTCCAGCGCGACCGGGTGCAGCGGCATCCGCAGCATGACCGTGCCACGAGTGTCACCGAGGTCCCAGGCCAGCGAAGGCGCCTGCTGCACAACAAGACTCAGTCCACCGGGCCAGAATGCCCGGATCAGCTCGCGGGCCTGCGGGCGCACCGAGAACACCAGACCGTCGATGGTGTGCCAGGAGCCGACCAGCACCGGTACCGGCATATCGCGACCACGCCGCTTGGCGGCGAGCAGATCGCTCACCGCGGTGGAATCGAACGCGTCGGCGGCCAGGCCGTACAGGGTATCGGTCGGCAGTACGACCAGCCGACCGGATTTCAGGGCGCTGGTGGCCGCGGTCAGTCCGGCGGCGCGCGAGTCGGGATCCGCGCAGTCGTAGACGGTACTCACGGCCACCATCCTGTCACGCGTGCCACTCGATGCCACCATCCCGGGGTGCCCTAACTCCCGCCACCCTCGAACCACCCCCTGGCGGGAGTTGAATGGTCGCTCCTCCCGGGCTTCAGAACCACCATTCGACTCCTCGTCGGCGACCTTCGGGGCGCCAGGGTGACCGAGGGCAGGGGTTAGGGGCGGGTGGCAGTGACGAAGCGGGGTTTACCTGCGAGGTCGGGGTGTTCGACGATGTGGGTGAAGTCACCCTGCTGGGCCAGCAGAGCGGCGAGAGCGGAGCCGTTGGTGTCGTCGTGTTCGATGCCGCAGGAACCACCGGGACGCAGCAGGCGGGTGATGGTGGGAATCATCCGGCGAATGACGTCCAGTCCGTCCGGACCGCCGAAGAGGGCCAGATGCGGATCGTGATCGGCGACCTCTGGATCGAGTTCGGCGCCTTCGGGGATGTAGGGCGGATTGGCGACGACGAGATCTACCTTGCCGTTCAGTTCGGTAAGCAGATTGGAGTCGGCGACATCGTCGGCGTACAGGGTGATCGGGGTGTCACCCTCGGCAATACGCAGATCGGCATTGCGACGTGCCCATTGCAGGGCCGCGGGATCGATTTCGATCGCGTGCACCTCCGCATCCGGGCGGGCCCGGGCAATGGCGAGTGCCAGCGCGCCGGAGCCAGTGCACAGATCGACGACGACCGGCGTGTGATCGTGCGGCAGCGCCTCCAATTGCGCCAATGCCCAGGCGAACAGTAATTCGGTCTCGGGACGCGGCACGAAGACGCCGGGTCCGACCGCGAGTTCGATCTCCCCGATTGCCGCGGTGCCGGTCAGGTGCTGCAGCGGAATTCGCTGCGCGCGCCGATCCACTAAGGCTCGATACTCCTCGATCAGCTCCGGCGCGACCAGTGGCGTCAGCGCTAACCGGGTCCGATCGACGCCGAGCAGATGGGCGGCCAAATATTCGGCGTCGGCTTGTGGACTGTGCACCCCCGCCGCCCGCAAAGTTTCGACCGCCTGGTTGATCGCGGGGCGCAACACCACACGCGTCATGGACTTGTCCGCCTCTCCGCGTCTTTGCCGGTCGTAGGTGCCTGCGGAATGGCGTCGTGGGCCGGCGGTTGTTTACCGGGTCGAATTCTGGGCGTACCCGGTGAGTTACCCATGTTCATACCAAATCAGTTGACCCGACCGGCATCGCGCCGAGCCGCGATTTACTCCGCGGCCATTCTGGCTTCGCGATCCGCCTTGCCCAGGGCATCCAGGAGTGCGTCCATATCACCGTCGAGCACGGTATCCAGGTTGTGCGCCTTGAAGCCGATACGGTGGTCGGTAATGCGGTTCTCCGGGAAGTTGTAGGTGCGGATGCGCTCGGAGCGGTCCACGGTGCGGATCTGGCTGGCCCGACCGGCCGCGGCTTCCTGATCGGCCTGATCCTCGGCGAGCGCCTGCAGTCGAGCCGCGAGCACCTGCATGGCGCGGGCCTTGTTCTGCAACTGGGAGCGCTCGTTCTGGCAGGTCACCACGATGCCCGAGGGCAGATGGGTGATGCGGACCGCGGAGTCGGTGGTGTTGACGCCCTGGCCGCCCTTGCCGGAGGAGCGGTAGACGTCGATGCGCAGATCCGATTCGTCGATCTGCACCTCTTCGACCTCGTCGGGCTCCGGATAGATCAGCACACCGGCCGCCGAGGTGTGGATTCGGCCCTGCGATTCGGTCACCGGAACTCGCTGGACGCGGTGCACGCCGCCCTCGAATTTGAAGCGGGACCAGACACCGTCGCGCGCAGCGTCGCGGCTCTTGATGGAGATGGTCGCGTCCTTGTAGCCGCCCAGGTCGGAGATGTTCACATCGAGAATCTCGACCTTCCAGCCATGCCGCTCGGCATAGCGGACGTACATGCGGGCCAAATCCGAGGCGAACAGCGCCGATTCCTCACCGCCCTCACCGGATTTCACCTCGAGCACCACATCGTCGCCGTCGTGCGGGTCACGCGGAGCGAGCAGATCCGCGAGGGTCTGCTCCAGCTCGACGACCTGTTGTTCCAGGTCCGGCACCTCCGCGGCGAAGGACGCGTCGTCGGCCGCGAGTTCCTGTGCGGCGGCGAGATCATCGCGGGCGGACTTCAGCTTGTTGTAGGTGGCCATGATCGGGGCCAGCTCGGCGAACCGCTTGCCGACCCGGCGCGCGGCGCCCGGATCGTTGTGCAGCGCCGGATCGGCGAGCTGCGTCTCCAGGCCCGCGTGCTCGGCCAGGATGTCATCGATCGCGGACGGTTGCGTCACGGTGCTTCCTCTCTTTTTCCGTACTGGCCACACAAAAGCGCCGACGCCCGGCCTGCAGTGCAGGACCGGGCGTCGGCGGGGAAGCTACTTTGCGTCGGCCGTCTTGCCGGCACGCTTGCCGTAGCGAGCCTCGAAGCGGGCCACGCGACCACCGGTGTCGAGGATCTTCTGCTTGCCGGTGTAGAACGGATGGCACTGCGAGCAGACCTCGACGGTGATGTGTCCCGACTCCTTGGTGCTGCGAGTCTGGAAGGTATTGCCGCAACCACAGACGACCGTGGTCTCGACATACGCCGGATGAATTCCTGCCTTCATGGGTGTCCTCTCGATATTGGCCGCCGGGTCGCCCGCGCAGATCGCGAGGACGTGAACCGGAGCCGACTTAGGCGGGAGGCCTGCTCAGCGGAGCAGACGCAACGACCGTTCAGTATGCCAGAACGGTGGTTACGCTCCCAAAACGCCCCAGCCCCCCGGTTTGTTCCCACCCCTAGGTAGTCCCCAAGCCTTATTGCCAATTGAACTACTGGCACGCGTTGATCGTGTTCTTACGGAACCCTTAATACAGGTAGTCCGCTACTCGTGGATACGAACACCAATGTTCATAGAGTTTTAGGCCTGATGCACATCGGCGTGCCGAGACAGAAGGGAGAACACTGTGAACAGCCGCGTTGCACTGGCGGTCTTCGTTTCGCTGATTCTCGCTGTCGCGGTCGGCTGGTTTACCACTCCGGATCGCCCGGACACCTACGCGTACACGAAACCCACTGCCGCACAGTATGATTCGGCCAACAACGCCGTGAGCGCCGCAAGCCCGGCGACCACGGCGATCATTCTCGCGTTCATGATCGTCGGCGCGGCAGGCATCGGACTCGCGTTCTTCAGCCCACCTACGCCGAAAGGGCACTCCCCCGCCGCCCCGCACCTCTTGCCGAACGTCATGCGCGTGAAGACCACCATTGCGGGCCGGCGGCAGGCAGTGGACTCCGGTTCCGGGCGTACCCGACGAGTTACCCATGTGCGCACGAAATCAGTCGTGACGTATGCGCAAAAAGTACGGGGACTCCGCCTGAGCGGAGCCCCCGTTCATTCACTCGTCGAGCGCACCCGGCGCGGTCTTGCTGACCTGCATCAGGAACTCGAGGTTGTTCTTGGACTTCTTCAGGCGGTCGATCAGCAGGTCGATCGCCTGGTGCGAGTCCAGGCCGGACAGTACGCGGCGCAGTTTGTGCAGCACCGCCGCCTCGTCGGGGCTGAGCAGTAGCTCGTCCTTACGAGTGCCGGAGGGGTTGACGTCGACTGCCGGGAACACGCGCCGTTCCGCGATCTTGCGGTCCAGCTTGAGCTCGGCGTTACCGGTGCCCTTGAACTCCTCGAAGATCACCGTGTCACCGGTGGAACCGGTCTCGACCATGGCGGTCGCGATGATGGTGAGCGAGCCGCCGTTCTCGATATTGCGCGCCGCGCCGAGGAAGCGCTTGGGCGGGTACAGCGCGGTCGAGTCGACACCACCGGAGAGGATGCGGCCCGAGGCCGGCGAGGAGTTGTTGTACGCGCGGCCCAATCGGGTGATCGAGTCGAGCAGCACCACAACGTCCTTGCCCATTTCCACCAGACGCTTGGCACGCTCGATGGCCAGTTCGGCGACCGAGGTGTGATCTGACGGCGGACGGTCGAAGGTCGAGGCGATGACCTCGCCCTTCACCGAACGCTGCATATCGGTGACCTCTTCCGGACGCTCGTCGACCAGCACAACCATGAGGTAGACCTCGGGGTTGTTGATGGCGATGGCGTTCGCGATGTCCTGCATGATCGTCGTCTTACCGGCCTTGGGCGGCGAGACGATCAGGGCGCGCTGGCCCTTACCGATCGGCATGATCAGGTCGATGACGCGGGTGGTCAGCTTGTTCGGCTGGGTTTCCAAGCGCAGACGCTGGTTCGGGTACAGCGGGGTGAGCTTGGCGAATTCGGGACGCCGCTTGGCCGCGTCGACCTCACCGCCGTTGACCGTGTCCAGGCGCACCAGCGGATCGAACTTCTGGCGCTGGTTGCTCTGCTCACCATCGCGCGGGGCGCGCACCGCACCGGTGATCGCGTCACCGCGGCGCAGGCCGTTCTTGCGGACCAGGTTCATCGAGACGTAGACGTCGTTCGGTCCGGCCAGGTAGCCGGAGGTGCGCACGAAGGCATAGTTGTCCAGCACGTCGAGGATGCCCGCGACCGGCTGCAGGACATCGTCCTCGCGGATCTCGAGCTCGCGGGCCTCACCGGTACCGGCGCCACCCTCGCGGTCGCGACCACGACGACGTTCCCGGAACCGACGTCCCCGCCGTCCGCGACCGCCCTCGTCCTCGTCACCGCCGCGGCTGGCATCGCTGCGGCCGCCGCCTTCGCCCCCGCGGCCGGCATTGCCGTTGCGCTCGCCCTGATTGCGCTCGCCCTGATTGCGCTCGCCTTGGTTGCGCTCGCCCTGATTGCGCTCGCCTTGGTTGCGCTCGCGGCGGCGTTCGCCCTGCTCCTGATCCTGCTTGGGCTCCTCGCCACCTGCGGTCTCACCACCGGCGCGTGCCTGGTCGCGACCCCGACGCTGCCTGCCGCGACCGCGCTGACCGCCGTCGCGCCCGGAATCCTCGGCGCTCTCCGTCGGGGCGGCAGTCTCAGCCTGCGCCGGATCGGACTTCGAATCGGCCGATTTCTCGGCGGCCTTCGGCGCTGCGGAATCGGCGACGGCCCCCTTCGCGACAGCCTGTTTCGCCGGATCGTCCTTGGTCTGGGCGTCCTTGGTCTGGGCGTCCTTCGCGGCGGGAGCCTGCTTCGCCGGGGCGGAAGCGGCGGGCGCCACGTCGAGGGTGCCCTGCTCGGCCTTCGCCGACGCCGCCTTGGCGGCGTCCGCATCGGACTTCACCTCGCCACGCGCGGCCTTTTCCGCCTTCGCCGACTTTCCGGCTTGATTTTCCTTGATGGCGGCGATCAAATCGCCCTTGCGCATTCCAGAGGTGCCTCGGATACCGAGCTCCCCCGCGAGCGCGCGCAATTGCGGCAACAGCATTCCAGTCAGCCCCGATCGTGCGACGTCGGTTTGTTCGCTCATCTTCGAAATCTGTCCGGAGTCACTTTCGCGGTCCCCTGTCGGGTTGGAATCCACCCCGGGTGTCGCGAGCAGGTCCGTATCTGTCACGGAAATCCTTTCCTTCCCTCGATTGCCGTGTGCTGTTTCGAGGGTTTCGTCCCGCAGTCCGGGCGTTCTGCCGGACTCGGATGCGAGGGCCGAACACACAGCTCGGACCGGCGCTTTTGCCGTATCACCTGCCCCGCCGGACCGGCGGCTTCGCCACCAGTTCCCGAAAGGTGGGAGAGATCATTCCAGTTGCGCAGCTACGCAGCACCCCCATGGCCTGGAGGCTCGAGCCTGGAGCCTGCTGGAGCGATTGCCCTGATGAAGCACCGGCGTCTGATGCGCACGATGTACGGACGTGCTCAGGATAGCTGGCAACCCGGAACATCGGCAAGGCAGACGCGCCGTCAGTCGACCTGGACGCCTTGCGCGAGCCCCGGCTCGACCACACGGAGCCCGTCGATGGTCGCGAGTGCACGGAGTTCGGCGGGGAATTCGCTGGTACCCAAGGCCAGTACGGTCGGTCCCGCACCGGATACCGTGGCCGCGATACCGGCCGCGCGCAGCCGGGCGATCCATTCGGTGGTCAGCGGCAGCGCGGGCGCGCGCTGGGTCTGATGCAGCCGATCGGCCGTCGCGGGCAGCAGTAAGTCGGTGCGTTGGGTCAGGGCGACCACCGCGAGCGCGGCGCGGCTGACATTGAACGCGGCATCGCCATGCGCCACGACCTCGGGTAACAGGCCGCGAGTATGCGCGGTCGATGAGCGCTCTTCCGGAATCAGCACCACCGGGCGCAGCGTCGGATGCGGATCCAGACGCACCGCACGGTAGACCCGGCCGTGATCGGGCGCCGCGGCACCGTCGGTGGCGGTTTCGGTCCAGGACACCACAATTCCACCGAGCACACTGGCCGCGGCATTGTCCGGATGACCTTCGAATTCCGATGCGAGCTGGACCAATTGGTCACTGCCGATGGCCAATGCCGGATCCAATTTCGCGGCGAGACCGCAGCCCGCGGCGAGCCCGCCGACCACCGCCGAGGCCGACGAACCGAGGCCGCGCGAATGCGGAATCACGTTGCGGCACACCACATCGAGACCGTCGGCCCAGACGCCCGCCGCCTCCAGGCCACGCTCGATCGCGCGCACCACGAGATGCGAAGGGCCCCATGGCACATCGTCGGCGCCTTCACCCTCGACTCGGATGGCAAGACCGGAATCGGTAGTGCGCACCTCGATCTCGTCGTAGATGCCCAAAGCCATACCGAGCGAATCGAATCCGGGACCGAGATTGGCACTGGACGCGGGCACCCGCGCGGTCACTGACAGACCAGCGGGCAGCGTCCTTGTCATCAGTTGGCTTTCGCGCGAATTCAACTCAGGCCAGCTCGAGTTCGTGGGCGACCGCGATCGGGTCAACCTGAATCGCCTGCACCTGTGGCATTCCCGCGAGCGCGTTATCCGGATCCTTGAGACCGTTGCCGGTCACCGTGCACACCACGGTGAGCCCGGAATCCAGCCAACCCTCCTTGCGCGCGGCGAGCAGGCCGGCGATGCTGGCCGCCGACGCGGGCTCGACGAAAACACCCTCGGTCGCGGCGACCAGTCGGTACGCCTCCAGGATCTCCTCGTCGGTGGCGGCACGGAAGGCGCCACCGGACTGCTCCTTGGCCTCCATCGCGCCGTTCCAGGACGCCGGCGCCCCGATCCGGATGGCGGTGGCGATGGTCTCCGGCTCCTTGACCGGGGCACCGTTGACCAGCGGCGCGGCACCCGCGGCCTGCACACCGAGCATGCGCGGCAGGCCGGTGGTGATGCCGTCGGCGTAGTACTCGCGGTAACCGCGCCAGTAGGCGGTGATATTGCCCGCGTTGCCCACGGGAAGGGCGTGCACGTCGGGTGCCTTGCCGAGCACATCGCAGATCTCGAACGAGGCGGTCTTCTGGCCCTCGATGCGGGCCGGATTCACCGAATTCACCAGACCCACGGTCGGGAATTCCGCGGTGACCTTGCGCGCCAGCTCGAGGCAGTCGTCGAAATTGCCGTCGACCTGAATGATCTTCGCGCCGAGCATGACGGCCTGGGCCAGCTTGCCCATGGCGATCTTGCCCTGCGGAATCAGTACCGCACAGCTCATCCCGGCCCGGGTCGCATAGGCGGCGGCCGATGCCGAGGTGTTGCCGGTGGACGCGCACAACACCGCCTTCTGCCCGCGGTACTTCGCATCGGTGATGGCCATCGTCATGCCGCGATCCTTGAAGGACCCGGTCGGATTCAGACCCTCGACCTTGAGATACACATCACATCCGGTCAGCTCGGACAGATGCGGCGCGGGCACCAGCGGGGTGCCGCCCTCGTACAAGGTGACCGGCTCCCAGTCGGCGGCGCCGGCCAGGCGATCGCGATAGGCGGCGATCAAGCCGGGCCACCGCGAGTGCACTCCTGCCTGTGGCGCAACGGCTGTACTCACCAACCCCGCCGGCTCCGCCGTATGCCGTCCCCTGGTCGTACTCATTCGTTGGTGCCTTCCAATCTCAGAACGCTGGTCACGGATGTGACGGATTCCATTTCCGCCAGGGCGGCGACGGTGTCCGCGAGCGCCGACTCCGAAGCGTGGTGGGTGACCACGACCAAGCGCGCACCCTCGCCGTGCCCTTCTTGGCGGACCGTGGAGATGCTCACCTCATGGTTGGCGAATTCGCCCGCCACCTTGGCCAGCACCCCGGGTCGATCCGCGACCTGCAGGTTCACGTGGTAACGCGTGGGCGTATCGCCCATCGGCGCGATCGGTAGCTCAGCATAAACCGACTCACCCGGAGCGCGGCCACCGAAGAACTTGTTGCGCGCCGCCATCACCAGATCACCGAGTACCGCGGAGGCGGTCGGGGCACCGCCCGCGCCCTGGCCGTAGAACATCAGTCGACCGGCGTTTTCCGCCTCGACGACCACCGCGTTGAACGCGCCGGTGACCGCGGCCAAAGGGTGCTTGCGTGGAATGAGGGCCGGGTAGACGCGCACCGAGACGCGCTCCTTACCCCCCTCCGCCGGGCCCGGTTCGCCCGGACCGGCAGCGACCCGCTCGCAGATGGCGAGCAGTTTGACCGTGCAGTCCACTGCGGAGGCGGTCTCCAGATCCTCGGCGGTGATCTTGGAAATACCCTCGCGATACACATCGGCCGCGGTCACGCGGGTGTGGAAGGCCAGCGAGGCCAGGATCGCGGCCTTGGCGGCGGCGTCGTAGCCCTCGACGTCGGCGGTCGGATCGGCCTCCGCGTAGCCGAGGCGGGTGGCCTCCTGGAGGGTGATGTCGTAGTCCGCGCCGGTCTCGTCCATCGCCGAGAGGATGAAGTTGGTGGTGCCGTTGACGATGCCGACGACCTTGTTCACCCGGTCACCGGACAGCGACTGGATCAGCGGACGCACCACCGGGATCGCGCCCGCGACGGCGGCCTCGAAATACAGGTCGGCGCGGTTGCGTTCGGCGGCGGCGGCGAGTTCGCCGGTGTAGTCGGCCAGCAGGGCCTTATTGGCGGTCACCACGGATTTGCCCGCGTTGAGCGCGGCCAGGATGAGGCGGCGAGCCGGATCGATGCCACCGATGACCTCGACCACCAGATCGACATCGTCGCGGGCGACCAGCGCATCCGCGTCGGTGGTCAGCAGTTCGGCCGGGATGCCGCGGTCGGCATCCGAGTTGCGCACGGCGACACCGCGCAGCACCACCGGCGCGCCGACACGCGCGCGCAGGTCATCGACGTGGTCGCGCAGAATGCGCACCACTTCGGTGCCGACATTGCCCATCCCGAGGACCGCGACTCCGATCGGACGGTCGGTTCCCCATACGCCGAACTTCGCAGCGTCGGGCTCACCCGTCGCCCGACCGCCGCCCTCGATGGAATCGCTACGCGATACTGAGTTCATTGCACCTCCAGGCTGAGCAGATCCGTCACCGTTTCCCGGCGCAGAATGAGTCGCGGCACGCCGCCGCGCACCGCGACAACCGCCGGACGAGTCAGCTGGTTGTACCGGCTGGACATCGAGTAGCAGTAGGCGCCGGTCGCGGCGACGGCGACCAGATCGCCGGGGCCGACATCGGCGGGCATCCAGGTATCGCGGATGACGATATCCCCACTCTCACAATGCTTTCCGACGACCCGAGCGACCACGGGCGCGGCGTCGGAGGAGCGCGAAACCAAGCGGCAGTCATAGTCGGCCTGGTACAGCGCGGGACGGATGTTGTCGCTCATGCCGCCGTCGACGCTGACATAACGCCTGCGCAGTCCGCCGTCGAGCGAGACATCCTTGATGGTGCCGACCTCATAGAGGGTGACGGTGCCCGGTCCCGCTATGGCGCGGCCGGGTTCGACGGCGATCTTCGGCTCGGGCAGTCCGGCGCGGCTCGCCTCGGTGGCGACCAGCTTGCGCAGGCTGGCCGCGAAGTCGTCCAGCGGCGGCGGATCGTCATTGGGCAGATACGAAATACCAAGTCCGCCACCGAGATCCAGCGTGGCGATCTGCGCGGTGCGCTCGATGCCGAACTTGTCGATGGCCTCGCGCAGCAGGCCGAGCATGCGACGTGCGGCGATCTCGAAACCGTCGATTTCGAAAATCTGCGAACCGATATGACTGTGCAGACCGACGAGTCGGAGATTATCGGCCTCGAAGACCCGAGCCAGCGCCTCCATCGCATCACCGCCAGCGATCGAGAAACCGAACTTCTGATCCTCGTGCGCGGTCGAAATGTATTCGTGGGTATGGGCTTCCACACCCACGGTGACGCGGACGAGCACATCCTGAACGACTCCGGCGCGGCCCGCGATGGCCTCGAGGCGCTCGATCTCGATCAGCGAATCGACCACCACATGACCGACGCCCGCCTCGACCGCAGCAGCCAACTCGGCGACCGATTTGTTGTTGCCGTGCAATGCGATTCGGTTCGCCGGGAACCCCGCGTGCAGTGCGACGGCAAGTTCGCCGCCGGAGCAGACATCGAGGGAAAGACCCTCGTCGCGGATCCAACGGGCGATCTCACCGCACAGGAATGCCTTGGAGGCATAGTGAACTCGGGCGTCCGGGCCGAAGGCGGCAACCATATCGCGGCAACGGGAACGGAAGTCGTCCTCGTCGACCACGAACAGTGGGGTGCTGAACTGCTCGGCCAGCTCGTGCACCGGCACACCGGCGAGGTGCACGACACCTTCCGCATCGCGAGAAGCGTTGCGCGGCCAGACATTCGCGGGCAGATCGATCATCTGCTCGGGACCGCTCGGGCGCTCCGCGAGGCTGGGTGCGTGCGGGATCTCTGCATGCCGAGGACCGGCAGGGTGAGCACTCACGACTCCACCTCGCTGACGCTCGGCTCCGCCGTGACCGCCCGAGGCGCTATGTCCATGGTTCGCTCGCTGCGCTCGCTCATTACATTCGCTCCGGTGCACTCACGCCGAGCAGCCCGAGGCCGTTGCTCAGCACCTGACGGGTGGCATTGGCCAGGGCCAGCCTGGCGGCATTGGTCGGCGTGACGGGTTCGTCGCCGAGGGGCAGTACCCGCAGGTTCTTATTGGTCTGGAACCGGTGGTAGGCACCGGCCAGCTCCTCCAGATACCGTGCGACGCGGTGCGGTTCGCGCAGGCTCGCGGCACTGGCGACGGCGCGCGGGTATTCGCCGATGGTGCGGATGAGTTCACCCTCTTCATCGGCAGTGAGCAGACCGAAATCCGGTGTCACCGTGTCGTATTCGAATTCGGCGGCATTGCGCGCGATGGACGCGGTCCTGGCATGTGCGTATTGCACATAGTAGACCGGGTTTTCATTGCTCTGGCTGGTCCACAGGTTCAGATCGATATCGATGCTCGAGTTCACCGAGCTGCGCACCAGCGAGTAACGGGAGGCATCGACACCGATCGCCTCGACCAGATCGTCGAGGGTCACCACGGTGCCCGCCCGCTTCGACATCCGTACGGCCACACCGTCCTTGACGAGATTCACCATCTGTCCGATGAGTACCTCGACGGTGGCCGGATCGTCACCGAAGGCGGCCGCGGCGGCCTTCAACCGGCCGATATAGCCGTGATGGTCCGCGCCGAGCATGTAGATGCACAGATCGAAGCCGCGCGAGCGCTTGTTCTGGAAATAGGCGATATCACCGGCGATATAGGCGGCATTGCCGTCGCTCTTGAGAACGACGCGGTCCTGATCGTCGCCGTATTCGGAGCTGGCAATCCACCAGGCCCCGTCCTTTTCGTAGAGGTCACCGGAATCCTTGAGTTTGGTGACCGCCGCTTCGACCGCACCGGATTCGAAGAGCGAACTCTCGTTGAAATACACATCGAAATCGGTGCCGAATTCGTGCAGCGATTCCCTGATATGGGCGAACATCAATTCGACGCCCGCGGCACGGAAAAGTTCGAGTTGCTCCTTTTCCGGCAGGGTCGGTGCCTCGGGGCGCGCGGCCACGATCTTGGCGGCGATCTCGCCGATGTATTCGCCCGCGTAGCCGTTTTCCGGGGTCGGCGCGCCGGTAGCGGCTGCGGCCAGAGATTTGGCGAAGCGGTCGATCTGCGCGCCGTGGTCGTTGAAGTAGTACTCGCGGGTCACGTCGGCGCCCTGCGCGGCCAGAATGCGGCCGAGCGCATCACCGACGGAGGCCCAGCGGGTACCGCCGAGATGTACCGGACCAGTCGGATTGGCCGACACGAACTCCAGATTGATCCGGGTGCCCTTCAGGGTGTCCGAGGTGCCGTAGGCCGCGCCTGCGGTCAATACCTGTTGCAGGATCGCGCCCTGTGCGGAGGCGGCGAGCCGGATATTGAGGAAACCGGGACCGGCGACCTCGGCGGTGTCGATGGCGTCCGTGGTGGCCAGCGCCTCGGCCAACCAGGTCGCCAACGCGCGCGGATTCGTTCCGGCCTTCTTACCTACCTGCATGGCCACATTCGTGGCATAGTCGCCATGTTCCGGATTACGGGGGCGCTCCACGTTGACCTCGTCGGGCAGGACCGTTGGGTCCAGTCCACGTTCGACAAGCACCTTCGCCGCGGTCGCGCGAAGGAGATCTGCAAGGTCAGCTGGAGTCACGAGTCTCTATCCTATGGTCTGGGCAGGTGTACGCCTCGAGTGGGCACCTCGGCGGAGCCCTCCGCAACCACCCAGCACCGTGGATCAATACGTGGAAAGAGCACAGCGAGCTATGCCGAGCAGCACGAGCGCCAAATCGGCCAAGGCCGTCCGGGCCGCAGGGAAGGTCGCACCGTCGCGGAAAAAAGGCGGCGGCAAGGTTCCGATGGGCAAGGGCCCGTTGAAAAAGCGCCAGATCCCCTGGTTGGTCATCGGAGCCGCCGTGGTGATCATCGCGTTGATCGGTGCGCTCGCGTTCAGCCTGGTGCCGAAGTATCGGGACAAGGCCGAACTCGAGAAATTCACGCCGAGTGCGCAGAAGAAGGATCCGTCGGATCAGATCGCCGGGGTGACCAAGAAGGACTACCCGGCGGGACTGCACGTCGCGGGTACGCAGCGCGTCGCGTACGACCAGACCCCGCCGTTCGGCGGTCCGCACGATCAGGTCTGGGCGAACTGCATGGGCGTGGTCTATAGCAAGCCGGTCCGAGTCGAGAACGCGGTGCACTCGCTCGAGCACGGTGCGGTCTGGATCGCCTACAACCCCGACAAGGTCGACGCGGCGGGCATCGACACGCTGAAGCAGAAGGTCGAAGGCAAGCCGTTCACGTTGATGTCGCCGTTCCCCGGACTGGCCTCGGCGATATCGCTGCAGTCCTGGGGACATCAGCTGAAGCTGGACAGCGCCGACGACAAGCGGGTCAACCAGTTCATCACCGCCTTGCGCGCGAACCAATACGCCTACCCCGAGGTGGGCGCGAGCTGCTCGAACCCCGCGTTCGACGCGAACAACCCGACGCCGTACGACCCGACGCCGCCCGGACCGGATGCGGTGCCGATGGACGGTAAGGGCCTGTCCCAGGACCAGACCGAACTCGGCGGTGCCGCGGGTGGTCTGCCCGGTATGCCGAGCATTCCGGGAGTACCGAATATCCCCGGCGTGCCCAACGGAATTCCGACCCAGCCGACGGAAGGTCAGTAATGCCCGTGGATACCGAAATCGAGCCGGACGTGGCCGACGATTCCACGGGTTTGGGTGCGCAGGCGCGGCGGCAGCGCACTCCGCTACTGGTGCTCGGTGCGATCGGCATCCTGCTGATCGGCTTCGCGGTCGGCGTACTGGCCCGGCTACCGCTGGACAGTAATAGCGAACCCGATCCCGGCGCGGTCGATATCGGATTCAGCCAGGACATGTCGGCACACCACGCGCAGGCCGTCGAAATGGCGGGTATCGCGCTCATCGCTTCTACCGACAACGATGTGCGCAGGCTGGCCTACGACATTCTGACCACCCAGCAGGAACAGATCGGCCGAATGCAGGGCTGGCTGCAGATGTGGGGTAAACCGAACCAGAATGTGGACGGCTATATGGGCTGGATGACCGAACAGTCAGGCCATTCGCATTCCGGCGCTACCGCCGACCACGCAATGTCCGGCCCATCGGCTTCCATGCCGGGCATGGCGACTACCGCGGAGGTAACCGCGCTGCGCCAGGCCACCGGTACCACGCTGGACACGATGTTCCTGCAACTGATGCTGCGCCACCATCAGGGCGGACTCTCGATGACCCAATACGCCGCCCAGCACGCCGAAACCACCGCGGTGCGCACACTCGCGTCCGCCATGGCGACCACCCAGCAGGGCGAAGCACAACTCATCACCACCATGCTGACCGCCCGCAACGCGAAACCACTGCCGCAGAACTGATCCATCGTGTCGGGCCGCGGAACCGAAACTCCCCGGTCCGACATATTTTTTGGCGGACGCCCCGCAATGCGATACGCTTGGCCCCGCCCGAACGGCCGCCTCCACCGGCACTGTTCGAAACCTATCCCGCCCTCGTAGCTCAGGGGATAGAGCGTCTGCCTCCGGAGCAGAAGGCCGCAGGTTCGAATCCTGCCGAGGGCACCGACATTCGACTGCGTTTCCGCAGGCCAGGATGGTTTTAAGCGTCGCAGGTTCGATTCCTCGAGGGCACCATTTCACCGTTCAGCTGCGATTTCGCCCATGCGCGCACGTCAAGCGGATATCCGGTATCCGCGACAACGGGATTCGGGAACACCAGGAACCAAGACCACGAATCGTAGTCACGGGGGTCGAGTTCCAGCGGTGCGGGCCAGCGTCGCCATGATATCGGCGATTCGCTCGCCGCCGCAGGTCGTTCCCGATCCCATGTTCGACACGCCCGCCGAGGGCCCGTAGAACATGGAACGCCGGCAGCGATCCCACGTTCACGGCGTTGCTGTTGTGTGCGAATGATCGCAGCACGGGCGGTGCGCTGCGCGGCGGCCAGAGTCAGCAGCCAGTGGTGTGCGTATTGTGCAGCGAAACGCCAGGCTCCCAACGGTATTCAAATGCGATAGATTTCATGCTGTATCGGTGTCACGGCGCCATTGCGCGACGGCCGCGACGGCTGAAACGACCGAGATTGCCCCGGCGAGAAGCGCCTGTGTTGTGAAGTTCGCTGTGCTGTAGGAAACTGCGCGGAGCCCGGGAACTGGGTACGCGCCGTTACCCGCGGCCGCGCGGATGATCAAGCCGATCTGGGTGCCAGGATCGCGCGGCGGCCCCGCACCGGCCATGGAGCGCAGCGCTGGCCCTTGCCCGTGGAGATAGATCAGGCAGACCAGGACGAATGCTGCGGTCGCGACCGATGCGGCGACCGCGAGATATCCCAGCGCGCGGTTGCGGCGGCGGAAGTTGATTGCGATGGCAGACACGGTCACGACGGCTGCGGCGCTAGCCAGCAGGCCCCACAATCCACTGACCGACACGATGGAAGGGGGCGTCGACGACCAGAGCCCCGCCATCGAGCTAGTTGCCGAAATCCGACCGAAAGCATTGGTGCGGGTCGTACCGTCTGGGCCGTTTGCCACCAGCCACGGATCGAACAAAAGCGCCAGTGTGGCCGTACTGCCTATCGCAGCGCACAAATAGCCCGCGTTGTCGCGGCCCGAAGCTACCGAGACGCGAATACCGCGGCGGATTCGCTTGCCTGCCGCTTCCCCCCGACCGGACACGCGACCAGGCAACCGGTCCGGTATCTTCCGCGCGCTCCACGGGGTCGTCTGCACCATGCCACGGACATTAGAGCGCCTGGACCGATTCACCGCGCGGCGACAGGTTGGTTAACAACACCTCTTCGTCGTCACACCAGGCATATGCCGCGAAGTGTGGGATTTCGATCTGGCCAGAGCAAATGCCCCAGTGAAGAGGTCGACCCCTTCGTCGGACATTGACGCTGTCGAGCAACGTCGAGTTCCTCAACTTCTACCCCTTCAACGACATCGAGACCATCTCCCCATGCCCGATGCTGCGCCTCGATCGCCCGTTGATCGTTGGCGAGTTTGCCCGACCAGCACACCTTGCCGGACTCATCCATCACGCACACGTGATGAGTGGCCTTGCAGACATCGATACCCACCCAAATCCGTTGGCGCAGCGCCACTCCCACACTCCCGTTCCCGCGACCGTAGCCCGTGGACAACCCCGCCATCAGGTCCCTAACCAGCGACGAACCGCATCAGATCTCAATCAGTGGCCGGAGCGTCCAGCACGGTGGGGCGGCCATTCCTTCGGAGCCACAACAGCTGCAAGCAAACATCAGCCACACCCCACCGCCCTGGGCATCCAGGGCACCAACCCCAGACACCTACAAACTTAGGACCACGATGACAACGATCGCGATCGTCGGCGCAGGCTCGGGACTCGGCATGGCCACCGGCCGCCGATTCGGACGCGAAGGATTCTCCGTCGCGTTGATCGCCCGCTCCCAGGACAAGCTCGACCGCCTCGCCGCCGAACTGGCCGACGACCGCATCCCGGCAGTTGGTTACGCGGCAGATGTCCAGAACCGGACCGCTCCCGCCACCTCCGTCGATCGGTGTTGGGCTGTCGCGATCGGTGTCCGGTCGGGTGGGCCGAGTTGCCGTAATCTCACACACAGATGGGGTGAGTGGGAGGACGGGACATGACATATCCGCCGGGTGGGCAACCGCCGTTCGGGGAGCAGCGGGGGCAGCCGCAGCAGCCGTATGGCTATCCGCAGCAGGGTGGGCCGGGGTATCCGCAGCAAGGGGGTTATCCGCCGGGTGGTCAGGGGTATGGACCGCAGCACGGGGGTTATCCGCAGCCGGGTGGTCAAGGGTATGGACCGCAGCAGGGGTATCCGCCGCCTGGTGGTTATCAACAGCCGGGGTATCCGCCGCCGAAGAAGCGCAGGACCGGGCTGATCATCGGCCTGTTGGTGCTGGTACTCGTCATTGCGGGTGCGGTCGCCGCAGGCGTGGTGCTGACCGTGCAGGGTAAGACGCCGCTGGCTTCGGACGATAAGAAGATCCAGGTGGCCATCCACGACTTTTACGACACGCTCGAGTCGCACGGTTTCGCCGCCGCGGCGGACAAGGCATGCGCGGCCGACCGTGCCGAATTCGATACGCTGACCGATGAGCAGAAGAAGGAATTCGATACTGCCAAAATCGAGGTCAACATCGACAAGATCGATGACATCGTCGTCACCGGTGACCGTGCGACGGCCCGGATCACCGGCAAACTCACGCTGACCGTCCCGGGAGAGACCCCGGATACCGATACGGGCACCACCGAGCACCTGCGCAAGGAAGACGGAAAGTGGAAGGTCTGCTCGGCGGAGTCGGGTAAGAACTGACGTAACCTCGTCGGATGAGCTGCTGCGGACCGTCGCGTCGGACCTTCCTCAGCGCCATCGGGTTGGCCGCGCTCGCGAGTCTCGCGGATCCGGGTTCGGTTCGCGCCCAAGCGGATCCGCTCTTCGCGACCGATCTGGAGGTCGTCACGGTCACCGATCGTTCGGTGATTCTCACCTGGACGACGGTGACCCCGGATCCGAGCGGTCGATTGCTGCCGGTCGACACGGACGCCGAAGTGCGGCTCGGTCCGGCCGATTCAGCGCTGGCCATTGTCCATGCCGATGACGAGCGCACCCCGTTCCACTATGCGGAGATCGATGGTCTCGAACCGGGCTGTGCCTACCGATTCGAGGCATGGTCGAACGGTGCCCGAGCCGTGCCCGCACTATCACTGACCACCCGATCCCCCGGAAGTCCGGAATCCACCGGCGAATTCACCACCCTGACACCGCCGCCCGGCCGCCCGTTTCGCACCCTCGCCCTCGCCAATGACGTGCACTACGGCGAAGAGGTCAGCGGCCTCGTCGTCGCCAACATGCCGCCGGGTTTCCGGCAGGAGCCGGGTCTGCCGTCCTATCCGGAGGTGATGCTGGCGGCCCTGCTCGATGATCTGCGCCGCCCCGACCGCGAGGCCGACATCCTGCTCATCGCGGGTGATCTGACCGCCGAGGCGAAGCCGGAGCAGACGCGCTCGGTTCGCAGACGCCTGGACTCCTGGGGCGCGCAGGGCAGCGACTACCTCGCTGTGCGCGGCAACCACGACCGTCCGCATGTCGGCTCGGAATACCAGGGCTGCATTCCGGCACCCGCGGATCATTACGATTGCTGGGCCGAGGAATTCGATCCGCGCCAGCAGTTGATCGAGCACGAGTTGGGCGGCCTGCGGCTGCTCGGCCTGGATACCAGTGAACTCGACGGTTCGGGCGGCAGCATCGAACGCCCGCAATTCGACCGGCTCGGTGAACTGCTTCGCGAAGATCCGGATCGTCCGACGCTGGTCTTCGGACATCACCCGGTGACGGTCGAAGCCGGACTGACCAATACCGCTGGACCAGGTTTCGTCCTCAATCGCCCCGACAGCATCGAACTCCAGACGCTCTACGAGCGCGCACCCGGGGTATTCCTGCAGCACAGCGGCCATACCCACCGCAACCGCCGCACCCGTCCCGACACCGGTGCCGCGGTGGAATTCCTGGAAGTTGCGGCGGTCAAGGAGTATCCGGGCGGCTACAGCCTGCTGCGCCTATACGAGGGCGGGTACATGATCAACTTCTACAAGACCCGCACCGCGGCCGCGCGTCGCTGGAGTGCGACCACCCGAGGCGAATACTTCGGCCTGCTGCCGGATTACACGCTCGGCACCTGCACCGACCGCAATCACGTTGTGCTGCGGGACTTCTCGGGCCTGTCCTGACCGGCCCGCCGTCGCAGCCGTACCGATACCATCGCCGCAGTTCGGACGCGGTATCTTGCTTAGGTAAGCCTCATCATATGAAGTGGAACCTTGCACGTCGGAAGGACTCGAACATGTCGATCAGATGGAAAGCGATTTCCGCAGCGCTGGCCGTCGCTGTCGCGGCGCTCGGCGTGACCGCCTGTTCCAATTCCTCGGACGACAAGAACGAGATCACCGTCTACAACGCCCAGCACGAATCCCTGACCAAGGAATGGGTGGACGCGTTCACCAAAGAGACCGGCGTCAAGGTCACCCTGCGCCAGGGCGGTGACACCGCTCTGGGCAATCAGCTGGTCGCCGAGGGCGCGGCCTCCCCCGCGGATGTCTTCCTCACCGAGAACTCCCCCGCCATGGCGCTTGTCGAGAACGCCGGACTCTTCGCCGATGTCGATAAGGCGACGCTGGACCAGGTACCCGCGCAATTCCGTCCCTCCACCGGCAAGTGGACCGGAATCGCCGCCCGCTCAACGGTTTTCGTCTACAACAAGGACAAGATCGCGGCCGATCAGCTGCCCGCATCACTGCTCGATCTGGCGCAGCCGCAGTGGAAGGGACGCTGGGGCGCGGGCGTTTCCGGGGCGGACTTCCAGGCCATCGTGGCGGCCCTGCTGACGCTCGAGGGCGAGGACGCCACGAAGGCGTGGCTCAAGGGCATGAAGGACAACGCCACCGCATTCCCGAACAATGTCGCCACCATGAAGGCGGTCGACTCCGGTCAGCCCGACGGCGGGGTGATCTACCACTACTACTGGTACCGCGATCAGGCCAATACCAAGGAGAGCAGCAGCCACACCGGGCTGCACTACTTCAAGAAGCAGGATCCGGGCGCTTTCGTCTCGGTGTCCGGTGGCGGTGTGCTGAAGTCGAGCAAGAAGCAGGAGTCGGCGCAGAAGTTCCTGGCGTTCATCACCTCCAAGGCCGGGCAGGAGATCCTGCGCGACGGCACCTCGTTGGAGTACCCGGTCGCCAGTGATGTCGCGGCCAATCCGGCGCTGCCGTCGCTGGCCTCACTGCAGGCGCCGGCCGTCGACCCGAGCAAGCTCGATGCCAAGAAGGTGACGGCGCTGATGACCGAGGCGGGTCTGCTCTAGTCATGGCCCTCCGGACCGCTGTCGCCGCACCCCGGGTTGGAAGACCCGGGCTACTCGTCACGACCGTCGCGCTGCTATTGGTGGCTGCGACGTTCGTGCCGCTCGGCTACATCGTGTCCACGGTCTTCTCCACCGGCCTGCACGAGGCTGCCGAACTGGTGTTCCGGCCGAGAGTCGGTGACCTGCTGCGCAATACGGTCGGCCTGGTGATCGTCACCGTCCCGATCTGCGTGGTGCTCGGGGTCGGACTGGCCTGGGTGGTGGAGCGTACGAATGTGCCGGGCGCGGCGTGGTGGGGGCCGGTATTCGCGGCGCCACTCGCGGTGCCGGCGTTCGTGAACAGCTACGGCTGGGTCAGCGTTTTCCCGACCATGCACGGGCTGTGGGCGGGAGTGGTGATCTCCACAATGTCGTATTTCCCGCTGGTGTATCTGCCGGCGTCGGCCACACTGCGCCGCCTCGATCCGGCAGTGGAGGAATCGGCGCGGGCGCTGGGTTCCGGTCCGGTCGCGGTATTCACCCGAATCGTCTTGCCGCAGTTGCGATTGGCGATTCTCGGCGGCGGACTGCTCATTTCGCTGCATCTGCTCGCCGAATACGGCGCGTTCGTGATGATCCGGTTCGATACGTTCACGACCGCGATCTTCGAGCAGTACCAATCCAGCTTCGCCGGTCCGGCGGGCAGCATGTTGGCCGGTGTGCTGGTGCTGTGCTGTCTGGTGTTGCTCGCGGCCGAGGCGGGGGCGCGCGGTAAGGGGCGTTACGCCAGGATCGGCAGCGGTGCACCTCGGGCCGCTGCCCGGGTTGCGTTGGGGCCCAGCACGGTTCCGGTTCTGCTCGCATTGACCGCGGTGGTCGTGGGCTCGATCGGAGTGCCGCTGTGGACCATCGTGCGCTGGCTGCGCATCGGCGGTGCGCAGGTCTGGGATTTCACCGAAATCGGTACGGCCCTCGGGCAGACCATCGCGCTTGCGGCGATGGCCGCACTGCTCACCACGCTGTGCGCGTTCCCGGTGGCTTGGATCGCGGTGCGCTCGACCTCGGCATTCGCCCGAATGGTGGAGGGCGCCAACTACATTACGAGTTCCCTGCCCGGCATTGTGATCGCGCTGGCCATGGTGACGGTCACGATTCGGTGGGCGCCACCGCTGTATCAGACGGTGACCATGGTCGTGGCCGCATATGTGTTGATGTTTCTGCCGCGGGCGCTGGTCAGCGTGCGGGCCGGGCTGGCGCAGGTGCCGGTCGGACTGGAGGAGGTATCGCGCTCGCTCGGTCAGTCGGGGCCGGTCACCTTTCTGCGCGTCACGCTGCGGTTGACCGCCCCCGCCGCGGCCTCCGCCGGTGCACTGGTATTCGTTGCGGTCGCGACCGAATTGACCGCGACATTGCTGTTGGCGCCCAGCGGAACTCGCACACTGGCAATGCGATTCTGGTCGCTGTCGGGCGAACTGGACTATGCGGCGGCGGCACCCTATGCACTCATCATGATCGTCGCGGCGGTGCCGGTGACGTATCTGCTGTTCACCCAATCCAGGAAGGCGGCCGGGTTATGAGTCGGCTTGTCGTGGCGGATGTTTCGAAGACGTTCGGCTACCACCGGGTACTCGGCGGGATCAATCTCGAAGTGCCGAACGGCAGTTCGACCGCAGTGGTCGGCTCATCCGGATGCGGAAAGACCACACTATTGCGGGTGATCGCCGGCTTCGAGGCTCCGGACACGGGTTCGGTCGCCATCGGCACGGAAACCGTGACCCGCGACCGGTTTTCGGTGCCGCCGCAGCGGCGCAATGTCGGTTACGTCGCACAGGACGGTGCGCTGTTCCCACATTTGACCGTCGGCCAGAACATCGCCTACGGCCTGCGCAGCGGATTCTGCGGGCTACGACGCGGTCGGAATCGGGTGAACGAACTGCTGGAGATGGTCTCGCTCGATCCGTCCTACGCCGACCGCCGCCCCCATCAGCTCTCCGGCGGCCAGCAGCAGCGCGTCGCGCTCGCACGCGCGCTCGCCCGCAAACCCAATGTGATGCTGCTGGACGAGCCGTTCAGCGCACTCGATGCCGGGTTGCGGGCCACCACCAGGCAGGCCGTTGCCGAGACGCTGCGTGCGGCGGGCATGACGAGCATCTTGGTCACCCACGACCAGGAGGAGGCGCTCTGCTTCGCCGAACAGGTCGCGGTCATGCGCGAGGGGGTATTCACCCAGGTCGGCGCGCCGGAAGAGGTCTACGCCGCGCCCACTGATCTGTTCACCGCCAAATTCCTCGGTGATTGTGTGCTACTCGATGCGGTGGTCGACGGCAATGTGGCCAAATGTGCGCTCGGCCGGGTACCGGTGCAGAAGTCCGCGCCGACCGGGTCGGCGACCATTATGTTCCGTCCGGAACAGCTTGTGGCGCAGGTGGTTTCGGGCAACGAACCGAGTAGCGGAATGGTGCGGGATGTCGAGTTCCGCGGGGCCGATGTGATGCTGACGATCGCGCTGGACGGCGATATCGATCCGGTGCGGGTGCGCCGTGCCAGCGTTGCGGCGCCGACCGCGGGCGAGCGTGTCCGCCTTGAAGTGCTCGGAAACGCCGTGGCCTTCGAAGCGGCCTGAACCACGGACACCCGGCCCGGCGGTGGCGTGTCACCGGGCCGGGCACCCATGGCTGGCCATTCGAGCGACCTGCGAGCAGTCGCCGGCGAAGGCACCCTCATTTGGAGCGAGCGGCGGGAATTGAACCCGCGTAAACGGCTTTGCAGACCGTTGCCTCAACCACTCAGCCACGCCCGCCTCGCCATGAATATTGCCGGGGCCGCATCGAAATGCCCACGGTTGCACTCAGTGTGATCCGAACCGATGATGCCCGAATCTCGACCACCCGTCCGGATGCGACCACTGCCGCGCTCACCGGCCGGGAGAAGATCCGCAGCGGCGGCCGAACGTGGAATGATCAAGACCATGTCGCGGCCACGTCCACTTCCGATTGATCCGATCGAGGAGGCCCATCGTCAATGGGTCGGCCACGGCTGGGGCGATTTCGCCGACGGAATGGCGACGGTGACCTCGCTGGTTCGCGCCCAGCAAATCATGATGGCTCGGGTGGACGAGGCTTTGAAACCGACCGGTCTGACGTTCTCTCGATATGAACTTCTCATGCTGCTTGCTTTCAGTAAGACGGGTGCACTGCCCATGGCGAAGGCCAGTGCGCGGCTCCAGGTGCACCCGACCAGCGTGACGAATACCGTCGATCGACTCGAGGCCGCCGAGCTGGTCGAGCGGGTTCCGCACCCCAGCGATCGGCGGGCTACCCTGATCGAAATCACCCCTGCCGGAAGGGAATTGGTTGCTGAGGCAACCGAGGAACTCAACGCGAAAGTCTTCGCGATTCCCGGTCTTCCGCCGGATCGGCTGCATACTCTGCTGCAGTTGCTCGCGGAATTTCGCCATGCCGCAGGCGACTTCGCCACCGGCGAAGAACCGGCCCGATGGTCGGCACACGAGCAGTAACCAAACACCCGAACCGGTCGGTCTTTACACGGCCCGCACCACCGCGCGGTAACGGTCTGGCATCCAACTAGCGAATTCTCCGCCCCGTTGTCTTGGCAGCGGAGGCGAAAGGGTCCACCATGGATTCCATGGTGCTGGTCTTGGGGGTATCGGCGGGCGCTGGTGGCGCCCGCGCGATGCTGACGCATTCCGATCAGCCGCATCTCCCCCCGATTGATCGATGCCAGATACCGCGTCGGGCGGGTGGTGGGGTCGAGGAACCGGTCTTCGAGGCGATCTGCCAGATGCGCGCGGCCGCCGACCGGCGCGACGAGCTGATCACCGGAACCGCCGTGACCTGCCGCTGCCCGCTGCACGCCGACGCCATCCGCACAACCGCGGGCCGCACCCCGCTCGCCATCGTCGACGAACCGCTGGCTCAGCTGCGCTACCTGCGCTTCACCGGCCGTCTGCCCACCACCGGCTCGGTCATCCTCTACGACCTCGGCAGCTCGGGCCTGACCATCACCCACGCCGACTGCCGCACCGACACCATCCTGTCCAGCAAACGCAGCACCGTCCTCGGCGGCGACGGCTACGACGCACTGCTGCGCTGGCAATTGACCCGCGGCGGCGTACTCACCGACAAACTGACCAGCCGCAGGCACCGCGAAGAACTCAGCAGCGCCCGGGTAATCACCGCCATGGACGCCAACTCCGGCGGGCGTGCCGTGGTCACCCGCAGCGACCTCGCCGAACTGTGCGCCGCGGGCATCCACCACTCCGCCTCGTTCGTCCGTCAACTCATCGAGGAAACCGGCGTCCAACCGGAGGCCCTGGTCCTGCTCGGCGGCTGCACCCGCAATCCCGATATCCGCGAAGAATTGTCCGAAATGATCGAACTCCCGGTCATCTACGACGAGGAGCCCGAATACGTTTCGGCCCGCGGAGCGGTATTGCTCGCCGCGGAACGTCCCACCGGCGATGTACGCATGGCGCGATTACGCAGCGGAGCGCTCACCGCTTCATTGGTGCCGACCACCACCGGTCGCCGCAAACTCATTGCCGCCGTTGCGGTTACGCTCGCATTGGGTGCGACCATCGCAGGACTGCTCGCCATAGACCACAGTGCCGCTCAACCACCCGGTGGTGTCAACGCGCCGACCCCCATCGAAGTCGCGGGAATCCCGGCGACGTCCTTCAACTGAACCTGGTTGCGAGCGCGCTGGAGAACCGCCTCTGTCGCAATCGTTCCGGTGACGTGGCTGCCGCTGATCGAATACACCTGTGCCCGCCCGAGGTTCACTCGGCCGGGCACAGTGCTGTAGGTCAGCGCTGGCAGCGCTAGCTGTTGGTGAACTTCGCCGGACGCTTCTCGACGAAGGCGCTCATACCTTCCTTCTGATCGTCGATTGCGAAGAGCGAGTGGAAGACTCGGCGTTCGAAGCGCAGGCCCTCGGCGAGGGTGGTTTCGAAGGAGCGGTCCACGGCTTCCTTGGCGATCATGGTGACCGGCAGCGACATCGAGGCGATGGTCTCGGCGACCTCGAGTGCGGTGTCGAGCAGTTCGGCGGCGGGCACGATGCGGGACACGAGACCGGCGCGCTCGGCCTCCTCGGCATCCATATTGCGGCCGGTGAGCACCAGATCCATGGCCTTGGCCTTGCCGACGGCGCGGGTCAGGCGCTGCGAGCCGCCGATGCCCGGAATGACGCCGAGCTTGATCTCCGGCTGACCGAATTTCGCGTTATCGGCGGCGAGCAGGATGTCGCAGATCATCGCCAGCTCACAACCACCCCCCAGGGCGTAACCGGCGACGGCGGCAATGGTGGGCTTGCGGAACTGCGCCAGCCGGTCCCAGCGGGCGAAGTAGTCGTTCATGAACATGTCCATGTACGACTTGGGCTGCATCTCCTTGATATCGGCGCCGGCCGCGAAGGCCCGCTCCGAACCGGTGATGACAATGGCGCCGATCGCGTCATCGTGCTCGAGTTCGCCGAGCGCGGCAATAACATCGTCGAGGACCTGCGCGTTCAGCGCGTTCAGCGCCTTCGGACGGTTCAGCGTGATCCATCCGACCCGGCCCTTGCGCTCCAGCAGAATCGTCTCGAAGTCGGGCCCTCCCGTAGCCCGACCACCACCCCCCACGGAATCGCTGCGCGATGCATCCATCCTTAGGCACCTTCTCGATCGGAACGGTTACGGATATCGGTGACGATAGCGGAGAAGTCCTTCCCCGCCTGCGACTGGTTGAACCGGGTGTAGATCTCGGCGGCGAGCAGGCCGAGTTTGCCGTCGACGTCGTTATCGCGCAGGGCGTTCGCGGCCAGGCCGAGGTCCTTGGTCATCAATGCCGTGGCGAAACCGGGCTGGTAGTCGTTGTTGGCCGGACTGGTCGGGACCGGACCGGGGACCGGACAGTAGCTGGTCAGCGCCCAACTCTGGCCGGATGCGGTGGACACCACATCGAAGAACGATTGGTGGCTCAAACCCAGTTTCTCGCCGAGCACCAGCGCCTCGGACAGGCCGATCATCGAAATGCCGAGCAGCATGTTGTTGCAGATCTTCGCGGCTTGACCGACGCCGGAGCCGCCGCAGTGCACAACCTTGCCGCCCATTACCTGGAGCACGTCGAGCGCATCGGCGAAGTCGGCCTCGGTGCCGCCGACCATGAAGGTCAGCGTGCCCGCGGCGGCACCCGCGACACCACCGGAGACCGGAGCGTCCAATGCCCGATGGCCCGCGTCGACGGCACGAACCGCGGCCGCCTTGGCGTCGGCGACATCGATGGTGGAGCAGTCGATGAACAGGGTGCCCGGATTCGCGGCGGGAAGCAGGTCGGCGTAGACGTCGAGGACGAGCTTGCCATTGGGCAGCATGGTGATCACGACATCGCGATCCGCTGCGGCCGCAGCAGCCGAATCCACAACGGTGGCACCGTCTTTGCGTGCCTGCTCCTGTGCGGCGGGGACCGGATCGAAGGCGAGCACGTCATATCCGGCCGCGACCAGATTCGCGGCCATCGGCCCGCCCATATGGCCGAGGCCGAGGAAACCGATCTTCTTCGTCACTTGCCTACCTCCAAACCCAGTTCCTTATCGCCCAATTCGACGAAGTACGCCTCGACCTGTTCGGCGGTGACATCGGCGAGCGTCGCCGGTGACCATCGCGGGTTACGGTCCTTATCGATCACCTGCGCACGGATGCCTTCGACCAGATCGCGCGAGGCCAACGCGGCGATGGACACCCGGTACTCCTCGTTCAGCACCGCCTCTAGGCTCTTCGCGGCACTGGCCGCGCGCAGCGAACGCAACGTCACCTTCAGTGCCACAGGTGATTTCGCGAGCAGTTCGGTCGCGGCCTTGGCGGCCTCCGGCGAGCCGTGCGTCCGCAGCCGATCGACGACCTCTTCGACGGTGTCGGCGCTGTAGCAGGCATCGATCCAGTCCTGCTGGGCCGCCAGGTCGGATTCCGGTGCGTCCGTCGCGAATTTGGCGATGGCGATCTCGGCGGTCTCGGTCCGCAGCGTTTCCAGCAGTGCCGGAATATGTTCCGAGGCCACGTAGTAATCGGCGAAACCCGCGGCGATGGCGTCACCGGCGCTCATCCGCGCGGTGGTCAGTGCGACGTGCGTGCCGATTTCACCCGGCGTGCGGGCGAGCAGGTAGGTGCCACCGACATCCGGAATGAAGCCGATGCCGACCTCCGGCATACCGATCTTGGAGCGCTCGGTGACGATCCGGTGGCTGCCGTGGCCGGAAAGACCGACGCCGCCGCCCATCACGATGCCGTCCATGACCACCACATACGGCTTCGGGTAGCGGCCGATCAGGGCGTTGAGGATGTACTCGTCGCGCCAGAAGAGGCCGGTGGCCGAATCCGCGTTGGCGGCACCGGCAGAGTGCTCATCCAATGCGGCTGCGTCACGGTGGATGGCGACAATATCGCCGCCCGCGCAGAGCCCGCGCTCCCCCGCGCCGGTGACGACGACGGTGCGCACCTCGTCGTCGCCAGCCCACACCTGCAGTGCGGCGGAAATGGCGAGGGCCATCGGATGATTCAGGGCATTGATGGCCTTGGGCCGGTTCAGCGTGATCAGACCGAGTCCGTCGCGCTTATCGATGAGAACTTCGGATTCGGTCATGCTGCTCCTACCACCGAGCGGGCGACGACCACCCGCATGATTTCGTTGGTGCCCTCCAGGATCTGGTGCACCCGCAGGTCGCGGACGATCTTTTCCACGCCGTATTCGGCCAGGTATCCATAACCGCCATGCATCTGCAGCGCCGTATTCGCGACCTCGAATCCGGCGTCGGTCGTGAAGCGCTTTGCCATGGCGCACAATTCGACCTTGTCATCGGCATCCGCATCCAGTGCCGCCGCGGCCCGCCACAGCAGGGTCCGCGCCGCCTCCAGTGCGGTACGCATATCCGCGAGCTGAAATTGCAATGCCGGGTTGTCCAGCAGTCGGGTGTTGAATGCCTTGCGCTGGGCCAGGTACGCGACGGATTTTTCGAGCGCCGCCTGGCCGCCGCCCAGTGAGCAGGCGGCGATATTGAGTCGACCGCCGTTGAGTCCGTTCATGGCAATGCGGAAGCCGTTGCCCTCGAAGCCGAGCATATCGGCGGCGGGAACCCTGGCGTTGTCGAGAATCACCTGACGAGTGGGCTGGGCATTCCAACCCATCTTCTTCTCGTTGGCGCCGAAGGAAATTCCCGGGGTATCGGCCGGAACGATGAACGCCGAAATCCCACGAGCACCCGCATCGCCGGTGCGCGCCATGATGACGTACACATCGGTGCTACCCGCACCCGAGATGAATTGCTTCACACCGGTGAGCAAGTAGTCGTCACCGTCGCGAACGGCCTTGGTGCTCAAGGCCGCAGCATCCGATCCGACACCCGGTTCGGTGAGCGCGTAGCTGCCGAGCCATTCCATCGAGGTCAGCCGGGGCAGCCAGCGGTTGCGCTGCTCGGCATTGCCGTAGTTGTCGATCATCCACGAAACCATGTTGTGGATGGAGATATACGCCGCGATGGCCGGGCACCCGGTGGCCAGTTGTTCGAAGATGCGCACGGCATCGAGCCTGCGCAGTCCGGAGCCCCCGACATCCTCGCCTATATAGATGCCACCCATGCCGAGCGAACCCGCCTTGCGCAGCACATCCACTGGAAAGTGCTTCTGCTCATCCCATTCCAGGGCGTTCGGGGCGAGGTATTCGTCGGCGAAGTCGCGCGCCATTTCGGTAATGGCGCGCTCGTCGTCATTCAGTGCGAACACGATCGTCGACCTCCCGTCCGTGGGCTGTTCAGTCCATCGTCGGAATGACGAAGTGGTTGCTGTCCTTCAGCCCGGATGGCCAGCGCTGGGTAACGGTCTTGGTCTTGGTGTAGAAGCGAATCGAATCCGGACCGTGCTGGTTCAGATCGCCGAATCCGGAGCGCTTCCAACCGCCGAAGGTGTGGTAGGCGATCGGCACCGGAATCGGCACATTGATGCCGACCATGCCGACCTGTACGCGGGCGGCGAAATCCCGTGCGGTATCGCCGTCGCGGGTGAAGATCGCGACACCGTTGCCGTACTCGTGCTCGTTGGGCAGGGCCAGCGCTTCGTCGTAATCCTTGGCCCGCACGATCGCAAGCACCGGGCCGAAGATCTCTTCCTTGTAGATCCGCATTTCCGGCGTGACATTGTCGAAAAGCGTTGCACCGGTGAAGTACCCGCCTTCGCCGCCATCGACCGCGAGCCCACGGCCGTCGATAACCAGCTCGGCCCCCTCATCGACGCCGATCTGGACGTAATTCTCGACCCGACCGAGTGCGTCCTTGGTCACCAGCGGGCCGAAATCGGCACCGGCATCGTCGGAGCGTCCGACATTCAGCTTGGCAATCCGCTCGATCAGCTTCTCGCGCAGGCGATCCGCGGTTTCCTGACCGACCGGCACGGCGACCGAGATGGCCATACAGCGTTCACCCGCCGAGCCGTAGCCCGCGCCGATGAGCTGGTCGGCGACATCGTCGAGGTCGGCGTCCGGCATCACGATCGCGTGGTTCTTGGCGCCGCCGAAGCACTGTGCACGTTTGCCATTCGCGGTCGCGGTCTCGTAGATGTACTGCGCGATAGGGGTGGAACCGACGAAACCGACAGCCTTGACGGTCGGCGAATGCAGGATCGCGTCGACCGCTTCCTTATCACCATTGACCACATTGAATACGCCCGCGGGCAGACCCGCCTCCAGGAACAACTCCGCCAGGCGCAGCGGCACCGAAGGATCGCGTTCGGATGGCTTGAGTACGAAGGCATTTCCGCACGCCAGCGCCGGTCCGGCCTTCCACAGCGGGATCATGGCCGGGAAGTTGAAGGGGGTAATGCCTGCGACCACACCGAGCGGCTGACGCATGGAGTAGACGTCGATGCCGGTGCCCGCACTCTCGGTGTACTCGCCCTTGAGCAGATGGGGAATGCCCGCCGCGAATTCGATGACCTCGATACCGCGCTGGATATCACCCTTGGCATCGGGGATCGTCTTGCCGTGTTCGGCAGACAGCAGCGCCGCAAGGGAATCCATCTCGTCCTGCACGAGCGTCAGGAACTTCATCAGCACCCGCGCGCGCTTCTGCGGGTTGAACGCGGCCCACACCTGCTGCGCCTCTGCCGCATTCGCGATAACGGCATCGACCTCGGCCTTACTCGCGAGCGGCACCCGCGCCTGCACCTGGCCGGTATTCGGATCGAAGACATCGGCGAAGTTGCCCGAGGTCCCGGCGACATGCTGTCCGCCGATGTAATGAGTGAGTTCGCGAACCATGCCAGTCCTGTTCTCGTGGGTGGACGCCGCGCATCGCGCGATTTACGGTCATCCTATAGTTGGATGTCCAACTAAATATAGACCTGCAAGCAGACTGTGACCCATCCCACTGGCAACTGCCGAGCAACCCGGACCCGCGCTGGCCACCGAAACCGGTTTCACCTAGCGCTGTGACTGTCGCCACCGTAGGATTAGTTTGACGTCCTAGTATCGGGCGCCAAAATAGGATCTCCCTCGGAGGACCCCGTGGCCGACAGCACCGCGCTCCACACGCCCACCCATCCCGTCCGATTCGTGACTTCGGCCGCGCTATTCGACGGGCACGATGCGGCGATCAACATCATGCGGCGGATCCTGCAGGCGCAGGGCGCCGAGGTCATTCACCTCGGGCACAATCGCGCGGTCAGCGAGGTCGTGGACGCGGTGCTCACCGAGGATGCCCAGGGCGTCGCGGTGAGTTCGTATCAGGGTGGACATGTCGAGTACTTCGAATATCTCGCCGACGCGCTGAAGAAGGCCGGGGCCGACCATGTTCGGATCTTCGGCGGTGGCGGCGGGGTGATCGTCGACGAGGAGATCGCGCGGCTGGCCGAATCCGGGGTGACCATCTTCTCCCCAGAGGACGGTCAGCGGCTCGGCCTGCCCGGCATGATCAATCAGCTGATCCGCGCCTGCGATTTCGATCTCGCCGCCGAGCCGCCGGTGCTGGACGCGGTACTCGCCGGTGAGCGGGCCGCACTCGCCCGCGCGATCACCTGCCTGCAGCAGGACACGCTCCCGGAGTCCGATCGGCAGACCTTGGCGTCGGCCGCCGCCGCGCGCACGGTGCCGGTACTCGGCATCACCGGCACCGGCGGTTCCGGAAAGTCCTCGCTCACCGATGAATTGGTGCGGCGCCTGCGTTCGGATCAGCAGGACAAGTTACGCGTCGCGATTCTCGCGGTGGATCCAACCCGACGACGCGGGGGTGGTGCGCTGCTCGGCGACCGTATCCGGATGAACGCCCTCGACAGCGATCACACCTTCTTCCGCTCCCTTGCCACCCGCGGCGGCCACGAACTGCCGCAGAATATCGACGCCATCGTGGCCGCCTGCAAGGCAGCGGGATACGACCTGGTGATTCTGGAAACCCCGGGCATCGGCCAGGGGGATGCCGCGATCACCGACCACGTCGACGTGTCGATGTATGTGATGACACCGGAATTCGGCGCCGCCTCCCAGCTGGAGAAGATCGATATGCTGGATTTCGCGGATGTGGTGGCCATCAATAAGTTCGAGCGCCGCGGCGCCGAGGATGCGCTGCGTGATGTCTCGCGCCAGTTGATTCGCAATCGCGAGGAGTTCAGCAAGACTCCCGAGGAGATGCCGGTATTCGGAACCAGCGCAGCCACTTTCAACGATGATGGCGTGACCGCGCTCTACCAGCACCTCGCCGCGTTGCTCGCCGAGCGCGGTCTGCAAATGCAGCCCGGCGTACTTCCGAAGGTGAATACCCGGTCCTCCACCAGGTTCGCGCAGATCATTTCGCCCGCCCGGGTGCGCTACCTCGCTGAGATCGCCGATACCGTCCGCGACTACCACGCCGATACCGCCACGCAAATCGTTGCGGCACAACGCCTGCAGCGGCTCGAGCAGGTGGCGGCCGAGCTGCCCGACGACATCGCGGTGGCCGAGCTCGCCGAAAAAGCGCGTGACGCGCTGCATGCCGACAATGCCGAACTGCTCGCGGGTTGGCCCGCACTGGCCGAATCCTATCGAGGCGATGAGCAAGTGGTGCGGGTTCGTGATCGCGAGATCCATACCCCGCTGCGCCGGGAGACGCTGTCCGGCAATTCCATTCCGCGCGTAGCACTGCCGCGCTTCACCGATCACGGTGAGCTGCTTCGGTTCCTGCGCTCGGAGAATCTGCCCGGACGGTTCCCGTTCACCGCGGGCGTCTTTCCGTTCAAGCGCGATAACGAGGATCCGGCGCGAATGTTCGCCGGTGAGGGCGATCCGTTTCGGACCAACCGGCGCTTCAAGGTGCTCAGCGAACATGCCGAGGCGACAAGGCTTTCCACGGCCTTCGATTCGGTGACGCTCTACGGTCACGATCCCGCCGAACGCCCGGATATCTACGGCAAGGTCGGCACCTCCGGCGTCTCGATCGCCTCACTCGACGATATGAAGGCGCTCTACGACGGTTTCGACCTGACCGCGCCGACCACCTCGGTATCGATGACCATCAACGGCCCGGCCCCCACCATCCTGGCCTACTTCCTCAATACCGCCATCGACCAAGCGTTGGAACGTTTCTCGGCCGCCGAGGGCCGCGAACCCACCGCCGAGGAGACCGCGGATATCAAGGCGCGCACCCTGGCGACGGTGCGTGGCACCGTGCAGGCCGACATCCTCAAGGAGGATCAGGGCCAGAACACCTGTATCTTCTCCACCGAGTTCAGCCTGCGCATGATGGCCGATATCCAGGAATGGTTCGTGCGCAACGGTGTTCGCAACTTCTACTCGGTCTCCATTTCCGGCTATCACATTGCCGAGGCCGGTGCGAATCCGATCAGTCAGCTGGCCTTCACCCTCGCCAACGGATTCACCTATGTCGAGGCATATCTCGCACGCGGCATGCAGATCGACGACTTCGCGCCGAATCTGTCGTTCTTCTTCTCCAACGGCATGGATCCGGAATATTCGGTGATCGGCCGGGTGGCACGGCGTATCTGGGCCATCGCGATGCGAGATCGCTACGGCGCCAATGAGCGTTCACAGAAGTTGAAGTACCACGTGCAGACCTCGGGCCGGTCGCTGCACGCACAGGAGATGAGCTTCAACGACATTCGGACCACCCTGCAGGCACTCATCGCGATCTACGACAACTGCAATAGCCTGCACACCAACGCATATGACGAGGCGGTGACCACACCCACCGAGGAATCGGTGCGCCGCGCACTGGCCATTCAGCTCATCATCAACCGCGAGTGGGGAGTCGCGATGAATGAAAACCCGCTCCAGGGCAGCTTTCTCATCGATGAGCTCACCGATCTCGTCGAGGAGGCCGTGCTCGCCGAATTCGATCGCATCAGCGAGCGCGGCGGAGTCCTCGGGGCCATGGAGACCGGCTATCAGCGGGGCAAGATCCAAGACGAATCCATGCGCTACGAGCACCGCAAACACGATGGTTCGCTGCCGATCATCGGTGTCAATACCTTCCGCAATCCACACGGCGAACCGCACCGGGTCATCGAATTGGCTCGCGGCACCGAAGCGGAGAAGCAGTCACAGCTGCAGCGCGTGCGTCAATTCCAGCACGACCACCGCGATGCCGCACATGCCGCCCTCGCCCGCCTGGACGCTGTTGCCCGCACCGACGACAACATCTTCGAGGCCCTGATGGACGCCGCCCGGGTCTGCACCCTGCAACAGATCACCGACACCTTCTTCACCGTCGGCGGACAGTACCGCCGCAACGTGTGAAATAGGTTGGGCCGTCAGAAGATTCGCACCTCCGGAATCGCATCCATCTGACGTGCCCACTCCGGGTACTTCGCCAGCTTGGCGTTGTGCAGCGCCATGATTTTGTCGCGCAGCTCGGGGTCCGGCTCATCCGATACGTCGGGTCCGATGGCGATCCTCTGGAAGTGCGGGATGATCTGCGGATCACCGGCCAGATGGACCGGATCGTGCATATACCGCTCCAGCGCGTCCAGATCCTCTATGCCGACGCAATAGGCGTGCGTCAGACCTTCGCTCGCGTCGCCGAGATTCTGACCGACGGTTGCGAAGGACACCGATTCGACCGATGCGGTGCGCTTCATCAGCGCGAGTACCTCGACTTTCTGTGCCTCGGTGGTCTCTTCGCGGAAGCCGAAGCGCAACAGATGAACGATCATGGGTTACCTCCTCGTTTTGAACCAACGAGTTCAATCTAGACAACTGACTGGTAGAAACACAAGAGTGAACCACTGAGTTCATTTGACGCTAATATGCAGGGGTGACGGGTACTACAACGGCGCGGGGGCGCATCGATAAGCGGCAGGCGATCCTGAACGTCGCATTCACCGTCTTCGCGCGACGCGGCTACGACAAGGCGTGCGTGCAGGAGATCGCGGACGAGGCGGGTGTCGCCAAGCCGACGGTCTACAACCATCTCAATGACAAGCAGAGCCTGTTCCGACACGCCGTGCTGGCCGCCGCCGACGCCGTTGCCACCGAAACCCTCGCGATCGTCGACAGCCTGCGCGAGCCGGGCGAGGATCTGTCGGCCGCTCTCACCGCGACGGCGCGCGCACTGCTCGCCGAATGCTCAGGCGAGCGCGCTCGTTCGCTACGCGCGCTGACCTACGCGCAGCTCGCCGCCTTTCCGGACCTGGCCGACACCGTGCTCGAGCGCACCTCCCGGCGCATTGCCGAGGCGCTGGCCGATCGACTCGCGCGACTCGCTCTTTCGGGTCGGCTGCAGACCAAAGACCCGGCGCAGGCGGCCGAACAACTACTCGCGCTGCTCACCGCGCCACTGGAGGCGCGGTCCCGGCTCGGCACCCGCGAGGTGAGCGAGGCCGAGCAGCGCGATATCGCCGATGCGGCGGTGCGGACGTTCCTGTCCGCTTACGGTTCCCGCTGATCCCGAACGCGCCCGACTACGCGCGTGTGACAATCGCGAGGTCAGGGTCTTCAGCTTATTGGGACGGCGGACATGGATCTCTCGGATATCCGCGTTATCGATAGCCATATTCATCAATGGGACCCGTTCCGCACGCCGCGCGAATTCAGCCGGACGGCGAAGTTGCTCCGGATGCTGCCCATTCCGATCGATTGGGCCAAGCAGGTGGCGCCGCGCCGGGATCGGGAGTTCGTCGGAGATCCGACCGCCTATGCGAATCCGTATCTGCCCGCGAATTACCGCGCGGATGCCGATGGCGTGCCCGTCGAATCGATCGTGCATATCGAGGTCGGGTGGACCGGAAAAGGGATGCTGGCCAGGGCTGATGAGACGAAGTGGGTAGCCGGGCTGCCATTCGGCGGCGACAATCCTGCCCTCGGCGCAATCATCGGTAGCGCCGACCCTGCGGCACCGGATTTCGCGCTGCTGCTCGATGCCCATATGGCCGCATCGACATTGCTGCGCGGCATTCGCGCGCACGTCGCACACCATCCGGATTCGAATGTCCGGCCCTATGCCGAGCACGAGGGCGCGCTCGCCACCAAAGAATTCCTCGACGGCTTCGCGGCACTGGCCGAGCGTGGGCTGTCTTTCGAGGCCTGGGTGTATTCACACGCGCTCCCCGATGTGACGGCGCTTGCCGAACGCTATCCTGAAGTCCCGATAGTGCTCGACCATCTCGCCACACCCGCAGGGATTTTCGGTCCGGTCGGCAAACGCACCGGAACGAATCCGAGTCTGCGCCGGGAACTATTCATCCGATGGCGCGACGATCTCACCGCTCTCGCCGAAAAGCCCAATGTGGTTGCGAAGGTCAGCGGCTTGATGATGCCAATCCTCGGCCACCGGGTACCACCGCGTGGAATGCCGACACCCGTTCCGGTGCTGTTGGACCGGATCAGCCCGCTCATCACCCACGCCTACGATGTCTTCGGCGCGGACCGGCTGCTGTGGGGCTCCAATTTCCCAGTGGATAAACCGATTACGACTATCGCCGACAGCGCCGCGGTAATCGCCGCCGCGATCACCCACCACGGCGGCGGCCACGACGAGCTCGAAAAGATCTTCCGAACCAACGCCCAGCGGACCTACCGAATCGAATCCTGATGCGATGCGGATCGAGCGGACGGCAAACGATCGAATAGATATCAAAGCACGCAGAGGTGCTCGACGGCGTCGAGGCCGGGCATTTCGACCTCCCTGACTACCGGATTCGCTGCATAGCGAGATCAGGCGATGAATGAATCCGCGATTTGGCGGGTCAGGACAGCGCGGGCGGTGGCCAGCGATGGACCGTACCAGGTGAGGCTGCGGCCTTCGACCAAGGCGACAGCCAGGCCCGGAAAGGCTTCGGGTCCATCGGATCTGGTGAATACGTATGGCTCGTCGGGAAGCAGGACCAGTTCGACATCGCGGGTCAGCTCGTCCTCGGAGACGTGCGGATAGCGCTCCGCGCGCTCGGCGTGCACGAGTCGCAGGCCGAGGTGCGCTGCCAGGTCGCCGGTGAAGGTGTTGTGGCCGACCACCATCCAGGGATTGCGCCAGATGGGGATGACCGTGTTGCGCGGCGGCCCGGGCTGGGGCGCGGCCCAGGAAGTTTCGGCCTCGATGAGCCAGTCCGGCACCGACCCGTCCAGTGCTTCGGTGAAAAGTCGACGCAGCGAGGCGAAACTCGCGTCCAGCGTTTCGATTCTGGTGACCCACACCGGGATGCCCGCATCCCGCAGTCGCTCCACATCGATGCGGCGATTCTCTTCCTGATTGCAGAGCACCAGATCCGGTGCGAGCTCGATGATTCGGCGCACATTCGGATTCTTGGTGCCCCGAACCCGCTCGACGTCCAGGTCAGCGGGATGCGTACACCAATCCGTCGCCGCGACAAGGACTTCGGGGCGACTGACCGCGATGGCCTCGGTCAGCGACGGAACCAGCGACACCACTCGGCGCACCGGGCGGTCAATGCGTACGACCGCACCCAGATCGTCGATCATGACAGCACCCGACGGCACAGGACACGCGGCTGTTCGGACATGTCAGCGGTCCAAGGCTTCGTAGAGTGCGCGGAGATCGCGCAGACCGGCCGCGGCCGTCGGTTCGTCCTCGGCGATCATGCGCAGTGCCCGACGTAGCAGGGTCGGATCCAGATCATCGATGGCGGGGCGGAATTCGAGCTTCGGCAGGTCGGGCAGTTGGGCACGGTCGCCGTATACGTCATCGGAAACCGTTGGCGTCGTGTCACGTTCGATGCCGACGATGAGGGTGTCCAGGTCGAGGCCACGCAGGGTGAGGATTTCGCGAGGACGCTCATCCAGACGTTCGGCGAGCAGATAGCAGACCGCGGCCACATGTTTGCACGGCCAGCCGGGATCCGGGCAGGTGCAGGAGAAGTCGAGGTCAGCGGCCGTTGTCGGAAGCAGATGCTCGCCGAGGCTCGTCGGCAGCGCGCCGGAGGCGATTTCGGCCAGTACACCCGGCGTGGTCCGGATGGTCTCGATGAGCAGTTCCAGTTCCTCGTCGCGCAGCTGCCGGATGGCGAAAACCGAGGTGAACGGGCGCGGCTGACTGCCTTGTACTTCCGCGGTGACCGCACCGGGTTCGATCCGATAGCTCACGACCTGTCCGGCCCTGGCGTAGGTGCGGCCGCGGGCGAGCCGACCGGGTTCGGCCATCTGCTCGACCGCCTCGATCAGCGCCTTGCCCCACCAGGTGCGTCCGAATCCGCCACGGCGGCTGCGTGCTTCGACGCCGCCACGCACCGGTCGGCGCTTGCCGTACTTGCTGTAGTCCTCGAAGGGACTCAATCGCCCACCGCCTCCGCGCCGAGGGCGAAAAGCCGATGCAGTTCGTCCGTGCTCAATTCGGTGATCCAGTTCTCGCCCGCACCGATGGCCAGATCGGCGAGTTGACGCTTACCGCTGATCATTTCGTCGATCTTCTCCTCGATGGTGTCGACGCAGATCAGTTTGCGTACCTGCACATTGCGCTGCTGACCGATTCGGAAGGCGCGGTCGGTGGCCTGGTTCTCGACCGCCGGATTCCACCAACGATCCAGGTGCACAACATGGTTGGCCGCCGTGAGGTTCAAGCCGGTGCCACCGGCCTTGAGCGACAACAACATCAGCGGCGGTCCAGCCGGTTCCTGGAAACGCTCGACCATGGTGTCGCGCTGCTTCTTCGGCACGCCACCATGCAGGAACGGGATCGCCGTACCGAAGCGCTCGGTCAGATAGGGCGCGATGAGATCGCCGAATTCGCGGAACTGGGTGAACAGCAAGGCCTTCTCGTCATCTGCCAGCACCGCATCGAGAACGTCTTCCACCAGGGCGAGCTTGCCGGAGCGGTGGCTGCCGCGGTGCAGCACGCCGGAGGCGTCGCCGAGGAAATGCGCGGGGTGGTTGCAGACCTGTTTGAGCCGGGTCAGCGCACCGAGTACCGCGCCCTTGCGCGCCATACCCTTCGCATCCTTCAGCTTGGCCATCATGTCGTCGACGACCGCCTGATACAGCGCCGCCTGCTCGACGGTCAGGTTGGCGCGCACCGTCATCTCGAGTTTCTCCGGCAGATCGCTGATGACGGCGGGATCGGTTTTCACCCGGCGCAGCACGAACGGCTGGGTGACGGTGCGCAGTCGACTGATGGCATTCTCGTCTCGATCGCGTTCGATCGGCACGGCGAACCGGGCACGGAAGGTTTGTGCGCTGCCGAGCACTTTCGGCATCGTGAAGTCCAGAATCGAGCGTAATTCTTCAAGACGATTCTCCACGGGAGTTCCGGTGAGTGCCAACCGATGTCGGGCAGGCAGCGCCCGCGCCGCCTTCGCCTGCCTGGTTCCCGCGTTCTTGATGTGCTGCGCCTCGTCGAGCACCACCCGATGCCACTGCTGCCGCGCCAATTCGGCTGCATCCCTGGCCAAGAGCGAATAGGTGGTGATCACCAGATCCGCGTCCGCGATGGCCTCGTCCAGTTCCGTGCCCGACTTGCGGCCGACACCGTGATGCACCAAAATCCGCAGATCAGGGGCGAATCGCTGCGCCTCACGCTGCCAGTTGCCGACGACCGACATCGGGCTCACAAGCAGCGTCGGTCCAGTGCCGTCGGTGCCCTCTCGCTCGTGCACGAGCAGGGCCAAGACCTGCACGGTCTTACCCAGACCCATGTCATCGGCCAGTATTCCGCCGATACCGTAGCGGCTCATGGTCGCCAGCCAGGCCAAGCCACGCTCCTGATAGGGCCGCAACTGCGCCTTCAAACCGACCGGCGCGGTGACCGGTACCGGTTCGCGGGTCTGGTCCAAAAGGTCTGCGGCCCAACCGGTTGCGCTGACCTCGGTGATCGGAACCTTCTCGACATGGCCGGTGACGAGTTCACCGACCAGATCGGCGAAGGTGATTTCGGTGTCGTCGAGATGGGCTGCGACATAGCGCGCGGCGGCGGCCAACATCTTGTGGTCGGCCTGCACCCATTCGCCGCGCAGCTGCACCAGATCCGATTTCGAGCGGACCAGCCGTTCCATCTCGGCCTTGGTCAGCACGGCATCGCCGAGCGCGAGTTCCCAACGGTAGGAGACGAGTCCGCGCATGCCCACAGTGCTCTCGGCGGCGGGGACGGCGCTTTCCACGCGTAGCCGCATGGTCGGGGCGCTGATATTCCATGCACGCGGCAGCAACAACCGCACACCTGTCGCCTGCAGCGCATGCGCGCCGTGTTCGACCAGATCCGCGACCACCTCGGTCGGCAACAGCAGGTCCATCGACTGCGGATCGCTCGGCAGGTCGCGCAGCCGCGGATAGGCCCGCGCCGCCTCTCCCAGCTTCTCGATCGTCGTGCGGACCAGCACCGGATCACCCAGCAGCGGAACCGGATTCGGCGCTTCACCATCGGTGCGCAGACAGACCTGCAGTCGCCACAGCGCCACCACATCATCGGCATCGGTATCGGCCTCGCCGAGCGCGATATCGCCCTCGGGCTCCAGCAGCCGCAGCACCAACTCGGGCTCATCCCCGGTCAGACTCGCCCGCCACCGTTCCAGCACCTCGGCCAGCTGATGGCTGCCGCCATCCAGGGCGACGTCATCGATGAGTGCGGCCACCAGCGGATGCGCCGACGGCGGCGGATCCAGCAGTTCCCGGACGATCGGATCGGCGAGTTCGGCGACCATATCCTCGAGCAGCATCGCCGGCTTCCCCGCGACGCGCAATGCGGGCGGCATCGCCACCGCCAACTCCGCCAGCCAGGCGCGCTGGCGCTCGCCGCCGACCAACCGCCAGCGCACCCACCACTGTCCGTCGTCGCGGCGCAGCTCGGCGGCCACCCGCCCGGCCCGCACCCATCGCTCGACACCGTGCGCCACATGCGCGAGAAACCGCAGATCCCCCGAAACCGCATCGGCCGGTAGCCGCTGTCGCAGCGCGACCGCGGCCGCCGCGGGCACCATGGCATGCGCCTTGACCTGCTCGGTCGCTCCCTGCGACCCGCTGATCAGCACCTGCGCCCGGTGCCGGAACTTCGACGCCGCCAGCACCGCACCCAACGGTTCGGGTAGCGCGACCGCGGCCTCCTGCCAGAGCAGCAAGCCCGATCCCGGCGACCACAGACCGTGCAGCATCACCCCATCCAATCAGGCGGGTCCGACAGGCCCTGCGGCCATCCTCGTCCCGCTGCTCAGTCGAGTTCGTAATCGAACCAGATGTGGTGCACACCGTCGGTGTCGACGGTGAGACCACCGGTGCCGGTGATACCTGCCAGCGCACCGGTGCCGCTGGTCGGCACAATGGCGAAGAACTCGGCCGTGCGGTCGGTGCCGAGTGTGGTCGCCGAATGCGCGAAGTTGAAGCTACCCGCGCGACCGTTCAGCGCACCATCGAAGGACTCCATCGCCACGTACGTGCCCGCACCCGTCGCCTGGTCGAAGGCGGCGGTGAACAGGGTCGCGGACCGACCGGTGATCTCGCCCGCGAACTCCTTCTCGATCCGTGCGAGGCCGACCGGCAACGCGGTGGTGATGGCCGGATCCGGCACGACATCGGTCGGGGTGAAGGAGGCGACGGAGAACGTGCCGATTGCTTTCATGCGGCGCAGCGTAACGACAGGTACCGACAACTTCTCACGCGTCTTGGCGGTGTGCGAGGACCTTGCGCACGACAAGACCCACGACCAGTGCCCAGAAGGCCGCACCGATGCCGAGGAACCCGACACCGGATGCGGCGATCAGGAAGGTGACAATGCCCGCCTCGCGGTGCTGTTCGGATTTCAGGGCACCGGCGAGGGCGGCCGCGAGAGTCGCCAGCAGGGCAAGGCCCGCAACGGTTTCCAGCGTGCCCTTGGGCGCGGTCGCGATCAGCGTGACCAGCGCCGCCGAGCCCAAAGCCAGAACCAGATAGGAGGCGCCCGTGGTGAAGGCCGCGATCCAGCGGCGCTTCGGATCCGGATGCGCGGCGGGGGCGGCCGAGAGCGCGGCACTGATCGCGGCCAGATTGATGGCATGCCCACCTGCCGGTGCACCCAGCAGGGTGCCGATACCGGTGACGGCCATCGAAGCGCGCCAAGGGATTTGGTAATCGAAGGACTTCATCACGGCCGTGCCGGGAATGTTCTGCGATGCCATGGTGACGATGTAGAGCGGAATGGCGATTCCGATCATGGCCTGCCAACTCCAATGCGGCACTGTCAGTTCGAGCGAGGGTCGCATCGCCGCGAAGTCGAGTTGCTTGTGCTGCACCGCGATACTGATCCCCGCCCCGACCGCCGCGGTCACGAAGGCCGCGATCACCGCCCAGCGTTTGGCGAATCGCTGCAGCACCAGCCACACCACGATCACCGGCACGACCACCGCCGGACTGGCCTGCACGGCCTTCACCGGCGCCAGACACAGCGGCAGCAGCACACCGGCGAGCATGGCCTGCGCGATCTCCACCGGAATCGTGGCAACGAGATTGCCGAGCCGCCGCCACAGTCCGGTAATCACGATCAGCACACCGGTAATCGCGAACGCCCCGACTGCCGCCGCCCAGCCACCGACGACCGCACCGGTGCTGGCGAGCAGTGCCGCACCGGGTGTCGACCAGGCCAGTGTGATCGGCAAGCGATACCGATAACTCAGCAGCATCATCCCGATGGCCTGGGTGAGGCACAGCGCGAGCAGTCCCGACGCCGCCTGTGCCGATGTGGCCCCGACTGCCGTCAAACCGCTTAGCACCACCGCGAATGAGCTGGTGAAGCCGACCAGCGCGGTGACAACCCCGGCCCCGACCGGCTGCGCGAGCCGCGCCTCAGGGGGAACCGGTGTCGGGGTATCGGCGAGCGACGGGGAAAGCCTGGACATTTCTGGAATCTTCCCCGGTCATCAGTCCAGTTGTCACAGCCAGTTGCTGGAAACTGGACTGAATTGCGCGGAATCCGGCTAGGGTGAAACGCCGAACCCGCGTCCACTTCGAACGCGGACGCGCCATAGGTACACGGGTAACCGGGTACGCCCAAAATTGATGTGGCACATGACGTAGGACCTATACCCAGGCATAGTGGCTCTTACCAGTGCAGCCTGGATATTCGGAGAGGCGGAACAGAGCTTTGTTGAGCGCGGTACTGATCTCGGCGGAGGAACTTCGGGAAGTATTGGCGGACAAGCCAGTTCGTCTACTGGATGTGCGGTGGGCACTCGGTGATCCGGACGGCCCGCAGCACTACCTGGACGGACATATTCCGGGCGCGGTCTTCGTGGATCTGGAAACCGAACTGGCCGCACCACCATCCCCCGCGCGCGGGCGGCACCCACTGCCCGATCCCGCACAGCTCGAAAAATGCGCGCGCAGCTGGGGTCTGCGGACCGGCGAACCGGTGGTCGTCTATGACGCGACGGGCGGGATGGCGGCGGCACGGGCCTGGTGGCTGCTGCGCTGGGCCGGGATCGCGGACGTGCGGATTCTCGACGGCGGCTTGCCCGCATGGACCAGTTCGGGCGGTGCGATCGCCTGCGGGGCGGAGGCCGATCCCGAATTCGGCGATGTCGAACTGAATCCCGGTCAGCTGCCGGTGATCGATGCCGATGCAGTGGCGAAATGGTCCGGCGTCCTGCTCGACGCACGCGCGGGTGAGCGCTACCGCGGCGAGGTGGAGCCGGTCGATCCGCTGGCGGGCCACATTCCGGGCGCGATCAGCGCACCGACCGCGGAGAACCTCGACGCCGACGGCCGGTTCCGCAGTGTGGACGCTTTGCGAGACCGCTTCGCCGCATTCGCGTCCGGGCCGGTCGCGGTTTATTGCGGATCGGGTGTGACCGCGGCTCACCAGGTCGCCGCACTCGCCGCCGCGGGCATCGAAGCGGCCCTGTATCCCGGCTCGTGGTCGCAATGGTCGAACGACCCGAAACGCCCGGTCGCCACCGGGGCATAGGCGACGCTACGGGCAGGAACGGGCGATGTCGTTCAGCACGGCATTGTCAGCGGCGGTCACCGGTAGGTCGTACCGGACCGCGACCGTCAGGTATTTGCCCGCATAGGAGCAATGGTTCGTGCGCGCGGGCGGCAGCCATTCGGACGGTGTGCTGTCGCCTTTGGCCTGGTTGGCGCTCGTTTCGGTGGCCAGCAGATTCACATCGATATCGTTGGCGAACCGCACCCGCCGCTCGATCGGCCAAGACGCCGCACCCATATCCCATGCTGCGGCCAACGGATAGACATGGTCGATCTGGATATCGCCCGCATCGGCCTTGCTGAAGGTGATCCGTCCGCCGGTGTACGGGTCGTCGAGCGTACCCGCGGTGACCACGCAGTTGTGGGTGCCCGGCCGGAAGCTCACCTCGGTCAGCTGTGCGCTCAGCACGTTGTTGCGGGTATCGCAGCCGTCGTGCCCGCCGGGGCCGTCGTAGTTGTCGGACCACAATGGTCCGAATACGCACCGCTGCCCCTCCTTACAACCGCGCTCATAGCCGCCGGGATGACCCCGCGCCGCAACGACCCGCACCGAGGCGAGCAAACGTTCGAGCTGAACCCGAGTAGGGCTGAGCTCCCCCACCCCGCCGGGTGCGACCGGTTCACCGCCCACCTCGGCGCACCCGGGCAGCGCGAACAGCGCCGCCGCGATCAGAGCAGGCAGCCATAGTCGGATGTCGGCACGCACGGTGCCAGATGTACCCGTATGCACCGACATTCGTAGAACCCAGCCGGAGCGCCTCAGAGCCGATCAGGACTCAGAGCCAGGCGCGAGCCAGCAGATCATCATTGGCGACTTCACTGGCCCGGGGTGGGAACCTGGTGGCCACGATGGACTCGGTGTGCGCGCCGTCGTGTCCGATCAGCCACGACCCACCGCGCTCCTCGCACTCGGCGATTTTCGCGAAGGTGGTGAGCAGGAACGTGACGGCGTCACGTGGGTCCAGGGTTCGGGCCAGGCGCTGTGATTCACCTGGACGCGACAGGTCCAGCCAGACGCCGGACTGCCCGTCCAGTCGCATGCCGACGATCTTGTCGGCATTGACAAACGTGAATTTGCGCCGTTCCCACGGCGTGGTCGGCGTGAAGCTCTGCTCGAGTACCTGGAGCAGAATCGTCATGCTTTGCCCTCCGCTTCCGTTGACGCCCAACTACGGTGCTCATGCGATGACCAGCGGATATACCAGTATGTTCCGAAAATGGCGCCAGGGGGTAGTAACGGCTCCATCTCGGCGAGTTCAGGGATTTTTCTGGCGACCCGATGAGTTCGGTGACCGGGCCGCGTCTATATCTGCAAACCCGAAACGATCAGGGAGGACCACATGAGCGAGCGCAGAATCAATACAGCGCCTCGGGCGATCATGACTGAACCGAACAACAGCGAGGCGCAGTCATGAACGCCCTCCCGCCCGTCGTCGATGCCGACACCTGGCAGCACCAACTCGATGAGCTGCGCGTCCGGGAGAAGGCAGCGACCCGAGAACTCGATGCCATCGCCGCCCAGCGGCGCCGCCTACCGATGGTCGAAATGCCTGAATACACCCTAGTGGGCGAGCAGGGACCGGTCCGGCTGGCGGAGATCTTCGACGGTAAGCCACAGCTGATCGTCTACAACCACATGTGGTTCCCGGGCGAGAAGTGGCAGTGCGGTGGTTGCACCGGGTTCACCTCACAGTTCACTCGGTTGGAGTTCCTGGACAATTACGATGCCCGGTTCGTCATCGTCACCCAGGGCCCGATCGACGAGGCGCTCGAATACAAGCGGCGGGTCGGGAACAAAATGGCCTGGTATTCCACGGCGAATAGCTCGTTCGGCAGCGACGTCGGCGCACCGCCCGGCGGCGGATTCGCGGTCAATGTATTCCTGCGCGACGGCGACAAGGTCTATCGCACCTGGCACACCAATGGCCGTGGCACCGAGCAGCTCAGTCACAGCTTCGCGCTGATCGACGTGTTGCCCTACGGACGGCAGGAGCAGTGGCAGGACTCGCCCCAGGGGTGGCCACAGTCGCCGACCTACAGCCGATGGAGCAGCTCCGAAGACATCGCCGCCCACTACGGCGACCCGGGGGCGTGATTACATCCGGCTCAATAGCGTGAGCGGATCCTCGAGCAATCCGGCGACAGTCGCCAGGAAGCGCGATGCCAATTCACCGTCGATCATCCGGTGATCGAAGCTGATGCCGATGGTGGTGACCCAGCGGATGGCGAGTTCGTCGCGAAATACCCATGGGCGCTTGCGAATCGAGCCCAGGCACAGGATCGCGGCCTCGCCCGGATTGACCAGCGGAACACCGGCATCGACACCGAAGACGCCGACATTGGTGATGGTGAAGGTGCCACCGCGCAGGTCGGTCGGGGTGGCACCGCCCGAACGCGCCGTTTCGGCGAGCCAGCTGATTTCCCGGCACAGGTCGCGCAGGCTCAATGCCTGAGCTTCCTTGAGATTGGGCACCAGCAGGCCGCGCTCGGTAGCGACCGCGATGCCGAGATTCACATAGTGCTTCGTGACGATCTCCTGATTCGCCTCGTCCCACAATGCGTTGATGCCGGGATACTCCGCTAGCGCGGCTAGTGCGGATTTGGCGACCAGGGCCAGCGGTGTCAGCGTCAGCCCCTCGAAGGATTTGGTGGTGCGCAGGTGATCGAGCAGTTCCATCGATGCGGTGAAGTCGATGGTGACGAAGGTGCTGGCCTGCGGGATGGTGCGCGCGCTCGCGACCATAGCGGCCGCGGTGCGTTTGCGGATACCACTGATCGGCGTGCGTTCCTCGCGGGATGCGGGGCGGGGGACGCCCGCATTCGGATCGGTGACCGATGGCGTCAGTGATGTGGTCGGGCCATCGGTGTGGGTCGGCACGGAGCGCGGTTGCGATACCGGGACCGCACCGCGCACATCCTCGACCGTCACCGCACCGTCGGGGCCCGAACCCGCGACGTACCAGAGGTCGATGCCGAGTTCCTTGGCCAGTTTGCGCGCCCCAGGGGTCGCCGCGGCCCGACTCATTCCCGACTCGACAGTCATCGAACTCTGCGGAGTCGGTTCCGTTGGCCTGCTACGCCGCCGGGAAACCGTCTCGCCTTCGGGCCCGTATCCGACCAGCACCGCAGTCCGACCGTTCGCACCCTCCGGTGCGACCGCCAGATCATTGCGCACCCGGATCAGCGGCGCCCCCACCGCGACCGTCTCGCCGGGCTGAGCGAGCAATTCGATCACCGTGCCCGAGAACGGCGACGGCAGCGATACCACTGCCTTGGCCGTCTCCACATCGGCGATCGTCTGATTCAGCTGCACGGTGTCGCCAACACCCACCGACCACGACACCAACTCCGCATCGGCCAGTCCCTCGCCGAGATCGGGTAGCCGGAATTCCAGGATATTGCCCTGATCTTCCTCGGGGGCACGATCTTCCACTAGGGCACCTCTCAGTGAGTCAGGCGGCGAGTGAGCGATCGACCGCCGCGAGGATGCGGTCCGGATCGGGCAGGTGGTGCTTTTCGAGCTTAGCCGGGGGGTATGGGATATCGAAGCCACCGACGCGCAGCACCGGCGCCTCCAGGTAGTAGAAACAGCGTTCGGTGATCCGCGCGGCGATCTCGGCGCCGAGGCCGCCGAAAACCGGCGCTTCGTGCGTCACGATCAGCCTGCCGGTCTTGGCCACCGAGGCCTCGATGGTGTCGAAATCGATCGGCGACAAACTGCGCAGATCGATCACCTCGAGCGAATGCCCTTCCTCGGCGGAAATTTTCGCGGCGGTGATGGCCGACGCCACGGTGCCGCCGTAGGCGACAACGGTGGCATCGGTACCGCTGACGCAGACGCGGGCACGGTCCAGGGGCATCGCCTCGGCGTCGAAATCGACCTCGGCCTTATCCCAGTAGCGCCGCTTGGGTTCGAAGAAGATCACCGGATCATCGAGCGCGATCGCCTGACGGATCATGAAATACGCGTCAGCGGGATTGCTCGGCGTCACGACGCGCAGTCCCGCGGTATGGGCGAAATACGCCTCCGGTGATTCCGAGTGGTGCTCCACCGAACCGATTCCGCCGCCGAACGGAATGCGAATCGTAATGGGCGCGATCACCTTTCCCTGCGTCCGGTAGTGGATCTTGGCGACATGCGAGACGATCTGGTCGAAGGCCGGATAGACGAAGCCGTCGAATTGAATCTCGCAGACCGGCCGATAACCGCGCAGCGCCATGCCGAATGCCGTTCCGACAATGCCGGATTCGGCCAACGGAGTATCGATGACGCGGTTGTTTCCGAAATCCTTTTGCAGGGTATCGGTTACCCGGAATACGCCGCCCAGGCGACCGATATCCTCGCCCATCAGTACGACTTTCGGATCGTCGTCCATGGCCCGCCGCAGCCCGGCATTGAGCGCTGCGGCGAAGGTCGTGATCATCTGGGGACTCCTTCCCGTCGCGCGGTGGTCTCGCCGGGGTCGCCGGCCAGATACTCCGCGTATTCGCTCCGCTCCTGGGTGATCAGCGGATGCGGGGTGGCATAGACGTGATCGAACAGTTGTGTCGGTGCCGGATCCGGCATGTCGATGGTCGCGCTGCGCACCTGTTGCGCGACTTCGGCGGCGCGCGCATCGACGTGACGCTCGAATGCGGTGTCCCACAGTGACTCTCGTTCCAGCAGTTTGCGTAGCCGTGCGATCGGATCGCGGCGCGCCCACTCCTCGGTCTCGGCGGCGGAGCGGTAGCGCGTCGGATCGTCGGCGGTGGTATGTGGGCCCATCCGATAGGTGAGCGCCTCGATGAACGACGGTCCGCCGCCGGTGCGGGCGCGGGCGGTGGCCTGCCTGGTGACCGCGAGGACGGCGAGCACATCGTTGCCGTCGACCTGAAGTCCGGGAATTCCGTATCCGTAGCCGCGCCGCGCGATCGGGGTCGCACTCTGGATCCGGACGGGGGAACTGATCGCCCAGTGGTTGTTCTGGCAGAAGAATACGACCGGCGCGCCCCAGGTCGCGGCAAAGCCCAATGCCTCGGCGAGATCGCCCTGACTCGAGGCGCCGTCACCGAAGTAGGCGATGGTCGCGATCTCCGCGCCGTCGAGGTGGGCGGCGTAGGCGTAACCGGTCGCGTGCAGACCTTGCGAGCCGACGATGATATTCGGGTTGGTCATATTGACCGCGTCGGGATCCCAGCAGGAGTGCGCGACACCGCGCCACATCCGAGTGAGTTCGGTGGGATGGACGCCTCGGCAGTAGGCGACGGCGTGCTCGCGGTAGCTGCAGAAGACGTAGTCGTCGGGGCGCAGTGCGTAGGCCGAGCCGACTTGGGCGGCCTCCTGCCCGATCATCGGCGCCCACAGTCCGAGCTGGCCCTGGCGTTGCAGAGCGGTTGCCTCGGTGTCGATCCGGCGGGTCACGACCAGGTCGGTGTACATCGCGCGCAGCTGCGTGGGCCCGATGTCGGCGACCAGAGCGGCGTGTTCTCGGTCGAATACACGGCGGCCGTCGGGTTGCACCAACTGAACCGGATATTCGGTTCTATTCGTCATTCGGGATCGCCTCCTGACCACGAGCGCAGGGCTTGTGTGCCCTATATCACATAGCATCCACTAGTATGCGAAGTGCGCAAGTGATCGACACGCGAGTAAGCAGAATGCCCAAATATGACCGGCGAACTGATGTCATACTGCGTTGCATGACCAGCAGAGAACCCGCCGACGCGACCCTGGACGCCACCGACGCGCGGCTATTGCTCGAGCTGGTCGCCAACCCACGCGCGACCGGCGTCGAGCTGGCGACCCGGCTCGGGTTGTCCCGCAACACTGTGCAGGCGCGGTTGTCGCGCTGGGAGGCAAGCGGTGTGCTCGCCGGCTTCGAACGTCGGGTGCAACCGCAGGCGCTGGGCTACCCGCTGGCGGCTTTTGTCGCCGTCGTCGTCGATCAGCATCGATTGGATTCGGTGGTCGCCGAACTCGCCCGGGTGCCGGAGGTGACCGAAGTGTGCGGCATGACCGGGCTGACCGATCTCACCGTGCGGGTGGTGGCGCAAGACGCGGACGATCTGTACCGGATCGCCGGGCAGATATTGAAGATTCCCGGTGTGGAACGCACCAATATGGCATTGGTGATGCAGCAATTCGTCGGGCCGCGCACGGCTCCGCTGCTGGATCGACTGGCCAGGTCCGCCGACCGCTCGTCACGGCCGTGAACTGGCGGAGTGGTCGGCGAGTTCCCCACCACGGCGAAGGACTTACAGCAGGTTGAGGAATTCGGTGGCTGTCATTCCGGCCTGCCGGAGGATCGCGGCGAGCGTGCCGCGCTTGACCGTGCCATGCAGCGGCACGACCGCGGTCCTGCCATCTTCGCGCCGATAGACAGCATGACTACCTGCCGTACGGACGTGTTCGAACCCGACCGATTCCGAGACGCGCAATCCTTCCGCACCGGAAGGTCCGACAGCGCCGGGCTCACGCCGCCGTGCCGGAAATCCGGAACGAAGTCACTAATGGAGTCGCAGTTAGTTGGGGCTCGGGCGCCTCGGCCAGATAGAGGGCGACCGCTTCGCGGAGATTGGTCAGAGCCTCCTCGATCGTCTGTCCCTGACTGGCTACATCGACCTCGAGGCACTGCGCGACGTACCAGTCTTCTTCCTGGTGCACCGCAGCCGTCAATACTCGCTGATCAGCCATGGAGACAGGGTCCCACAATGTCTTCGGCCCGCGGCCGGTTCGATCGGCGACCAGCGTGGGGCCGTTCGGAGCCGTTGCCGACGAGACTAATATGCTTTCGTCAGCGCAAGTGTCGCTCGCGTTCCTCGATCGCGTCTTTGGCCTCCCGCAGGCCGCGGCCCGTCAGCGTGCGATAGAGCTTGATGGCGTGGATTTTCTTGCCCTGCCGTATGAGTTCGTCGATTTCGTCATAGGGCATCGCCGGGTCCTGGCTGGGGAGACCGAGGTGCTTGATGATCATGTCGAGCTTTCGTTCGAGCTGATCGATCCGGCGCTCGAGCCTGTTGTTGTCGAACATCTTTCGAACTTACCGACGCTATCCGGTTGGACTACGCAGGGCATCCGTGACAAGCCGCAGCAGGCGGTCCGGTTGCTCCGGATCGGTGCCGTGCCGTGCCGCAAGGGCTATGCCCGCGACCAGTTGGATCACATCGTCGATGCCCACCTCCGCGCGGATGCCGCCATCCTGTTGCGCCCTGGTGAGCAGAGTGGCACCCGCCTGGCGAATGGCCAGCTGACAATCGAAACCCAGGTCGATCGGTCCAGCCAGGACGGCGCCGCCCAAGCCGTGGTCGGTACGGGCGTGCACGAGTAGGGCGCACAGCCACTCGATGAGTGCCGTGCTCGGCTCCCCCGCCCGCAGCTCTTCGGCTCGAGCGCAGAGCGTTTCGATCCGCTCGCTCAGCACGGCGGCCTGCAGTGCTTGTCGGTTGGGGAAGTGCCGGTAGAGGGTGCCCGCGCCGACGCCCGCGCGGCGGGCGATCTCATTGAGTGAGGCCTCCGGCCCCTCCTCGGCGAAGGCAGCTGTCGCCGCCTCGAGTACGCGTTCATAGTTCCGCTGAGCATCGACCCGCATGCACATCCCTTGTTAACCGGAGAAGTTCTCCGCTATCGTACCGCCAAGGAATCGGAGAACCTCTCCGGTTCAGTGTTGGGAGCGCGATGATGGTGAAGCACGAACTCGGCGGCGTCGGCATCTGGACCTTCGCATTCGACGGACAACCGGTCGAGCGGGTGCGCGAGGCCGCCGCCGACCTCGAGGAATTGGGTTACGGCGCATTATGGTTCGGCGAAGGATTCGGTCGCGACACGGTCGGGCAGGCGTGGCTACTGCTCGAGGCGACCGAGCGGCTGGTGGTCGCCGCGGGCATTGCCAATGCGGCACTGCGTGATCCGATGGCGATGGCCACCGCCGAGCGCGCGCTCGGCGAGGCGTTCCCGGGTCGCTATCTGCTCGGACTCGGCGGTCATCGGGTCGGGGGTCGGCCCGTCGAGGCCGGGGGCTACACGATTCCGTCCGGCGGCAAGCCGCTGGCGCTGATGCGCGGCTATCTCGATGCGATGGATGCTGTTCCGCAGTACGGGCCGCAGCCGGACCCGGCGCCACGTCGGGTACTCGCCGCACTCGGACCCAAAATGTTGGCATTGGCCGCCGAGCGGACCTGGGGTGCGCATCCCTATCACACGCCGGTCGAGCACACCGCCGAGGCACGGCGGATCATGGGGCCGGAGGCATTTCTCGGTGTCGAGCAGGTCGTCGTCCTCGATGCCGATCGGGCGCGCGCCCGCGAGGTGGCCATGGCGCATATCGGGGGCTATCTCGAATCCGCACCGCATCAGGTGGCCAATGTGCGTCGCTTCGGTTTCAATGACGAAGATATCGCGGGTGGTCCGAGTTCACGGCTGGTGGATTCGGTGGTGGCATACGGGGATATCGAGATGATCGGCGAGCGCGTTCGGCAGCATTTGGATGCCGGGGCCGATCACGTGTGTCTTCAGGTACTCACCGCTGATCCGACTGCGCTGCCGCTGCCGCAATGGCGTGAGCTTGCCGCGCTCGCCCGGGATTCGTCATTCGCGCCTGCCGCTATCCGGTGACCTTTTGTGGGGCAACCGCACCCGCGTATCGACAGCAGAGCAGGACGGCGATGAGGGGGACGAACAGTGCGGTGGTGAGTGGGACCAGCGCGGTCAGCCAGCCGATGATCGAGGGACCGGCGAGCAGGCCGAGGTAACCGAGGCTGAACACCCGCGACATATCGGTAGCCGCCGTGGCCGAGCCGAGATTGCCTGCGGCGGTGAAGATTTGCGGTATGCCGCCGGAGAGGCCGAGACCGCACATCGCCCAGCCGAGCAGCGTCAGTGGCACCCAACCCGAAGCCATGATCAGGACCAATCCGAATGCGGCGATCAAGGTGCCGTAGCGGACGACGGCGACGCGGCCGAAGGCGCCCGCAACACGGTCGGCCGCGAGTCGGCCCGCGGTCATGGTGCAGGAGAATGCGCCGAATGCCAGTGCGGCGGTGGCATCGTCGACATCGAGATGGTCGCGAATCTGCAGGGCACTCCAGTCCGCGGCGACACCCTCGGTGAGCAGCAGTGCGAAGGCGATTGCGGCCAGCGCCAAGACTTTTCGGGAGCGATTCGGTGTGGTCGCCGACCGCGCTGTCGCGGCATCGTACGATGCGATTGCGTCAACGCGCGGGTTCTGTGGAAGGTTGTCCGCGCTTTCCGGAATGCGGTCGTGCGGTCCGTTCTCGCGGGATATGTCCGAATTCGCTTCTCGCGCCGAAGCTCCGGTGTCCGGTAGCAGACGAGGCACCAGAACGGCGGTAATCGCCAACCCTGCCACAGCGGCAAGCGACAAGCTGAGGCGCACATCCCATCCAGCGCCCTGAGCGGCCGCACCCAGTAGCGAGCCGAGGAATCCGCCACCGGAGAACAATGCGTGGAACGCCGACATGATCGGTCGCTCATAAGCCCGCTCGACATGCACCGCTTGGGTATTCATCGAAACATCGAGCGCGCCATTGCCGAAACCGAAGCAGGCCAATGCGATCGCCAAGCTGACCGGGCCGGTCGCGAGTCCGGGGCCGAGCACAGATATCGATGTGATCGCCGCGGCTGCCGCGACCACGGTCCGGCTGCCGAGTCGGTCGGCGAGCGGGCCCGCGATGCGCATGCCGACAATGCCAGCACCGGCCAGCACGAGGATGAACATGCCGAGCGTGGAATGCGCGATACCGGTGCGGTCGGTAATGGCCGGGATGTGCACCACCCACATGGCCAGCAGGAAACCGTTCAACGCGAACACCACGAATACCGCGGCGCGTGCTATCCGGGTCTGCGGATCGGTCGTCGTGGTCGCCACCAATTCGACGGTACCGCGTCGAGGACGACCGCGTGGCCGCGCGGGGAGCCGGTCCTGGACATCATCGGCCGATGGTCCGGCTCCGCGGATCTCGCCGTTGAGATCGGCGTCCGCGCGGTGGTCCTACGTCTTAACAACGACCTACTCGGTCGAGATGTTCCAAATTCCGGTGGCGGCCGTCTCGTCGGCGTAATCGCGGAAATCTTTCGGTTCCCGGCCCAGAGCACGCTGGACCCCGTCCGCGGTCTTGGCGTTCCTCCCGTCCAGAACGGTGCCGAACAAGTAGTCGAGCAGGCTGACGACGTCCGCGGGAACCTGGTACTCGGTCAGTGCCGCAACGAAATCCGTGCGGGAGATCGGAATGAACGCGACGTCGCGTCCGGTCGCCGAGGCGATTTCCGCGACGGCCTCGGCGAAGGTCAACGGCCTCGGCCCGGTCAGTTCGTAGAGTTCGCCACTGTGCCCGTCCTCGGTCAACGCGGCGACCGCGACATCGGCGATATCGTCGGCGTGCACGAACGGTTCCGGCACATCGCCGTTGGGCAGCGCCACCTCGCCCGCGAGCACATACTCCAGGAATGCGCCTTCGCTGAAGTTCTGGGCGAAGAAGCTGCAGCGCACGATGGTCCAATCCAGACCCGAGCCCTGCACGATCTGCTCACACGCCACGGCCTCCGGTTCGCCGCGACCGGACAGCAGCACAAGTTTGCGCACACCGTTGGCCTTGGCCGCATTGGTAAACGCTCGGATGGTCTCGGGGGCACCCGGCACCGCCAGATCCGGCTGGAAAGCGATGTACACCGCGTCAACGCCGAACAGCGCCGGCGTCCAGGTGCTGCGGTCGGCCCAATCGAAGGGAATCTCGGCCGCGCGGGAACCGATCCGGACCGGATGACCGGCCTGCCGGAGCCGAGTCGCGACACGGCTGCCGGTCTTGCCCGTACCGCCGGTGACGAGGACGAGGCGCTGGTGCGAGGTGCTATTTGTCATGCTTCCAGTACATCGGCGCGGCCCACGACGAAACATAGTTCAGCGACTCGCGATCATGCGTCAGCGTCTACTGTTGTGAGGTGGATGCGCTCGCCAGTCTGCTCGAAGGTCCACGCGCCCGAGGTGCGTTCGTCATGTGCTCACTGCTCGATCCGCCGTGGTCGCTGCGCATTCAGGACCGGGCGCCGTTGACGGTGGTATCGATGATCCGCGGCGCGGCCTGGATCATGACCGATGCGGCGGGCAGTAAGCCGCGGCAAGTGAACGCGGGCGATATCGCGATCTTCCGCGGACCCGATCCGTATACGATCGCCGACGATCCGGCCACCGCACCGCAGATCTTCATCGATCCGGGCAATGTCACCAAGACTGCCGACGGTGAAATCCTTTGCGAGACATTGAGTCTCGGCGTGCGTCAGTGGGGAACCGATGCGAACGGCGCCACTCTGATGGTGACCGGTACCTACGAGTCAGCGGGCGCGGCGAGTCAGCGGCTGTTGCGTGCCCTGCCGCCGGTGATCGTGTTGCAGCGCGGCGATTTCGACACCCGACTGCTCGACATCCTGGTCGACGAGGCTACCAAGGACGAGCCCGCCCAGGGTGTGGTCCTGGACCGGCTGCTCGATATGGTGCTGATCGCTGCCCTGCGCGCCTGGTTCGCCCGCAATGACGCGCCCGCCTGGTACCACGCCTACAGCGATCCGCTGGTCGGCAAGGCGCTGCGGCTGTTGCAGCACAATCCGGCGCACGGCTGGACGGTCGCCAGTCTGGCGGAGGCGGTCGGGGTTTCGCGGGCCGCGCTGGCCCGCCGGTTCACCGATCTGGTCGGTGAGCCGCCGATGGCGTTCCTCACCGAATGGCGTCTCGCGCTGGCCGCCGATCTGCTGCAGGAATCCGATGCCACCATCGAATCCATTGCCCGCCAGGTCGGCTATGGCAGCGCGTTCGCACTGAGCACGGCGTTCAAACGCCACTTCGGTGTGAGTCCGCGCGACCACCGGCAGGGCAGCGCCCCGGCTGAGCTATCGTCGGCCGGGTGACGCAGCAGTATCCAGTCCTCTGGCCGATGCCGACCCGGTGGGCCGATAACGACCACTACGGCCACGTGAACAACGTGACGTACTACTCGTACTTCGACACCGCGGTCAATGCCTGGCTCATGCACGCCACCGGCACGGATATCCGCGACCTGCCCGCCCTCGGCGTGGTCGCCCAAACCTCCTGCCAGTACCACGGCTCCCTGAGCTTCCCCGACCAACTCCAGGTAGGCCTGCGCATCTCCCGCCTCGGCCGCTCCAGCATCACCTACGACCTGGCCATCTTCCGCGAATCCGGCGACGCCCTGGAACTGGCCGCCACCGGCACCTTCGTCCACGTGTACGTGGACAATGAAACCCGCAAACCGGTAGAGATCCCGGAAGTAATCCGCACCGCTGCCAGTGCTTTGGTCACTGACTGAACGCGACGGATGTTCTCAACGCAGAAGATATTGTGGGACAACTGTTTCCACTGCAAATCAGCTCGAATAGGGAAGCCCGCCTACGCTTCGCAGCTAGACGGGCTTTCCTGGTGGGGCGTAGCAGCTCGAGCACACCCCCTAACTGGTCTACGAGCGATCGAACTCGCCATCGTTCACACCAGCGGTAAAGGCTGCCCACTCGCCTGGCGTAAACACCAGCGCCAGCCCCTGGGCGTCCTTGGAGTCACGAACACCGACGATAGCTGCCCGCGCAAGAATCCACTCGGAACGGGAACCGTCGAACATCAAGGGCGCGAGCACGAACGCTCAGAATGCGAACTACAAGGCCGACACTCGAGCCAGGAGACACAAAAAGCCCTCGGCAGGTGCCGAGGGCTTTCGTGCTTACGTACTTACAGTGCCTTGAGTTCTTCGGTGACCGCACCGACCGACTTCTTGGCATCGCCGAAGAGCATGCTGGTGTGGTCGGCGTAGAACAGCGGGTTATCGATTCCGGCGAAACCACTGTTCATGGATCGCTTGAGCACGATCACGCTCTTGGCCTGGTCCACGTTCAAGACGGGCATGCCGTAGATCGGGGACGAGGAGTCCTCGCGGGCGGCGGGGTTGGTGACGTCGTTGGCGCCGATCACCAAAGCCACATCGGTGCGGGAGAATTCACCGTTGATGTCGTCCATTTCCTTGAGTGCGTCATAGGAGACTTCGGCTTCGGCCAACAGCACGTTCATGTGGCCGGGCATGCGACCGGCGACGGGGTGGATGGCGTATTTGACCTCGACACCCTTGGCTTCCAGCAAGGAGGCCATTTCCTTGACCGCGTGCTGGGCCTGGGCCACGGCCATACCGTAGCCGGGGACCACGATGACCTGGTTGGCGTACGCCATCTGGATCGCGGCATCCGCGGCCGAGGTGGCCTTGGCCTGCTTCTGCTCACCACCCGAGGCACCGGGAGCGGTTCCGCCGCCACCGAAGCCACCGGCGACGATGGCGGGGATGGAGCGGTTCATGGCCTTGGCCATCAGGTTGGTCAGGATGGTTCCGGACGCGCCGACGATCATGCCCGCCACGATCATCGCGGTGTTGTTCAGCGCCAAACCCGCCGCGGCGGCCGAGAGACCGGTGAGCGCGTTCAACAACGAGATGACGACCGGCATATCCGCGCCGCCGATGGGCAGCACCACCGCCAGCCCGAGGACACCGGCGAGCACGAGCACCGCGATCATCCAGTACTGCGGCACACCATCATTCGTTGCGCCGATACCGATCACCACGGCGGCGGCGATCGCACCCAACAGCAGCAACAGATTCAACGGCTGCTGCAACTTCCCCAGACCGATCGGACGTCCGGGCAGGATTTCCTGCAGTTTGCCGAACGCGATCAGCGATCCCCAGAACGACACCGAACCGATGATCGCCGCGAACAGCGAGCCGATCACGATGTGCACGGTGGGTTCTTCGTCGAAATGCGAAAAACCCTGGGAATTGATGAATTCCGACCACGCGATCAACGCCACCGTGCCACCACCGACACCATTGAACGCGGCCACCAACTGCGGCATCGCGGTCATCTTCGTGAACTTGGCAGGCGGCACACCCAGCGCCACACCGACCACGAGCCCGGCGACGATCAGGATCCAGTTCGAGGTGTGGCGAATCGAAATCATTGTCGCCACAACGGCGATCACCATGCCCGCCGCGGCGATCAGGTTGCCGCGCACCGCGGTCTTCGGGCCGGTCAACCCCATCAGACCGTAGATGAACATGCCGAAGGCGATGATGTAGAGCCCGTTGACCAGATAGGTCACATTGTCGAAGGTATGCATCACGCTGCTCCCTCTGAACGCTCCGCTGCGGCAGCCTTCACCGCTGCGGGCTTCTTACCCTTGAACATCCCCAGCATCCGGTCGGTGACCACGAAACCACCGATCACGTTCAAGGTTCCGAACACGACCGCGACGAAAAGAATGATCTGGGTCAGGATCGAGGGATCCTGAACGTTGCCGAGGGTTACCAGCGCACCCAGCACGACGATGCCGTGAATGGCGTTGGTACCCGACATGAGTGGCGTGTGCAGGGTATTGGGGACCTTGGAGATGACGGCGAACCCGACGAACCCCGACAGCACCAGGATGGCGATATTGGCTAGTAGTTCGGTGTACATCAGGCATCCACGCTTCCGCTTGTCGGTTCGCTCGGCAAGCCTCGCTCACGAGTAACACAGGAATCGGCGAGCACCTGATCACCGAAATCGGGCGACAGTTTTCCGTCGACCAACATCAGCTCCAACAGTGCCGCAATGTTCTTCGAGTACAACTCCGAGGCATGCTCGGGCATCGTCGCGGGCAGGTTCAACGGCGAGCAGATGGTCACCTCGTGCTTGACCACCGTCTCACCGGGTTCGGTCAGCTCGCAGTTACCGCCGGTCTCGCCGGCCAGATCCACGATCACACTGCCGGGCTTCATACCCTCCACCGCCGCGGCGGTCACCAACCGCGGCGCGGGACGACCCGGCACCAACGCGGTGGTGATCACCACGTCGAAGCCCTTGATCGCATCCTCCAACGCCTGCTGCTGCTTGGCCTTCTCCTCATCGGTGAGTTCGCGGGCGTAACCACCCTCACCAGCGGCATCAATACCGAGATCGAGCCACTGCGCACCCACCGAACGCACCTGGTCGGCGACCTCGGGACGCACGTCGTAGCCGGTGGTCCGTCCACCCAGACGCTTCGCCGTCGCCAAAGCCTGCAGACCCGCGACACCCACACCGAGCACCAGCACGGTCGCGGGCTTCACCGTGCCCGCGGCGGTGGTCAGCATCGGGAAGAACCGCGTCGACTCCGACGCGGCCAGCAGTACGGCCTTGTACCCCGAAACATTGGCCTGCGACGACAAGGCGTCCATCACCTGAGCTCGCGAAATACGCGGAATCGCCTCCACGGCGAAGGCCTGTACCCCGGCCGCCTTCAGCGCCGGAATCTGGTTCTCGGCATTGCGCGGGGCGAGAAAGCCGATCAGGGTCTGCCCGCTGGCCAGCTTGGCCACCTCGGCGTCACTGGGCGGCGCGACCTTCACGACCACATCGGCCGACCACGGATCACCGATGGTCGCGCCCGCGTCCACATATGCCGCGTCCGGAATGAGCGCGCCGAGCCCGGCGCCCGCTTCTACCACCACCTCGACGCCCTGCTTCAGCAGGCTCGGGATGATCTTGGGCACGAGTGCGACGCGTCGCTCGCCCGCGTTCGATTCGCGAACGACTCCGACACGCGCTCCGCGCGGCGACTGGTCGCCTACGCTCTGCGTTGTCTCCACTTGTCAGACTTCCTTCTCTGGCTCAGCTTCAAGCAACCGGTCACGGCAGGACGATGTTACTTGGGAGTAAGTTCGTCCAAATTCTCGCAACTGTACCCGGCTCGCTGATCTTTTCGAGCGACCTGGCAAGCAATCGCTAGCGGCGAGCGTAGCTGAGATGGCAGTCACAAGTTGCGGCCGGATTCCGCCGTTATGTCGGATTCGCGACCAACACCAAGGTTCGAATCCTGGTCGGTGCGGCGCAATACCTTCCCATAGTGACGTGCGTCATGCCCGACTATGTTCCCGGTGAGTGGTAAGCCGTAGGGTCGGCGGTGTGAACGACTGTGTCTTCTGCCGCATCGCGGCGGGACAGGCCCCGGCGACCAAGGTCTACGAGGACGACACGCTGTGCGCGTTCCTGGACATTCGCCCGATCGCGCGCGGCCACACCTTGGTCATCCCGAAGCGACACGCATCCGAGTTGACGGATCTGGACGCCGACATGGGCGCGCACCTCTTCCGCGCCGGACACCGGCTGGCGCTGGCGATCAGGCGCAGCGAATTGGCCGCGGACGGTGCGAATCTCGTCCTCAATGACGGCACCGCGGCCTTCCAGACCGTCCCACACGTCCACCTGCACGTGGTACCGCGTCGGCACGGCGACAAACTGAGTTTCGCCGCCGGACTGCTGCTGCGGCGCCCGCACGATCCCGAGTCCACCGCGGCCGCCATCCGCGCCGGAATATCGGCATTGGCACACGACGACAAGACCAGCGCCGAGGAGCAAGAATGACCGACCCGACCCAGGACCGGACGCAGCTGACCGGCCTGCTGTCCGAGCAATGGGAGACGATCGCGACCCTGGTCGCCGATCTCGACGAAGAGCGTTGGCGCACACCGTCTCCGCTGCCGGGCTGGTCGCTGTTCGATGTGGTGGCGCACCTCGTCGGGACCGAATCCTGGCTGCTCGGCGAACGCCCGCCCGCGCACGATCCGATCCGACCCAAAACCGATGTGACCACACTGCCGCATGTGCGCAACGAATCCGGTGTGCTCAACGAGATCTGGGTCGACCGGCTGCGGCCACTGTCGGGTAAGCGACTGCTCGAGCTGTACCGCGACGTCACCGACCGCAGGCGCGAGGCGCTCGCGTCTTTCGGTGATACGGAATGGCAGGCCGAAACCGTTTCGCCGATCGGCAAGGTCAGCTACGGACGGTTCATGCGGGTGCGGCTGTTCGACTGCTGGATGCACGAACTCGATATCGCCGATGGGCTCGGCATTTCCGTCGACGAGGGCGGGCCGCGCGCCGAGCGGGCCTTCGGCGAACTCACCGCCACCATCGGGCGGGCGGTGGCGAAGGGTGCGCAGGCGCCGGACGGATCACGCATCACCTTCGAGCTGACCGGCCCGTTGCCACAGACGCTGCACGTCGCGGTGGACGGCCGCGCCAATATCGTCGAGGAACTGGACGCGCCCGCCACCGTGGTGGTTCGAATGGGTTCCGGCCTGTTCGCCCGGCTGCGCGGCGGCCGCACCACCGCGGATGCGCATGAAGGCGAATTCACCATCTCCGGCGATGCGGAACTCGGCAACCGACTGGTGCACAGCCTGGCCTTCACCATCTGAGCAGCGGTGCGACTTTTCCTGTCCAGCTACCGATTCGGCGCACACTACGACCGGCTCGCCGCGCTCGTCGGCGAGCCGGGCCGAGTCGCGGTGATTCCCAATGCATGTGACGCCTGGCCCGCGGCCTGGGCTGGTGCGGTCACCAGTGACGTGACCCCGCTGCGCAAGCTCGGCTACTCCCCCGACGTGCTAGATCTGCGCGAATTCGTCGGTCGCGCAACCGAATTGGAAGCCACCCTGGCCGAATATCCGCTGGTGTGGGTGCGCGGCGGCAATACCTTCGTCCTGCGCGCCCAATTCGCCCGCAGCGGAGCCGATTTCGTACTGCCGAAGTTACTGGCCGCCGACGCCCTGGTGTACGCCGGGTACAGCGCGGGGGCCTGTCTGCTGACTCCGGATCTGCGCGGTCTGGAATCCACCGATGACCCAGCCGAGGTCGAACCGGCATGCGGCATCGAACCGCTTTGGGACGGACTGGGTTTGGTCGACCACCGCATCGTGCCGCATCTGGATTCCGCGACCGATCCGGATGGTGAGTCCGCGCTACTCGCCGCTCGGTACCGGGCCGAGGGCCTCGCGCACTGGGCGCTCACCGACGACGATGTCGTCGTGGTCGACGGCGACGATATCGAGATCCTGCGCTAGGCCGCGGAACACGATCCAGCGCATCGCGCTGTACATGTAGACCGCTTCGCATGCCCCCGCCAGCAGCCGCGACAGGTGGTATTCCGAACCCAGTGCGGTCAGTCCGCTACCGACGCCGAGTATGAAGGCGAGGTAGTTGATCACGACAACCACCACATACAGCACGGCCTGCCTGCCGACCGGTGCATGCGAGTGGAAGTTGAAGGTGCGATTCAGCACGAAGCTGAGCCCGAACGCGCAGATATAGGCGACGGTGACCGACAGCCAAACGGGCAGCCCCAGCCCGCCGTGCAGCACCGTGAGCAGTGCCAAATCGACACCGAAGGTGCAGCCGTTGATCAGCGCGAAGCCGAGAAACGTCGGGGCGACAAGGCGATTCAGCCCCAACGGCAACCTCGCGACGACGGCCTCGCACCAGCGGGAGAAGCCCGCCACCAGGGACTCGGTGCTCGTCACGCCGCCAGCATGCCAGCGGCAGGTGTCCACCAGGTGATCGTTCCGGAAACAAGATCGGCTGGAACCCGACTCGATCAGCCGATCCGGGTGAGCGTTGAACGGCGGTCCAGGACCGACCAGGCGACGAGGCAGCGGTGGCGGGTGACGTCGTCGACATCGTCGAGGAGAGCGTCGAGCAGGAGGCGGGGGTTACGGTGCCACTGATCGGACACGGTGGTGATGGCTGTTTTGCCGAACATGCCCGAACGATCCAGCGCCGTGATCCATTCGGCGATATCCCCCGCGTGGATGCGGCGCAAAGAATCCGGATCGATGCCCCCGTCGACGACTTCGTAGGAGAACACGGCAGCGACCAAATCACGGTAATCCGGCGACTCGACCTGCATGAAACCTCCTCGGCACGCCTGCGCACCTACTGGAATCGGACAGCGCCCCGAATGGGCGCCTCGCCCGGAATTCTTATCGGCCGACGGGCCCGGCACCACTGGACCGGCCCACATCCCGCCGGGCTCGGTGTTGTAGCAAACCTCCAGGGAGAACCGGACGCGCGGCTGTTACAGTCGGGCACGCACCGTGGGCCGCACCCGCCGTATAGCGTGAGCTGTGTGGACCTGCATGACCTGATCTCCCGCCTGCCCGATGGTGCGGTACTCACCGATTCCGACCTGTTGGCGGGTTATCGGCAGGACTGGGCGCGCGATCCGAACGCCGGCACACCTCTGGCCGTCGTCCGCGCTACCGGCACCGATGATGTCGCGGCGACGTTGCGGTGGGCGCACGAACACAAGGTCGCGGTGGTGCCGCGCGGGGCCGGATCCGGACTGTCCGGCGGGTCGACTGCCGTCGACGGCGGCATCGTGCTCAGCACCGAACGCATGCGCGCGATCACCGTCGACCCGGTCACCCGCACCGCAGTGGTTCAGCCCGGCTTGCTCAATGCGGAGGTCAAACGCGCGGTCGCCGAGCACGGCCTGTGGTACCCGCCGGACCCGTCCTCCTTCGAAATATGCTCGATCGGCGGCAACGCGGCCACCAACGCAGGCGGGCTGTGCTGCGTGAAATATGGCGTGACCACCGATTATGTACTCGGCATGGAGGTCGTACTCGCCGACGGTACGGTAGTGCGGCTCGGCGGGCCACGGTTGAAGGACTCGGCGGGCCTGTCGCTGACCAAGATGTTCGTCGGCAGCGAGGGCACGCTCGGGGTGATCACCGAACTCACCCTGCGGCTGCTGCCCGCCCAACCGCCGCAATCCACCGTGGTCGCGACCTTCGCGACGCTGACCGCCACCACCGAGGCCATCCTCGGCATCACCGGCACCCTGCGGCCCGCCATGCTCGAGTTCATGGATGCCGTCGCGATCAATGCGGTAGAGGACGAGATGCGGATGGGTCTGGATCGCGAGGCCGCCGCGCTGCTGGTCGCCCGTTCGGACGCGCCTGGCGAATTCGCCAGGCACGAAGCCGAAGTCATGGTCGGCATCTGCGAAAAAGCCGGTGCCATCGAGGTTTTCCACACCGAGGATCCCGAGGAAGGCGAAGCCTTTACTGCCGCACGGCGTTTCGCCATTCCGGCGGTGGAGAAGATCGGACCGCTGCTGCTCGAGGATGTCGGTGTTCCGCTGCCGCGGCTCGCGGATCTGGTCAACGGTATCGCCGCCATCGGGGCGCGCAATGACGTGCTGGTCTCGGTGATCGCGCACGCCGGGGACGGCAATACCCACCCGCTCATCGTGCACGATCCGACCGATGCGGCGATGACCGAACGCGCGCACCGCGCCTTCGGCGAGATCATGGACCTGGCCATCGAGCTCGGCGGCACCATTACCGGCGAACACGGGGTGGGCCGGTTGAAGAAGGCGTGGCTGCCCGATCAACTCGGCCCGGATGTGATGACGCTCACTCGCCGGATCAAGGATGCGCTCGACCCGCATGGCATTCTCAACCCAGGCGCGATTCTGTAGACGGAACATTCCCAGCCGCTGAGGAGTTTGACCCGATCATGACCACCAGGCTCGAGCACAATGTCGCCGATACCCGATTCGAGATCTATCTCGACGACACCCTCGCCGGGTACGCCGACTACGCCGAACGCGAAGATGCTGATCTCACTCGCCCCGTCGGCTCCGCCGACAACCATCCCCCTAAAGTTCGCGACTTCCACCACACCATGACTTTCCCGGAGTTCCGCGGCCGCGGCGTGGCCGCCCAGGTGGTCGAGTACGCGCTGCAGGATTCGCGCGCCCAGGGCTTCGCCGTCATCCCGACCTGCTGGTACGTCGAGCAGTACATCGCGGAGCACCGCGAATACGCCGATCTGGTCGCTTAACGCAGGTAGTCCGCGAGGATCGGGACCGGTCACCGCCAGGCGTCCGGGCTGGTGAGTTTGTTGTGTGTAGGGTTATCCGGGGGCACAGAAAGACCGGGTGTTCCCACCGCTCGGCGCAGCGGCCTGAACACCCGGTCGGTATGCGTTGTCAGCCCCGCAGCAGTGCGCGCGACATGACGACGCGCTGGATCTGGTTGGTGCCCTCGTAGATCTGAGTGATCTTGGCGTCACGCATCATTCGCTCCACCGGGAAGTCGGTGGTGTAGCCCGCGCCGCCGAAGAGCTGCACGGCGTTGGTGGTGACCTCCATGGCCACATCGGAGGCGAAGCACTTGGCGGCAGCGGAGATGAAGCCGAGATTCTTCTCGCCGCGCTCGGCGCGGGCGGCGGAGGTGTAGACCATGAGGCGGGCGGCCTCGATCTTCATCGCCATATCGGCGAGCATGAACTGGGTGTTCTGGAAGTCGGCGATCGCGGTGCGGAACTGCTTGCGGTCCTTGGTGTAAGCGATCGCAGCGTCCAGGGCGCCCTGCGCGATGCCGACGGCCTGCGCGCCGATGGTCGGGCGGGTGTGGTCGAGGGTCTGCAGCGCGGTCTTGAAGCCGCTGCCCGGCTCGCCGACGATGCGGTCACCCGGCACCCGGCAGTTCTCGAAATACAGTTCGGCGGTCGGCGACCCCTTGATGCCGAGCTTGTGCTCGAGCGGGCCGACCACGAAGCCCTCGTCATCCTTGTGCACCAGGAATGCGGAGATGCCGTTGGCGCCCTTCTCCGCATCGGTCACCGCCATGACGGTGTACCAGGAAGACTTGCCGCCGTTGGTGATCCAGCACTTGGAGCCGTTGATGACCCAGTCGTCGCCGTCCTGTTTGGCGCGGGTGCGCATGCTGGCGGCGTCGGAGCCCGCCTCACGCTCGGACAGCGCGTAGGAGGCCATCTCGCCGTTGACGATATCCGACAGCACCTTCTGCTTGAGCTCCTCGGAGCCGTTGAGGATCAGGCCCATGGTGCCGAGCTTGTTGACCGCGGGAATCAGCGAGGACGAACCGCACACGCGAGCGACCTCTTCGATCACGATGCAGGTGGCGACCGAATCCGCGCCCTGGCCGCCGTAGGCCTCGGGCACGTGCACCGCGTTGAAGCCCGCGGCGTTCAGCGCGGTGAGCGCCTCTTCCGGGAAGCGGGCGTTGCCGTCGACGTCCTTGGCATACGGAGCGATTTCCTTCTCCGCCAGTCCGCGGATGGCCGCACGCAGTTCGTCGTGGAAGTCCTCGAGCTGGAACAGATTGAAATCGGGGTTCCCTGCCATGGGACACACTCCTGGGTTTGTCGGTCGTGATTTTGCTGGATGGGAGCTCCAGCGATCGGCACTCAGTGCCACACTCCGTTTGAGTATACGCCCGAGGATGTACGCCAAGTGCGGTTAAAGTGTGGCACTGAGTGTCAGATACTGCATACAATGACTTCCGTCACAGACTACCGAGCTGCCGGGTCACCAAATCGGCGACCTGCCTCGGCGGCATATCCCTCGGGAACACCGCGACCACCATTTCCGCCGCACCCGACCCGCGCCCGCGCGGAATCGCCGCCAACTCCTCGCGCAGATCCGCCGCGCCCGCATCCGATTCGCCGCGCACCATGCGGCGCAACAGGTAGTTGTGGGTGGCCGTCACCGCGGCGGTGAACTGCACCCGCGCCAGATCCGGCACCTCCGGCAGCCGCTCACGCAGATAGTCGGTGAACAACCGCTCATACCGGAATACGGTCACGATCTCGCGCTCCCGCAGTGCGGGCACCTTCCGAACCACCCGATACCGCCGCTCGGCGATCTCGCGCCACTGGGTGAACCGCTCGAACACCTGCACCACCGCGGCGCACACCGCCTCCCACGGATCCCCCTGCGCCGCCGCCAAGGACTGCGCCGCCCGCGCCAACTGCGACTCGTGATCGGCGAAGATCACATCCTCCTTCGACCGGAACTGCCGAAAGAACGTGCGCCGCGAAATCCCCGCCGCCTCCGCGATCTCATCCACGGTCGTCGCCTCATACCCCTGCTCGGTGAACAACCGCAGCGCCTGATCCACGACGGTCAGCCGAAATCTGGCCGCATCATCCCCACTACGCCCCCGAACGGTTTCCTCAATCGCCACCGCATCACCGTACTGAGCCGCGCCGATACGGGATCCGCATGGCGGCAATTTGATCCTCGCCGCGCGCGGCGTGGCCGAGTCGGTTGGTCAGCCGAGGAGTTTGCTGCGCAGCGCGTCGTCCTTCTCCAGCACCATGGCTTCCAGACCAGCCTGGAACTGCTCCATCCTGGCGCGCAGGACCGGATCGGCGGTGGCGAGGATGCGGGCGGCGAGCAGGCCGGCATTGCGGGCGCCGCCGATGGAGACGGTGGCCACCGGGACGCCGGCGGGCATCTGCACGATGGACAGCAGCGAGTCCATGCCGTCGAGATATTTGAGCGGAACGGGGACGCCGATGACCGGGAGCGAGGTAGCGGAGGCGACCATGCCGGGCAGGTGGGCGGCACCGCCCGCCCCCGCGATGATGATCTTCAGACCGCGCCCCGCGGCCTCGCGGGCGTAGTCGAGCATGCGCTGGGGCGTGCGGTGCGCCGAGACGACGCCGACCTCGAAGCGAATATCGAACTCCGCCAAGGCGATTGCGGCGGCCTCCATAGTCGGCCAGTCGGAGTCGCTACCCATGATCAGGCCAACTTGCGCATTACTCACCGTGGGGATCCCATCCGTCGGTCCAAATCGCGTGCGACATCCAGTACGCCGCGCGCTCGGCCTGCTCGCGCACCACAGCGACATCGTCGCCGAGCACATTGATATGCCCGATCTTGCGATCCGGGCGTTCACCCTTGCCGTACAGGTGTACCTTCGCCTGCGGCAATCTGGCGAAGAGGTGGTGCAGCCGCTCGTCCATCGACATGGTCGGCGCCTCGGCCGCGCCGAGAATATTCGCCATCACCGTAACCGGCGCCAGCGGACTGGTGTCACCGAGCGGATAGTCGAGCACCGCGCGCAAATGCTGTTCGAACTGACCGGTGCACGCGCCGTCCATGCCCCAGTGACCGGAGTTGTGCGGCCGCATGGCCAGTTCGTTGATCAGGATGGCGCCGTCGTTGGTTTCGAAGAGTTCGACGGCCATCACACCGACCACACCGAGTTCCTTGGCGAGGTTCAGCGCGAGCGTCTCGGCCTGCGCGCCCAATTCGTCATTCAAGTCCGGTGCGGGCGCGATCACCACGGCGCACTGACCGTTGCGCTGGACCGTCTCCACCACCGGCCAGGTCGCGGCCTGACCGAACGGCGAACGCGCCACCATCGCCGACAGTTCGCGCTTCAGATCCACCTTGGCCTCAGCGAGCAGCCGCACACCGTGCGCGAGTTGATCGGCCACGATGGTCTCGGCCTCGGCCGCCGACCCCGGCATCCAGACACCGCGCCCGTCGTAACCGCCGCGCACCGCCTTCAGCACGATCCGCCAGTCGTGTTCGTCACCGAATCGCACCGCATCGGCCACCGAGGTGACGGGCACGAAGGCGGGCACCGGCAACCCGAGCTCGGACAGCTTGGTCCGCATGGCCAACTTGTCCTGCGCGAAGACCAGCGCGTGCGGCGGCGGCTGCACATTCACGCCCTCGGCGACCAGCGCCTCCAGATGTTCGGTCGGCACATGCTCATGGTCGAAGGTGAGCGCGTGCGAGCCGACGGCGGCCTTGCGCAGCGCGGTCAGATCGGTGTGGCTGCCCAGTACGACCTCGGGGCTCACCTGGGCGGCCGGGTCATCCGGATTCTCGGCCAGCACCCGCAGCCGCTGACCGAGCGCGATGGCGGCCTGGTGCGTCATGCGTGCGAGCTGGCCACCACCGATCATGGTGACGGTGGGCATGGCGGCAGGATCGAATGAACGGCGGGTGGTCACGTCGTGCAATCTTGTCATGTCCGGGCGCCATGATCCCTACCGGTACACTCGGGCCTTGTGTCTTTCGTCGACGACGTGGTCAACGTCCTCCCCAAGCCCCTGCGGGAGATCGCATACCGCCACCACGAACTGATCAAATTCGCCATCGTCGGCGCGACCACCTTCATCATCGACTCGGGCATCTTCTATGTGCTCAAGTGGACCGTGCTGGAGACCAAACCGGTCACCGCGAAGATCATCTCCGGCGTCATCGCGGTCATCTGCTCCTACATCCTCAACCGCGAGTGGTCGTTCAAGAACCGCGGCGGGCGTGAGAAGCACCATGAGGCGCTGCTGTTCTTCGGCGTCAGCGGCGTCGGCGTCGTGCTGAGCTTCATCCCGCTGTGGATCTCCAGCTACGTCTTCGACCTACGCCAACCCGATGTGAGCTTCACCGTCGAGAACATCGCGGACTTCTTCAGCGCCTTCATAATCGGCAACCTGCTGCAGATGGCATTCCGCTTCTGGTCGATGCGACGCTGGGTGTTCCCGGACGAAATCAGCGAGCTCGTCGAGGAAATCGAGGAGCTGCTCGAGGAAGAGCAGCTCGGCCGCAGTTAGCGCGGTTCAGGCGCCGGCGCGCCGTTGGGCGTGCGTTGCGACGCACTGGATCCGAGGAACATCGCGAACAGCGCGGGACGGCGGCGCTGCAATTCCAACCGTCCACCATCGGCCTCGATGAGCGCGCGGGCCAAGGCGAGTCCGACGCCGGTGGAGCCGCCTGCGGAGAAGCCGCGGTCGAAGATGTGCGGTGCGAGTTCGTCACGGACGCCATCGCCCTCGTCGGCGACCTCGACTACCACCAAGGGCTCGCGATCGCTGACCGTGCGCACCGTGCGCACCGATACCGTGCAGGTGCCGCCACCGTGCATCAGCGCATTGTCGACCAGCACCGCGAGGGCTTCGCGCAGCCGAGAACCCGTGATCGGGGCGCGCAAGGATTCGTCGCCGATCAACCGCAGGATCCGGCCTGCCTCGGTGAACGGATGCGACCACTCCTCGACGACGCCGCGCAACTCGTCCATTACCGGCACCGGATCGCGATCGGCGGCGTCCTCGTCGCGGGAGGCTCGGACCAGATCGTCGATCGCATCGGTCAGCCGGTCGACCTGCGCCATAGCCTCCTCGGCCTCGTGCACCACGGCCGGATCGGAATGCGCCGATAACTCGTCCAGCCGCAATCGCACCGCGGTCAGGCGGCTGCGCAGCTGATGGGAAACGTCCGCGACCAGCGCATGTTCGCGCTGCAGCCGCCCGGCGATCTCGACGGTCGCCGAATCGAGCACATCGGAAACCCGGTCCAGTTCGGAAATTCCGTGCCGCCGCGGATCCGGCCGGAAGTCACCCATGGCCAGGCGGGCGGCGCGGGCCGCCACGTCACGCAGCGGGTCGGCGACCCGGCGCGCGGTGATCATCGCCACCGATACCGCCGCGCCGAGTGAGGCGAGCACCGCGAAGGCAACCACCGCGACGGCCTGGATCTGGCGCGTATGCATCGGCCCCGAAGGCACCTCCAGGCGCAACGACCCCTCGGTCCCCATCGCCAGCGATTCCACCACCGGATCGTGCACCCGGTCCGCGCCGATATCGAGCCGGGACGCATTGTCCCGCGGGGCCGGATAGATGATGGTCAGCTTGCCGTCCATGGGGATCAACGGCCGCACCGGGCGGGTGTCGAGTTCGCCGAGCACCATGCCGTCGCCGTGTTCCTGGGCGATGATCTCCGCGGCGATGCGCTCGAGCCGGTTCTCCAGATCGTTGCGGGTGATGTCCTCGACCCACAGCCACGCGGTGTAGATCAGCGGGACGCCGAGTACCACCGTGGTGATGGTCAGCACGGTGAGCATCGATCGCAGAATTCTGCGTCTCATATCAGTTGTGCCGCACCATCAATCGGTGTTCAACCGGAAGCCGACACCGCGCACGGTGACGATGCGGCGCTCGGCCATCGGTCCCTCGTCGCCGATCTTGCGGCGCAGCCAGGACATGTGCATATCCAAGGTCTTCGAACCGCGCAGCTCGGCATCGCCCCACACCTCGCGCAGGATCGTCTCGCGCGGCACCACCTGACCCGCCCGATCGATCAGCACCTTGAGCAGCTCGTATTCCTTGTTGGCCAAACCGACTTCGACGCCGTTGACCAGCACCCGCCGCGCCGCGGGCTCCAGCCGGATACCGCCGACCTCGACCGCTTCGTCACCGATTCCACTGCGCCGCAACAACGCTCGGACTCGCGCGAGCAACTCGGCCAACCGGAACGGCTTGCCGACATAGTCATCCGCGCCCGCGTCCAACCCGACAACGAAGTCCACCTCATCGGTGCGCGCGGTGAGCATCAGCACAGCCAGATCGGCGCCGCGGGCGCGCACTTGGCGGCACACCTCGAGCCCGTCCATACCGGGCAGACCGAGATCTAGGATGAGTAGATCGTGACCGCCCTCCAAGGCGCGTTCGAGCACCGCGGGCCCGAAGCGTTCCACGGTGACCGAATAGCCCTCGCGCCCGAGCGCACGCGAGAGCGGTGCGGCGATGGCCTCATCGTCTTCGGCCAGCAGTACTGCGGTCATATGCGGTGGTCCCAGCGCGGATCGTCGGCTCTGGATTCCTCGAACACCTGCCGGTAGAGCAGCGCGTGTACCTGCTGCACCTGCGGGATGTCGTCGTATTCGAGCGGTTCCTCCGAGGAAGATCCGATGATCAAGGTGCCGGTACCGAGCAACCGATCGAACAGGCCGTGCCGGAACTGCACACTGGAAATCCGGCTCATCGGGATATCGATGCCGGTGTGGGTGATCACGCCCTGCCGGATGAGCACCCTGCGGTCGGTCACGATGAAATGCGTCGACTTCCAGCTGATAATCCGTGCGACACAACGCCATCCGATGATGCCCAGCCAGACGACCAGCACCACGATCAGCAATACCGAACGGGTCGTGCCCTCGGTCCTGCGCCAGATCAGCCCCCCGGCGAATCCGGCCAGCGCGGTCGCGATGATGAGCGTCACGATCGGCCAGAACAGCATTTTCCAATGCGGATGACGATGGAGTATCAACTGCTCGTCCGGGGCGAGCACCTCCTCCGGATAACCCATGCCGGAACCCTACCGCGAGAACACGCCGGAAAGCGTGGACAGCGACACGTGCCGTGCTGCACAATCGGCACCTTGCGCCGTCGCGACCTCGAGATCCTCTCGAGAACCCTCGAGATTCCGCACAGGATCGCTCCATAGCCTCGATCCGACGGCAGCCGCTCGATCCGGCTCTCGTTCGACCAGCTCTCGTTTTGTTCTGCTCAATGCTCTGCCTGTGAAAAGACAAGTCCGGCTTGACAAGACGTCGAAAACGAACCGTGGAGGCGTGCGTGACCAAGGATCTGACCCAGCTGCAAATCCTGACCGAACTCGAACCGGTGGCCGAACAGAATCTCGAGCGCCACCTGTCGATGGCCAAGGACTGGCATCCGCACGACTACGTCCCGTGGGACGAGGGGCGCAACTTCGCCGCGATGGGCGGTCAGGACTGGGAACCGGAACAGTCCAAATTGAACGAGGTCGCCAAGGCCGCGATGATCACCAACCTGCTCACCGAGGACAATCTGCCCTCCTACCACCGACTGATCGCCGAGTACTTCTCCCAGGACGGCGCGTGGGGCACCTGGGTCGGGCGCTGGACGGCGGAGGAGAATCGACACGGCATCGTCCTGCGTGACTATCTCGTGGTGACCCGTGGCGTCGATCCGGTCGCGCTCGAACAGGCCCGCATGATCCATATGACCCGCGGCGTACCCTCACCCCAGGATTGGGGCGGATTCCTCGTCAACGTCGCGTATGTGACCTTCCAGGAGTTGGCCACCCGGGTCAGCCACCGCAATACCGGCAAGGTCTGCAACGACCCCATCGCCGACCGCATGCTGCAGCGCGTCGCCGCCGACGAGAACCTGCACATGATCTTCTACCGCAACCTCTGCGGCGCGGGCCTGGATCTTGTGCCCGACCAGGCCATAACGGCGATCACCAAAATCCTCACCAACTTCGTCATGCCGGGCTACGGCATGCCCAACTTCCGGCGCAACGGCGCACTGATGGCCAAGCACGGCATCTACGATCTGCGCCAGCACCTCGAAGATGTGGTGGCGCCCGTGCTGAATAAGTGGAATGTCTTCGACCGCAACGACTTCGGCCCGCGCGGCGAACAGGCGCGCCAGCAACTCGGCGAATTCCTGGAGAAGTTGGAAAAGGACGTGCTCAAGTTCGAGGAACAGCGCGACCGCCTGCTCGCCCGCGAGGCGGCGCGCGGCATCATGCAACCGGTCTGAAGCTCCGAATGTCGGTGCCGCACAAAAGGCTCCCCTGAATCCGCCAGGGTGCGGTCAGTATTCGGCGCGCAGGTGGGTTACATCGGCGGCGGAGACCACGTGTTCGCCGATGCGCAGGCGGCCCGCGGTGTCGACATCGGTGGCGATGCCCTCGAGGGTCTGGCCGCCGGGTAGTTCGGCGCGGACGGGTGCGCCCAGGGTGGCGCAGCGGTCGCGGTAGACGCCGATCAGATCGGTGGTGTCCCAACCGGCGTCGCGCCACGCGGTGAAGCGGCGGGCGAATTCGGTCAGCAGCGACCGCACGAGCTCGGTGCGGTCGGTTACCTTCGCACCCGCCAGCGTGAGCGAAGTGGCATGCGGCACCGGCAGTTCCGCCTCGGTGAGATCGACGTTCAGGCCGATTCCGACGACAACGGCGGGCGCCCCACCACTGGAGGCGACTTCGGCCAGGATGCCCGCGACTTTGCGGCCATCGATGAGCACATCGTTGGGCCACTTCAGATTCGCCTCCACACCGGCGGTAGCGCGCAGTGCGTCCACCACGGCGACACCGGTGAGCAGCGGCAGCCAGCCCAGCACCGCCGGCTCGATGCCGGGCAGCCGCACCAACACCGACATCGCTATCTGTGCGCGTGGCGGGCTGACCCAGCTCCGAGCGTGCCGACCCCGGCCCTGTTCCTGGGTTTCGGCGAGCAGTACCGCGCGATCGGCGTCGGCCTCCCCGGCCCGAGCGATCAGGTCCGCATTGGTGGACCCGGTCGACTCCACCACAGCGATGTGGGAGAAGAACGACAGTTCGGGCGACTCGGCGAGACTGCGCCGCAACTGCTCTGCATCCAACGGTGGCCTGTGCACACCGGCAGGCTATCCGACGAGGTCGTACTCGCGAATCGGAACCGCGACGAACATGCCGTCGCCGGATTCCGCTTCGACCTCGGCCCACTCCTGCGGGTCCAGCACGGTCGGCTCGGTTTCCACGGTCTGCCAACTGGTCCACGAGGTCGCCGTGGCGTGCTCGGCGACTCGGCTGCTCCATTCCCACATGATTTGCTCCTCAGCTAGGTGTGCGTTGTCCTCCCATGCACCTCACTGCCCCCTTATCTCGAGCTGAAATGCGAACGTCCTCAGGGTATCTGGGCACCGCGGCGCCACTCCACCGATTTTCCGGCGCCTAGCACCGCATTCGGTTCGGGAATCGACCAGGAAGTTTGCCGCCATTCGCCTGTTGGAACATGATCTAGCTGCGGTTTTCTACTGACCGGTAAGCGACACTCGGTTACCGAGAGGCACTGGCACTGGTTACACTCCGGAGCCATGACGAGTGTCCAGCACCAGCCCGCATCGGAATCGGCGGGCGCCCCCGATATCCACACCACCGCTGGGAAGCTGGCTGATCTGCGGAATCGGCTGGAAGAGGCCAAACACCCGATGGGTGAGGCCGCGGTCGACAAGGTGCACTCCAAGGGCAAGATGACCGCCCGCGAGCGCATCCTCGCACTGCTGGACGAGGGCTCCTTCGTGGAACTGGACGCGCTGGCCCGCCACCGCAGCGTGAACTTCGGCTTGGAGAACAACCGACCGCTCGGCGACGGCGTGGTGACCGGCTACGGCACCATCGACGGCCGCGACGTCTGCATCTTCAGCCAGGACGTCACCGTCTTCGGCGGCAGCCTCGGCGAGGTCTACGGCGAGAAGATCGTCAAAGTGATGGATCTGGCGCTCAAGACCGGCCGCCCGCTGATCGGCATCAACGAGGGTGCGGGTGCGCGCATCCAGGAGGGTGTCGTCTCGCTCGGTCTCTACGGCGAGATCTTCCACCGCAATATCCAGGCCTCCGGTGTGATCCCGCAGATCTCGCTGATCATGGGCCCGGCCGCCGGTGGGCATGTCTACTCGCCCGCGCTGACCGACTTCGTCGTCATGGTCGACGGCACCAGCCAGATGTTCGTCACCGGTCCGGATGTCATCAAGACGGTCACCGGTGAGGACGTCACCATGGAGGACCTCGGCGGCGCGCACACCCACATGACGAAATCCGGCGTCGCGCACTACGTCGCCTCCGGCGAGCAGGACGCACTGGACTACGTCAAGGATCTGCTGAGCTACCTGCCGAGCAACAACCGCGCCGAGGCCCCGCGCTTCCCGGCCACCGACCCGATCAACGGCGCCATCGAGGATTCGCTCACCGACGAGGACCTCGAGCTGGACACGATCATCCCGGATTCGCCGAACCAGCCCTATGACATGCACGATGTCATCCGCCGGCTGCTCGACGACGACGAATTCCTCGAGGTGCAGGCCGAGCGCGCGATGAACATCATCGTCGGCTTCGGCCGGATCGACGGCCGCAGCGTCGGCATCGTCGCCAACCAGCCGACCCAGTTCGCGGGTTGCCTCGATATCGACGCCTCGGAGAAGGCCGCGCGCTTCGTGCGCACCTGCGACGCCTTCAATATCCCGATCATCACCCTCGTCGACGTTCCCGGCTTCCTGCCCGGCACCGGCCAGGAGTACAACGGCATCATCCGGCGCGGCGCGAAGCTGCTCTACGCCTACGGTGAGGCCACTGTGGGCAAAATCACGATCATCACTCGCAAGGCCTACGGCGGCGCCTACGACGTCATGGGTTCCAAGCACATGGGCGCCGATGTGAACCTCGCGTGGCCGAGTGCTCAGATCGCGGTGATGGGTGCCTCGGGCGCCGTCGGTTTCGTCTACCGCAAACAGCTGCAAGATGCCGCGAAGAGCGGAAACGATGTCGACGCGCTGCGCCTCGAGCTGCAGAACGAGTACGAGGACACTCTCGTGAACCCCTATGTGGCCGCCGAGCGCGGGTACGTCGACGCGGTCATTCCGCCCTCGCACACCCGCGGCCAGATCGTGTCGGCGCTGCGTCTGCTCGAGCGCAAGATGGTCTCGCTGCCGCCCAAGAAACACGGCAACATTCCACTGTGATCAAGCGATAACCTCCATGGACCGCGCACACTGGTTGCAGAGACGCAATGAGTCGATTCGAGGATGAGGGTCGCTTGGTCCATATGTCTTCGAGTCGGGCATAAGGCTCGATCGCAATAGAGAGAGGATCTGGCACTGTGACGACCGTGGCAGATGAAGATGTGTTGACCGCCGTCGAACTGGATCTCACAGTCGACCCGATCGCGGACGCGGTCGAAGCGGCCGCACCGACGGCAGCCCCGGCGCCCGCGCCGGCCGAGCAGCCGTTCATCCGAGTCATCAAGGGTGCGCCGTCCGACGAGGAACTCGCGGCGCTGGTGTCGGTGCTGTCGGCGGCCGCGAACAGCGCCCCGAGTAGCGGACCGGCCGGTCCGTCCGACTTCTGGGGTCGCCCGACCATGATGCACCGCGGCACCTCGCCGTTCTCGCCGTATTCTTTCCCACAACTGTCACACCTGCGCGACTGATCGGATGACGAGACTCGTTCTCGCCTCCGCCTCGCCCGCCCGCCGCGCGGTTTTACGCTCGGCGGGCATCGAACCCGTCGTCCAGATCTCCGATGTCGACGAGGACGCCGTCGCCGCGGCACTGCCGCCCGCCACGGCGCCCGAGGTCGTCGTGGTAGAGCTCGCGCGGGCCAAGGCGCGGTCGGTGGCCGCCACGATTCCGGATTTCGGCGCGGATTGCGTTGTGGTCGGCTGTGATTCGATGCTGCTCGTCGACGGCGAACTACAGGGCAAGCCGCATACGCCCGAGGTGGCGCGTGCCCGCTGGTCCGAAATAGCCGGACGCAGTGCGGATCTCATTACCGGCCATTGCGTCTTGCGCATGCGAGACGGCGAAATCGTCGCCGAAGCCGTCGACTGCAGTTCCACCACAGTGCATTTCGCCAAGCCCGAACCCGAGGAACTGGACGCCTATATCGCGACCGGTGAGCCCTTGCAGGTCGCCGGCGCGTTCACCCTCGACGGGATGGGCGGCTGGTTCGTCGATCGCATCGATGGCGATCCGTCGAGCGTTATCGGAATCGGTCTACCACTGCTGCGCCGACTGCTTGGCGACGTTGGGATCGGCGTTGCGCAACTGTGGAGCCACTCGCCCAGCTGAGGGCGGCGCGATGCGCGTCTCCGCCCCGGCCTCCGCGCCGATCGGCACCGGAGTCGCGTCACGCTCCGGATCCCGCCGGGCCGCCATCATCTCCAATCGGACCACGCAGAGCTCCGGCTCGACGAACGGTTGCAGCCGGACATTCACCTCCCCGCGCACGCCGTTGCGGTCGAGCACCTCTTTGATCAGGCCCAGGTGCACGCCACACACCACCTCGGAATGCGTGCGCGCGAGTTCGCGCAGCGGGCAGGCGGTGAGCCGGATCAGGACCTGCTCATCGGTTTCGGCGGCCGCATCGCGCTCCGGTGCGAAACCGAGTTCGGACATCAGCGTCATGGTGACGTCCTTGGCGTCCTCCAGCGATTCGACCGCATGGTCGCCCGCGTCGAGCTTCGCGCCCCAGGCGCGTCCGGCGGCAATGGCCGCCTCCGATCGACGCCGCGGATCGGGGCCGAGCTGGTCGGCTAGGACCTGAGCCAGTTCCTGATAGCCAACCGATCGCTGGACCGCGCTGTAGCCGATACGCGGGCGCCCACGGCCGCGCGGCGGTTGTTGGAACTGGCGCACCAGCGATTCCCTGGTAAGCACATCCAGATGGAACCGAACAGTGGTGACGTGCTGTCCGGTGATTCTGGCCAGTTCTTGGGCGTCGAGAGGTTCGCTGGCGCCACGTAGGATCGCGAGCAGTCGACGCCTCGGCCAAGAATCGGACATAGCTCACCCCTCCTCCCGGGAGACTTTATCGGATGAGGGTGCGATTTATTCGCCCATTCAGCCGATTTGTGATCTGAAACGAGTTTCACTATCGCCTCACACCTAACATCGGCGTGAGACCCGAACCGCTGTAACCACCCGTCTACCTCGTGTGAAGGACCCATATCGTGCCCGTTGCCCCGGACTCTCATCCTGCCTTCGGTTCGTACGCACATCCTCACCGACTAGTAACCACAGAGTGGCTGTCGGCAAACATCGGCACGCCGGGGCTGAAGATCATCGAGTCCAACGAGGACATCCTGCTCTATGACATCGGTCACGTTCCCGGCGCCACCAAGGTCGATTGGCGGGGCGACCTCAACGATCCGGTTACGCGTGACTATATCGACGGTGACCGATTCACCGAATTGATGCGCGCCAAGGGAATCGAGCGCGACGATACCGTGGTGGTCTACGGTGATCGCGGCAACGCGCAGGCGGCGCACACGTTCTGGGTCTTCACCCTGTTCGGGCATCCGGATGTGCGACTACTCGACGGCGGACGGGACGCGTGGATCTCCGAGGCGCGCGACACCACCTTCGACCCGCCGTATCTGCTGCGCAGCGAGTATCCGACGGTCCGGCGCGACGACGGTTCGGTGCGGGCGTTCCGCGAGGATGTGCTCGCCCACCTCGGCAAGCCGCTGATCGATGTGCGCTCCCCCGAGGAGTACTCCGGTGAGCTGATCCAGCCGCCGGCCAATCCAGAGGACGCGGCCCTGCGCGGCGGACATATTCCGACCGCGGTGAACATTCCGTGGACCGAGGCCTTCCACAGCGACGGCCGCTTCCGTTCCCGCGCCGAACTGGACGATATCTATGGCGATCTGGCGGCCGCGGACGATCTGGTCGTCTACAGCCGGGTCGGCGAACGGTCCAGCCACACCTGGTTCGTGCTGACCTATCTGCTCGGCTTCGAAAGCGTGCGCAATTACGACGGGTCCTGGACCGAATGGGGCAATTCGGTTCGCATGCCGATTGCCAAGGGGTATGAACCGGGTGACGCACGGACGGCCGGTACCCGCAAGGCGCGAGCCCGATAGCCGTGCTCCGGACGCATCACAACCGAGGGCGGTATCTGATTTGCGGCGTTCCCGCGCCCTAGGTGATTACGCAGACTGCCTCCTCCGGGCCTGACCGCAACGCCGCGGGTTGTGATGTGTGACCTACTGTGGAGTAGGGCTATCCGAGTGCGGCGGTTGTTGGCAGACTGCCTACACTCGCCCGAGACGGAAGTATGTCGACCACGGGGCGACCAAGAAGATTGCTAACAGGAGGCTCAGTGCCCAGCCATGCCAGCGCGCGGATATCGAAGGTACTCGTAGCTAACCGAGGCGAGATCGCCGTTCGCGTGATCCGGGCGGCCAAGGATGCCGGTATCGGCAGTGTCGCGGTATACGCGGAGCCGGATGCAGATGCCCCCTTCGTGAAACTCGCCGACGAGGCGTTCGCCCTCGGCGGGCAGACCTCGGCCGAGTCGTACCTCGTCTTCGACAAGATCCTCGACGCCGCGGCCAAATCCGGCGCCGACGCCATCCACCCCGGCTACGGATTCCTCTCCGAGAACGCCGATTTCGCCCAGGCTGTCATCGACGCCGGGCTGATCTGGATCGGCCCCTCCCCACAGTCCATCCGCGACCTCGGTGACAAGGTCACCGCGCGCCACATCGCCGAGCGCGCGAAGGCGCCGATGGCGGCGGGCACCAAGGATCCGGTCAAGAACGCGGCCGAGGTGGTCGAGTTCGCCAAGGAGTACGGCGTGCCCGTCGCGATCAAGGCCGCCTTCGGTGGCGGCGGTCGCGGCATGAAGGTCGCGCACTCCATCGAGGAGATCCCGGAGCTGTTCGACTCCGCCGTGCGCGAGGCCACCGCCGCATTCGGTCGTGGTGAATGCTTCGTCGAGCAGTACCTGGACAAGGCCCGCCACGTCGAGGCGCAGGTCATCGCCGACAAGCACGGCAATGTCGTGGTCGCCGGTACCCGCGACTGCTCGCTGCAGCGCCGGTTCCAGAAGCTGGTCGAGGAGGCGCCCGCGCCGTTCCTGACCGATGATCAGCGCGCGCGTATCCACGCTTCGGCCAAGGCCATCTGCAAGGAGGCCGGTTACTACGGTGCGGGCACCGTGGAGTACCTGGTGCAGGGCGACACCGTGTCGTTCCTCGAGGTGAACACCCGCCTGCAGGTCGAGCACCCGGTCACCGAGGAGACCGCCGGAATCGACCTGGTGCGCCAGCAGTTCCGCATCGCCGAGGGCCACGAGCTGGCGATCAAAGAGGATCCGACGCCGCGCGGGCACGCCTTCGAGTTCCGGATCAACGGCGAGGACGCCGGCCGCGGCTTCCTGCCCGCGCCGGGCCCGGTGTCGGTGTACCAGGAGCCCAGTGGGCCCGGTGTGCGCGTCGATTCCGGTGTGGTGCAGGGCAGTGTGATCGGCGGTCAGTTCGACTCGATGCTGGCCAAGCTGATCGTCACCGGCGAGAACCGGGAACAGGCACTGCAGCGGGCCCGGCGCGCGCTGGCCGAATTCCACGTCGAGGGGCTGGCCACGGTCATCCCGTTCCACCGTGCGATCGTCGAGGATCCGGCATTCATCGGTGACGGCGAGAAGTTCGACGTCTACACCAAGTGGATCGAGACCGAGTGGGCCAACAACGTCGAGCCGTACACCCCGGCCGGTGCCATCGCTGACGAGGACGAGGATCTGCCGCGGCAGAAGGTCGTCGTCGAGGTCGGTGGGCGTCGGGTCGAGGTGTCGCTGCCGGGCAACTTCACCGTCGGCGCCGGTGCCGCGGGTGCGGGCAGCAATGGCGCCGGGGTGATCCGCAAGAAGCCCAAGCCGCGCAAGCGCGGCGGCGCCGGTGGCGGTGCGGCCTCCGGTGATGCGGTCACCGCGCCGATGCAGGGCACCGTGGTCAAGGTCGCGGTCGAGGAGGGCCAGTCGGTCGAGGCGGGCGATCTGATCGTGGTACTCGAGGCCATGAAGATGGAGAACCCGGTCAACGCGCACAAGGCCGGTGTGGTCACCGGACTGTCCGTGGAGGCCGGCGCGGCCATCACCCAGGGCACCGTGCTGGCAGAGATCAAGTAAGTAAACAGCTGGCGAAGACCGTCTCGAGCGGGCGCTGGACACCGACGTCCGCGCCCGCTCTGTCGTATCGTGGTCCGGTGACCAGCTCTGCCGTCGTGCCCACCGTCGCGGAGGTCATCCGCGGCCGACGTGAATCAGCCAGCCGTGCCGACGGGTATCGCCTCGCCTTGGTCATCGAGGGTGGTGGCAGCCGCGGCGTGTACTCCAGCGGGATGGTGCAGGCGCTCGTGGAACTCGGGCTCGCCTCGATCTTCGATGCCGTGTACGGCACTTCGGCCGGTGCGATCAACGGTGCGTGGTTCCTGTGCGGGCGGGCGCTGTCGGGCATGCGGTCCTGGACCGATCCGGTGATCATGCGACGCGCGATCGATCCGGCCCGACTGCTGCGCGGGCGGCCCGCCTTCGATCTGGACTACCTGGTGAACCAGGTTTACGACGGCATCGTGCCAATGGATTTTCCGGCAATTCTGGCCAATACCACTACCTTTCATCCGATCGGCACCGATATCCGCACCGGGCACGCGGTCGATCTGCGCCGCCACATCGTCGACAAACCCACGCTGATGACCGCACTGCGGGCCTCGGCGGGGCTGCCGATTCTCGCGGGTCCACCGGTGCCGCTGGGCGGTGCCGAATATCTCGACGGCGGGCTGTCCGAAACGGTGCCGATCCGCACCGCGGTGCGCGACGGTGCGACGCACGCCTTGGTGCTGCGCACCCGACGCACCGATGAAAAACGCCCACCCGCACCGCGTTTGCACCAGGTAGTCGGGGGCAGCTATCTGCGTGTGCGGGCACCGGGCGCTTACCGTGCCTGGCTGCGGCGGCCGCATCAGCAGGCCATCGAGGATCACGTCCTGGCGGGCCTCGCAGACGCGGCTCTGCAGATCCACCCGCCCCTCGGCGCTCCGGATGTAGACAGCGCCGCGCGCGATACCGCACTGCTCGCCGAGGCATTGACGATCGGGCGGCAAGCCGTGCACGCGTCCTTGGCGGCCTTAGTTCAGCTCGACGGTGGCGCCGTTGGAGAGCATGAAGTCGTGTAGTTCCAGCCGATTCGCAGTCGCGTCCTGCGGGACGTCGAAGACCAGCTGGGTGGTGGCCGATTGGCCGGGCTGGAGTTCGAACGAGTAGCCGTAGCGACGCTGGGTGGTCTGCCACATAGTCGCGATCGCGTTGTGGTCGACCTGGCGGCCCTGGGTGTCCACGAGACGTTGACCGACGGGCAGGAACCACTTCGCCTCGTCGGAAATATTGCGGACCTCGACCGTGACGACGGAATAGGAGCCGCTCGCATTCTGCAATCCGATCCGCGGGACACCGGAATCCACCGAGGTGACCACGAATTCGAACTTGCCATCGCGCACGGGGCTGTTCAGCCCAGCAGACACCGGCGCTGGCGGGTCGGCCGATTGCGCGGTATCGCCATCCCGCACCGCGACCGACGGATCTGCCGTGCGCGTGCCGCCGCCACTGCCGGTATTGCCGAAGGCGATCAGCGCGGCACAGCCCGCCGCCAGCATGAACGGTGTCAGGACTATGACGGCGAGTGCGCCGATAAGCCTGGACAGGAAGGGCTTACGGCGCCGACGCTGTGCCCTGCGTGGGGGTGGTGCCCGGCGTGGGGGTGGTGCGATCCATGGGCGGCGCTGTGAGACCGTCCAGCGGGGTGCAATCGGAGCGCGCCACGGTGCTCGCTTCGGTTGTGGTGCAACACGCTTGGCCGGGCGCACGACCGGTGTCGGTTGGACCGCGACACGATTCGGCGACCACGGTGAATGCTGTTGCGGTGCCGCGGGTCCCGCCGGTGCTGGTGCCAGGCGGGTTGCCACGAGTGTCGGCGTTGGGCCGGGCTCGGTCATGACCTTCGTGGGATTGAGCGGCTTCGGCGACTCGGCCAGTGGCGCTGGTGAGTCTGCCGATGGGGTCGGCGCGGGTGGTTCCACGTTTGTCCGAGCGTGGGTGTCTGCCCGGGTCGGGGCCTGCGGCTGTGCCCATGTCAGGGCCGGGGTCTGTGCTCCTGTCGGCGGGTGTGTCTCTACCCGTGTCGGCGCGGGTGTCTCTGGTCGCATCGGCGAGTGCGACCGCACCGGCGTTGGTGTCGGCTGCTCATCCGCTACCAGCTGTCGGGTCTCAGATAGCGGTGCGTGCGGTTGTGGTGCATCTGGGAGCGGAGGCTGCGACGCATGCGGCTGCGGCGTATCAGGGGGCGGCGTATCAGGGGGCGGAGGCTGCACGGACGGCTGGGCTGATGCAATCGGCGACTTGGGTGTCGGATGCTTGGGTGTCGGATGCTTGGGTGTCGGGCGCTTGGGCGTGCCGGGCGGCGATGATCGCGGTGCGGGGTGTGGGAGGCGCGCGAACGCGGTGGCCGCGTATGCGGCGGCGGCGAATTCGCGGGCGGTGGGGTAGCGCTGAGTTTGGTCCTTGGCCATGCCGCGGGCGATTACCGTGTCCAATTGCGGTGGGGCGGCCGGGTTCACGGTCGATACGCGGGGCGGGTCGGTTATCAGATGGCCGTGCATTTGGCGGGCCGGGTCGGTGTCGCCGTAGGGGCGACGGCCGGTGAGGCATTCGTAGAGGACGCAGGCCAGGGAGTAGACGTCGGAGCGGGCATCGACGGTGCCGTTGAAACGTTCCGGCGCCATATAGGCCCAGCTTCCGATGGCCATGCCGGTGGCGGTGACGGCCGTCTGGCCCGAGCTCTGTGCGATGCCGAAGTCGATGAGATATGCGTGCCCGCCGGTGCCGACCAGGATGTTCGACGGTTTGACGTCACGGTGGATCAGCCCGGCTCGATGCGCCGCATCCAGACCTGACGCGGCCTGCGTCACGAAGTCGACGGCTGCGGTGGGTGTCAAAGTGCCAACCCTGGTCAGCATTTCGGCCAGGTCTATGCCGTCGATGTACTCCATATCGATGTACAACCGGCCGTCGAGTTCGCCGAACCCGTGAATCCGCACGATATGCGGATGTCGCAGACTCGAGCCGAGCCGCGCCTCTCGCTGGAACCGCTTTCGGTAATCCGTGTCGGCGGCCACATGCTCCGCCAACACCTTCAGCGCGACCGTGCGCCCGGTTTCGCTGTCATGCGCCAGCCATACCGCCCCCATACCGCCCCGGCCGAGCAGACGGTCGAGCCGGTACTTCCCGAACTGTTCCCCCATCACTTACCTCCATCGCTGGGACGAGGCAGATGGCCGCGCCGTTGCGGAGTGGGGCGGCAACCCGATCGAAACCGCATCGCCCGAACCTAACCCGACCCTATCCCCGTCACCCACCCGCGAACAGTGTGACCTCCCCTACGTAGTTCTACTCGAGGAGCGATCCCGACTGAGGCGGCGGCTACTTGCCCGGCTTGGCGCGGCCACCGTGTCCAGGCTTGCCCTTGTTCGGCTTATCGTTGCCCGATTCGCCATTGGCCGAGCTGTTGACATGCGGATTTCCATTGCCGACGACCGTGGGTTCCGACTGCTGGCCGTCGGGTATGTCCCCGAAGGGCTGTGCGGGAGCCCAATTCGCGATACCGCCACCCACGGTCCGACATACGAGCGGTGTGCCGTCCGCCGCAATTACATTGCCGTCGACACCCGGTTCGCACGGCTGCCCGACGCCCGGAATCACCGCATTCGGGGACGCCGCCTGCGCCGGCCCGGTCGGCGCCAACGATTTGGGAACAGTTGGCGTAGTCCGAGCAGACGACGGTGCCGCATAACTCGTTTCGCCCCCAGGCCGCCCCAACCACAGCGCCAACCCGATCAAAGCGACCAACGCGGCAATAGCAACAGCCGCATGCCCAGGCCCAACTCCCCACCAACCGGCACGCTCCCACCACAGTTCAGCATCTCGCGTCGACTCCGCCCCGGCCCCGCCTACCCACGTCGGCTCAGGCGCAGGCGCAGCATCTCGTGTCCACTCGCCCACGGCCCCACCGACCGATCCCGGCTCATGCGCAGACACGGCATCACGCATGCCCTCAGCGGCCCCACCGACCCCCATCGACTCACGCCCAGCCGCGACATCCTGCATCCGCGAGGCTTCCGCCGGTCCGGTCCGCACCCCCGCACGCGCAGACCCGGCATCACGCGTCCACTCACCCGCGGCGGACTCGGCGATCTGCAGCCGCTCCATGGCGCCGGCCCGCATCGGCTCATCTGCCGGCTCGGCACTCACGCCCTCGGCCGCATGACATGGTTCGAGTAGGACATGGGTGGTCGGGACGGTTGACGCGGCGATCTCGACTGTCGACGCCTCACGGCCGGTTGCCGCGGCATAGGCGGTAGCGGCGAATTCGCCTGCGCTGGAATAGCGTTGGTTGGGATCCTTGGCCATGGCGCGGGTAATGGCGGTGTCGAGGGACGCGGGGACGGCAGGGTTCAGGGCGGCGGCGCTGGGCGGGGCGGTCAGTAGGTGGGCGCGCAGTTGCTGTGGAGAGTCGACATTGCCGAAAGGTCTTTGGCCGGTGAGGCATTCGTACAGGACGCAGGCCAGCGAGTATTGGTCCGCGCGTGCGTCGGCGATGCCGTCGAAGCGTTCCGGCGCCATATATGCCAGGGTGCCGACCACATTGCCGTGGGCCGTGATCGCGGGCTGGTCGATGCGATGTGCGATGCCGAAGTCGATCAGGTGGACGAACCCGGTCGGGCCCACCATGATGTTGGACGGTTTGACGTCGCGGTGCACCAGGCCGACCCGGTGCATGGCATCGAGCGCCATCGCGGTCTGCGCGATGATCGCCACGGCACGTGCCGGATCCAGCGGCCCGGCTTCCCGCAGCAATGCGCTGACATCGGTGCCCTCGATGAACTCCATATCGATATAGAGGCGGCCGTCGAGTTCGCCGAAGGTGTGGATCGGAACCCGGTGCGGTCCGGGGACCTGGGCCGCCAGGCGGGCCTCCCTGGTGAACCGCAGTCGGCAGGTCGGATCGGTGGCGTGCGAGCAGTCCAGCACCTTCAGTGCGACGGCACGGTCGGCGACGGTGTCCCGAGCCAGCCAGACCTGTCCGGTCCCACCGCTGCCGAGCAACCGATCGAGGCGGTAGTGGCCGAACCACGTTTTGCCCATGTCGAACCTCCTACTACCTTCCGTTCGTCTTTTAGCTACCCGAAATCCACACCGCCATCACAGAATCCGCGAATCTGGTCCGGCGGCAGGGCGATCATGACGCAACCAGTCCGCTCAGCGACGCGAAATTCGATCAGCTCGGGGTCGATGCGGCAGCACGAGAACATTCGGGGAAAGCCGCTAGCCTTGCTGTTATGAGTGACCTGCCCGAGATTCGCATCGGCACCGCGGAGCGTGAGCAAGCGATGCAGCGCCTGTCCGATCATTTCGCCGCCGGGCGGCTCAGTGTGGCGGAGTTCGATGAGCGCAGTGCCGTGGTCGCGGCGGCGCTGACCCGCGCCGACCTGGACAAAGTCTTCGTCGACCTGCCCGAACCCGCTCCCGTCGTCGCGGCGCCCGCCAAACGCGACTCCGGGTTCCTCGACGAGTGGCCGGAGCGGGTGATGGCGGTGATCCCGATCCTGGCCGTCATTCTCTTCTTCGTCACCGGCAGCTGGCTCTGGTTCCTGGCCATCCCGCTGGCGGGTGCACTGTTGTTCGGCGGTCGGCACGAGCATCAACGTCGCCGTCCACGCGACCGTCGCCGCCGCAGGGAGCTCGAGGACTGATGGAACCCGTCGAAATCAATGCGGGCACCTGGTATCTGCGGGCGCTGCGCGCCGACGACCGCATCGATGACCGCCCAGCCCTCGCCGCTGGCGGCATCACCGATCCGAACTACGTCACCCGCCGCACCGAGCAGTGGGATGACGAATCCCACTTCTCCTGGGCCGTCTGCGAACCCACCACCGCTGAACTGGTCGCCGAAATCGTCGTGACGCCCGGCGCTGACAACACTGCCGAACTCACCGGCTGGGCCCGCCCCGGTTACGAGCCCGCCCTCGAAACCGGCACCACCGCGGTCAGTCGCTTCGTAGAAGGCGGTCTCGGCCTCCGACTCCCCTGAGCCGGAAGCCAACTCAGCGCATCACACCCGTGTGTCCCGTTGAGTAACGGCCCGGCTGTGGCCAGATGGTGAGTCCGTGCGCTCCCCGCCCAACAGGTATGCGCGCCAACAGGTTCCAGTTCTCGATATCGATCGCGTACACCTCACCGTGGTGTCGACCCGATACCCAGAAAACCCGCCCGTCCGCGGACAGATTGCCCATATCCGGACTGCCACCGCCCGGGATGAACCACTTGCGCACCAACTTATTCGCGGCGAAATCCCAGACGGAGATGCTGCCCTCGTGGCGGTTGGTGATGAGCATCTGTTTGGAGTCGCGGGTGACATACAGACCATGCGCACCTTTTCCAGTCGGCACGAAACCCGTGTTCTCCCAAGTCGATGCGTCGATAGAGTAGATGCCGTCGGCGACCATATCGGCGATGAAGAAGCTGCGTCCGTCCGGGGAGAGCTTGACGTCCTGCGGCTTGCCAGCACGACCGCCCGGCAGGTCGATCATCTTGATCACCTTGCGCTCGGCCACATCGAAAACCAGCATGCGGCCGATGAATTCGCAGCTGGCCAGGGCGAATCGACCGTCGGCGGTGAAGTCCATGTGGTCGACGCCCGCGCAGTCGGGCACCGCGAGCGCGTGCATTTTCTGCCAGGTGTGCGGATCGTAGAAGTCCAGCGACTTATCCGCCTCGGCAACGACGAGCGCGTATTGGCCATCCGGCGTGAAGTACATGTTGTAGGGGTCGCGCACCGGGAAGGGCTCGCCGGGTTTGCCGGTGCGCGGATCGATCGGCAGCAGGGTGCCCCCGCCGATCGGCAGATCATTGGTGAGATACAGCGTCTGCATGTCATAGGACGGGACCACATGCTGGGGCTCCCGACCTCCGGCCGGGAAACTGTCGATTACTTGAAAGGTTGCCGGGTCGATCACCGAAACCGAATGCGATTCGCTGTTCGGCACGTAGACCAGGGGCCGATGATCGGCCACCGTCGGACTCAACGCCCGGTTCGCGGCATAGATGTCGGTCGGCGACAACGGCGGTGGCATACCGGGTAGCAGATTCTCCAGATGCGGCGGTGCCGCGCTGGTCGGGGCGGTGACGGTGGTGGGCGGCAGAGTCGTCACACCCACCGATCCGGCCTCGCTCGGGGCGCACCCGGCGACCGTCACGAGGACGGTCGCCGAGGCGAGCAATTGGGCGCAGCTTCGGCGATTGCGCTGTCGGTTCACGCGCTGCACCGTGCCAGGAGGTGGTGAAGACGAGATGACATGGGTGCGAAGCCTAGGCGCTGCCGCCGGGATTCCACAGCAATCCCCGCCAGGGCGTATCGGGTTGCCCGAATCATCCGGAACTACGTACTCGGACAGTCGAATTTCCGATTGCGGGCGGATAACTATCCGGCGTCGCTGAGTACCCGTTCGAGTGCGTCGACCGCGGCATCCAATTCCGCCTCGGTAACGGTGAGCGGCGGCCGGAACCGAATACCGCGCTCGCCGGTGCCGAGGATCAGCACATGCTCGCGTTCCCGCAGCGCGGTCAGCACCTCGTCCCGCAATTCGGCCGAGGCCAGCGTGATGGCACACATCAACCCGCGCCCGCGCGGTTCGGTGACCCGAGGGTGGTCGGCCGCGAGCTGTTCCAGACGCCGCAGCAGATGTGCGCCGAGCGGTCGTGACCGCTCGATCACCTCATCGCGCTCGAACACCTCGAGGATGCGTCGGGACCGCACCATATCGGTGAGATTGCCGCCCCAGGTGGAATTGAGCCGAGAGCTGACCACGAAGACATTATCGGACACCTCGTCCACACGCCCGCCCGCCATGATGCCGCAGACCTGGGTCTTCTTGCCGAACACGACAATATCGGGCTCGAGCCCGAGTTGTTGGTAGGCCCAAGTGGTTCCGGTCATGCCGACGCCGGTCTGTACCTCGTCGAGGATGAACAGCGCGTCGTTCTCGTGACACAGCCGCTGCACGGCCTGCAGGAATTCCGGGCGCATATGCCGGTCGCCGCCCTCGCCCTGGATCGGTTCGGCGATGAAACATGCTATGTCGTGCGGGTTTTCGGCGAAGGCGCGGCGCGCCTGGTCGAGTGCGTGTGCTTCGGCGGCGGCGATATCGACGCCGTTGGCCAGGAACGGCGCGTCGATGCGCGGCCAATCGAATTTGGGGAAGCGGGCCGTCTTCACCGGATCGGTATTGGTCAGCGACATGGTGTAGCCGGTGCGGCCATGGAAGGCTCCGGTCAGGTGCAGCACCTTGGTGCCGAGTTCCGGTGCGCGCCCGTGGGATTCGTTATGCCTGCTCTTCCAGTCGAACGCGACCTTGAGCGCGTTCTCCACCGCTAGTGCGCCACCGTCGATGAAGAACAGGTGCGGCAGCCGGGGATCGCCCAGCACCCGCACGAAAGTGTCGACGAAGCGGGCCATTTCGACGGTGTAGATGTCGGAGTTGCTCGGCTTGTTGAGCGCCGCGACGCTCAGTTCCACGCGGAACTCTTCGTCCTCGGCCAAGGCGGGATGGTTCATGCCGAGGGCATTGGAGGCGAAGAAGCCGAACATATCGAGGTAGGAGCTGCCGTCGCGTTCATCGACGATCAGGCAGCCACGGGATTTCCGTAGATCCAGCACCAGGTCGAATCCATCGGCGAGGATGTGCGCCGACAGGATCTCGTGTACCCGGGAGGCGGGGGTGACCGGTGCATTGCCACTCCCCGCGCGGGTGCGCTCCAGTTCGATGGTCACATCAGTAGGGTACGAAAATCTTTACGAAAATTCTATGAAATAACGGACTAATTACGGCCACAGGCTATCTGTCGTAGAATGTCTGCAAGATGATGGTGCTTCGAGTTCGCACGTTGGCGGTCGCCCTGATCTCCTGCAGCAACTGCTCGAGGTGCCGGGGAGAGGCCACCCGCACCAGCAACACGTAACTCTCGTCACCGGCCACCGAGTGGCATGCCTCGATACCCGGGATATGTTGCAGCACGGCAGGCGCGTCATCAGGTTGCGAAGGGTCGAGAGGAGTGATGGCGACGAATGCCGACAACAGTTGCCCGAGCGCCTCGGGATCGACATGTGCGGTGTAGCCGCGGATCACCCCGCGCGCCTCTAGTCTGCGGACCCGCGATTGCACAGCCGAGACCGATAAACTCGCCTTTTCGGCCAGATTCGACAGGGTGGCGCGACCATCGGCCATCAGTTCACGAATCAGCAGGCGATCGATGTCATCGAGTACGGGTCTTGCCGGTGTATCCGCCATCAGCGAAGGCTAACCCAGCGGAGGCTACTCGTGGCGAAAACTTTTGCTCGTTAACTCACCGTACCCATCCGATACTGTTCGCCGACCCAAAGTTACAGCGGAGCAACCGATGACAGACATGCTCGAAGACCACCTGACCAAGGACCTGGCTACCCGTGCGGCGGAACTACTGCACACACTCGGCGCGCAGTCACCGGTCGCTGGCGAACTGTCCGCGCGGACGCCGATCACCGGTGGCACGCTCATGACGCTGCCCGCCGACTCCCTCGACGACGCGGATGCGGCGATCGGGAGGGCGGCGGCGGCCTTCCGCGGCTGGCGCACCGTACCCGCCCCGGTCCGGGCCGGGGTGGTGCGGCGACTGGCCGAACTACTCACCGCGCACAAGGCCGAACTCGGCGAACTGGTCACCCTGGAGGCGGGGAAGATCCGTGCCGAGGCGGTCGGCGAGGTGCAGGAAATGATCGACATCTGCGAGTTCGCGATCGGGCTGTCGCGCCAGCTCTACGGCAAGACCATGCCATCGGAGCGGCCTGGACATCGGCTGATGGAGACCTGGCATCCCCTCGGCGTGGTCGGGGTGATCTCGGCGTTCAACTTCCCGGTCGCGGTGTGGGCATGGAATACCGCCGTCGCGCTGGTCTGCGGTGACACGGTGGTGTGGAAGCCGTCGGAGACGACACCCCTGACTGCGCTGGCCTGCCATACGCTGCTGCGCCGGGCGGCGGCCGATGTCGGCGCGGATCCCGAAGTGCACCAGCTGATTCAAGGTGGTGCGCAGGTCGGGTCCCGGCTGGTCGACGACGAGCGGGTGGCGCTGGTGAGCGCGACCGGTTCGGTGCGGATGGGTCGCATGGTGGCGCCGCGGGTGGCCGCTCGGTTCGGGCGATGTCTGCTGGAGTTGGGCGGTAACAACGGCGCGATCGTCACGCCCACAGCGGATTTGGAGCTGGCGGCGCGCGGCATCGTGTTCGCGGCGGCGGGTACGGCCGGACAGCGCTGCACAACCTTGCGTCGATTGATCGTGCACGCCGATGTCGTCGGGCCGCTGCTGGATCGCGTAGCCGGGGCATATCGTCAACTGCGCGTTGGCAATCCGCTCGACGACGGTGTGCTGGTCGGCCCGCTGATCAACCGCCGCGCCTACGAGGAAATGCGTGCGGCAATCGATCGTGCGCTCGGCGATGGCGGCGAATTGGTCTGCGGTGGTGAGCGAGTCGACGGGTTCGGCGACGATGCCTGCTACGTGCGTCCCGCGATCGTGCGCATGCCCGCCCAGACCGCCGTGGTCCGCGAGGAAACCTTCGCACCGATCCTCTACGTGCTGACCTACCGCGACTTCGACGCCGCCATCGACCTGCACAACGGTGTGCCGCAAGGCCTTTCCTCGGCCGTCTTCACCGCCGACCAGCGCGAAGCCGAACGCTTCCTTGCCGCCGACGGCTCCGACTGTGGTATTGCCAATGTCAATATCGGCACCTCCGGCGCGGAAATCGGCGGCGCGTTCGGCGGCGAGAAGCACACCGGCGGCGGCCGGGAATCCGGGTCGGACTCGTGGAAGGCATACATGCGGCGGGCGACCAACACCGTGAACTACTCCGATCAGCTGCCACTGGCGCAGGGCATCCAGTTCGGTTGAGCCACAACCCGCCCCCCGCCGCTTGGGCGCCTAGGTGAGGTCGACGGTGCCCGCTCGGGATAGCTCGCACGAGCCACCGGGCCCATGGTGTGTCCGGGCTGCCGATGGATTGGGCATCCACGGTCGAAGGTCGCGATGTGTTGATCCAAGTCGCCGATGACCTCGTCATGAACTGCTTTGTCGGCGACCGATCCGTATTAGGCGTTCGGTACCCGTTCGACGAGGGACTGTAGTTCGCTCGTCAATCGAGACTGTGTCCGCGGGTTCTCGGAGATCGCGACGCAGAGGCCGCAGTTTCGAAATCCTGCCCTTGCCACTGACGGTCCGAGCCGGCCGGTTTCCAAACCGACTGGCCTGGACCCTTTTTCATCGGTAAGTGTTTTGCGGTGAGTCGCTGCGAGTGTCGGTAACGGGATGTATGCCAGAGCGATGGAGCGAGTAGTCCAGGCACCCAAACCTTTCAGATCGCCCTGGCAGAAATTCAGTAGGGGAACATGAGGAATCGCTTCACCACCTTCGTCGGCACGGGCATCGCCTTCGCGGGTGCGCTCACACTGCTGCTCAGCGGCTGCGCGCCGCAATCGAGCGGCCCCGGCCTCACCGCCGCTACGGCGTCGATCACCACGTCGAAGGCCACCTCGACACCGCCCGCGACAACATCGCCGCAGCCGACTACGACCACCACGGCGGCGTCGACCGCAGCGCCGACCACGTCGGTATCGCCGCCCGCGCCGGCCCCGGCACCGATCGCCTCAGCCCCACCCCCCACGTACCAACCACCGGTGGCAGCCGCCCCACTTGCACAATCCCAGCAGACCTGCGGCGACGACTCATACCTCAACTCGGACAACCAATGTGTCCACCGCCCCCAGTCCGCCCCCGCCGCCCCGCCCGGAGCCACCGCCCGCTGCACCGACGGCACCTACAGCTACAGCCAACACCGCTCGGGCACCTGCTCCCATCATGGTGGCGTAGCCGCCTGGCTGTAACGCCTGACGCAGCTCATACCGGGTCATCGTGGGCGGGATCACATTTCACCTCGCATCCTGCATAGCCGGTGTCCACCGATCGAGCTTCAAATTGCGCAGTCTGCTCAATGTGTCGCACATCAGTTGTGCGTTCAGCTCTTCAAGTACAGGATTGCGGCAACAAATGCTCAACACAGCGAAGCGCCCGATCGGCGCCTCGCGGATGGGTGGACTACATGACCGAGCTCGCCGACCGCGAACTGATCCCAGCCCCCTACGACCTCGCCGACCGCTACCGCGTGGGTGCGGGCACCGTTATCCTCACCGGCGTCCAGGCGATCGCTCGACAGCTGGTCGAGCAGCATGTTCGCGATCTGCGCGCCGGACGCCGGGTCGGTACCTTCGTCTCCGGATATCAGGGCAGCCCGCTGGGCGGTGTCGACAAGATGCTCAGCGGGATGCCGGATGTTTTGGCCGAGCACGATATTTCGTTTGTCCCCGGTTTGAACGAGGAGCTTGCGGCAACCTCGGTGTGGGGCAGCCAGGCGGATCTGCCCGCCGGCGCGGCGACCCATGACGGCGTTGTCGGAGTCTGGTATGGCAAGGGCCCAGGTCTCGACCGCGCGACTGATGCACTGCGGCACGCCAATATGTACGGCGCGAATGCGCGTGGCGGCGTGCTGTTGCTGGTCGGCGATGATCCGGCATCCAAGTCCTCGACCGTGCCGGCGGTGAGTGAGCGTTCGCTGGCCGCAATGGGTATTCCGGTGCTCTTTCCGCGCAACGCCCGCGAGATCATCACCATGGGCTTGCACGGTGTCGCCCTCTCGCGCGCATCGGGATGTCTGGTCGCGCTGAAAATTGTCGCCGACGTGGCCGATGGCGCTTGGACAGTCGACGGCAAGGTTGGCGATATCGACATCACTATTCCCGAGATCGACTGGGAGGAAAGGCCGTTCACCTACCAACAGCGCCCGATGGCCGCGCCGACGGACAGCGTGCTCGCCGAGGCCGATCTGTACGGACCGCGCTGGAAGATGGTGCAGGCCTATAGCGCACTCAATGAACTCGACGTCATCGAGGTGAATCCGACGCGTGCCCGCATCGGAATCGCCGCCACCGGAACCACATTCGACGCGGTGCGCCAGGCACTGATCGATCTCGGCGCCGACGACGACGCGCTGCATCGTGCCGGGGTCCGACTGCTGCGCATCGGCATGCCGTATCCCATTGCTCCCGAACGCGTCCGGCAGTTCGCCGACAGGTTGGAGCGGATCGTGGTCGTCGAGGACAAGACCGCGTTCATCGAAACGCAGATCCGCGAAATCCTGTATGGCTCTGTCGATGCGCCCGAGATCATCGGCAAGCGCGATGCCGAGAACCGGCCGCTGTTCGCTCATGACGGCGAGCTCACCTCTGGTCGGATCGTCGCACCGCTGCGCCGTGCGCTGCAGGGTCGGCTGGAGATGAAACGCACCTTGCCGCAACCACTGTCACTTTCGGTTCTGCCCGCGAAGCGGGCCGCGTACTTCTGCAGCGGCTGCCCGCACAACCGGTCCACCGCCGTGCCGGAAGGGTCGATCGCCGGTGGCGGCATCGGCTGCCACACCATGGTGACCATGTCCGGCCGCGACGACAGCAAGGTGACCGGGCTGACCCAGATGGGCGGTGAAGGTGCGCAGTGGATCGGGCAGGCCCCGTTCACCTCGGTGCCGCACCTGTTCCAGAACATCGGTGACGGAACGTATTTCCACTCCGGACAACTCGCGGTGCAGGCCTGTATCGCCGCGGGCGTGAATATCACCTACAAGCTGCTCTACAACGATGTCGTCGCGATGACCGGCGCGCAGGACGCCGAGGGAGCACTCGCGGTGCCCATGCTGACCCACAAACTCAGCACCGAGGGCGTGCGACAAATCATCATCTGTGCCGATGAACCCGAGAAGTACCGCAAGCGCGACCTCGCCGCCGGAACCCTGCTCTGGCACCGGGATCGGCTCGACGAAGCCCAGCGCACCCTGCGCGCAATTCCCGGGGTGACCGTGCTCATCTACGACCAGCACTGCGCCGCCGACGCGCGCCGCCAGCGCAAGCGGGGCACGCTGCCGGTTCGGCGGACCCGGGTGGTCATCAACGAGGCGGTCTGCGAGGGCTGTGGCGATTGCGGTGTCAAGAGCAACTGTCTTTCGGTGCAGCCGGTCGAAACCGAATTCGGCCGCAAGACCCGCATCGATCAGACCTCCTGCAATACCGACTACAGCTGTATGGACGGCGATTGCCCCTCGTTCGTAACGGTCGAGCTTCCCGCGAAAGCCGAGAAGCGAAAGGCGACTCGACGCCCCGAGCCGCCGGTACTACCCGACCTGCCGAACGGCGCGCCTGCGACGACCCAGAATGTATTCCTCGCCGGTATCGGCGGCACCGGAATCGTGACGGTCAACCAGGTGCTTGCGACCGCGGCCTTACGCGCCGGGTACGAGGTGGCGAGTCTGGACCAGATCGGCCTGAGTCAGAAGGCTGGACCGGTCGTATCGCATCTGCGCTTCGCGAGTGGCGAATTGGAACCGGCGAACCGGCTTACGCCGGGTTCGGCCGACTGCATCGTCGCATTCGACCTGATCACGGCCACCGATAACAAGAATCTGGCCAACGGGTCGAAGCAGACCACCCTGTCCGTCGCCTCGACCAGCAAGACCCCCACTGGCGAAATGGTCTACGACAAGTCCGTCGCGTATCCCGAAGAGCGCGACCTGCTTGCCCGACTCGAGCAAGTGTCGCGCTCGGTGCGCTCGTTCGACGCGCTGGCCGCGTCCGAGGTGCTGTTCGGCAACACCGCGGCCGCCAACTTCCTGCTCGTCGGCGCCGCCTATCAGATCGGTGGTCTGCGCATACCCGCGTCGGCGATCGAGGAGGCCATCGAGATCAACGGTGTTGCGGTGCATGCCAATATCGCGGCTTTCCGTTGGGGACGGGTGGCAATCGCGCGGCCGGATGAATTCGCCGCTGCCACCACACCCAAGACGCACAAGCGACCCGAGATCGCCATTCCGTCAGATCTTTTCGATGGTGTGACCGCGTCAGGTGAGACGAGGCGACTGCTCGAACTGCGTGCCGTCGAGTTGATCGGCTTCCAGGGCGTGCGGGTGGCCCGCGCCTACGTCCGTACCGTGCAACGCATTTGGGATGCCGAGCGGCGTATCACCGACCGGACCGAGTTCAGCGAGCAAGTGGCCCGTGGCCTCTACAAGTTCACCGCATACAAGGACGAATACGAGGTCGCGCGGCGCCTGACCGACCCGGCCTTCCTCGACCAGGTCAGCGAGCGAATTCCCGACGGCGCCAACCTCACCTACCGCCTACACCCGCCGATCCTGCGCGCCATGGGCCGCAAGAAGAAGATCGGTCTCGGCCCACGCAGTCACGTCGCCCTGCGTGTACTCGCCAAGGGAAAGCGCCTGCGCGGCACCAAATTCGACCCATTCGGCTATGCCCATGTCCGCCGCGTCGAACGCACTCTGCTCAGCCACTACACGGAAATGGTGACAACACTGGCCGCAAACCTCGGCCCAGCGGACTACGACCGCGCTACCCGGGCCGCCGCACTCCCCGACATGGTCCGCGGCTACGAGGACATCAAATTGGCCAACGTCGAGCTCTACCGAAACGCCCTGCGCGACCTCAGCATCGAACCACCTCAGGTGTAACCGCAGAGGTAGCTGTCTCGGCACCGGGCACCCGCTTATGGGTGCCCGGTTGTGACGGGGTGTGCCCGGTCGGTTCAGATATAGGTGCCAGGTGCCGAGGCATCGGGTGCAGGCGATTTCGACTGCGGAGCAGATGCAGCCTCGGGGCAATCGTTCTCTTGCCGGATAAGATCCGACTATTCGGTGATCGAACGGACCTGTTGTTCGTACTTCGCGCGGGTTTCGGAGTCGGCTGGGTGGAGAGCGCGGTTGCCATCGAGGAGTCGGCGAACAAGGCGGACTGCGCGCTCGGGAGCGGCGGCCAGGGCAATGTCGATGGGGCCCAGGTAGTTCGGGACGGCCACTTCGGCCTTGCGGGTTTCGCAGGTTTGCAGGATGGCGGCGGCGACGTCTTCGGGGTCCACCGTCGGCATACCCTTGCCGAGGGACAGACCGGAGGAGAGGCGGGTGCGCACAGCCGAGGGCATCACGCAGCTGACGCTGACGCCCTGCGGTGCGAACTCCAAACGTGTTGCGGCGGATAGGCCTACGGCGGCGAATTTGCTGGCGTTGTAGACGGCCAAGCCCGCGACCGGGATCTTGCCCGCGAGCGAGGCGACGTTGACGACGTGGCCGCGGCGGCGCTCGATCATGCCGGGCACCACGGCGCGCATGCCGTGGATGAGACCCCAGACATTGACATCGATGGTGGCGCGGCCGACCGCGTCGGGCTCATCGAGGAACGCGCCCGCGGGCATGACACCCGCATTGTTGACCAGAACATCCACCGCGCCGAAGTCTGCGACGACCTTGTCCCATTGGTCGCGGACACGGACATCGAGCTCATAGGCACGCGCGCCGATCGCGGCAGCGGCGGATTCGGCTGCGACAGCGTCGACATCGGCAATGGCGAGTTCAGCGCCCTCGGCCGCGAACAGTTCCGCGGTCGACTGTCCGATGCCGCGGCCCGCGCCGGTAATCAGCACCCGCGCGCCCTTCAGGTCGATACCCGGATAACCGTGACCGAGAATATTCATGCGAATGCTCCTTGTTCCAGCGCTCGGCGGGTGCTGCGCAGGCTGTGTTCGAGGGTTTCGAGACGACGACGGCCGTCCATGAAGTTCGGTCCCATTACGGCGAGGTCAGCTGCGGTGGCACCGATCACGAGGACGCGCGTACCAGCCGCACGCAACACCGCGACCTCGGCAGCGAGCTGGGCGCTCATGCGATTGCGCAGCTGCCGCTCCAGGAAATGACCGGGACCGGTCGCGGGGACTTCTTCGACGGAGGCCATGGGCGCGAGCACCAGCACCTCGTCGAGTTGTTGTGCGGCAAGCAGGTCCACTGATGCGGTCGAGCCCGCACCACCATCGATGAAGCGACGTCCGGCGATCGATACGGGCGGGAACCAGCCGGGAACCGCCCACGACGCACGCAGCGCCGCACCCAGGTTCGCCGATGGCGCGTCGGGCGAGCCGAATGGAACCCGTTCTCCCGTCGCGTAATCCATGGCGACCAGCCAGGTCGCGGGGTGAGATACCCAGGACCGGCCGGGATTCAGGCGATCGGCAAGGTGCTGCAGCCAGCTCGCATCGCCACCGCCGATCGGCAGCAGGCCGCTGCCCGCGGTGAGCAACCGCTGACCGGTCGCGGGCGCACGCAGGCTCAATGCCAACTCACCCAGCCGCGGTCGAGGCAGCGGCGGGAACCGCCCGGGCTCGGAACGCATATGCGCCAACAGAATCGGATTCGTCGAGGTACCGCGCTGCATCGCGACGAGTTCATCCACGCCGATGCCGCTGCCGAGCAGGGTGACCGTCTCGGCACCCGCCGATGTGCCGAGCAGCACATCCGCCTCGCGCGGCTCCCAGTCGAGTACCTCGCGGGTGGCGGCCAGCGCGGCCACGATCCAGGCGAACCCGAGCGTTCCGCCGCAGCCTACGGCCATGCCGCGCCGATTTTTGTTACCCATGGTTCCACACACTAGCAGGATTCAAATACCTTCAGTATCTGAAAGCCACCGGTACGTAGAATCGGCGGCATGGCACGTCTGACCCGGTCCGAAAGCCAGGCCCGCACCCGGGCCGACCTGATCGCGACCGCACGCGATCTCTTCCTGGCCGAGGGCTATGTGAAAACCAGCCTGGAGCGGGTCGCCGAGGAGGCGGGCTACTCGAAGGGCGCGGTCTACTCGAACTTCCGCACCAAGAAGGAACTGTGCCTGGAGGTGCTCGGGCTGATCCACGCGACGAAATTCGGCGAGGTGGCCGATCTGATCGCGGCGGGCGAGACGCTCGACGACCAGCTGGCTCGATTCCACGAATGGGCCGAGCACACCATCGGCGATGTCGGCTGGACCATGCTCGAATTCGAATTCGCCACGGTCGCCCGCGACGATCCGGAACTGCAGGCCGCGCTGGTCTCGAGCCTGGCCATGATGCGCGGCGCTGTCGCGGCGCAGGTGCAGACGCTTTCGGACATGACCGGAATCCCGCTGCCGATGCCCGCCGAGGATGCCGCGACCGCAATCCTGAGCATGGGTATCGGGCTCGGCATGCAACGAGCCGTCGATCCGTCGATTCCGGTGCGCTTGATCACCGATGCGGTACGACTGCTCGTAACTATGGGCGAAGGGCCACTGCGCGCGATGAGCCCGGATCTCACGCGGTGAAGTGCAACGTCCATTCGCCGCGATAGTGCAGCCGGGTGACGCTGCCCGGCGGAATGTCGATCCGCCAGAACGATTTCGGCGGCGCGTCCAGGGTCACCAGCAGTGCCGCGCGGATCACCGCCGGATGGGTGACGGCGATGGTTGACATGCCCTCGGAAGCGATTTCGGCCATCCAGTACCTGGTCCGCTCGACCACATCGGTTACGGATTCGCCACCGTGACCACGGAACTGCGGGTCGGTCAGCCAGGCATATAGCTCATCCTGCGGCACCGACATCAGTTCGCCGCCGCGCCACGCGCCGGCATCCAGATCGCGCAGCCGGGTGTCCTCCTCGCCCGGAAGCCCCATCAGCGCAGCCGTTTCCACGGTCCGGCGTTCGGGTCCGGTGAGTACCCGCGCCGCGGTCAGGCGGCCACACGCGGCGATTGCTCGGCGACCGGCCTCGGTCAGCGATTCGTCTACTGGAAAACGTGCCTTTCGCATCGCCTCGGTCATGCCATGGCTGACCAGGTCGAGTCTGAGCACCTTTTGCACGGTTGGAAGCGTACGGCGCGACGCTGGCGGCCGTACTTCGATTGCCACCCCTTCGCTCGGGCCAACAGCCATTTGCCGGACTCGAGGTATTCCGGCCGCCGCTGCTGGTTGTCGGTGCCCGGGTGCACACTGATGCCATGGCCCAGTTCTCCACCGCGACCCAAGAGTGGTTCGACGGCGCATTTCCCGCGCCGACGTCTGCTCAGCTGGGCGCATGGAAGGCCATTGCCGCAGGTGAGCACACCTTGGTCGTCGCGCCAACCGGTTCGGGTAAGACGCTGTCGGCCTTTCTGTGGGCCATCGATCAACTCGCGACCCGACCGAAACCCGAGGGCAAGGTCGGCACCTCTGTGCTCTATGTGTCACCGCTGAAGGCATTGGCGGTGGACGTCGAACGGAATTTGCGCGCGCCGCTGGTCGGGGTCACCCAGACCGCGAAACGGCTCGGCCTGGACCCGCCGATGATCACCGTGGGTGTTCGTTCCGGCGACACCAGTGCGGCGCAGCGGCGATCGATGCAGCGGACGCCGCCCGACATTCTGATCACCACGCCCGAATCGCTGTTCCTGATGCTCACCTCGGCGGCCAGGGAGACGCTCAGCGATATCGGCACGGTGATCGTGGACGAGGTGCACGCCATCGCGGGCGGTAAGCGCGGCGCACATCTGGCGCTTTCGCTGGCACGGTTGGATCTGCTGACCGAGCGGCCCGCGCAGCGGATCGGGCTCTCGGCGACGGTGCGCCCGCCTGAGGAGGTCGGGCGATTTCTGGTTGGAAATGCGCCGATCACGATCGTTTCGCCGCCCGCTCCCAAGACCTTCGATCTGTCCGTGCGTGTGCCGATCGCGGATATGACCGAGCCGGGCGATTCCGATCAGCCCGGATCCATCTGGCCGCATGTGGACGAGGCGATCGTCGACCTGGTGCTGGACCACCGGTCTTCGATCGTCTTCGCGAATTCGCGCAGGTTGGCCGAGCGGCTGACCGCACGGCTCAATGAGGCCTATGCCGCGCGGCTGGGCGAGGCCGTCGAGACTGTGTCCGATTCGCCGCGCACGGGGCCCGCCGTGGTTACGCAAGCTGCCTCCTCCCGGCCTGACCCGCGCGGCGGGCACAAACCGCCCGCCCAACTCGGCGCATCGACCGAAGTGATCCACGGCGCGGATCCGCTGTTGGCCCGGGCGCACCACGGGTCGGTGAGCAAAGAGCAGCGGGCGCTGATCGAGGACGATCTCAAGAGCGGACGGCTGCGCTGTGTGGTGGCTACCAGCAGTCTCGAACTCGGAATCGATATGGGCGCGGTCGATTTGGTGGTGCAGGTGGAGGCGCCGCCTTCGGTGGCCAGTGGGCTGCAGCGAGTCGGGCGAGCGGGGCACCAGGTCGGTGAGATTTCGCGCGGGGTGCTGTTCCCGAAGCATCGCACCGACGTCATCCACTGCGCGGTCGCGTCACAGCGGATGACTGCCGGGCAGATCGAGGCCCTGCAAGTTCCCGCGCACCCCCTGGACATCCTGGCCCAGCAGACCGTCGCGGCCTGCGCGCTCGAACCCATCGATGTCGACGCTTGGTTCGAAACCGTGCGCGGCACCGGCAATTACGCTTCGCTGCCCAGATCGGCGTATGAATCGGTGCTCGATTTGCTCGCCGGTCGCTATCCGTCGGACGAGTTCGCCGAATTGCGACCCCGGCTCGTGTGGGACCGCGACGCGGGCACGCTAACCGGTCGGCCGGGGGCGCAACGACTGGCCGTCACCTCGGGTGGCGCGATTCCGGATCGCGGCCTGTTCGCGGTCTACATGGTCGGTGAAAAGGCCTCCCGGGTGGGCGAACTCGATGAGGAGATGGTGTACGAGTCGCGGGTCGGCGATGTATTCGCCCTCGGCGCGACCAGCTGGCGCATCGAGGAGATCACCTTCGACCGGGTGCTGGTCACGCCCGCGTTCGGGCAGCCGGGACGGTTGCCGTTCTGGCATGGTGACGGACTCGGTCGGCCCGCCGAACTCGGTGCGGCGCTAGGCGAATTCATCCGCAAGGCCGGTGCGCAATCGCCGAAGGGTTCGAACCTCGACCCCAAGAAGAACTCCCCAGCGGATCCGGCAGTCGACGCACTCCTACGTGGTGCAGGCCTCGACGAGAATGCCACCGCGAATCTGGTGACGCTGCTCGATGAACAACGCACTGCCACTGGACAATTGCCCAGCGATAGAACCCTGATCGTCGAGCGCTTCCGTGACGAACTCGGCGATTGGCGACTGGTGCTGCACTCGCCGTACGGCTTACCGGTGCATGCGCCATGGGCGTTGGCGATCGGTGCGCGGCTGCGGGAGCGGTTCGGCGTGGATGTCGCGCCGAATGCCTCCGATGACGGAATCGTGGTGCGACTGCCCGATACCACCGACGATCCACCCGGTGCTGAGCTGTTCGTGTTCGAGCCCGATGAGATCGACGAGATCGTCACCGAGCAGGTCGGCGGATCGGCGCTGTTCGCATCGCGATTCCGGGAGTGCGCGGCACGGGCGCTGCTGCTGCCCCGACGCGATCCGGGTAAACGTGCGCCGTTGTGGCAGCAGCGGCAGCGGTCGGCGCAATTGCTCGATGTGGCGCGGAAGTTTCCGGACTTTCCGATCCTCTTGGAGACGGTGCGCGAATGTCTGCGCGACGTTTACGATCTTCCGTCGCTGCGGGATCTGCTCGGACGGGTGGCGCGTCGCCAGGTGCGATTGGTCGAGGTGGAGACCGCGACACCGTCACCGTTCGCCAATTCCCTGCTGTTCGATTACATCGGGCAGTTCATGTACGACGGGGACAGTCCGCTGGCCGAACGTCGGGCGGCCGCACTATCGCTCGATTCGAGTCTGCTCGCCGAATTGCTCGGGCGGGTGGAACTGCGGGAGCTGTTGGACGCCACCGTCATCGAGCAAACCGAGCGGGAATTGCAGCGGCTCACACCCGAACGGTCGGCGCGGGATGCGGAGGGGCTGGCCGATCTATTGCGGCTGCTCGGACCGCTTACTGCCGAGGAAGCCGCGCAGCGGTGTGGCGGCGTTCAACTCGACGACGCAGAACCCACCGGTAATCCGGCGGAATGGTTCGCTGGCTTGGTGAAATCGAAGCGCGCACTCGAGGTTACGTTCGCCGGACGGACCTGGTGGGTCGCCGTGGAGGATGCCGCGCGCCTGCGCGACGCGCTCGGCGTGCCGCTGCCCATCGGCACCCCGGCCGCATTCATCGAACCGGTCGCCGATCCGCTCGGAGACCTCGTTGGGCGCTATGCCCGCACGCACGGACCGTTCACCACCGAGGCCGTGGCCGCTCGTTTCGGACTCGGCACCGCGGTCGCCGCGACGGCACTGCATCGGCTGGTCGCGGAAAAGCGCGTGGTAGAGGGCGAATTCACGCCGGCGGCCAGCGGCCCGGAATGGTGCGACAGCCAGGTGCTGCGCCGATTGCGCCGCCGATCCCTCGCGGCCGCCCGACACGAGGTCGAACCCGTCGCGACCGCCGCCTTCGGCCGATTCCTACCGTCCTGGCAACACATCGGTACCGGTGAATTGCGCGGCGTCGACGGGGTCGCGGCAGTGGTGGAACAGCTTGCGGGAGTGCCGATTCCCGCGTCCGCATGGGAATCGCTGGTATTGCCCGCGCGGGTGCGCGATTACTCCCCCGCCATGTTGGACGAACTGATGGCCACCGGTGAGGTCATCTGGTCCGGGCACGGCGCCATCACTGCCAAGGACGGCTGGATTGCCCTGCACCTGGCCGACCAGGCGCCGTTCACGCTGACGCCCGCCGACGAGATCGAACTGTCCGAGGTACACCTGCGCCTGCTCAACGCATTGGGCGCATCGATCGCCCCATGGACGCCTATCGATGCCGATACGGAGGAACCACCCGCAGGGCCAGACCAGGTCGTCTCGCTGGATGATGCAGTACAGGATGTTTCAGCGATGCCGGGCATTTCCGCGAATCGAGGCACCTCGGCGACCACCAACGGCTCAGCGCGCCGAAACAGTTCGCCACCGCGACTTCCGCCGGTCCTGCACGGCGGCGGCGCATACTTCTTCCGTCAACTCTCCGATGCCACCGGACTCCTCGACGACGCTCGAGTCGCGACCGCACTGTGGGAGCTCGTCTGGGCAGGCGTCGTCTCCGGTGACACCTTCGCCCCGGTCCGCGCCCTGCTCTCAGGCACGGCCCGGACCACAACCGCACATCGCACACCCCGGCGCGCGCCACGCGGACGGGCCTATCTCCCACGACCGAATATGCCGACCAGATCCGGACCGCCCGCCGTGGCGGGCCGCTGGTCACTCCTGCCGGAACGGGTGGCGGACAACACCCTGCGCGCCCACGCAACGGCGGACACCCTGCTGGAGCGGTACGGCGTGCTGACCCGCGGCTCGGTGCAGAACGAGGGCGTGCCCGGCGGATTCGCACTCATGTACCGCGTGCTCACCGAATTCGAGGATCGCGGCCGTTGCCGCCGCGGCTATTTCATCGATTCGCTCGGCGGTGCACAATTCTCGACCACCGATGTGGTGGACCGACTACGCTCCTTCGACACCGAACGCACCCGTCCCGGCAGCGGCGGACAACGCCGGAGCACCGCATCAGCCTTGGCGGCAAGCGATCCCGCGAACCCCTATGGCGCGGCACTTCCCTGGCCGAAGGGACCGGCCGAGGGCGCAGGTCACCGTCCAGGACGCAAGGCCGGTGCGATCGTCGTGCTCGTCGACGGCGAACTCACGCTCTATCTGGAGCGCGGCGGCAAAACCCTACTCACCTTCACCGAGGACCCGAACCTCCGCCAAGCCGCGGCCACCGCCCTGGCCGATCTGGTGCGCGACCGCCGCGTCGACTCGCTCGTAATCGACCGAGTCGACGGAGAAACCGTGCACGGCAACACCTTCGCCGGTTTCCTCACCGAGGCCGGATTCTCCGCAACCCCAAGAGGCCTCCGATTGCGGAGCAAGCCGTGACCCGACGACGACGAACCCACGCAAAGCGGCACGGTTCCGGCACGCGTGGCGACGGCCCCTCGCACACCGCGAAGCGAGACCGAATTCTCCGCGACACCACGCGACCTGCGATCGCGAAGCAAGCCGTGACCCGACGACGAACCCACGCACGACGTGCCCGTTCCGGCACGCGCGGCGACGGCCACTCGCACACCGCGAAGGGTGAATTGCGCGGCGATGAGCGGACGCGCACTGCGGAGCAGACAATGACCCCGGCCCGAATCAATCTATGGTCGAGCCATGCCTGAAGGCGACACCGTATTCCTGACCGCGGCCAGGCTGCGGCTCGCGCTGGAGGGAAAGACACTGATCCGCAGCGATTTCCGGGTGCCGCGCTATGCGACGGTCGATCTGGTCGGGCAGCGGGTCGACGGTGTCGCCAGCTATGGCAAGCATCTTTTCGTCCGCACCGACGAGGTCAGTGTCCACACGCATTTGAAGATGGAGGGCGAATGGCGGACCTACTGCGCCGGTGAACGGTGGACGCGGCCGCCGGTGACCGCCCGGCTGGTGCTCGGCACCGATGACACCGAGGCGGTGGGCTTTTCGCTCGGTACCGTCGAGGTGTTGCGACGCGCGGACGAGCACACCGCCACCGACCATCTCGGGCCTGACCTGCTCGGCGCGAACTGGGATGTGACCGAGGCGCTGCGACGGCTGGAACGGCATCCGGCCCAACCCATCGGCCTCGCCCTACTGGACCAGCGCAATCTGGCCGGTATCGGCAATATCTTCCGCAGCGAAATCTGCTTCCTGCGCCGCGTCCACCCGGCCACACCGGTCGCCGATGTCCCCGACCTGCTCGCCCTCGTGCACGAGGCCCATCGCGTGCTCACCAAGGCCGCAACCGAACCGCCGTGGCGGGCACTGGCCTACGGGCGCGCCCGCCGTCCGTGTCAGCGCTGCGGCACCCGCATGGTCGTGCATCTACTCGGCGAGACCGAACCCCAGCCCGGTCGAACAGCCCGAAACCCCCAGTCCGACCGCATCATCCAGCGCGAACGCGGCATTTACTTCTGTCCACGCTGCCAACCCGAACCCGCCTGATCGAACCGAGCGGGAACGAGTTGCCACTCAGTAGCTATCACCCTGAATCCACTGCTACCGACCATCTCGAATATCCGCCAGTTCCCGAACTAACTAGACCGGTCGTCATAGTTCACGTACCGTGAGGGCGTGGCACCTCGCACCGACTCCCGCCAACGCTTCATCGACGCCGCGGCCGACCTCTTCCACACCCAGGGCTATCACGCCACCGGCCTGAATCAACTCGTCAGCGCGGGCGGCGCCCCCAAGGGCTCGCTCTACTTCCACTTCCCGGGCGGCAAGGAACAACTCGCCGCCGAGGCCATCACCCAATCGAGCAGGCAATTGCGCGACCAGCTCGACGCGATCCTTGCCGACGGCGGCGATATCGCCACCGTCTTCGACGTCCTCACCGCGCTGCTCGTAGAGTCCGATTTCGAACGCGGCTGCCCGATCGCGACCATCGCACTCGACGCTGGGCGCGAAAGCGAAACGATCAGGCAGGCCTGCGTCACCGGTTTCGAATCCTGGCGCGAATCGATCGAAAAGTACCTGCGGGACAAGGGAATCGGCCGAGAGCGGGCCACCGAACTGTCTACCGTCGCCCTCGCCACGATCGAGGGCGCCCTGATGCTCGCCAAGACCAAACGCGATGTCGCGCCGCTGCGCGCGGTCGCCGCCCATCTGCGTACTACCTTCGAACGGGAGCTTTCCTGATGCGCGTGCACCACCTCAATTGCGGCACCATGCGCCCACTCGGTGGCCGTCTCCTCGACGGCACCGGCAGCATCTTCGGCCGCGCCGAAATGGTCTGCCACTGCCTGCTCCTCGAACTCGACTCCGGACTCGTCCTGGTGGAGACCGGCGTCGGCGAACAGGCGGTCCATCGGCCCGAGGAATGGCTCGGCCGTCGCTTCCTGCGGCTCACCAATCCGGTCCTCGATCTCGCGCAGACCGCCGTGCACCAGATCGAGGCACTGGGTTACCGACGCGAGGACGTCCGCGACATCGTGCTCACCCATCTCGATCTCGACCACGCGGGCGGACTCGCCGACTTCCCGCATGCGCGGGTGCACGTATACGCCGAGGAACTGCGCGCCCTACAGGGCGGACATACGCGGGAAGAACGCTTGCGCTATAAGGAACCTCAGTTTCGGCACGGTCCACGCTGGGAGTCGTACGCGGATACCGGTGCCAGCTGGTTCGGCTTCGACGCGGTGCGCGAATTGACCGGCCTGCCCCCGGAAATCCTGATCATCCCGCTCGCTGGGCATACCCGCGGTCATGCGGGTGTCGCCGTCGATACCGGAAGCGGCTGGCTGCTGTCCGCGGGCGACTCCTACTTCCATCCCGGCGTACTCGACCCGGTTCGGCCGCGACAACCGTTCGGTACGGCCATGTTCGAGAAGAATGTGCAGACACTTCCCGCCGCCCGCATCGAGAACCAGCAGCGGCTGCGCGAACTGGTGCGCGACCACGGTGACGAGGTCACGGTGTTCTCCGCGCACAGCTCGATCGAATTCCATGCCATGCAGCAGATCGCCGTTCGACCAAACCCTTGACGGCCCAGGCACTCCCGATTAACTTGCAGAATGTAAGTTAATATAGGGAGTGCAATGTGAACGATCTGCGGCGGTACGTGGTCATCGGGGGTGGACTGGCCGGGCTGGCGTCCGCGGTCTGGTTGGCCGAGGCGGGTAAGCAGGTCACGCTGCTGGAACGCCGCGGCCGACTCGGCGGCCGGACACATGCGATGAAAGTCGAAGCGGCCGATGACCTTCCCGATAACGGCCAGCATGTGATCGCCAGCGGTTATGACCATCTGTTCCGCTACCTGACCAGCGTCGGCACCCGCCAGTACGTCGCCTTCCCGCACGGCGGGACGCTGCGCTGGCCGGGCGGGCGCAGCGTGTTCATGTCGACCAAGGGCTGGGGCGCATGGCGCACGCTGTTCGGCGCACATCCCGACGCGAGCCTGCTCGATCGGCTGCGCGCCGCCCGAGCCACGGTGCGACTCGGCTGGCAGAGCCTGCACCAACCCGCTGACCTCGCCGATCTCACCACCGAACAGTGGTTCAACCGGGTGGGCATGCCCGCTCCGGCGCGAGAAGCGTTGTGGGACTGGCTCGCTCTCGGCCTCGCGGCCGAGCCCGTCCAGCAGGAATCGGCCAAGATCCTCGCCGATTTGCTGGCCACCGGCATCCGGCTCGGGGTCGAACACCGTCGGGCGGTCACCATCGGCTACCCGACCACCGACCTCGATACCCTCTACATCGCCGGGGCCCAAAAGGTTTTCGAGAAATACGGTGTCGAGGTCCGCCATCGCGCGGTGGCCCGCCGCATCAATATCGAGAATGGTGCGGTGACTGGGGTGGTACTCGCCGATGGTTCGGTCGTCCCGGCCGATGCCGTTGTCTGCGCGGTACCGAATTCGAATATCGGCGGACTGCTGGATGAATTGCCGGAACATTCCGAAATCTACGCCGCCGCAGATAAATTGGGATATACACCGATCGTCAGCACCAACCTGTACCTGGACCGCCCGCTCGGCACCGAGGCCGAATTCGAGGCACTGATCGGCGGCACCGGCGTCATCGACGAGGTCTTCGACCGGCAGTTGATGACCGGGCGCAGCACCGACCGGGCCTGGCTGTACTGCCTGACCACCAGCGGCGCGTACGAGCAGATACACAAGACCAACGAGCAGATCATCGACGAACAAATGCGCCTGCTGCGCCGCTACTACCCGGCCGCCGAAAATGCGAAAGTCGTTCAGGGACACGTAGTTCGAATGCCGAAAGCGACGTTCTCGCAGGTGCTCGGCACGCACGGCCTGCGCCCGGATCAGCGCACCTCGGTGCCGACGCTGGTACTGGCCGGTGATTGGACCGCGACCGACTGGTCGGCGACCATGGAGAGCGCGGTGCAGAGCGCTGCCAAGGCGGTGGACCTGCTACTTGCGCTACCGTCTTTGCCGTGACCACGGAGCGCTCGACCTCTGAGCACCCCACTGCGAAGTCCTGTTCCACGCCCAAGCGCCGCATGTCCGCGGCCGAGCGGCGCGCGCAGCTACTCGATGTGGCGCGCGCTATTGTCGCCGTCGACGGCTTCGGCGCCGTGAGTATCGATCGGGTCGCGCGCGAGGGCGAGGTGGCACGGGCACTGGTGTATCAGCAGTTCACCGATCTGTCCGGGCTGATGACCGCGCTGGTGGATCGCGAATCGGCCATCGCACTGGCCGGTATCGGCAGTCTCGACTGGGCGGACACCGATGACGATGCGGATCGGATCGGCCGCGGCATTCTCGCCTATCTGCATGCCGCGCCGACCAGTTGGCGGATCATCCTCAGCCCACCCGACGGCGGACCGCCGGATCTGCGCGACCGGCTCGAAGTCGGCCGGGCCTATGCGCGGGCGATCGGCGCGCGGCATCTGTCGCGCCATGCGGGAGTCACCGTCGATCCGGATGGTGCGACCGAGCGCATCATGCTCGCGGCATTGGAGGAATTGGCTCGGCTGCATCTGGCCGACCCGCAGCAGTACCCGGATGAACTGGTACTGCGCTATATTCGGTCGCTCTTGGCCTGGGCCACCCAGGTCGAAACCCCGAAAAAGCCGCCAGCTGTCGGTTAGCCCTCAGCTGTCCAACGGGACCGGTTCCAGGATCTCCGGGCGCGGTTCGGGGGCCGCGATGCGAAGGGCATCGGCGGAGGGGTCGTCCGGCTGGGTCTGGGAGCGGATCTCCGCGTCGACGCGGGCCTGGTAAGTGCTTACCTCCCGGTCGATTTCGTCGTCGTCCCAGCCGAGTATCGGTGCGACCAGATGGGCTACCTGTTCGGCGCAGTTCGCGCCGCGATGCGAGTATTCGATGGAGATCCTCGTCCGGCGGGCCAGAATGTCGTCCAGGTGCAGTGCGCCCTCCGCGGCGGCCGCGTAGGCGGCCTCCACCTGCAGATATGATGGCGCGTCCATAATCGGCTGCAGTAGTTCGGGTTTGCCGTCGGCCATGGCCATGACCTCGTCGATGAGTGAACCGTAGCGCTCGAGCAGATGCTTGACCCGGTACGGATGCACACCATAGGCCTCGGCGAGTTGCACCGTTTGATTGATCAGCGCGAAGTAGCCGTCGGCACCGAGCAGCGGAACCTTATCGGTGATGGACGGCGAGACGCGCGCCGGAATATCCTGCGCCGCTTCATCGACCGCGTCATAGGCCATCACCCGGTAGGTGGTGTACTTGCCGCCCGCGATGCCGACAAGCCCCGGCGCAACGCGGGCGACTGCGTGTTCGCGCGACAGCTTGGAAGTCGAATCGCTTTCTCCCGCAAGCAAAGGCCGCAGACCCGCGTAGACACCGTCGATATCCGCGGGGGTGAGCGGGGTAACCAAAACCTGGTTGACTCGGTCCAACAGATAGTCGATATCGGCCTTGGTTGCCGCCGGATGGGCGAGATCCAGATTCCAGTCGGTATCGGTGGTGCCGATGATCCAGTGCGCGCCCCACGGGATGACGAACAGCACCGAGGTCGCGGTGCGCAGGATAATCGCGGCATCGCTGACTATGCGGTCGCGCGGCACCACAATGTGCACTCCCTTGGACGCGCGCACGTGAAAGCGGCCGCGATTGTGCGAAAGCGCTTGGACCTCATCGGTCCACACACCGGTCGCGTTGATCACCACATGCCCGCGGATCTCCCCGGTGCGGCCGTCCTCGCTATCGCGCATCTTCACCCCCACGACCCGATCCGCCTCGCGCAGAAAGCCGACGACCTGGGTGGAAGTGCGGATAACCGCGCCGTAGTGCGCGGCGGTGCGGGCGACGGTCATGGTGTGGCGGGCATCGTCGACGACCGTGTCGTAGTAACTGACGCCGCCGATCAGCGAGTCGGGGCGCAAACCGGGCGCCAGCCGGAGTGCCCCGTGCCGGGTTAGATGATGTTGGCCGGGAACGGATTTCGCGCCGCCCATGGTGTCGTAGAGCACCAGCCCGGCGGCCACGTACGGACGTTCCCAGCCGCGGCGGGTGAGCGGGTAGAGGAAGCGCAGCGGCTTCACCAGATGCGGTGCGAGCCGGGCCAGTGCGAGTTCACGTTCCCGCAGCGCCTCGCGGACCAGCCCGAATTCCAGTTGCTCCAGATAGCGCAGCCCGCCGTGGAACATCTTCGAGGAGCGGCTCGAGGTGCCGGAGGCGAGATCGCGCGCCTCGACCAGCGCTACTTTGAGACCGCGCGTCGCCGCGTCGAGCGCGATACCCGAGCCGACCACGCCACCACCAACGACGACCACGTCGAAGTGATCCTTACCGAAGCGCTCCCATGCCGTCGCGCGCTGCTCGGGGCCGAGGAACTGCGATTGCGGTTTCTTGGTCATGCTCGACTCCTCCAGCCGACCCCGGCGTCGGGGTTCAGACGACGTTTGTGGTCTTTCGGGCACACGATCGGGCTGCTCAGTCCGGCGGGCGGTCTTCTGTTTTCCAGGCTAAAGGAACCGGCGACGATCCCAAGTCGGGGCCGAAGCCGTGTCGCCCGCGGCCGATAACCCGCGCTACTCGCCGGTAACCGATCCCAACACTAGTCCGACAACCTGCTGGTCGCGAGGTGATGCGTGGCGCGCTCCGCTGTTTTCCCCGATGGCCACGTCGGTTTTAGTAGCCTGCACGAATGCGTCGCTATGTGGCCGCCATTGATCAGGGCACGACCTCGAGTCGGTGCATCATCTTCGACCGGCAGGGCCGCGTCGTCGGTGTCGCGCAACGCGAGCACGAGCAGATCTTCCCGCGGCCGGGCTGGGTCGAGCACGATCCGGAAACCATTTGGCGCAATACCGAATTCGTGCTCGGCGAGGTGCTGCGGAGCACGGGGATCTCCGCCGCGGAGATCAATGCGGTCGGCGTCACCAATCAGCGCGAGACGACCGTGGTGTGGGATCGGGCCAGCGGCAAGCCGATTCATAACGCGATTGTCTGGCAGGACACCCGCACCGACCGTCTGGTCACCGAACTGGGCGGCGAATTCGGCGCGACACGCTACCAAGACCGCACCGGCCTCCCGCTGTCCACCTACTTCGCCGGTCCGAAACTGCGCTGGATCCTCGACAATGTCGAGGGCGCGCGAGCCAGGGCCGAGTCCGGCGAGCTGTGTTTCGGCACCATCGACAGCTGGGTGCTGTGGAAGCTCACCGGTCAGCACATCACCGATGTGACCAATGCGTCACGCACCATGCTGATGGATCTGCGTACGCTGCAGTGGGATTCACAGATATGCACGGAATTCGGGATACCGCGTTCGATGCTGCCGGAGATCCGCAGCTCATCGGAGATCTACGCGGAGATCGGCTCCGGCCCATTGGCGGGCATACCTGTCGCGGGCATTCTCGGCGACCAGCAGGCGGCGACCTTCGGCCAGGCCTGCCTGTCCCCCGGCGAGGCCAAGAACACCTACGGCACCGGCAATTTCATGCTGCTCAATACCGGCACAACACCGGTGTTCAGCAAGCACGGCCTGCTCACCACGGTCTGCTACCAGCTCGGCGATGAGGCGGTGGTCTACGCACTGGAGGGGTCCATCGCGGTGACCGGCTCACTGGTGCAATGGTTCCGGGACAATCTCGGCATCATTTCCGCCGCCGACGAGATCGAGCCGCTGGCGCGCAGCGTCGAGGACAATGGCGGCGCCTATATCGTCCCCGCGTTCTCCGGCCTCTTCGCGCCGCGCTGGCGACCGGATGCCCGCGGCGTCATCGCGGGCCTCACTCGCTTCGTCAACAAGGCGCATCTGGCGCGAGCGGTGTTGGAGTCCACCGCATTTCAGACGCGGGAGGTCATGGACGCGATGCGCGCCGACGCCGAATCCCAGCAGCTGCGACTGGAACTGACCACCCTCAAGGTCGACGGCGGGATGGTCGGCAACGATCTGCTCATGCAGTTCCAGTCCGACATCCTCGATGTGCCGGTGGTCCGTCCGGTCGTCAATGAAACCACCGCGCTGGGTGCGGCATATGCGGCCGGACTCGCCGTCGGACTATGGGAGAGCACCGATGACATCCGCGCCAACTGGGCCGCGGATAAGACCTGGCAGCCCGCGATGTCGGCGACGGACCGCGAAACCCACCTCGCCGCCTGGAACAAGGCCGTGGAGCGCACCTACAACTGGGTGGATTGACGACTATTCGGCCGCGCGAGCCAGCCGGTCGATCGCCTCCGCCAACGTCGCCGCGTCCGAAGTGGTGAAGCACATGCGCATGGAGTGGCTGTAGTCGGTGTCGACGGCGAAGGCCGAGCCGGGGACGAAGGCCACGCCGTGCTCCAGGGCTCGCGGCAGCAGCCGATCGGTGTCGGTGCCGTCGGTGAAATCCGCCCATACGAACATGCCGCCGGCGGCATCGGTGCAGGTAAGGCGTTCGCCGAAGCGGGTGCGTACGCCGTGCACGAGCGCCTTGGCGCGGTCACCGTAGGCGGTACGGACCGTGTCGACATGGCCGGTCAGCCAGGTCTCGTCGGTTAGCAGGTCGGCGGCGATCTGGTGGGTCAGCGCCGAACCGCACAGGTCAGCGCCCTGTTTCAGCAATTCGACCGCGCGGCAGATCCGCTCCTGCGCCACCATCCAGCCGACCCGCAGCGCGGGCGCGAGGATCTTCGAGGCGCTGGAAAGCCGAATCACGTTGCGGGAGTAGGTTGCCACGGGATCGGGCGAAGGCCGGTCGAACCAGAGCTCACCGTACGGATCGTCCTCGATCACCCAGAAACCGTGGCTGTCGGCGAGTTCGGCCAACTCACGACGACGCGGCGGACTCATGGTGACGCCACCCGGATTGTGGAAATTGCTCACCGTGTGCACGACCGCCGGACGCTCACCGCGCGCCAACAGTTCCTTCAGCACATCCAGCCGCATTCCCTCGGAATCCAAAGGGACCGGCACAATTCGCGCCCCGGCCGCCCGGAACACTTGCAGCGCACCGACATACGCCGGATCCTCGACAACAACCAGTGCACCCGGGTCCAGCAGCACCTCGGCGAGCAGCGAAAGCGCCTGCTGCGAACCATGAGTCACGAAGATCTCGTCGAGCCCCACCGTCCGGCCCAGCTTCGCCGACTCCCGCTGCCGCAGCACATCGCGAAGCGGAACCCACCCGGCCGACTCGGTGTACTGCAACACCGCAGAACCACGCAGCGCCGCATCTGCCGCCGCGGCGAGCCTTTCTCTCGGCATCAACTCCGCATCCGGCAAACCGCCCGCGAGGCTGATCACCTCGTCGCGCGCGGTCAGTTTCAGCAGGTCGCGAATCGCCGAGCTCTTCAGTCCGCCCAGTTTGGCCGCGAGCGGTGGATTGGTCGGCGACATGGAAAACCTCCCGAAATCAGCAGCCCACGTACCCTATCATGGGATGAATTTCAGCTGTAGGAAGCCATCGAGAGCTCAGACGCGCTCCCGGATGGCGAAGATCACGCTCTTGCCGTCCCGGACCACCGTGATGATGGTCTGCCGGTAGACATTGGTCGTGCCATCGGGCCGATGTTCGGTCAGATCCACCTCGAAGGTGTCGGCAGCGACCTCGGCAATCCGCAGGCAATGCGTGGTGCCGACCGGGATCTGTTCATTGATCGCCTGCTGGATGACCTCGGCCATCGACACATTCTCGGCATCCGGCGCGACGAATCTGCGCGCCCGCTCACCATTGCGGTCGACGTAGAACTCGTACTGGAAGCCGAGGATCGCACCCGGGCCGCTCGAGGTGTCGCCCTGCCCGTTGCCGCGGGTCACCTTGCCGTCTTTGCTCGCAGGGCAGCTCAGCGCGGCGGAGGTACTCGGCGGTGCGGGCGGCGCCGCCTTCGGACTGCCGTTGTCGTCGCGACTGACCGCGACGAAGGTCACCACCAGCGCCAGAACCACCACGAGCGCGGCGAGCACACCGAGCGCGATCCACCGGCCGCGCGAACTGTGCCGGGTCGGGGTCGCGGTGATGGTGTCGGAGATCAGCTTCGGCGCAAGACGCTTCGCGATCGGATCGTCGGCCCAGGACAGACCCGGCGGCTCGGACGGCGGCTTCGGCACGCCGCCGGATTCGGTCGGACTGTTCCACCAGGTGTCGCGCTGGCTCGCGGCAGGTGTCGTATGCCGCACGGTGGCCTCGTTGGGGTCCGGTTCGACCGGCGGTTCCGGTCGCCGCGGCGGCGGTGGCGGCGCATCGCCGAACACCGTCGTATCCGGCGCGCGGTACTGCGGGGGTGGTGGCGGCACCGTCGGCGGTTCGTCGGCGGGCCGCCAGATCAGCTCGGGATGATCGGTGGCAGGCTCGGGCACCGACCACTGCGGTCGCGCCTGACCGCCCGTCGGCGGACCGAATTCGCCTACCGGCGGGCCGAATTCGGAGACCGGCGGGCCGAATTCGGAGACCGGCGGGCCGAAATCGTCCAACGGGGGTCCGAATTCCGACCCGGACTGGTCGGATTCGTTGTCCCTGCCATCACCCTCGGAGCCCACACCAAATCCTTTCCCCAGGACACACGTGTGGGGCGGTCGAGAACGACCGCCCCACCCGTCGAATCAGCTCGTGTCAGTACTGGAGTGACCCACCCCACTGGGTGGTGACCCCGGCGACGTTGACCGTTTGCGGAGCCAGTTCGCCTGGCGGCACCGGAAGTTTAACTTGTGCGGCGGCCTCGAGGGCAGCCGCGCCGCCCGGCTGTTCCCGAATCCAGTGCTCGACAGCGGCCTTGGCCAGGTTGGCCTGGGTGGTGTCGAGGATGACCTCGGTCTTGTTGTCGGCCAGACCCTCACCACCGGTGTAGGAGGTGACCTTGACGCTGTTGGCGCCGACGTATTCGACCGACACACCGGCCTCGCCCTGACCGGTCGGGGTGCGGTACCCGATGGTGCCGACGTAGCCCGCAGCATTGTTGAAGTGGTGGGTGTTGGCCACGTAGCCGGGCGCCAGCGAGCCACCGTCGATATTGGCGCCGATCTCCTGGTGCGGGCCGTCCATCTCGACGACCGGTGCGGCGGGCGCCTGCTGGAAGCGCGGGGCCTCCCAGCGCGGCTGCTGCACCAGCGTGTCGGGCTGCGGCTGCTGCGGGGTCCGCGCGTTCGGACCGCTCGGGGTGTTCGCACCCGGTGCGGTGGTTCCGGGCTGCGCGGGCTTCGGAGCCTCCGCACCAGGCGCCGTCTCCGGCACCACGGCGGGGACATCGGGTCCGGTCTGGCCCGGAACCGGCAGCGGCGCGACGCGCGGGGTGGTGACACCCGGCTGAGTCGGCGTCGACAGCTTCGGATCCCTTGGCTGATTCGGCATGACCTGGTTCGGATCCGGCGTGGTGACACCCGGCTGGCTCGGCGTCGGCGTCGGCTTGGCCTCTGGCTTACCCGGATCCGGCTTGGTGGTCTCCGGCTGGCCCTGATCCGTCGGCGCGGTGCTGCCCGGATCGGCAGGCGCGGGCGCCGGAGTGGTCGGTGTGCTCGGCTGATCCGGAACTGCCCCCGCCGGCGCCGCGAAGAGCGTGGCCACGGCCGCCGCGGTGGCCAGCGGCAACGATGTGCTCGCCATCGCTCGCTGCGTCCGACTCGGCTTACGATGTTTCACTTTTCGCAATCCCTTTCCCGGGTGCGACCGACTCGGTCACACACAGTTTTCCCTGGTGAGACGCTTGGCCCCTGAGACAGGAGCGGCGAACGACCATGCGGCCGTTCGCCGTTCCCGCTGGAAAGGATCGATCCCCCCACACAGAACCCTCGCGATCGCCCGCCGATCGCATCTCTGCGGGAAGTGAACCACATGCGCGCCGGACTGGCAACGCGGTGAAAGTCCAGACAAGACAGTAAGACTCGGGGCACTCGAGATCGACCGCATAATCCGGCCGCAACGGAGCGAGTCTTACGAGCGACGTTCGCGGCCCGTCTCGCGTCCGAGTCGTCGAAGTGCATGCACCGCAGGCGCGAGTCTCGACGGCTCGGACGCGAGACACCGGGGGGCCGCGAACACGCAGCGCCGAAGGCGCTGCAAATCAAACACCGCCTGTTAATCCAGGTCGTCGTGACGCATCAGCAGCCGGGCCGCCTCGGTGACCGAGCCGGTCAGCGACGGATACACCGAGAACGTCTGGGCGAGATCGTTGACGGTCAGATTGTTCTGGACCGCGAGCGCGATCGGCAGGATGAGTTCCGAGGCGATCGGGGCGACGACCACACCGCCGATGACCACACCGGTCGCGGGCCGACAGAAGATCTTGACGAAACCCCTGCGCAGACCCGACATCTTGGCGCGCGGGTTGGTGTTCAGCGGCAGCATCACCGTGCGCGCGGGCACCTCGCCGTTATCGATGGCGGTCTGGCTCACGCCGACGGTCGCGATCTCCGGGCGGGTGAATACGGCCGAGGCGACCGTCTTCAGCCGGATCGGGCTGACGCCCTCACCAAGCGCGTGATACATCGCGATGCGGCCCTGCATGGCGGCCACCGAGGCCAGCGGCAGCAGGCCGGTGCAGTCGCCCGCGGCGTAGATGCCCGGCACCGAGGTGCGCGACACCCGGTCCACCCGCAGGTAGCCGCCGCGGTCGAGTTCGATGCCGACCCGCTCCAAGCCCAGGTCGTTGGTATTCGGGATCGAGCCGACGGTCATCAGCGCATGCGTACCCGTGACGGTTCGGCCGTCGGAGAGCTTCACCACGATGCCTGCGGCGGTGCGCTCTACCGCATCGGCGCGGGCGTGCTTGACCAGTTCGACACCGCGTTCGGCGAGTGCGTCCTCGAGCACGAGCGCGGCATCGGCGTCCTCACCGGGCAACACCCGGTCACGGCTGGAGACCAACTTCACCCGCACACCCATTTCGGTGTACGCGGAAACGAATTCGGCGCCGGTCACACCGGAGCCGACCACGACCAGGGTCTCTGGAAGTTCCTCCAGGTCGTAGAGCTGACGCCAGTTCAGGATGCGCTCACCATCGGGCTCGGCGCCGGGCAACACGCGCGGGCTCGCGCCAGTGGCGATCAACACTACTTCGGCCTCGATGGCCTCCTCGGTGCCATCGGGCAGGAGCGCGCGCACACGGTGCGCGGCCAGACCGGCGGCCGGATCGCTGAGCTGTCCGTGTCCGGTCAACACGGTCACACCCGCGGCCTGCACCTTGGAGCGGATATCGGAGGACTGGGCCAACGCCAGCGCCTTCACGCGCGCGTTCACCTCGCCCAGTTCGATCTGGGCCTGGCTCGGATCGAGGGTAATGCCCAGGTCACGGGCGCGACGCAGATCGGTGCGCACGCCGGTCGAGGCGATGAAGGTCTTCGACGGTACGCAGTCCCACAGGACGCACGCCCCGCCGATGCCGTCGCTATCGATCAGGGTGACCGTGGCTCCGTGTTGGGCCGCCACCAGTGCCGCTTCGTAACCGGCCGGTCCGCCACCGATGATCGCTATGCGGGTCATGGATACCTCCGCTCGAGCTATTCGACCGGGATCTCCGGTGCCGGTAAACAACGTTAGCTGGCGAACACACGGTCATCTCGCCGGGATAGAGACGATGCGCGCAAGTTATTGGATACCCTTGCGTCGTGCCGATCTACGCCGCCTACGGGTCCAACATGGACTCGTCCCAGATGCTCGAGCGCTGTCCGCACTCCCCCATGTACGGGACAGGCTGGTTGGAGGGCTGGCGCCTCACCTTCAGCGGTGACGACATCGGCTGGGAGGGCCCGCTGGCCACCGTCGTCGAAGAGCCGGGCGAGCGGGTATTCGTCGTGCTCTACGACGTATCGCCCGAGGACGAGCAGCGCCTGGACCGCTGGGAGGGTTCCGATTTCGGCATCCACCGCAAGATCCGGCTGCGCGTGGTGCCGAGCGCGGGCAGCGGTTCCGAACCCATCCTGGCCTGGCTATATGTACTCGATGCCTACGAGGGCGGGCTACCATCGGCGCGTTATATCGGCGTGATGGCCGATGCGGCCGAAAAGGCTGGCGCGCCAGCGGAATACGTGCACGCGCTGCGCACCCGAAACAGCAAGAACGTCGGACCTGGATTCTTCGGTAGCTGAACAGACGCGGAAGCGGCCGACCCCCATCGAGGGTCGGCCGCTTCCTTTGTCTTCGTCAGCTCGCGTTGAACACGATATTGCTGAGTACCCGGACACCGACGGCAAGCGCGCGCTCGTCGAGGTCGAAGGTCGGCTGGTGCAGATCCAACTGTTCGCCGTGCCCGGACCAAACGCCGAGGCGAGCCATCGCGCCCGGCACCTCCTCCTGGTACCAGGAGAAATCCTCACCGCCACCGGACTGCAAGGTGTCGGCGAGTGCGTCCGGGCCGAGCATGCGGATCGCGTCTTCGAACATCCTGGTCGAGTGCTCGTCATTGACCACCGGCGGCACACCACGGCGGTAGTTCAACTGGTAGCGCACCCCGGTCGGGGCGAGCAGGCCGTCCACGATCTCGCGCACCATCGGCTCCAGCAGCGACCAGGTCGCGTGATCGCCGGTGCGCACGGTGCCGGTGAGCATGCCGGTCTGCGGTATCGCATTGGGCGCCTTGCCCGCGCTAACCGCCCCCCAGACCATCACTGTGCTGGTGCGCGGGTCGATGCGGCGGCTGAGCAGCCCGGGCAGGCCGGTGATCACGGTGCCGATGGCGTAGACCAGATCGCTGGTCAGATGCGGACGCGAGGTGTGCCCGCCCGGCGAATCGAGAACCAATTCGATGGTGTCGGCCGCCGAGGTGATCGCACCGACCCGGATGCCCACCCGGCCGACCTCGAGGCGCGGATCGCAGTGCAGTGCGAAGATCCGGTCGACGCCCTCCATCGCCCCGGCGGCGACCATATCGATGGCACCGCCGGGCATCACCTCTTCGGCGGGCTGGAAGACGAATCGCACGCCGACCGGGAGTTCCTGATCGGCCAGTGCGAGCGCGGTGCCCAGCAGAATCGTGGTATGCGCGTCGTGCCCGCAGGCATGCGAGACGCCCGGGACGGTGGAGGCGAAGCTGAGTCCGGTGAATTCCTGCAGCGGGAGTGCGTCCATATCGGCGCGCAGTCCGATGCGCGGTGCATCCACCGGACCGATGTCACAGAGCACTCCGGTGCCGTTGGGCATCTTCTGCGGCGTCAATCCCGCCTTGGTCAGCCAGGCCGAGACGAACTCGGTGGTGGCGAATTCGGTGCGGGAGAGCTCCGGGTTCGCGTGGATATGCCGGCGCCACTGGATGAGGTCGACCGTGTGCTCGGCCAGCCAGGAATCGACCGCATCCGGTCCGACTTCCGCGGTATCCGATTGTGCTGCGCTCCCGTGGCCCCCCGTGGGCACGCGCGTCGCCGACACCGAGCGTGTCGCGTGCGCCGCGGAACGGCCAGTAATGCTCACCGAATGTCCTCCTGTCGTTGAACGAGCCGTTGCAACAACCTGTCCCTATGTATTTGATCGCGAGCTACGGCGATAGCGGTACGCGTGAGCGCGATCGCACCGTCGGTTACCGCACGATCGGCCGAGGCGTTGACACTCGCCGCGGCGAAGCCGGGCTGATGCGTCACCGCCCCACCGGCATCTATGCCGATGACCGGATGTATGCCCGGTATGACGTTGGTGACGTTGCCCATATCCGTACTCCCGAGCGGTCGCTGCGCCTCGAGTTCTGGTGCGATCGGCACCCGGCCCAAGTCGACGATCTGCTCACGATAGGCAAACAGTAATCCCGAATCGGGCGTCAGCTCGGTATATGTCGGCGCAACCGTCCGGATTTCGTGAGTGCAGCCGGTTGCCAGCGCACCCGCCTCGAAACAAGCCGACGCTCGTCGCATCAGATCGTCGAGGGATGCGGAGTCGACTGCGCGTAGGTAATACAGCAGTTCCGCACGTCCGGGAACGATGTTGGGGGCTACGCCACCGTCGCTGACTATACCGTGCAGTTGCTGTCCGGGTCGGAGATGTTGACGCAGCAATCCCAGAGCAACCTGCGTGACGGTCACTGCGTCACCCGCGTTGCGGCCCAATTCCGGGGCCGCACTGGCATGCGCCTCGTGGCCGTGGAAGACCACCGACAGATCCGCGAGCGCCAGCGAGCGCGCGTCGACGATATCGATCGGACCGGGGTGCACCATCATCGCCATCGCGACATCGTCGAAGACGCCGCGCTCGAGCATCAGCACCTTGCCGCCGCCGCTCTCCTCCGCCGGTGTGCCGAAGACGACGACAGTAATGCCGAGGACGTCGGCCACCTCGGCGAGGCCGAGTCCGGCGCCGACCGCGGATGCCGCGATGATGTTGTGTCCGCAGGCGTGCCCGATCTCGGGCAGTGCGTCGTATTCAGCGCAGATACCCACCGTGAGCTCGCCGGATCCGTAGGTCGCGCGGAATGCGGTAGGCAGGTCGGCGACGGGGGTCTCGATCGCGAAACCGCGCTCGGCCAGCGGCGCGATGGTCTTGGCGACGCTGCGGGTTTCCTCGAACGCCAGTTCCGGTTCGGCGTGGATCGAATGCGAGAGCGCGATCAGTTCGGGCGCGGCGGCCAGGATCGCGGCGTCCGCCGCCGCACCCGGGTGCGCGACGTGGTGGTCCGTGCGTGATTCGGGGTGCCCGCTGCGCGGTGGTGGCATGGCACACAGTCTGGCACTGCGCACAAGATCGGGCGCACCCTGCGCCCAGGGGCGATGTTGCCGCGCGGCGCAAGGGTTGTGATCAAGTTGCGGTTATCCCGGGGCGAACGCCAGATTCTCCGGAGTGGTCGGGATCGCGAGCCCGGCCAGCGCCTTGGCGTGCAGCGACCGCTTGATCACCGGCAGATTGGGCTTGCGATTTGCCGCGAGGGCGCCTGCGCGCTCGATCGCGGACTTCAGCAAAACATCAGCATCCGCCTTCGCGTCGACAATTCCCGCAGCGATGGCCTCGTCGGCGGCGAAGCGATGACCGGCGGTCATGGCCTGTACGCACACCTGGTTGGTGAGACGCTCGGTGAGCAGCGCGTTCATGCCGACGGTGAACGGCATGCCGAGGTGCACCTCGGGCAGACACCAGAAGCCGCGGTCGGCGCGCATCACCCGGAAATCGTGCGAAGTTGCCAGCATCGCGCCCGCACCGAAGGCATGACCGTTGACCGCGGCCACCGTCGGCAGCGGGAAGGTCAGCAGGCGGGTGTAGATGCTGTGTACCCGGTCGAGGTAGCCGTGCATCTGATCCAGGTTGCCGAACAGCCAATCGGTATCGAGCCCGTTGCTGTAGAACTTCCCGCTCGCCGTGGTGACCAGCGCCGCCGGCCCCTCGGACGCCTCGACCTGGTCCAACAGCCCGTGGAACGCATCGATCCAATCCGGATGGAAACGGTTCTCGCTGTCGGTCTGCCCCTCGTTCCCGAGGTAGACGACGAACACATCCCCTTCACGTTCCAGATACGGCATGCGTGCAGCGTAACGGGTGCGCAGCGCGACACCTACTCGCGGGTAGCTAACACTCGGCGGGTTGCGCGACAGCAAGCCGTGCTGCCGTCTCAGCTCCCACGGCGCAAGTCTGACGAGCGCCTTCGCGGCCCGTCTCACACCCCAATGGCCGAAACACATATGACACAGGCGCGGAACTCAAACCCCCGGCACGAGGGCATCAGCCGCTGAACAATCCGCCCTCAGCGACCACAACGAAGCGAGCCCTTACGAACGACCCGTTCGCGACCCGCCTCCCACCCCAATGGCCGAAGCACATATGACACAGGCGCGGAACTCAAACGCCCAGCATGACGGAATCGGGCGCTGAACAATCCGCCCTCAGCGACCACAACGAAGCGAGCCCTTACGAACGACCCGTTCGCGACCCGCCTCACACCCCAATGGCCGAAGCACATATGACACAGGCGCGGAACTCAAACGCCCAGCATGACGGAATCGGGCGCTGAACAAACCGCCCTCAGCAACCACAACGAAGCGAGCCCTTACGAACGACCCGTTCGCGACCCGCCTCACACCCCAATGGCCGAAACACATATGACACAGGCGCGGAACTCAAACGCCCAGCACGCGTGCATCAGGTGCTGAACGTCCCCGCCATCACCAACCACCACGGAGCGAGTCTTACGAGCGACCGTTCGCGGCCCGTCTCGCGTCCGAGCCGTCGAAGCGCATGCGACGAAGTCGCGAGTCTCGACGGCTCGGACGCGAGACACCAGGGGGCCGCGAACCCGCCGCGCCGCAGGCGCGGCAATTAGACCCAGCCGCAGGCGCGGCAAATCAGATACGGTGACGGCATGCTTGCCGAACAGGCCGCGAGGGCGATCGCCGAACGTACGGGAGTGGAGCGGCACCGGGTTGCGGTGGTGCTGGGATCGGGCTGGCAGGAGGCAGCCGCGGAGATCGGGACGCCGTCGGCGTCGGTGCCGATGCCGGAACTGCCCGGGTTCGGGACGCCAAGTGCGCAAGGGCATGTCGGGATTGTGCATTCGGTTGCCGTTGATAACACGCCTGTGCTGCTGCTGATGGGGCGTCAGCATCTGTACGAGGGCTATCAGCCGGGCGATGTCGTGCATCCGGTGAGCGCGGCGATTGCGGCGGGCGTGGAGACCGTGGTGCTCACCAATGCGGCGGGCGGGATCCGGGACGGACTGCGCGTCGGCGAGCCGGTGCTGATCAGCGACCATCTCAATCTCACCGGCCGCACGCCGCTGGCGGGTGCGACCTTCGTCGATCTCGTGGATGCGTGGGATCCTGAATTGCGTGCGCTGGCGAGGGAAATCGACCCGAGTCTGACCGAGGGCGTGTACGCGGGCCTGACCGGACCGCAGTACGAGACGCCGGCCGAGATCCGGATGCTGCGCACTATCGGCGCGGATCTGGTGGGCATGTCGACGGTGCTCGAGGTGATCGCGGCCCGTTCGCTCGGGGCCCGAGTGCTCGGTATTTCGCTGGTCACCAACCTCGCCGCGGGCGTCACGGGTGCGCATCTCTCGCACGCCGAGGTACTCGCCGAAGGACGTGCGGCCGCACCGCGTCTCGGCAAACTGCTGCGCGGCGTACTGGAACGGCTCTAGATGCTGCGCTTCGGTACCGCCGGGCTCCGTGGGCCGCTGCGAGACGGGCCCGACGGCATGAACCTGGACACGGTGAGCCGGGCGACCGCCGGACTCGTGGACTGGTTGCGCGGTCGCTGTCTCGGCGGCGGCGCGGTGGTTGTGGGGCGCGATGCCAGGCACGGCTCCGGCGAATTCGCCATCGTGACCGCGGAAATCCTTGCTGCCGCGGGCTTTCCGGTGACGCTGCTGCCGCGGCCGCTGCCTACCCCGGTCGTCGCCTACGCGGTGCGTGAGCTGGGAGCCGTTGCGGGAGTGCAGATCACCGCATCGCACAATCCGGCGACCGACAACGGCTACAAGGTGTATCTGGACGGCGGTTCGCAACTGATCGCACCGGCCGACACCGAGATCGAGCGCTGCATCGAGGCCGTCACCGACCCGATCGCCCGCACGCCCGTCACACCGGCCGCAGATGATGTGGTGCGCCGCTATATCGATCGGGTGGCCCGGCTGCCCGAGTTGATCGGCGGTCCCGGTGAGCGCTCCGATGTCCGGATCGCGTTGACGCCGCTGCACGGGGTCGGCGGCGATACGGCGGTGGCTGCCCTCACCGCGGCGGGGTTCAAGCATGTGCACGTGGTCGGTGCGCAATTCGCGCCCGATGCCGACTTTCCCACCGTCGCCTTCCCGAATCCGGAAGAGCCCGGCGCCACCGACCTTTTGCTCGCCACCGCCACCCGGATCGGCGCGGATCTCGCCATCGCGCTCGACCCGGACGCTGATCGCTGCGCCATCGCCATACCCGAGAATCACGACCCGGACGGCGACGGTGGCTGGCGCATGTTGCGCGGCGACGAAACCGGTGTGCTGCTCGGCGATTACGTGCTGCGGACCGCGCCGCCGGATGCACTGGTGGCGACCACCATCGTGTCGTCGCGACTGCTCTCGAAACTCGCGGCCGCCCGTGGCGCGCGGTACGCGGAAACGTTGACCGGTTTCAAATGGCTGGCCCGCGCGGGCGATGGTCTGGTCTACGCCTACGAAGAGGCAATCGGCCACTGCGTGGACCCCGTCGCGGTCCGCGACAAGGACGGCATCTCCGCGGCGGTGCTGGCCGCCGATCTCGTCGCCCGTCTGAAGGCCGCGGGCCGCACCCTCGCCGACGAACTCGGCGACTACGCGGTCGAATTCGGCCTGCACGCCACCGACCAGGTGTCGCTGCGCCTACCCGACCCGGCAGCGGCCGCGGACCTCGTGAACCGGCTGCGCATCGCCCCGCCCGACGAAATCGCGGGCGAGCCGGTCGAATACACCGATCTGCTCCAGGTGCGCGGCCGAATGCGCACCGACGCACTGATTTTCGAGGGCGCCAGCTCTAGGATCGTGGTCCGGCCGTCCGGCACGGAACCGAAACTCAAGTGCTATTTGGAAGTGGTCGAGCCGGTCGCCAGCCGGGACGTACTCGCGCCCGCGCGAACCTCGGCTGAGCGACGGCTTGCCGAGTTGCGGGAATACTGCGGGCGACTCGCGCGATAGCCGACGGGGCGGCTTGGCCTGCTGCCGGACTCTGTTGGCCACGCGGTCCTGTCGTCCGGCACCGACTTCTCGAGGTTTGCCGCCCCCGGATAGCTCGCCGTTGCCGTGCTGGTCCCATCGCGTGCCACACCCGGCTCACCTTCCAGCTAACTCGTTGTCGAGGGTAGTCAATTGGTGGCTGTGGGTGGGTTTTTGAGCAACCATTCGACTACCCTCGATGGGGTGAGCCGCCATTTGGCTCGGCTCGATGGCGGCGGTGTCGGTGGGGTTAGCGGGGGCCGAATTGGCGGTCACCGGCGTCGCCTAGGCCGGGGACGATGTAGGCGTCGGAGTTGAGGCCCGAGTCGACGACTGCGGTGATCAGGCGCACGGGGAGTCCCGAATCACCAAGGGCGGCAATGCCTTCGGGTGCCGCTACCACACAGACCGCGGTGATGTCGGTGGCGCCGCGAGCGGCGAGCAGTTGCAGGGTGTGGCGCATCGAACCGCCCGTGGCCAGCATCGGGTCGAGCACGAAGACCGGCATCTCGGACAAGTCGGCGGGCAGCGATTCCATGTACGGCACTGGCTGATGGGTGGTTTCGTCGCGGGCGATACCGACGAAGCCGACCCTGGCGTCCGGAATGAGTTCGGCGGCCGCTTCGACCATGCCGAGCCCGGCGCGCAGCACCGGAACCAACAGCGGCGGCTGCGCCAATCGCGTTCCCTCGGTGTCGGATACCGGTGTGGTGAGCGGGAAGTGGACCACCGGCGCGTCGCGCAGCGCCTCGTAGATCAGGATTCCGGTGAGATCGCGCAATGCCGCGCGGAAGGCCGGATTGGCCGTTCCCACATCGCGCATCGTGGTCAGCAGGGCGGCGGCGAGCGGATGGTCCACGGTGTGCGTGCGCATGAGGGAACGATAAGGTCGAAAACGAGTTCGGCGGCGAACCTCCACCCGAATTTTTTTCGAACGGCTGGAACCGATCGGCAAGGCAGCGCGTCGAACTAGGTGGATGACGTACTCTGCCTGGGAACGAACAGATGGGGGAAGCACTATGCGAAAGATGTCGGCCGACACCGAGGGCATCACCGCCTACGGCGCGACCGCCGCGGCCATGTCCGGCGATCTCGCCACCGCGGGAGTGAGCGCCGCGGCCGCCGATCCCACTCTCCTCGGCCCGATCATGGGCTTGATCGGCGGCGATTTCATGGCCGCCTACGCCGCGGCACATGCCGGGCACGTTGCTTCGATCGGTCAGTTGTCGGCAGTGCTCGCGAGTATGGGCGGTACGGCAACATCTTCGGCCGTCGTCCTCGAGGAGACCGACCTGAACAATGCCGCCGGGCTGAATGCCACCGGCCTGGACGGATGACGCCGTGATCGATGTCAGCGCCCTGGTTCAGCCACTGCTCGATCTGCTCTCCAGCTTCGGCACCGGCGTCCTGCCCACCGGCGGACCCGCCGACGCACTGACCTCTACCTCGACCGCCGTCGACCAGGTGCACGCGGTCGGCCGCAACAGCATCAACCAGGTGAATAACGCATGGGACGGTGCGGCGGCTGATGCCGTCACCGCGAAGGCGCTGCGGGTGCAGACCTCGGCCGCCACCATTTCCGACCGCGGCAACGATATGGCCACTGTCGTGAATCAGGCTGCCGCCCAGGTCGAAACGGGCCAGAAGGAACTGAACGGGATCGTCCAGTCCTTCGTGAGCCAGGCCACCAGTCTCGGTCCTGCGCTGGCCACACCGGAGGGGCTGACGGTGCTCGTCGGCTCCGCGATCGACCACATCGGTCAGGGGCTGAATGTGGTCGGCCGGGTACGCAACGAACTCGATACCCAGACCGCGTCGATGAACGAGCTGACTCCCGCGCCGTCGACGCCGTCGCTGTCCAATGTCGCCAGCACGGTCGGCACCGCCACCCAGGGCGCCTCGCAATTGTCATCGACCGTGAGCAGTGTCGCGAGCGGCGCGGGCGGCATGCTCAGTAGCCTGATGAGCACCGCGAGCAAAGCCAGCACCACGACTGCGAGCACGGCGTCGAGTTCCAAACCGAGTACGAGCACCGCGACCGGGACCGGGCAGTCGTCGGCCTCCGGCAAAGGCGTAAAGATCACCCTGCCCGACGGCAGTGTCGTGGAAGCCCCGAACGAGAAGGCGGCCACGGCGGTCAAGGCGGCCATCGGCGCGGTCGGCACGCCCTATGTGTGGGGTGGCAATACACCCGGCTCCGGACTGGACTGCAGCGGTCTCACCAAGTACGCCTACGGCGAGGCCGGTGTCGATCTGCCCCGACTGGCCCAGGAACAGGGCAATGGCCATATGCAGGTGTCGCCGGGCGATCTGATGCCGGGCGATCTGGCAGTGTGGGATGGCCACGTCGCGATGGTGATCGGCAACGGGCAGTTCGTCGAGGCCGGTAATCCGGTCCAGATCAGCTCGGTTCGAACCGACAACATGGGCATGAACTTTCATGGCTTCTACCGGCCGACCTCATAAATGAGCGGAGCGAACGAATAATGTCCCAGCCCCAGACCCCACCGATACCCAACGTCACGGTGGCGGCGAGCACCAACCGATCGGGCACCATCTCGGTCCGTGCCACCGATCAGGGCATGCCGATCGAGATCAAGTTCGAGCGCAGCGAATACCGTTACGGCGCACAGACTCTGGCCGACGAGATCCTGCGACTGACCAAACGTTCCACCGTTGCCGCCCGAGCCCGCCGCCGCGAACTGCTCGCCGAGGCGGGTATGCCCGCCGACATCCTGGACAAGCTCGGCCTGCCGACACGCCAGGCCGCGGTGGACGAACTGGACCGGATCGATGACGCGGACACGGGACCGACGAGCTGGATGAGGCAGGTTTGAGCGAGCGAATCATGGACACAGCTGCCACAGCAGTCATGCCGGAGGCGAGCGCCAGCGAGGCGCAGGCCATGAGTGAGCGAAGCGAGCGAATCATGGACACAGCTGCCACAGCAGTCATGCCGGAGGCGAGCGCCAGCGAGGCGCAGGCATGAGTGCTGAGATGGACGCGTTGGTTGCCAACGCGACGGCGAAACTGGAAGCCCTCGAGGCCGCACTGTACGGCCTCAAGCAGGTGCATGGCCGGTTCCGGACCGAGGACGGGACGGTCAGCGTCGAGGTGAACAGCGACGGCGCGCTGGTCGCCCTGAGCCTGTCGGAGTCGGTCACTTCGCTGCCGCCCGCCGAGGTCGGTCAGCTGATCGTATGGGCCTGTCGGCAGGCCGCTGAGGACGCCGGCACGCAGCGATCGAAGGTCGTTGCGACACTGAACGAGTCGTTCGCGGTCGCGCCGGAGGGTGATTCGGGAAGAGTTGGGGGCGGGCCGGATAGTCACTGACTCGGAAGGTCGATAGGCTTCCGCACATGGCTTCTGGAGACATCGTCCCGATCGAGCTCGGCCTGACCGACGGCGATCTCGTCACCCTGTGGGCACCGCGCTGGCGCGACGGTGATGACGAGTGGGAGGCGTTCCTCGGACATGAGGACTCCCTCTACGGTTTCGAGACCGTCGCGGAGCTGGCCGCGTTCATCCGGACCAACTCCGATAACGATCTCGTGGACCATCCGGCGTGGAAGGTCGTGGCCGGGCTGTCGGCGGCCGAACTGGAGCCGGAGGAGAACTTCACCTTCGATCTGGTCGGGGTGCCGGAGCTGGTCGCGGGCGATCCCGACGTGGACACCATCGCCGAGCTCGACGACACGCTCAGCATGGTGCGCAATATCGGTGAGGTGTGCGAGCTGGAGACGGTGACCAAGTTCTTCGGCTCCCATCCGGTGGTCGGCGCGCTGGCCAGCGGCGTGAGCGCCTTCGTCGGGCGCGACGGCGAGGAGCTGTGGGATCAGATCGGCGCTGCCATCGCCAAGGGCTGGGACGACGTCCTCGACGCCATCGACTCTGTGGTGCAGACCCCCGAGGTCGATGCCGAGGCGGTCGCGGTCGCGGAGGCCGAGTTGCTCGCCGCGGAGGAGAACGTCGTCGACGCCGATGACGCGGCCGACAGCGAGGAGGACGAGGAGTTCGAATCCGTCGACCTCGATGCGGAGGACGAGGAGGAGGACGAAGAGGGGGAGGACGAGGAAGACGAGTCGTTCTGGCATGAGGTCGGCATCGACCCGGTCAAGATCGTCACCTCCGACGGCACCTACTTCACGCTGCGCTGCTACCTCGACGACGAGCCGATCTTCCTCGGCAAGGACGGCTCCATCACCGTTTTCGGCTCCGAGCGCGCGCTGGCCCGCTACCTGGCCGATGACCATGAGCACGAGCTGGCGCGGGTGAGCACCTACACCGATGTGCAGACCGCCGCCGTCGACGGTTCGCTCGAGGTCGAGGTGACCGACGAGAACGTCTACGTGCTGCCCGGCCTCGCCGACGACCTGGCCGAGGGCCCGGAGGCGGTCGATATCGAACAGCTCGATCTTGCGGTCGAATTGTTCACCGACGCAGCCGATTACGCCGACGACGACACGGTGGAGCAGGCGCTGGCGCAGTCCACCCCGCTCGGTTGGTATGTCTCCTACCTGCTGAACCCGGACCCGACCCGCCTGGCCCCCAACCCGCCGTTCGCCGCGGAGGCCCAGAGCTGGCGGGACCTGGAGCGCAACTTCGAGTCCCGGCTCACGCAGGAGAAGTAACTAGCCGAGCAGTACGGCATAACCCGGTTTGATGATGTCGTCGATGATGCGCAGGCGTTCGGGGAACGGGATGAACGCGGACTTCATCGCGTTGATGGTGAAGCGTTCGAGGTCGCTCCAGCCATAGCCGAAGGTGTCGACCAGCTTGAGCATCTCCTGGCTCATGCTGGTGTCGCTCATCAGGCGGTTGTCGGTATTGACGGTGACGCGGAAGCGCAGCCGCGCCAGCAGATCGAACGGATGCTTGTCGAGTGAGGGAACCGCGCCGGTCTGCACATTCGAGGATGGACAGAGCTCGAGCGGAATTCGCGCATCCCGCACATAGTTCGCGACCAGGCCGAGCTGCGCGTCTTCGATCGCGCCGGAAACGGTGATGTCATCGGTGATCCGCACACCGTGGCCGAGCCGGTCACATCCACAGAATGCCAGCGCCTCGTGGATGGACGGCAGCCCGAACGCTTCACCCGCGTGAATGGTGAAGTGCGCGCTATTGGCACGCATGTATTCGAAGGCGTCCAGGTGGCGGCTGGGCGGGAAGCCCGCTTCCGCGCCCGCGATATCGAAACCGCCGACGCCACGATCGCGCCACCGCACCGCGAGTTCGGCGATCTCGCGGGAACGTGCCGCATGCCGCATGGCGGTGAGCAGGCAGATCACCACGATCGGGTGACCGTCTCGGGCCGCGGCTGCCGCGCCCTCGCGGAATCCGGCGAGAGTGTGCTGGACCACCTCGTCCAGGGTGAGGCCGTCCTCGAGATGCTGTTCGGGAGCGAAGCGCACTTCGGCATAGACCACACCGTCGGCGGCGAGGTCTTCCGCACATTCCCGAGCCACGCGGCGCAGGCCCTCGGGGGTCTGCATTACCGCGACGGTATGCGCGAAGGTCTCCAGATAAAGTTCGAGCGAGCCGCTGTCGGCCGCATCGCGGAACCACGCCGCCAGCTCGGTCTCATTGTCGGCGGGTAGGTCGTCATAACCGCAATCGGCGGCGAGCTCCAAAACCGTCGCGGGCCGCAGACCACCGTCGAGATGATCATGCAACAACGCCTTGGGAGCTTGGCGGATCGAGGCAAGGGTCAAAGGCATCGGTCCTGTCATGACCACACGTTAGCCGCACCAACCCATTCATGCGGCTGTGATTGCGCTCTCCGCCATCCCCACTCGAGACATAATCGGCAACTTCCCTGCTCGAGTAGCCGATTGCCACACCTCGAGTACCGGAAAGCCCCTTTGACCAGCCAAGAATTAACGTAGCGGTCGGTTTCCTGCCTGCTTGCCGCAAACCTTTGCCCACCACCTCGGTGCGTTCGAACCCCCCGGGCAAGTCCGTCCGCAGCAGCCGAGTCCGAGTCCGCCGAGCAAAAGTTCGTGTGTGCCGGACGGGTTCACGCGCGCCGGGGATTCGGGCGTGCCATGCGAATTCGCGCGCCGACGAAATTGCGCGCCGAGCGAACTCGGGTGCGGTGGTGTCAGGGGGCGATGCGGTCCAAGATCAAGGGGGCTTGCGGTGGGGGCGCGGTCCCGATGGTGAAGGAGTTCTCGAGGGCGGCGAGGGCGCCGGGGAAGGCTTGCGTGGTGTCGGTGTGCAGGGTGAGAAGGCGTTGGCCTGTGGTCACGAAATCGCCTGGCTTGGCGTGCATTTCGATGCCTGCGCCGAATTGGACGGGATCGCCCTGGCGGGCTCGGCCCGCGCCGAGTCGCCAGGCGGCCATGCCGACGGCCATCGCATCGAGGCGGGTGAGCACACCGTCGTGTGCGGCCCACACGGTCTCGGTGTGCTTCGCACGCGGCAGGGGCGCGTCCGGATCGCCGCCTTGGGCTTGAACCATGGCGCGCCAATGGTCCATTGCGCGACCATCGGCGAGGGCGTCGGCCGGGTCGATATCGAGTCCGGCCTGAGCGACCATCTCGCGGGCGAGGGTGAGTGTCAGCTCGACGATATCGGCGGGGCCACCGCCGGCGAGCACCTCCACCGATTCGGCGACCTCTAGTGCATTGCCCGCGGTGCGTCCGAGCGGAGTGTCCATCGCGGTCAGCAATGCCACCGTCCGCACCCCGGCATCGGTGCCGAGTTCGACCATGGCCGTTGCCAATTCGCGCGCACCGTCCAGGGTTTTCAGGAAAGCGCCGGAGCCGACCTTCACATCGAGTACGAGCGCGGCGGTCCCTTCGGCGATCTTCTTGCTCATGATCGAGCTGGCGATCAGCGGTATGGATTCGACGGTCCCGGTGACATCGCGCAACGCGTACAGCCGCTTATCGGCGGGGGCGAGATCGGCACCCGCCGCGCACACCACCGCGCCGATGCCGGGATCGGACAGGATCTCCCGCATCCGCGCCACCGGCACATCGGCCCGCCACCCCGGGATCGCCTCCAACTTGTCCAATGTCCCGCCGGTATGTCCCAACCCGCGCCCGGAAAGCTGCGGCACGGCAGCCCCACACGCCGCGACCAAGGGCGCCAGCGGCAACGTGATCTTGTCGCCCACCCCACCGGTCGAATGCTTGTCCACCGTCGGCCGCGGCAGATCCGTGAAGTCCATCCGCCGCCCCGACGCGATCATCGCATTCGTCCACCGCGCTGTCTCTCGACGCGTCATCCCCCGCCACACGATCGCCATCGCCAACGCCGCCATCTGCTCGTCGGCCACCACCCCCTTGGTGAATCCATCCACCACCCAATCGATCTGCGCTTCCGACAGCTCTCCGCCGTCCCGCTTGGCCGTAATGATCGAAACCGCGTCCACTGCCGTCACACCGGCAAGTCTGGCACGTGGCACGCTCGCCGCCTGGAACTTGTCGGTGCTCTCCGATAGCCTCTGCGCATCATCGAGTCGACGTTTGGGGGAGCGACGTTTGGGGGAGCAATGACGCATGCACACCTGAACCGCCGCGCGACGGATCTCGAGGCCCGCATCCGCCATGCCGACGAGCGCTTCGGCGAATCCCAGTTGAAGCTGACGCGACGAGTCACAGGACTGGATGGGGCTACCACCGACTCAGCTCGCGGACGTCGAGATGTCGACGGAAGCCGAAATCGTCGAAGAGAATTGCCGAGGACAACCTAGGTCTGTCCGGCATCCAGATCGTCAGGTCCGAAGGCGTCGGGGAGCAGGGTTCGAAGCGGAACCGGTCCGGTCTTGTGGTCCACCAGAAGATCGGCCCCGCCGTGTTCGTAGAGCAACTGTCGGCAACGCCCACAGGGCATCAGGATTTCGCCCCGGGAATCGGTGACCGAGAGCGCGAGCAACCGGCCACCGCCGCCCGCGAACAGGTTCCCGATCAGTACGCATTCGGCGCACAGCCCTAATCCATAGGAGACATTTTCCACATTGCACCCGACGACCACTCGCCCGTCGACCAGCCCGGCCGCCCCGACCGGGAATCGAGAATACGGCGCGTACGCCCGCTGCATGACCTCATATGCGCTGGTCCGCAATAGTTTCCAGTCGATATCCACGTGTTCGCTACCTTCCATGGTCTTGGGGCGGTTTCGGTATGGCGGGCGACTCGGCTGGTCGAATTCTCCCGGCCATGCTCGATGTCGCCCGGTTCGCCCCACACCTGATCGTCGGCCTGACCAGATCTCGATGCGCGGCAACAGATTTCGGATATCATCGAATTCCCTTCGGCCCCTCCGGAAGGTGGCATCGGTGTCCAGCCCGATCAGCGACGGCCTGTGGAATTCGCACGTCACGCCAGAAAGCTATGCGGGCCGGTACCAGGACGCGGTGCTCGAACAGTACAAGCTGTATGTCGAGATGGCCGACCGGATCAGCGCCCGCCGCAGCCTGACCAACAGCTTCTTCCTCACTCTCAACACCAGCGCCTTCACGATCATCGGCGTGATGCTGCAACTCCATCCGAGCCGCGCGGTGTGGACGCTGGTGTGCCCGACAGTGGCGCTGGTCGTGCAGTGCGGGGCCTGGTACTACCTGCTGCGGTCCTACCGTCAGCTCAATGCGGCCAAATATCAGGTCGTCGGCGCGCTGGAGGAGCGATTGCCCGCGTCACCGTATTGGCGGGCGGAGTGGACCGCACTCGGTCAGGGCCGAAACCGGCGTCTCTACCGGCCGCTCACCCACCTCGAGCAGTGGGTGCCGGTGATATTCGCGCTCACCTACGTGATCACCTACGTCGTCGCCGTCCTGAAGTGATGCCGGCATGACCGCGGAGGACCTTCGACAACGTGTGCGCGCGACGGAATCGAAGGCACTGTGGTCCGGGCTCGGCAACACCGCACTTGCGCTGCCGTGGGCGGCGGCACTCATCGGACTGATCTTCTTCGCACCGGATTTTCTGTACAGCGGTATGCCGCAGGTGCCCTTGTCGGGATGGCGTCAGTTCGTGCTGTTTCTGGCGCCCCTGTGTGGGTTCGGGTTGTGGGAGCGCGGCTCCGAAGGGGCGCGCAACTGGCATGCCTGGTACAGCGCGCATCGGGTGCGCCGGAAGGTCGAACGTCATCCCGATCGCGCCGCACTTTTGGTGCCGCCGCTCGAGGCGCATTTGAACGAGTTGCGGGTAATCCGGGGGCACCGTCAGGTGGCGCTGCGGCGGGTGCGGTGGGTCGTGATTCCGATCGGGCTGATCATTGCGGTGCTGCTGTTCGGCGTGCAGACCGAGGACCCCGATGGCACGCTGCGCGATGCTCCGGAGGCGGTGGTGCCGATGGTCGCGATACTCGCGGCCATATCGGTGGTCATCATCGCGTTCGCACTACCACGCTGGCGACGCTGGTACGCGGCGTATATCGCCGAAAAGTGGTCCGGTGACCCGGCATACGCCGCGGCGCTAAGTCACCTCGGGCCCGATCCCCGCTACGTTCGCGCCTCCGAGATCCCCCCGTTGCGAGTGCAGTTCGTCAAACCGAAGTCGGTCGACTACCGGTTGACGGTGGTGTCGGCCGCGCGCAACGTGTTCAAATCACCGCCGCTGGAGATCGCCTATCTGCGACTGTTCGAGAATCAGGCCAGAGTTCGCAATTTCCTGCACGGCGCGTGGCGTGAATTCGGCTACGTCTACATTCTGCGTAGCTCGGGTTCGGTCAGCCCGGCGGAGGTTGCCCGAGCGCGGGCCGACAACGCGATACGCACCATGTTCGCCGCATCGCCGCGCACCTTCCGCACCGCGCTGGCCGGATTCGGATCCGAGCCGCTGCCGCCGGGTAAGCACCGGCTGACCGGGATCACCAATATGCCCGAACGCGTGCACGATCCGGCCGGTAGCTACCCCGTCCGCGCGCTGCTGTGCCACGGCAGTTTCTGGAAGAGCGCGGTCGACCTGCTGTTGGCCAGAGTCGACCTGGTGGCGGTCGATCTGTCGGGATATGTCCCGGCCAACACCGGAACACAGTTCGAACTGCAGCGGGTGATCGACCGCTTTCCGATCAATCGCGCGGTGCTGCTCTGCGATGCGGGCAGCGACCACACTTTCATCGAGGCTCAGGTGCGCTACCACTGGTCGCAGATGGCTTCGGGTTCACCCAACGCCGGGGCCGCCGAACGCTCGATCCTGGTCGCCGTCACGGGCGCGGGGCGTCCCGCGGACCGCGAACTCATGACGCGGTTGCTGGAACGACGCCGATGGATGTCGTCGTAGCGAATTTCGGCTGTCGCCGATCGGAATCTGCGATAGTTTTCTGTTACCGATGAGTAGGTTATCGTTCGTCGAATGAGACATTTTCCACATTGCCGACGCTCACAATTCGGCCCGTCGAACTGAGAGCCCCGGCGCCGACCGGAAACCGCGAGTTCGACACATAGGCATTGCACATAACTTGAATTGCCTTGTCGCACAAGATTTTTCGGTCTCAGTCTGATATCGGCGGCCCCTCGGGGACCGAGCCGCACTTGCCCGCGCAGGGGCCACGGCACAACCCATTACGCATCAAGAAAGGTAAACCTAACTCGCTCGACTGTAGCGCAACGCACGGCCTGCCGAATTAGTTCCGCGATTGCGAGGGGATTAGAGTCCAGATCAGATCGGTTCAGGTTCCCGGCGGCGGGCCCCGCGCGAGCTATTTGGAGCAGCAAAGCGCAGCCACCTGGGCATTTACATCCACGTCGCCTGCCTCGGACTTGCAACCGGGTCCATCAACGACGTTGGAGGCACCGCACTCTATGACCACGACAGAAGCTCCGGCACAGCCGAAGCGGAAGACGCTGTACCGAGGCGACCCCGGAATGTGGTCCTGGGCGCTACACCGGATCACCGGTGTCACCATCTTCTTCTTCCTCTTCGCGCACGTCTTGGACACCGCACTGGTACGGGTCAGCCCCGACACCTACGACCACGCCATCGAGACCTACAAGAACCCCATCGTCGCCCTGATGGAGATGGGTCTCGTCGTCTGCGTGCTGTTCCACGCGCTCAACGGCGTACGCGTGATTCTGGTCGACTTCTGGGGCAAGGGCCCGAAGTACCAGAAGACGATGCTCTGGGTGATTCTGGCCGTCTGGTTCCTGCTGGTGGTTCCGGCCGTCGGCCGCCAGTTCTTCTACCTGTTCACGGAGCACTGATCCCATGAGTGAGCGAAGCGAACGAATCATGAACACAGCCGCCAGTGCGGTCATGCCGGAGCCGAGCGCCAGCGAGGTGCAGGCATGAGCGCACCTATTCTCGGTAAGTCCTACGACCGGCCCGCGAGCCTGGATCTGCCCCGCTCGCCGCGTGCCCGCTCCAACAACAACTTCGAGAAGTACGCGTGGCTGTTCATGCGCTTGTCCGGCCTGCTGCTGATCGTGCTGGTCCTGGGCCACATGACGATCATGCTGCTGCTCGACGGCGGCGTGAAGCGCCTGAACTTCGCCTTCGTGGCGGGCCGCTGGTCCAGCCCGTTCTGGCAGTTCTGGGATCTGACCATGCTCTGGCTCGCCCAACTGCATGGCGGCAACGGTTTGCGCACCGTCATCGCGGACTACTCGCGCAAGGACTCGACCCGGTTCTGGCTGAACACCCTGCTGGCCATCTCGATGATCCTGATCGTGGGCGTTGGCACCTACGTCATCTTCACCTTCGACCCCAACATCAGTTAGGAACAGGCGAACTCCGATGAGTGAGCGCAGCGAACGAATCATCGACACAGCGTGTTTCACACATGCCGGAGCCGAGCGCAGCGAGGTGCAGGCATGAGTGAATCCCGGATTCAGGAGCACCGCTACGACGTCGTCATCGTCGGTGCCGGTGGCGCCGGTATGCGCGCGGCGATCGAGGCCGGTCCCCGAGCCCGCACCGCCGTCCTGACCAAGCTCTACCCGACCCGCAGTCACACCGGCGCGGCCCAGGGCGGCATGTGCGCCGCACTGGCCAATGTCGAAGAAGACAACTGGGAATGGCACACCTTCGACACCGTCAAGGGTGGTGACTACCTGGTCGACCAGGACGCCGCGGAGATCATGGCCAAGGAGGCCATCGACGCGGTGATGGACCTGGAGAAGATGGGTCTGCCGTTCAACCGCACGCCCGAGGGCAAGATCGACCAGCGCCGCTTCGGTGGTCACACCCGCGATCACGGTAAGGCCCCGGTTCGCCGCGCGTGCTACGCCGCCGACCGCACCGGCCACATGATCCTGCAGACGCTCTACCAGAACTGCGTCAAGCACGACGTGGAGTTCTTCAACGAGTTCTATGTGCTCGACCTGGTCATGTCCGAGACCGATCGGGGTCCGGTCGCGACCGGTGTGGTCGCCTACGAGCTGGCCACCGGCGAACTGCACGTGTTCCACGCGAAGTCGATCATCTTCGCCACCGGCGGTTCCGGCCGGATGTACAAGACCACCTCGAACGCGCACACGCTGACCGGTGACGGTATGGCGATCGTGTTCCGCAAGGGTCTGCCGCTGGAGGACATGGAGTTCCACCAGTTCCACCCGACAGGCCTTGCCGGTCTGGGCATTCTGATCTCCGAGGCCGTCCGCGGTGAGGGCGGCATCCTGCGCAACGCCAGCGGTGAGCGCTTCATGGAGCGCTACGCCCCCACCATCAAGGACCTCGCGCCGCGCGATATCGTCGCCCGCTCCATGGTGCTCGAGGTGCTCGAGGGTCGCGGCGCCGGACCGAACAAGGACTACGTCTACATCGACGTGACCCACCTCGGCGAGGACGTGCTCGAGGAAAAGCTGCCCGACATCACCGAATTCGCGCGCACCTACCTGGGTGTGGACCCGGTGAAGGAACTGGTGCCGGTCATGCCGACCTGTCACTACGTGATGGGTGGCATCCCGACCCGGATCCGCGGCGAGGTGCTGCGCAACAACACCGATGTGGTGCCCGGCCTGTACGCCGCCGGTGAGTGCGCGTGCGTCTCGGTGCACGGCTCCAACCGCCTCGGCACCAACTCGCTGCTCGACATCAATGTCTTCGGCCGCCGCTCCGGCATCGCCGCCGCCGAGTACGCCCAGCGTACCGAGTTCGTCGAGATGCCGGAGAGCCCGGCGCAGATGGTGCAGGACTGGCTGGCCATGCTGCTGTCGGATCACGGCAACGAGCGGGTCGCGGATATCCGCACCGAACTGCAGTACACGATGGATATGAACGCCGCGGTGTTCCGCACCGAGGACACCCTCAAGCAGGCGCTCACCGATATCCACGCGCTCAAGGACCGCTACACCCGAATCACGGTGCAGGACAAGGGCAAGCGTTACAACAGCGACCTGCTCGAGGCCGTCGAGCTGGGCTTCCTGCTGGAGTTGGCCGAGGTCACCGTGGTGGGCGCGCTCAACCGCAAGGAATCGCGCGGCGGCCACGCCCGCGAGGACTACCCGGACCGCGACGACGTCAACTTCATGCGGCACACGATGGCCTACAAGGAGGGTGCGGAGCTCATCTCCGATATCCGCCTCGACTTCAAGCCGGTGGTGCAGACCCGCTACGAGCCGATGGAGCGTAAGTACTGATGACTGCCGTACTCGAAACACCCCCGCAGAAGGCCGCACCGGTGCCCGAGGGCTCGGTCATGGTCGACGTCAAGGTCGCCCGGTTCAACCCGGAGGACGACAAGGGCGCGCACTGGGAGACCTTCCAGGTGCCGGTACTGCCGACCGACCGCTTCCTGAACGTGCTCATCTACATCAAGTCCTACCTGGATGGCACGCTCACCTTCCGGCGCTCGTGCGCGCACGGTGTCTGTGGTTCGGATGCCATGCGGATCAACGGCGTGAACCGGCTGGCCTGCAAGGTGCTGATGAAGGACATGCTGCCCAAGAGCGGCAAGTCCCTCACCATCACCGTCGAGCCGATCCGCGGCCTGCCCGTGGAGAAGGACCTCGTGGTCAATATGGAGCCGTTCTTCGACGCGTTCCGTGCCGTGAAGCCTTACCTGATCACCTCGGGTAACGAGCCCACCCGCGAGCGCATCCAGAGTCAGGCCGACCGCGCCCGGTTCGACGACACCACCAAGTGCATCCTGTGCGCCTGCTGCACCACCTCCTGCCCCGTGTACTGGAGCGACGGCAGCTACTTCGGCCCGGCCGCGATCGTGAACGCACACCGCTTCATCTTCGACAGCCGTGACGAAGGCGCCCGCGAACGCCTCGACATCCTCAACGACGTCGAAGGCGTCTGGCGCTGCCGCACCACCTTCAACTGCACCGATGCCTGCCCCCGCGGCATCGAGGTCACCAAGGCCATCCAGGAAGTCAAACGCGCACTGCTGTTCGCACGCTGACCCGAGGCACCCGAAGGCCGCCCGCATCGAAAGACGCGGGCGGCCTTCGTCGTCTGCGCAATAAACGGCGGTACGGATGCGTTCCACGGGGCATGAGCGAGCGAACAGTAAACAGAGCCGAACCGAAAGTAGAGGTAGTCGGCGTTCCGGCGCGCAATGCGTACGAGATCCGACTCGATGGCGCGACCGTCGGCGAGGAGTTGTATTTCGATGCCGGTGTGCACCGTGTCTTCTATGCGACCGAGGTCGATCCGGCGTTCGGCGGCCGGGGATTGGGCAGCGTTCTGATCCACGACGCGCTGGCGGACACCGTGGCGAGCGGCCGCCGGATCGTGCCGGTGTGCCCGTTCGTGGTGCGGTGGGTCACCAGGCACGACGACTTCGCGGCGAGTGTCGACGAGCCGACGCCCGCACTGCTGCAACGCATTCCGGTACTGCCCCGCTGACCGCAACACACCGGATCAGCAGGCTGCAGCTGTTCTCACATAGGATGCATGCGGTCTTATGCCATTCCTATTGCGCCGCAGCATCATTGCGTTGACCGGTGCAGCGGTGCGGCGCTGGCCCACCTCTCCCCCGCGATCACCACGTGGTCCAGGAAGCGCAGGCCGACGGTATGGGCGGATTCGATGAGCAGGCTGGTCGCTCGACGGTCGTCGAAGCTGGGGACCGGATCGCCGGAGGGGTGATTGTGCACGACCGCGAAGGCGCGACCGTCGTGGCGCAGCACGGTATTCAGGATTTCGCGGACCGGGACGGCGACCTGATCGATCGCACCCTCGGCGACGAATACCTTGTGCCGCAATCGATTCTGCGCATCGCACACCAGCACCAGCAGCCGTTCGACGCGGGCACCGGCGAACAGCGGCAGCGCCACCCGGACGATATCGGCGGCGCCATCCAGACGCGGGGCGGTTTCCGGACTGTTGCGGGCCCTGGTGGCGAGGTGGAAGGCGGCGATGATGGCCGCGGCCTTGGCCTCCCCGACGCCCGCGCGCCGCGATAATTCCTCTGGCCGCGCGGCAGCCAAACCGGCGATGCCGCCGTGCTCGGCGATCATTTCGGCGGCCATATCCAGTGCGCTTTCGCCCTTGCGTCCCTGGCGCAGCAGCACGGCGAGCAATTCGCTGTCGCTGAGCGCGTGCGGGCCGAGCGTGAGCAGCCGTTCCCGTGGACGTTGGCCGGATGGCAGTTTGGTGATGGGTACCGACATCATTCCCCCTCGAATGCGGTGCGATCTTGCGCATCATGCCAGCCTCCACCGACAGGTCGAACGCGGTGGCGACCATGGTCTGCGCACCTGTGACGAGGCAGCTGATTTGTCACCGGGCACGTGGTCGGCGACTGAGAGGAGGAGGTGTTGCGGCCGCACGCTGTTCGCGGTCCACGCGCTCGAGCTTCGTCCACCCGGTCCAGCCTCGCTTCGTCAGTAGCTCGATCAGTCGACGCGCCGGCGGCGCGGTATCGAGTGCCAGTGTGTCCAGCAGCATGGCGAGCGGCGGCTCGATGTCGACATCGCCGATGTGTTCCTCGCCCTGCTTGTCGGCCAGCTGCGTGAGGTAGGCGGCCGTATTGTCGGCCAGCTCGATCAACCGTGGGTCGTGGTCGGACCAGTCGAGTGCCTGGCCCAGGGTGAGATAGAAGTCGATGAGCTGCGGGGCGGCGAGCTGCTCCCGCTTGCGTGCCACCCATTCCGGGACTCGCTCGGGTGAGTGCGCGGCCAGCGGAATCCACCCGTCCCGTTCGACCCGGACGATCCGCTCGTCGACCCCGAGCGCCCGCAGCCGGTCGAGAAACTCGACTACCTCCCGCGGCAGCACCAGGTTGTCCCCGGCGGCGAGGCGAGCGATCCGCTCGCGGTGCTGCTGCCGCTCCCGGATCTCCGCCCGTAGCCGCTTGTCGATGTCAGCGACGGCCGCGACGAACTCCTCCTGGTCGGCCTGCAGCAGTTCACGCACGCGTGCCAGCGGAACCCCCGCCTCGGCGAGGGTTCGGACCTTGATCAACTCGACCAAGTCGCCAGCGCCGTACCTCCGATAGCCGGAGTGGTCCCGCTCCGGCTCCGGCAACAGCCCCTTGGCGTGATAGTGCCGCACCGCCCGCACCGTCACTCCGGCGTACGACGCCAGCTCGCCGATGGTCAGCATCGAGCCCGTCTCCTGAACCTGGGAGCTATTCACGAAGTCGCCTGACCGGCTGAGCCTGCGTATTCCCGATAATCTGGGCGATCTGCGGGGCGTGAGTGATGACCAGCCCGTGACCGGCGTCGAGCCAGGATGTGCAGATGTGCGGCCGCTCGCGGACGAGCCGCTCGACGCCGGCACGCCAGTTCTGGTTGCGCCACAATGTCCGCCCGTCACTACTGTCGCCCGCCATCGAGGTCGACATGACCATGCTGATCGGACACTCGATCTTTCGATACTGGTCAAGGATTCCGGACCGAATCACATCCAGCTCGAGATTGAGGTCAAGAATGTCCTGCGCGGTGAGCGAGACCTGACGTGAGGAGCCCTTGGTGGCCTCCTGGCGCGTTGCAAAGTCCTCCCACATTGCACGGAACTCCGGTAGGTCGGCCTCGCTGATGAACGGTTCGGGCACCGGGTTCGCTCCGTCTATGAGAACGAGCTCGGCCACGGCGCTGGGATACGCGCAGGCGTAGCGCACGATCAGGTCCGCGCCCAGCGAGTGGCCAACGAGCACGGGCGGCGAGGGTAGGTCGAGGCGCTGCAGCTTCGCCATGACGGCGACGAAATCACTCAGGAACGAATCGAAGGTGTACCGGTCGGCGGCCGAAGTGAGGCCATGGCCCCGCAGATCGAAGGTCACTACGTCGTGGTCGCGTCGCAACAGCTCGGTCAACTCATGCAGATCGGCCTGTGCCGTGAGCAGCCCGGGCAACAGGATCAGCGGTCGTCCCCCGCCGCCGCGACACACCGGGATTACGACCCCGTCGTGGTGAACCGCGAAATGCTGCATCGCAGTGGTTTTCGTAATCATGCCGACCATACTGAGGGGTTTCCCCTGCGTCAGGGTCAATCGCCGGGACGACAGAGTTCCGCTCAGCCGTCGGCAACCGCGATCTCGGGACCGGGCAGGGCACACAGCACACCGGCAGCCAATCGCTCCAGATGGTGAAGTTGCCGCTCGTGCACAACGATTCGGCGCAGCGCCTCGTTGATGGTGGCGCTGCTCGTCGACGTGCCCATGATGGCGGCCGCGGCGGCGAGCAGTTTCTGGTCGAGATCGATCCGCACGGATTTCATGCGCCCTCCTTCGTACATTCGCCATATTGCTTTATCCGGCTCGCCCACGTCTGGCAAATCGGGCACAACAGCCGGAATCCGTGTTGACTAATTACCCTACCGGGGTATAGTTCCCGACATGGAGCACGAGCACGGAACGCCCATCGGACACCACGAACATGCTGGGCATGCAGCACATTCCGCGCATGCGGCAGCCGCCGAGCACACTCGGCACGCAAACCCCGAGCAGCACGCTCCAGCGTCCTGGCAAGTGGCCGCTCAGGCCACGCTGCACTGCCTCACCGGTTGCGCGATCGGTGAAATCCTCGGCATGGTGATCGGCACCGCGCTCGGCTGGAACAACACCGCGACAATGGTGCTGGCGATCGCGCTGGCCTTCTTCTTCGGCTATGCACTGACCATGCGCGGCGTCCTGAAAGCGGGTCTGCCGCTGGCTGCCGCGATCACCACCGCGCTGGCCGCGGATACGGTCTCGATCACGGTCATGGAAATCGTCGACAATGCCATCATCCTGGCTGTGCCCGGTGCGATGGATGCGCACCTGGATACGGTCATGTTCTGGGCGACACTCGCCTTGTCCCTGGCGGTCGCCTTCATCCTCACCACACCGGTCAACAAGTGGATGATCGGCCGCGGCAAGGGCCATGCGGTGGTGCACGAAATGCACGGCCACCACTGATCAGCTCGCCGCAGCCCCAGCCGGTCTACTGCCGGTAATAACGCGAATAAGTCCGCCCAGCTAGGCAGTTTGTCCAGCTGGACGGGCTTTTGTTGTCGCAACCGACCGGCGGTGCTTGCATCGAGGTATGTTCACCGAAGCTCAGCTGTACTCGCCGGTAACCCGATCCGGCGACGGCGATGTCATGGTGCACCTGAGCGACGAGCACCCAGGCGTGCACGATCCGGATTACCGCGCCCGCCGCAATGCGATCGCCGCGCTGGCGCTGGATTACGCACCGGATAAAGCGTTGCCGCATATCGACTACACCGATGAGGAACAACAGGTGTGGCGCATCGTGTCGGCCGAACTCGCACGCAAACACCAGAAGTACGCCGCCACCGAAGTGCTCGCGGCCGCGGCCCGGCTCGATTTGCCGAGCGACCACATTCCGCAGCTCGACGAGGTTTCCGCGGCACTGACCCCGCTGACCGGATTCCGGTATGTGCCTGCCGCCGGCCTGGTGCCGCTGCGCGAGTTCTTCGGTTCCTTCGCCGATCGAACCTTCCACTCCACCCAGTACATCCGGCACCATTCGGCCCCGCTGTACACCCCGGAACCCGATGCCATCCACGAGATCATCGGACACGCCAATCAGATCGCCAGCCCGCGCTTCGCCGCTATCTACGAGGCGGTCGGCGCGGCCGTCGCCCGGCTGACCACCGAGACTGCGCTGAAGTTCCTCGCCGATGTCTTCTGGTTCTCCATGGAGTTCGGTGTGGTCCGCGAGCACGGCGAAATCCGTTGCTACGGAGCCGGATTGTTGTCCTCCTACGGCGAGATCGAGGAGTTCCAGCACGCCGAGCTGCGACCGCTGGACGTGGCGACGATGGGCACCGCCGTCTACGACATCACCCACTACCAACCGATTCTGTATTGCGCACAGTCGATTTCGGAGATCGAGGATGTGATCGGCGGCTTCTTCGCCACCATGGACGACGATTCGCCGCACCGCGCACTGCACACATCCGGTAGAATGTGACACATCATCATTTAAAACTCGAAAGTTGCTGGGAGACATTAGAGTTCGGCAAATTCCCGTCCTCGACACTCCTGCCGCGACAACAGACCAACCGGCTGTTAGCCTGCCTCGCGTCCGATCTCTTCGAAGGGGCGAGAGCCGAGATGACAGTTGATACACCGGATTCCACAACCGAGACGCCGCTGTGGCTGCAGGGCCGGGACGCGGTGGTCGCCGCGACGCGGGCCGAGGATTGGCGCAACGGCGCGCCCGACTACCACCTGACCAACGAAACCGTGCCGCGCGAGCGCACCACCGACCACGCGGCGGGCTCGCTCGAGGCCATCGTCGAGGATCTGGTGCGGGTCTTCGAGATGGAGGTCTCACACAAGAAGGACCCTGCGACCTGGGTGTCGCTGGTGGCCGAGCACTACCGGGGCCGGGTCAACGGCGGACCATGGCAGGACGCCGAGGAATTCGCCCGGATCGGCAGCTACAACATCCTGATCGGCGATAACCCGTACTACGAGGTCGAGCGGGAGACCTTCGAGTCCTCGCACGCGACCTTCCACACCGCCTTCCCGAACGGCTTCTTCTGGGAGGTGCTCGAGGTGCTGGCCGGACCACCCGCTGTCACCTTCCGCTGGCGGCACTGGGGTCGCTACGACGGCGAATACAAGGGCCACCAGCCCACCGGCGCATTGATCGAGATGTTCGGCGTGACGATCGCCAGGGTCAGCGACGACCTGCGTATTCTCGAACTCGAGCATTTCTACGACAACAACAAGCTGCTCGGCCCATTGGCACATGGGTGCCCGGTTACCAAGTCCGCCTAGGATTTTCGGCCGCTCGGCAGCACTATTACTTGCCGAGCGGTAACCCCGCCTCTAGGAAATCCAGTGCGCGATTGAGGTTCTCGGCATTCAACGGGTTGAACCTCGCGATGCCGAGCGCGACCCCCGCGATAGCACCGGCGGTCACGCGAATCTCGAAATCGTCCGCATCCCGACCCATCTGCTCGGCGAGGAGGCCCGCCATCAGGTCGATGCCGCGTTGGAGTTCCAGTCCGATGGCGGCGCGCAGCTCGGGCACGTGATACAGCAGCGCCTGACGCTCCTGTTCGAATGCCAGCTCGGCCACGGGCAGATTCGCGAATACCTCCCCGACCGCATTGCGGAACGCCGTCATCGGCGGGATGTCGTGCGGTTGGGCTCGTATCGCGTCGATCATCAGCGGATCGAGATCGTCGGCGAGCACCAGCTGTTCCTTGGTCGGAAAATAGCGGAAGAAAGTGCTGGGTGATACCTCGGCCGCCGCGGCAATCTGCTCGATGGTGGTCTCGGTGTAGCCCTGCTCACGGAACAGCCGGAACGCTTCTTCGCGAATCGTCCGGCGGGTCCGTTCCTTCTTCCGCTCGCGCAGGCTCTGCGCGGCCGTCCCGTCCGCGGGCAGCTCAACCGACATATGTCGATTCTGGCCCATCAACCGGCACCAGCGCGTCCGGTATCGCCTCCGGGCTTTGCGGCGCGGCCGTCGACCGCCGTGGCAACACCCGCAGCGCGAGCGGCACCGCCACCGCACAGATCGCCGCACACACCCACAGCATCGCGCTCATCCCGCCGACGAACGCCGACTGCACCTGCTCCAGCATGGCGGCATTGCCGGTCGACTTCGCGACTGCCACACCGGAATTCACGCTGTCGCGGATCGGATCGACATTCAGCACCCCGAGATCGTCGCGGTACACGGTAGCCAGCACGGTGCCGAGCAGCGCCACCGCGATGGTGCCCGCCGCCTGACGCAGCGCCTGCACCAGCGCCGAGCCGACGCCCGCGCGGGCCACCTCGAGATTGTCCAACGCGACCGCCATACCGACCGGCAGTCCGAGGCCCATGCCCGCGCCGGTCAACCCGACCCACAGGGCCACGAACCAGTACGAGGTCCCCAGCTCGGTCAGCCCGCCCAAGCCCATGCCGACTGCCAGCACCGTCAGGCCGAGCGCCACCATGAGCGCCGGTCCCAGTTTCGGCAGCAACCGATCACCCAGCCGTGATCCGACCAGCAGTCCGGCGATCATCGGCAGCAGCCGCACTCCGCTGCCGAGCGCGTCGACGCCGAGGACCGCCTGGAAGTACTGCGGCACGGTGAAGAACAGGCCGAACAGGCCGAAGGTAATGATCACGGTGAACGCCGCGCCCCAGCGGAAACCGGGGCTGCCGAACAGGCCCAGATCGACCAGCGGGAAGCTCGCACGCCGCTGCCACGCGATGAACGCCGCGACGATCACGACACCGCCGAGCAGCGCACCCCAACCGAGGCCGTTGCCCCACCCCTTATCACCGAGCCGGATGAATCCGTAAGTGACGCCGACCATGCCGAGGATCGACAGCACAATGCCCGGCAAATCCATCGGCCGCTGATCCGGGTTCCGCGATTCCGGCACCAGGGCCGCGACGGCCGCCGCGCCGAGCACCACCATCGGGACGTTGATCAGGAATACCGAACCCCACCAGAAGTTATCGATCAGCCAGCCGCCGAGGATCGGACCGAGCGGCAGTCCCAGTGCGGTCGAGGTGACCCAAATGTTCATGGCCTTGGCCCGCTGCGCCGAATCCGGGAACAGCACCGGCAGCACCGCCATCGATAGCGGCATCATGACCGCCGCCGCGACGCCGAGTACCACGCGGGCCGCGATGAGTTGACCGGCGGTGGTGGCGAAGGCACAGGCCAGCGAGGCCGCACCGAACAGCACCAGCGCGCCGAGCAGCAGCTTCTTGCGGCCGTAGCGGTCGCCGAGCGCGCCCGCGGGCAGCATCACGGCCGCGAGCGCCAATGTGTATGCGGAACTGAACCACTGCAGCGCGCCGGTATTCGCATTCAGGTCGACGGCGAGCGTGGGCAGCGCGACGGTCAGCACGGTCATATCCAGGCCGATGGTCAGCATTGCCAAGGCCAGCGCCCCCAGCGCCAACCAGCGGCGAGTCGAGTCTGTCTTCATAACCCCTCCATAAAATGATAGTTACAACTTTTTGATAGTAACTCTCATTTAGTAGTTCCTGTCAATACTGGATCCATCCGTGCCTCTTCCCCGCCCACAACGCGGCCGGTCAGTAGGCTCGCAGCCGATGAGCACCCGGGACCTTCGCCTCCTCGTCGCACTCTGCCTCGGTTCTGCACTGGCCGTAACAGCCGTGACCTGGGGCCCTGCCGCGACCGTTTCGCAGGCAACGCCGACTACCGCGACGACGACGCCGTTCAGCACCCCGAATACCGACAGCTGCCCGCAGAAAACGAAGCCGCCCAATCCGATCGACGAATCCGAGGTCCCCGAACCCGGACAGCCGACGCCGACCGCGCTGGCCGTACCGATTCCGCCGGTCGGCGGCTCACGGCTGGGTGAATGCGGCGTCGTCATCCCGCGCGGCGCACCACCAGTGCCGCAGGACATTTCGGCCACGGCCTGGCAGGTATCGGATCTCGATACCGGTGAGGTGCTCGCCGCCAAGGACCCGCACGGGCGCTACCGGCCCGCCAGCACGATCAAGGTACTGCTCGCGACCGTCGCACTGCGCAACCTCGACCTGAACAAGACCGTCACCGGGACACAAGAGGACGCGAACGCCGATGGCACCCGTGTCGGCATCGGTCCCGGTGGCCGCTACACCAACCGACAGCTCATGCAGGCGCTGATCATGGCGTCGGGCAACGATGCCGCGCATGCCATCGCCGCCCAACTCGGCGGCGACGCCGGTGCCGCGCAGAAGATGAACGAGCTGGCAAAGTCGTTGTACGCCTTGGATACTCGCACCGCCAGCCCGTCCGGTCTGGACGGTCCCGGCATGAGCACCTCGGCCTACGACCTGTCGGTGTTGTTCCGCGAGGCCATGACGATTCCCTTGTTCGCCGAACTCATCCACACCGAACAAGTCGACTTTCCCGGCTACCCCAAGGACCCGAAAAACCCTGACGACAAAGACCATCCGGGTTTCCCCGTCGCAAACGACAACCACCTGCTCTACGACTACGACGGTGCGCTCGGCGGCAAGACCGGCTACACCGACGATGCCAGACAGACCTTCGTCGCCGCGGCCCAGCGCGATGGCCGCCGACTCGTCGTGACGCTGTTGAAGGCCGATGTGCTGCCGCTGCGTCCGTGGGAACAGGCCGCGCGCCTGCTCGACTACGGTTTCGCCCTGCCGAAGAGCGCCACCGTCGGCAAGCTCCCCGAAACCAAGTCCGCATCCACGAAAGTCGCTGCGGGACTCGCCTCCCCACCACCGAAAGACACCGACCACGAGGCACAGCCCGCCGATGAACCCGACAACCACACGGGTACCCGCACGCTACTTTTGGCGGGTGGCGCCATCCTGGCCCTCGCACTGCTGCTCTGCGCCCGCCGCCAGCGACAACAGCGCTGAGGCCGGACGCCCTCGTCCTGCACATCGCCACGCGAGGTGCAGCGCCCGGACGTGCGCGAGCGCACCGGCCACGTTGTCAGCCGCGACAGTACCGATGGAGAAGTCAGGGTCACTTATGCGAGACATGATCCGCCAGTCGAGACGGAGTATTCGAGAGAAACGCTAGGAGCGGTTGCGGTCCCTGAGTCCGTCGAGGACGATCTGCAGGTTGCGGCGCCACTGACCGCTGTCGGCCTGAAGCCCGATGGTGTGTGAGTCGGTCGAGACTCCCGCGAGCAGAAAAGCTACGTCCTGCCAGGCGATATCCCGTCGCATCTCGCCCGTGCTCTGCGCGGCTTCGACCAAACGCCTGATCCGTGCACGTATTTCGGCCAGCAATCGATCCAAACCCGGGAAACCGGCGCCGCCCAGCGCCTCGTTGGCGCCGCAGCTTTCGGTGCGCAGTTGCACATACACGGAGGCGAAGTCGGTGAACCCGCGCCATGGATCAGGGTCGGCGATCGCGCGATCGGCGCTGAAGATCATCTCGTCCAGCACTTCCTCCAGGACGACCTGCAGCAGCGTCTCCCGCGAGGGAATCCGCCGATAGAAGGTGCCCTTGCCGACTCCGGCACGCTGAGCGATCTCCTGAGCGGTGACCTCAACCCCGATCTCGGCCAGTGCCGACCGCGCCGCTGCGACCAAGCGCTCGAGGTTGCGCCGAGCATCCGCACGGGGTGCCTGGCCAGACTCGTCGGCGAGTAGTCGGTCCACGGCACTGATCACGTCCACCAGCTTAACAACTGGACTCAGCGAGTCCGGTTAGCTATAAACGGACTCGACAGGTCCGCTTATCTCAGGAGTGATCATGGACCCTATTCGGGTGGGTATCGTCGGCGCCAGTCCCGACCGCGGCTGGGCCGTGCGCGCACATGTTCCCGCACTTCAGGCGCTCGAGGACTTCCGTATCACCGCTGTCGGCACGAGCCGTGCGGAGAGTGCGCAGCGGGCGTTGCGGATATTCGGCGCGAGGCACGCCTTCACCGATCCACGCCAACTTGCGGAGGATCCCGAGGTCGACCTGGTGGCGATCACGGTGAAGGTGCCCGCGCATGCGGAGCTGATCCGCATGGCGCTGGCGGCGGGCAAACATGTCTATTGCGAGTGGCCGCTCGCACTGAACACCGCTGAGGCCGAATCGTTGGCCGAGCTCGCCTCGGACGCGGGCATCCACCACGTGGTCGGCCTGCAGACCCGATACTCGCCGGCGATCGCCCGTGCCCGCCAGTTGCTCGCGGAAGGTTATGTGGGCAACGTTGTTTCGGCAACCGTGTACTCCGCACGTCACCTGGGTGCGGGCACGCAGGTACCGGCTTGGGCGGCCTACACTCTCGACCAGCGCAATGGTGCGGGAATCGTGGAGATTGTCGGCGGCCACACGCTCGACGCGGTCGAGTACCTGATCGGCGATTTCACCGACCTGTCGGCACGGCTCGCCATCCGCCACCCGCATGCCCTGATCCAGGAAACCGGCACGGCAATCGCTGTCACCACGCCGAACCATCTGCTGTTCGACGCCGTCACCGCAGACGGAGTCGTGGTGTCGGCTCACATCCACGATTCCAAGGTGACCAACGGTCACACTCGGATAGAGATCTCGGGCACCGCAGGGGATCTGGCGATCGTCTCCGGCGCCAACGGGGCGGGCGGCATTTCGTTAAGCGAACTGCGCCTGCAAGGTTCCCGCGGTGCGGGCTCCTGGCAGCCGCTGCAGGGCGAGGACCCGCTGGCGGGAATGACGCTCGGCACCGAAGTCGGCAATGTCGCGAGACTGTATGCGGCATTGGCACAGGACATCCGAACCGGCGCTACTACGGTCCCGACATTCGATGACGGGGTCCACATGCACCGGCTACTCGACGCCATTCGTAGTTCGGCAGACATCGCGACACGGGTGCCAACTGCCTGAGAAACCCGAGCCACATCTGTGGCCGGAACGCTGGACCCGCGATTCGGAAGACACCGCCTAGGCACCTGGGGGTGCACTCGACACCGTCCGTGTGGATGCTGCCGGATCCAAAACTCTGTGATGTGAGCCCCTTTCGAACACGTCATCGCCAGCACCTTCCGCGTCACACTCCACTGTTCCCGCGCACCCATTCACGCGCCGCGCACGTTTTCGCCCGCGAATTCATGCGCGCCGCGAGAATCCGTGCGCGCCGCGAGAAGGTCACCGCCGAGCGCGAGACTTCGCAGCACTGGATATGTCGAGATCGTCGATATGGGGATCGTCGGCCGAGGGTCGCAGTGGGTCGACGACCATCTGGATTGCCCGCCCTGCATCCGACCATCCGGCAGTCGAAACGCGGGGCTCCTCGAGCGGCGGATCAGGGGATCGGCTGCGCCATGCGGGTGATTTCGCGGCGGATCGTGGACTGGTCGTAGGGGGCGATGTGGAATTCGTTGTACTGGTGGCGGTAGCGGTAGCGGCCGTCCCCGTCGATGTCGAACCAGTTCAGGTATTCGGGTGGGGCGGGATGTGAGTCGCGGAGGCCGCGAAGGATTTCCACGGTTCCGGAACCGGAGCGTGGGGCGCGTAGCAGGCGGTATATCTGGTCGGACGGCGTCTCTTTCAGGCCGGTCCAGGACTCGAGATTATCGACCAGGCATTGGACATCCTCGACGACGGCCGGATTGCGTCCGGGCGGCACATCGCCGAGCACCGCCGTGAACACGGCGGGCACGATCGCGGCGGTGCCGACCTCGAGCACGACGTTGCCGCCGAATTCGGGGGTTGGGCCCGGCCGTTGCACCAGGGTGACGCCGACATCGGCGTCGATCGCGCCGAACGCACGAAGCGGGCGGCGCCGAGTTCCGATGAGCGTCAATGCGATTCGCGGATCGGCTGCCACTCGCAAGGCGGCGGAAAGATCCGGGTTGGCATGCAGCGGCAGGCGGCGGTCCAATTCGCGGGTGAGCTGCTCGAATTCGTCCTCCCAACGCACTGAGGCGATCAGCCGCAAGGGAAAGGGGTAGCGATCCGACCGCGTCTCGCGCCAGATGTGCATGAACTCATCGGGCGTGAACTCGAACTTCACCCGCGCCCGTCCCCCCTGCTCGGGTGGGCCGGTTGCGCCGAGGGCGCATCGGCGCCGATCGACGGAGGCGCCGCGGGATCGTCCGGGCCGATCAGTTCTTCGTACTGGCCGATCAGGTAGTGGGGGACCTTGCGGCTCGACTCGTCTTCACCCGATTTGCGCCCCGCGCCGGGTGACGACATGCCCGACATGCCGTTGCGTCCGGTGCTTGTCGCGCTTTTCGCGGCAGTGGAAACCGTTGCCGCGCTGGCATTTCCGGTCGTCGGCATGCCGGCGACGCTGCGGCCTGGGCTAGGTGTGGTGCTGCTGCCGAGTCCGGATGCGCCGCCCGGCCCAGAGGTGCCGAAATGGCCGGACTGTCCCGGTGTCACCGCTTGGGTGCCAGGGATGCCGGTAGTCGCTGCGGGCGAGGTGGCGGTGGTGCTCGCGGCCGTCGTCGGGGACTGCGTCTGTTGTCCGGTAGTGGAATTCGAGTCGAGGCCCGTGGGGCTCACCGTGCCCTGATCGCTCCCCGATTTCCCCGATCCGTTCGACTCGCCGTTGCTACCGCCGGTGTTTCCGGTGCCCGATCCGGTGGTGGCGCCATTGCCGCCGCTACTTCCGCCCGGCCCGCTAACGCCCTCGTTGCCCCCACCCGGCGACGTGACCGGCACGAATGTCGGAACTCCGGACCCGGCAGGACCATAGGACGGTTTGTAGTTGTTGTTCATGGTGTCGATCGCCGTGCGATACAGCGCCTCGGTACCACGCTGATAAGCGACTTCCTGGCTGTCACCGTCTCCGACCAGGCCCGCGCCGACCGCGGAAATAATGACCTGCGCGGGGTCCAGCGAGGTCGCCGAACCCCTACTCCCCTGCGCCGCGGACGGTGGCGGCACCGTCATCTTCACCACTTCGGCGGCCGACGCCACACCCTTTACCCGATGCCCGCAGGCATTGATCACCTGCTCGACATCACTGGCCTGCCGATAAAACGTCTGCGCCGCAGCAAGCGCCGCATCGGCCATGGCGCCCTCGATACCCGACGCCAACGCCTTCTGAATCGCAAGATTCGCGCCGAACAGTCCACCGCTCAGCGCGGTGGCGATACTGATCCAGGTATCGGCCTGATGATGCATGATGCCCGGACTCATCTGCTGCGCATGGGTATAGATCTCCTCATGCGTGATGCCCTCGAACTGCTCCATCCGAGTGATGTACGCCGGATCCTGGCCATCAGCGGAAAGTTTCGTACCGTACTGCTCCGCACCCTGCTGCTGACCGCGCGCAAGCGTGCTCGGCTGAGTGGTGTCGGGCTTGCGGCTCGAATCGAATGCACCGAGGGCTGAGGGGACACTGTTGATGTCGAGGCCGGTCATCGTCAGTTGTCCTTACCGATTTCCGGTTCGATGGTGGAGGCGATGTCGGTGATGCCGTCGCAGGGGTTGAGGGTTTGGGGGGCGCGGTCGGTCAGATGTACCGCCATTTGAACGAATCCCACCTTGGTTCGAACGTCGATCTGGCAACCGCGATGCACTTGTGGGTCACGAACTAACAGGGCTTCGCGGCCGCTCACGGTGATCGGCTCGCTGTACGAACCGACCTTCGCGAGGTCTTCCGCCCAAGTTGCGTTTCCGGAGAGCAAGCTCAGGTCACGCAATTGAGAAGAGAAGTGGCAGATGAAGAAGCTGTACTCGGCGACGAGGTCCTTGCCACGCTCGCGTGAAGCGCCATCGAATCCTGCTTTTTGGATGGTCTCCTCACTGATCCATGTACACGGGTCGAAGACGATCTTGGGGCGTCCCGTGCTGGCAGCGTATTTGTTGTCCTGCGAAGGCGGCTGAAGCTTGGGGTTGGTCAGCGTCGACCGGGCCGATTGCGTGGCACTGGGCGAAGTGCTGGCCTGATCGGAGTTGACAGCAGGTTGTGCCGGGTCGTTGTTCGTCGAACAACTCGCCGCGATCGAGGTAATCGCTGCAGCCAGCAGGGCTATCAACGCCTTACGCATGCCTGTCATGTCTCCTGTACCTCCGAGGTGGCCGTGTTCATGGCTCGGGCGTTCATTGCGTCGGCTTCGTCGACCAATTGACCAGCTTGCAGATAGGCCGCCGCCATTCTCAGTGCCGCCTCTTTCATCCCGTTGAGGGCTTCCGTCATCTTCACCGCCTTGCCGGAAAACCCGCTTTGAAGCTCCCGAGCAGACTCGAATCCGCCGAAGCCTTCCAGGCTGTGCAAATCCCAGGACGCCTTGATCTGTGGTTCCAGTGTGGTTTCGACGAACCTTGTATAGACCTCAGCGCACCGCCGTGCGGCGTCGGCCTCCATCCGGAATGTTCCCCCAGTGGCTTGCTGATACAGCGCATTTGCGGCCGATTGCCCCACTTCCATCGGCTGGCCCTCCCTCGCTTTTCGTCCGCTTACTGTACTGGACGCGTGAAACGGTCGATCGGTTCCATTGGGACGCAAAGACATTCTCGATTGGTTTCGATCCTGCGGTTTCAGACCACTCCGGCCCGACCCGGCATGGACACTCATACCGAGCAGCGTGCGATGCCGCGCACGTGCGGGTCGCATCGACCCGCTGAACAGGAGTAGGCCGCCGCTGATCTGATTCGCGAAAGCGCCACCAGATGCAATCCTTCCTGGGGTTATACCCCGATTGCATGATCATTCGCGATGCGGCCTCCGCATGGGATGGCGGTGTGCTCTGCTGTTGCGAACAGTGAAACCTGATGGGAGGCGGGCATGTCGGAGGACGGATCGACGCTGGCACGGCGGCAGCTGGGGAAGTATCTGCGGGATGGACGGGAGGGGTGTGGACTCACGCTCCAGCAGGCAGCCCGGCTGATCGACCGCAGCGGCAGCACGCTACAGCGGATCGAGAAGGGGACGGTGGCGCATCTGCGCGATGTGGATCTCGAGGCGCTGTGCAAGATCTACGAGTTCGATCCTGACCACACTGCCGCGATGAAAGGGCTTGCGGTACAAGGCAATGAGCTGAGCTGGTGGCTCGAATACGGCGACGTGATGCCAGCGAACTTCGACTTCTTCGTGGGGTTGGAGGCATCGGCGCAGCGGCTTACGACCTATCAGCCCGAACTCGTGCCGGGGTTGTTACAGACACCGGCATACGCCAGCGTGCTCCTGCGGTCGGGCTATCCCGACGACGGCGCTGAGGAACACGCGCGTCGGGTGCAGTTGCGGATGCGGCGGCAAACGAGAATCACCCGCAAGCACCATCCGGCGACACTCGACGTCATGCTGCGAGAGCCGGTCCTGCGAGGGGTGGTTGGTGGGCCGAAAGTGATGGCGACCCAGCTGAGACACCTCGCCGACATGAGCACCCGCTCCAACGTACGGTTGCAGATCCTCCCGTTCAGCGCGGGATTCCCCCTGGGGGACGCGACTGGTCCATTCGTCATCCTGGAGTTCGGCACAGATAAGCAGGGGCAGGCGATCGAGCCGCCCGTGGTCTTCGCTGAGAATTTCACAGGGGGCTTGTATCTTGCGAAACCAGCCACTGTTCGGCGATATCATGAGGCGTACGAGGGCCTCCGGCGAAGTGCGATGGATCCCATCGACAGCCGTGCTCTACTCATGCGAATGGCGAAGGAGTACGCGTGAACATTGATCTGACCGGTGCTGGCTGGTTCAAGAGCAGCCACAGCGGTGCCAGCTCAGACTGCGTCGAAGTCGCCTTCCTCCCGAACCCCCTTGTCGGCGTTCGCGATTCGAAGAACCCATCCGGCCCCGCACTGATGTTCACCCCAGCCGAATGGTCGGCCTTCACCGCCGCGACGACTCGCGGAGAGTTCGACCGCTGATCTCGGAGGGGCACCCTATGGCGAACCTCTCGGACGCGACGCGGTTCAAGAGAGCCGCAGCCGTGCCCACTCGAACTGCATCGAAGTCGCCTTCCTCCCGAACAGCCATGTGGGCGTACGTGATTCGAAGGCCCGTCCGGCCCCGCACTCGTGTTCACCCCAGCCGAATGGTCGGCCTTCACCACCGCGACAACCCGCGGAGAGTTCGACCGCTGACCTCAGAGGGGCAGCACATGGCGAACCACTCGGACACGCAGTAGTTCAAGAGCAGCCGCAGCGGTGCCCACTCGAACTGCATCGAAATCGCCTTCCTCCCGAACAACCATGTCGGCGTTCGTGATTCGAAGGACACATCCAGCACCCAACTTCGACGGGAAATACCTGGTGCGCTGATCGGATCCGAAGCTGTTGGCCGAGGACATCGCCGTGGCTACAAAGCAGCTACTCGAGGTCGAACTCGGCTGGCGGGTCATGAACTGGATCTTGGGCCTGCGACCGTCTACCACCGGCCCGAGAACGCATCCGCGCCCACATCCTGCTCTGCGGGCTCGCCTTGATGCTGATCCGCATCCGCGAAACCGTGCCCGCGCAATCTCGACCATGATCCGCCGCGAATTCGCCAGCCTGCACGTCGGCACCTTTACCGGCCCAGCTGGCACCTTCCGCCGCGCCACCGAACTCACCAAGCCGCAACGCGACCTGCTCACCGCTATCCCCCCGGAACCCGCCCGGATCATCGAACTCACCCCCGCTCACTGACCAGTACCACGCCTAGAGACACGGCCTCCCGACGCGCTCACCTATGTCCACTCAGGTCAGGACCCAAGGCGCAGCACCAGGCGCCTCGAACTCCGCCGAACCCCAGGCGCGGGATCTGTGCGCGAGATGCGACCCCAGGCAAAGGCTTTCGGCTAGTGTCTCTGTCGAGCAGTAGCGGTTGACAAACCGAATGACGCCGGAAAGAGTAGTCGCGTCCGCCCCATTGGGGCGGTTAACGACAGTGGGGGGTTGATGTCGATTCCAGAGATGAACACGTTGTCCGCAGCGCCGGCCAGCAGTTACCGCGAGGTGTAGCGATGGCTGGCGGGTTCTACAACCACTATGACGACCCCGATGAGTTCTGGGACGAGGCGCCTCTCGAGCCGAACCCCAAGGCTTCTTCTGCGCCGTCGGCTTCTTCGCACCCTCACCCCACAGGTCGGTCTTCTTCGTACAGTCCACCCCCTCCGGCAACTTCCCCGCCTCCCGTCACACACCCTCTCTCGTTCAGTCAGCCTTCTCCTCCCTCTCGTAATACTGCACCCACGCCGAGCTCGTCGGCCAGTCCAATGACCAGGCTCGGCCTCACTCCGCCCGAGAAATCGTCCTTGGTTTCCGTGGAGGTAGGTTCCGATCGTCTGCCCATAGGTATCAGGCTGGGTCATAGCTGGAAAAATTCATTCGATCCGTCGCAATACGGTCGGTCGATTATGGACGCCTATCGCTATGGGCTCTATGCGATGGCTGCTCGTATGGTCGAGTCCGGAGCGCTGCCTCCATCTACAGTTCCGTCGCTGCGTGATGCTGCTCCGTTGCTCTTGAGAACCCGTACCATCGACGAGTTTCGGGAACTGTACGATCATCTATTTCTCGAAAATCCAATTACGGTCCATGGGCCGGGACGTAACGCGTTCGGTCAGCCAGCGCTGACAGTCACCGCAACAGAGTCCAAGCTTATCTCGGTCGACATCGATCCTGGGTGGGCGGAGGGAACCGATGCGAATTTCATCGCCCAAGACATTATCGAATGCTGTCAGCAAATTCGAGCGAAGAAACCTCAGCCGGTGAATGACGCATACCTGGATCAAGAATCGGATAGCGAGTTGGCCTCGCGAGTCGTGGAGCATGAGAATTATCTATTGCAATATGGATAGGGGTGGCCATGTTATGCGACAGGATGGCCGACGCTCAAGCATCGATCGGATGAAGTGTATCCGATAGAACTGCAGAATTGATCGCGAGGCGACCCCTACGTCGCATCGGCAATTTGAGCACTTGGGCGCACGATCTCATACGCCTCGGGATGGGGGTCATTTTAGTGAATAAGCAAATCAAAGTTACGATGAGAATGGACGTTGGATTCTTGTGACCGAAATGACGGAAGCGAGCCTAGCGCAGCTCAGGAACACCTTCTCGCAAAAGGTGGAGGAAGTCAAGAAGACACCAGACAAAATCAATAACGCAGTCGACGATTTGAAGTATATCGCCCCCCTGGTGTACTTGAAGGTGAGCGAAGTCAGGGATGATATACAAGAAACCCTCGCTGAGCTGTTCGAGAAGCTCAAAGAGGCCGTTGAGGGGATGTTTGCACCCTGGTTATTCCTAAATTACGCAGCTAAGTGGCAAGCCATAGGTTCCCAGGTCCGCTCATGTAACGGCATGCAAGGTAGACGTGAATTGAACATGGAGGGGCGATGGGATGGGAGCGCGTACAAGTCTTTCAAGACAACAAAGGAAAGTCAGCAGGCGGCTATGACTTCCATCGAGAATATGTGCAACACTATTCATGACAAACTTATTACGGTGGCGGAAGAGGGCCAGAATCTTTACCTGAACATAGTCACCAAACTGTCGACGATAATTGCTCAGGTTGCGACGTTCGCCGAGGAGACGGCGGGCACACTCGGCGCCGCTTCGATCTGGACCATCAACAATTTGAATTCGGCTATTGTTGCGGCCGTTGAACTCATCGTCCAGGCACTCACCGACTTCGTAAAGACCGAGGGCAAAGTGTACGTCGCCAGTCAGGATCTCAAGAACCTTGTCCGCGCCCCGAGTGGGTTCGATGTTGCCAAATCGGGCAAAGTGACTTGGCCCAGCAGTGTAAGCGATCTGTTCGATAACAAAGAGGACGATTGGAAACAGGACGGAGCGGCGTAGTGCGCGGACAGCAGTCGCGGGCAAGCAATGATCTCTCTGTGGTGTATGCCCGAGCCACGAAAGGCTTTGATCATCTCTATTCAGCTCCGAAAATGATAGCAGCGGTGGCGGGTGCATTATTTTTGACATCGTGTGGTACAGGAGAATTAGCTACGCCAACTGCGGAGTCGAGTTCGCCAGCAGTAGCGACAGCGAGCACAGTAGCATGCACTAGCACAATGTTCACTGACTCGCGGAAATCAGATGAGAAATACTTGACCGCAGAAATTGCGAAAATACATTTTCCTGCGGGAACCTGCTTGTTCATGGTGAACACCGGTAACGCACTCGAAAAACCGGACACGAGACACATTACTGTCCACCTCGACGTTGCGGCCTCGACGAGTCCGGACGATCTACGTCCGGTCGCTACTGATATCGCACACGTTCTCAAGAAAACTGAAATCGGGCAGCATACCTCGGTCGTGGACATCAACAACTGGGGCACCGCGAAGCCGAAGTACCGAACACTTCTAACCGATGAAAATTTCCAAGAACACCCGTGGAACGGCGTGCCATCCAAGGATGCCGAGATGGCGATCTGGAAGATTGTGGATCCAGAATGATGGGGACGACGATCGGGCTTATCTTTGAATATTTTCGAGAAACGAATAGCTGCGGGGTAATTGTCTATGGCTAGAGATTTGAACGTAGACCTCAATCTTCTCGAGGATGTTTCCAAGGCTTGGCTCAATGAAGTGGCGCCAGAATTGGGGAAGACAGCCGCAAATATCGACGAGTTAAAATACACCGTCGTGCAGTTCGGGCCCCTGTTCGCCGGTATGTGGTTCGAATACGCCCAAGCGGCTGATTTCATTCAAAACCGCCTCAACGAGGCCAAGCCCGTGGCTGAGCAGATTGGAAATGCGCTGCATACAGCCGCCACCAGCTTCGGGCAGCAGCAGGAACAGCAAGCGTTTGAGATAGAGAAACTCAAGGAAGCGGTCGACAATCCAGTCAATTAGTTCAGCCGAGTCTCCGATTTCGGACGGCTTCGCAAGGAATTCTTCGCCCAGATATCAGGGTCTGAGGATCGATAGCGAAGGTGGGGAGTTTCGATGTTTCGGCGGCTGGCGCTGATCGCGGCGCTCGTGGTAGTCCTGGCGGCCTGTCAGAATGGCGGGCCGGACCAGTCGGTGGCGGCGGAAGCGACCGGGCCGCAGTACGAGAAGTTGGCGCGGTAACGCAATACGGACGTGTGCGCGCTGCTACCGCGTGCTGCAATAGTCACACCTCGAGAGTTCAAGGCGATATCCTCGACGCCATGTCACATATGTCATCCAAAAGGATGTCCAGCCATCGTGACGAGCTGATCGAAGCTTTCGAAAGTAGGAATTCACCAACCGATTTGTACACGTTTCCCGGATCAAGATTCATCAAAATAGAACGCATTTCATTCTGTGCATGGTCGGTGCCGTGCGAAATACCATGCCGTATCGTAAGCAAATCAGAAATTCTCGCCTGACTGACTCTATATTCAACTGATACCGGATTCACTGGCACCCAGTAATCCGCCACCGCAATCACCATGGATGGGTCATGAAGAAGTATGTAATTACTTGGATACCTAGCCAATCGAATCGAATTCGCTGCTCGGTCAAACTTCGTGCGCAGTAAGTCTCTGCGAGCAGCCACGCGCGTAGAGTATGTCGGAGTCGAGACTGATTGAATTTGCTTAACATGGCCAGTGGGAAGGCCACACATCAGATCTATTAGGATCTCAACGATAAACCATTCCCAGTTTCTCATCACATCCTGGTACACCGACTCCGCGCCAAGTCGACAGCCCAAGCAGGTCGATTTCGGCGCCTGGTTTCCATGACAGGATCCTAGCGAGCTGTACGACAGTGACACTCTTGGAATGAAATCACTGAACGCCGATGTGGCTTTCATGCCTGAGAAAGCCTAGCAAGCTCCCACAAGGAACGAAATCTAAGAAATCGAGGATGGAGGTTATCAGTTTGCCCGGCCGAACCTTTGGCGAACGATCCCAATAATCCTGGCGCCTGAGCAATCGAGTCTTCATCGTGACCAGATGAATCTATGTCCGAGCCAGCCTCCGCTGCGGACGAACTATCTTCAAGGAAGTCCGAGAGATTCTGCATCGCCAACCGGAGCCGTTCAGATGACGCCTCGCCAAGTGAAGACTTTGGCGTGGACGGCAGTTGGGAACCAACATTCGGACCCAGCGGCATACCGAACATTCGATGGTATATTACACAGAACAGAGTATAAAACAGTGGAACCCTCTTAAATTTCCCACTCTTTACCGTTTCGCCAAATTCTCCGCGTATGACATCCATGACAGCCCGAAACTCCGCCTCACAACGCTCCCTATCAGGCCACTCGTCTTCATACGCAGCGTACATTTCATCTAGCGATGACTTTTTATCCTGCATACCTCCGATCTGCATCGTCAAAATCTCCGAAACGAATTGCGCATCCATCATTCGGGCAAATCCCTGAGGCGTAAACAGAGAGAGATGACTCCAAACCGGCTTGTGCTCATCCGCAAGTCGGTATACCGATTGTTTGAATTCGCCAAAGAATCGTCCGTTGCGCAATTCTTGATCACTCAACGGTATGCTGTAAGTATTAATACGAGCAAATATCTCGTAGACAATTTTGTCGGAAATTCCACCTTTGTAAACCTCGACCCTGAATGAATAGTCGAGAATGCGCTGCTGAAGTTCAGGATCGAGTTGTCCGAATCGCAAACCTGCCCAAGGCGGTAGATCTCCCGACGGGTTTCTCGGCTTGCTCAAGGCAAACTCGTCACTCAGGTAGTCGATAACCGCGGTGAGTCGCTGCTGACCATCAATCACTTCCCTCAGCATCACGCCGCTACCCTTCCGCGTAAACCTAATGTGAAGCGGCGGAATGGGGAATCCTCGAAGAATCGTATCGATCAGAAAAGCCTTCGCAGGCGTACGCCACACCTGACCTCGCTGGAAACTTGGGCTAAGTTCCAGGCGTCCGCTACTTTCCCATTCGCGAAATTCTTCAATGGTATAGCTGGTCTTCTCGATGTCAAGAACTTGAAGTTCCCATTCGGTCATCCCAGAACAGTAGCGTCTACGAGAAGGCTTGGGAAAGATATTCCTCGGCTATATACAAATGGCCTTCGACCGTGCAGTGCCCCTGACCGACTACATCCGGTCGGTTGCAGACTCGCCATCCGCGCCGATTCGCACGGTCTGGGTGAGCGCAAGTCCCGAACGGATCCGCGGCCGGATGATCCGCCGTGATGCCGACCGCGACCCCCCAAAGCTCTCGAACTGGTACTCCTACCGCGAGTGAGTCCTCGACTCCGCCGTCGCAGGAAGCGGTCCTGCCGTGACCGACTTCGTGGTGCTGAACTGACTCTCGTCCGCATGTGCAAATAGCTCGCTGCTCGGTCAGGGCAACATGCCCGAGTGACGGAGTCGTCGCCGTTCGCGGCGTCGAATGCTGGCCTGGCCGTATGTGATCTGCAACAGGATCCTGAGTCGAGCGGCGTTCCATCGAGCCGTGACACTGTCCGGTCGAGGCCACAACCGCAGAACCTTCGTGTCGTTGTCCATGCCATCGTTCGACGAGGTGCCTACGGCTTGGGTCCCCTACCGCGACCTGGTTATTCGGGTGGTGTGCGGCGACCACTCCTGATTCATGCGCACATCGTCATGTGAATCCGGTAGACCATGAACCTGCATCGTCTGCACCCCGGTCCCTTTGTCATCGAATCTTCCGCCCACATAAGGGATACTGGTCGTCGGGTATCGAGCCCTCGGCCACAATCAACCAATGCTCAAGTGGGTGGGTAAGCGCAACAAGGCGATTGGTCGCCACACGGGGCGGATTCGATTGTTCCCCGCGGTCGGGCTCGCGCTCGTCGCCGGACTGACGGTGGCCTTCGCCGCGTACAGCTTCCTACGCTGGATTACCCCGACCAGTGAGGCGAAGGCCGCGCCGATCGACATCACCCGCGTCGCTCTGACCGTCGTCGCCGGTGTCGGCGGCGTCGTCGCACTCGTGATCGCCTACCGGCGCCAGCGTGATGTTGAGCAGAGCCGATTCGTGGAACGCTTCGGTGCCGCAGCTGCACAGCTCGGCGCGACCGATGTCGCGGTTCGTATCGCTGGGGTGTACGCGATGGCTGGCGTCGCCGACGAATCCGACGGGCTACGCCGCCAGCAGTGCATCGACGTACTGTGCGGCTACATCCGGCTGCCCTACACGCCAGAGCTCGGTGGTAATCACCAAACCAAGGACATCCGCAAACACCCGGCGCCGGAACCATCCGGCCCAGAGACCGAACAGCATTTCGAGTACCGGCAGAACGACCGTGAGGTCCGAAAAACGATCATCCGTGTGATCGCCGACCACCTACGATCGGACGCCGAATACGACTGGTCGACAAACGATTTCGACTTTCGTACAGCCCACCTCGAAGATGTCGACTTCAGCCGCGCCGCATTCTCCGGCTCCGCGCGGTTCGACGGGGCAACCTTCACCGGTGACGCCTCGTTCGGCGGAGCGGCATTCGGGAACGGCGCCGCGTTCCACGGAGCGACGTTCACCGGTGACGCCGCGTTTGACGGTGCGGCATTCGGGGACAGCGCCGCGTTCAGCGAGGTGGCGTTCGGCGGCGCCGCTCGGTTCGACAGGGCTACGTTCAGCGGCGACGCCAGATTCAGCGGGGCAACGGTCACCGGTGACGCAGAGTTCAGCAAGGTGACGTTCAGCGCCAACGCCCGATGCCGAGAAGCTGTGTTCAGCAGTATGGCCAGATTCCGCGAGACGACGTTCGCCAGCGTCGCCGAGTTCAGCGAGACGAGGTTCAGCGACCGCGCCTGGTTCGGCGATGTGAGATTCAGCGGCCCCGCCTTATTCAGCGGTGCGGAGTTCGGCAACCTCGTCTCGTTCGACGATGTGGCGTTCAGCGGTGCCGCTGAGTTCAGTCAGGCAACGTTCAGCGGCGACGCCTGGTTCGACAAGACAACGTTCAGCGGCACCGCAGTGTTCGGCGAGGCCGTGTTCAACAGCCACGCCCGTTTCGGCAAGTCGATGTTCACCTCTGGCGTTGCGTTCGTAAAGACGACATTCGATGGCTCCGCCTGGTTCGACAACGTGTCGTTCGATGGCATCGCCTGGTTTGGCGAGGCGATGTTCAACGGCAGTGCCGCGTTCAGCAAATCCATATTTAGCGGCGAGGCCAGCTTTGACGAAGCGACATTCAACCGCGCGGCTGGGTTCGACGGCGTGACATTCAACGGCGACGCTGGGTTCGACGGCGTGACATTCAACAGCGACGCCGAGTTCGACGAGGCAACATTTAACGGCCTCGCCGCAGGGTTCGGCGAGGTGACGTTCGGTGGACTCACCAGGTTCATCCGGGCAACGTTCAACGGAATCACCGCTGGATTCAGCAGAGCAACATTCCGCGGCGACACACGATTCGACCACGTGGTGTTCACCGGCACCGCAGGCTTCTTCGGGGCGACGTTCGGCGGCACGGCAGGGTTTGCTGAGGCGACATTCAGCGACTACGCCCGGTTCGACTGCGTGAAGTTCAACGGTCTCGCCCTCTTCGACAAGGTGACTTTCAGCGGCCCTGCTGTCGGATTCAGCGAGGCCATATTCAGGAGCGGCGCCGGGTTCAGCAAAGCGGCATTTGCCAGCCAGACCAGTTTCCTGGCCACCGATTTCGGCTCCGAACAGATCGTTTTCACCGAGCCGCGGCAGTGGGGTCCGCCTTCTCCTGGGTTCGATTGGAGCGACGGAGGAGAAGGGAGACCCGCGAATGTCGAACCAGCGGATTGGCCGCCTGCTGTGGCGACATCATGATTGCCACCCTTGATCACCGGTCCCAGGTTGCCTGGTAGACCATGGACTGGCCCCGTCTGGCCCTGCTGCCTCTGGGATGCCTGCTCCTCGGCGCACCTTTCGATCCGTTGAATGTTCCTCGATCAGTACATGAGTTTGTCGGTGTCCACGCCGATGATGTGCAGGTGCGCACCACTTTTGAGCAAACGAAGGCAGATGCTGGCCGCCTTGAGCAATGGCTGGAGCCGTTGCAGCTGGATGGCGAGCCATCGTTGAAAGTTACGGACACTCTGACGCGCCACGTCGCGGAGTGGGGGCGAGATCAGGGGTGGGTGCCACGGTTCGAGGCGCCAAGTGCGACGACACGAACGAGTAGGCGTGGGAAGGTCTGGCGCGGGCGCATTGATGTAGTCTTCGATCGCCCGGGCCACCCAGAGCTTGCGATCGAAATTGACAGCCGGAACAACACAAGGTCGTTGGCGAAGCTGGTCGACGAATTCGAGGCCCGATCGTGTGCTGGCATATGGTTGCGATGGGGACCGAAAACCGCAGCGTCGCATAGCTTTACGGGGGCGAGCGGCTTCGATCCGGAGCTGGTTGTTCCTCCACCAATCGTGATGGTGTTTCTGGACATCATGTGTCACAAGAAGCTGTACTACCGCCCGGCGATCGAGGTTGCTGTGAAACCTCCGGCAACACCTGACGAGATCAACGCCGCTCGCACGCCGCGCGGAGGATGGACTCGTGACCAGCTCGCGGAGTGGGGTGTGCCGTGGCCGCCGCCGCGCGGTTGGCAGGAAAAGTTACTGCGTCAAGCCGGGCGCTCCGAACAGAGATAGGTTCCCGCGCGTTCGTTCAGACGGGACGATGGCTCGCAACCCTGCCCTCCGGGTGGCGCTGGCCCGCCGCCGAGGCGGATTCCACGCGGCCGTCAGGCCGCGGATTCCGGTCCATAGCGCGCGGGCTGGTTTTGTGGACGAAGGCGGCGATCTCGTACCCGCCGGTTGACATCGCCAATTTCGCGATGAGCACCCACTTCACCGCAGATTGACCTTCTGCGCCAACTCTTCAGCAGATGCGTTCGAGTTCGCTGAGCCGATCTTTCGCCGCTGTTCATTGTTGTACAGATCCATAGGCTCGTGATGCCGCAGGTTCCCATCGACCTTTTCGTGGCTCGTCGTCTAGGTCTGGGTCAAATCCTCGCCGAACTTTTGCGTAGTCAACGGATTCGCCTCTTGATGGCGCTGCGCGAAAGTGGTGGCTAAGTCTCCAGCCGAGTTCACTGCATGTTTTCGAGGTGCGGGTGGTCGAAGGACGTGGGGCAGATGTAGATCTGCATGTTGTAGCCGCGGCCGATCGTCACCATCGGTGGATCCGACGGCTTGCGCAGCCCGATGGGGCCCGAAGGGGCCTCGCGGTCTTCGAGAGGGATCCAGCTACCACTTCCTCCGTCCCATTCTCCAGAACTGATGGTGAGCAGCGGCTGGTACTTGGCGTTGCAGATTTCGCAGTTCATTGGCCACGGGTCACAGAAGCTCCACGGTCCCCAACCGCCGACCTTCCACCCCGGAGCGACGGCGTGCTCGTACTGGTAGTAGGCGGAGCCGGGGTTCAACTCCTCCGGATCCTCCTCGGGCCATTGCCTGTGCCCCCAGTCGTACAGGCGCTGCGCGAGTTCCTTCGGCAACTCGTGCGGTGCTGGGTACTCGCACACGACCTCGGGATGCAGGATGCACGGCTCGGGAACGTAGTTTCCGTAGTGCTCGACATCGGCGGGCTCTGGCGGGTCGGTGAGCAGCTGGTTGACCGTGCTGGAGTCTCGCCAGACGAGGTGGGCCGCGGGAAGTCCCTCTTCGTGATCGATGGGGCACCACAGCACTTGCAGGAGGTCCGTTCCTTCGGGGCCGGCTAGCCCAGGTATGTCGCGAAGGTAGAGCTGAGCGACTGGGAGCAGCGCATTCGGCTCGGTGTGAGCAGGATGGCCTGCTTCGAGTTCGGCGAGGTATGCCGACTCTTCGGAATCGAGGAACGCCTCGCCGGGCGCGCAAGGACGAAGCCACGCCGCTTCCAGTAGTGCCCGGTATCGGCGGACATCAGCAAGGGAGACGGGAAGCTCCCCGTGGTCATGTTCTTTCGCACAGACCGGCCATTGCTCGTCGGCAGGCCACAGGAGCGGACCACCGATGGAACTCCCGTGAACAGTCGGCTGGCCAGGACGGGGGTGCAAGCGGACTGCCTGCCGCGCCAACGGAACCAGCTCTGGGAACACCGACGCGATATCAACCGGCCGAGGCGGGGTGGTTCTCGCCATCGGAACTCCTCCAAACGGTCACCAACGAGTTTCGGGCGGCACTCTATACGTATGGCCTGACAGCCTTTCAGCGAGCAACTAGATTGCTCGGTGATCGTTGATGCGGCCGTTGCTGTTAGGTGTTCGGACGCATGTCCTATCTCTGTGGGTGGTAGGAGCTGATACGAATGTCGTTGCGGCCGAAGGATTTACCCGCGACCCCCGCGCAAGACGGCGGCGTTAGCACGCGCGGCGTTCCCGATGAATACGCTGGCGATGCGGCTGCGGGATCGTCTCGTGAGGTGTTCGCCGACGAGCCATTCACCTGGTGCTCCCGCGCACGGTTTCTCACGCCGCGCACGAAATCGCGGGGCAAAACCATGCGCGGCGCGCGAATTGGTGCGCGGGAACCGAGAGGGGTTCAGCGGCGGCGCAAACCCGAAAGCACCAGCGCCGCAAGGGCACCCACGCCGAAGTAGGCCGCGCCGGTGCCCATGGAGAGAGCGGCCGGGCTCATGCGGGGCTTGATTACGGCGGGGGCGGGTGGGGGGATTTCGGCTTCGATCTCGTTTTCCGATGCCGTTGCGGCCCAGGCGGTTGCGAACAGGATGATGCGATAGGTCGTGTAGCTGAACACCATCAGGCCGATGATCGATCCGAATACCGCGCCCGCGGGGCTGTGCAGCACCATCTGCAGGTAGAACGATGCGACGTATTTGAAGATTTCGAAGACCACTGCGGCGATCGCCGCGGCTCGGGCGGCACTTCGCAGGGTGACCGGCTCGCGGGGCAGGCGTGCGATCACCCAGACGAACACCGCCCACGAAGCGAGGAAGCCGAGCAGTATCGAAATGAGGACCAGGATCAGCCGCGCACCGGGCAACTCCGACAGGCGGAACGTCTTCAGCAGTCGCGCGCCGAGGGTGCTCGACGCCAGCGTGGACAGGCCGATCGAGACCACGAAGGCCAGACCGAGACCGATCAGCGCGCCGAGGTCGGAGAGCTTGCTGAGGAACCAATTGCCTTCCGGGGTCTTCTGTTCCCATTGTTCGGTCAGTGCTGCCCGCAGATTCGCCATCCAGCCGAGTCCGGTGTAGACACCGACGAGCAGACCGAGCGTACCGACCGTGCCGCGCGATCGGACGGCCTGATCGATCAGATCATTGAGTTGGCCGCCGAGTGATCCCGGAATGTTCTCGATGATCTTGTTCCGCACTTCGGTGAGCATTTCCGGGTCGCCCGACAGCACGGAGCCCGCGATCGCGAAGGCGACCATCAACATCGGAAACAGCGACAGCACCGTGAAATACGTGATCCCGGCCGCGTAGTAATCACCGCGTTGCCGTTGATAATTTCCGCCCGCGCGAATCAGATGATCCAGCCATGGCCGCGACTGGATCCGCCGTTCGAGCGCCGCCTTGATGTTGTCGATCACCTGCATCTGTCACGCCCCTTCAACAGAGACCGCGCGCGGTGCTGGTCGACGAGCGGTCGCTAGCGGTATTCCCCAGCTAGCGAGCCAAAAACCCCACCCGGTCGTAAACCTGCGCCAGAGTGTTGCCGGCAATCTCGCGCGCTCGCTCGGCACCTGCGTCGAGGATGCGGTCGAGTTCACCCTGATCTGATAAATACTCTTCCACTTTCGCCCGCAGCGGGGTGACAAATTCGACCAGCGCGTCGGCGACATCGGATTTCAGATCGCCGTAGCCCTTACCGGCATAGTCGCGTTCCAGCGTGACGATCGGTGTGCCGCTGAGCGAACTCAGGATCACCAGCAGGTTGCTGACGCCCGCCTTGGTTTCCGGTTCGTAGCGGATTTCGCGCTCGGTATCGGTGACGGCGGAGCGAATCTTCTTGGCGGTGATCTTCGGATCGTCGAGCAGGCTGATCAGACCGGCGTCGGTGGAGGCCGATTTGCTCATCTTCGAGGTCGGATCCTGCAGGTCGTAGATCTTCGCGGTGCCCTTGACGATATGCGCCTCCGGCACCACGAAGGTCTTCTTGAACCGAGTGTTGAAGCGCTGGGCCAGATTTCGGGTCAGCTCCAGATGCTGGCGCTGATCCTCGCCGACCGGCACCTGATGCGCACGGTAGAGCAGGATGTCCGCGGCCATCAGGACCGGATAGGTGAACAGTCCGACGCTGGCGTTCTCCGCGCCCTGTTTGACCGACTTGTCCTTGAACTGGGTCATCCGGCTGGCCTCGCCGAACCCGGTGATGCAGCTGAGCACCCAGGTCAGCTCGGCATGCTCGGGCACCTGGCTCTGCACGAACAGGGTGGAGCGCTTGGGGTCGATGCCGAGCGCGAGCAGCTGCGCGGCCGCGGCCTTGGTGCGCCGGCGCAGTTCCTTCGGATCCTGCGACACGGTGATCGCGTGCATATCCGGGATGAAGTAGAGCGCGTCGTAGTCGTCCTGCATGGTCACCCAGTACTGCAGCGCCCCAAGGTAGTTGCCGAGATGGAAGGACGCGCTGGTGGGCTGGATCCCGGACAGCACCCGCTGTTTACGTTCAGCGGCCGGGTTCGTCTGAGCAGGACTGGACATATCCCGATCTTCGCATGCGGTGTTCGCTCAGCGGCGTGCGCGGGTCCCTCCGTGGCTACGCTCCGCTACCACCTCCAGGCCCGTCGCTCACGCCGCAGTGTTCGACCAGCGACCTGTGCGGGTCCCTCCATGGCCACACTCCGCTACCACCTCCAGGCCCGCCACTCACGCCGCAGTGTTCGACCAGCGACCTGCACGAGTCCCTCCATGGCCACACTCCGCTACCACCTCCAGGCCCGCCACTCACGCCGCAGTGTTCGACCAGCGACCTGCACGGGCCCCTCCATGGCCACACTCCGCTACCACCTCCAGGCCCGCCACTCACGCCGCTGTATTCGACCAGCGACCTGCGCGGATCCCTCCATGGCCACACTCCGCTACCACCCCCAGGCCCGCCACTCACGCCGCGGTCACGCGGAATGTCGCGCCGCCCAGTTGCGTGGGTCGACACCGGGCATGCTCGGGCGGCCGGTGCTGTGCAGTTCGCGTTCCCGCTTGGACAACAGTCTGTAGACCGGCGCGCTCGGACCGGCCAGCGTCCCGCGCAGCACCGGCGGCAGCAGCGGCGGTGCGATATGCGCGGTGCGCACGCCCTGGGCGAGCGCTCGGAAGGCGAGTTGCTCGGGAAGCCCCCAGCGCATCCCGTACATATCGCGGATGCGCGGCGGCAGACTGCCCTGCACCAGCAGGTAGAACGCGTCGACGACCTGGCGGATCGGCCCGCGCTGCCGATAGGGCATGCGCTGACCGGCCAGATACGAACCGACCAACCGTGCCTCATCGGTGAGGAACAACTCGTCCGAGGCGAGGTAGTCGTCGAAGGATTTCCGGAACAGCGGGTAGCTGCCGGGCGCGGCCTCGCGCGGCATGCCGAACAGCTCGCCCCAGCGGACGTAGTCCTGGTAAAGACCCTCACGTTCGCCGTCGGTGAGCGGGCGGACCAGCAGATCGTGCATTACTTCGGCCGAGTCGAAGGCGAAGGCCATGGTCATGTACATCAGATGCGGGTCGAATGCGGAGTAGCCGGTGCCCGCCGGATGGTGCGGGCCCGCGTCCTCGGGCAGTTCGCCGACGACCTTCACATGCTTCTTGGTGGTGAAGGCGAGCGCGCGATCCGCCTCATCCTTACTGCCGAGGAAGACGGCCTCGAAGAGCTTGCCGGTTAACGCGAGTCGCGTGTACGGGGTCATCCGATGCTCGGTGTTCTCGGCGGTTCCGACGTAGAGCAGCGGATTGACCGCGCCGATCACCAGGGCACGCTGACCGTAGGTGAGGCCAACCGCGCGTTTGCTCATGACGCGTCGGGCCATCGAATGTTCGGCGAAGTAGCCGGGCTCGGACATCGCTGCCTCCTCGTTGAGCGCGTGCCGTGGGGCGCGTTTGCCCCGCCATCCCTGGCATCGGGATGCACAGCATCTGACAACAGAATCCACCAGATTTCATAATCTGGCAATATCCCATGCCAGATTGCTGTCGTGCTCGGCTACCACGATCCGGTCGACCGGAACCACAGCCATGCCAGAATCGCGGTATGAGTGCATCGCGAAGCGATTCCGTGGGGGCGGTGGTCACCCAATCAACCGGACTGCATCGCGGAACGATTCCGTCAGGGGGCGTGGTCGGGCAACCGGCGGACCTGCATCGCGCAGTGAATCCGGTCGGGCGACGAGCGAGCAAGCATCATGAAACGACTCCGGTGTGGCGATGAGCGGCCCGACGAAACGTGCCTACGGCGGCGTCTCCGCCGATGAACGCCGCGCCCAGCGACGCACGACACTGCTCGATGCCGCACTGGAGATCATCGGCACCCAGGGCATCGCCAAGCTCACCGTCTCCGGGCTGTGCGCACAGGCTGGACTCAATGAGCGCTACTACTACGAAAGCTTCGACAGCCGCGATGCGGTGCTGGCCGCACTCATCGATCGGATCGCGGAGGAACTGGCCGGGGCGATCATCGGTGCGTTGCAGACCGCACTGTCCGATACCCGAGCCAAGGCGCATGCCGCGATCTCGGCAGGCATTCATCTGCTCACCGACGATCCGCGCAAGGCGCACGTCGCACTGGTCGCGGGCATGGCGACGCCGGAACTGCGCGCCCGCACGAACCAGACGGTGCGGGTATTCGCCCGCATCGTCGCCGCCGAGGGCATCGACTTCTACGGCATTACCGACCCGAATCCCGATCCCACCATCGACTTTCGCGCCACCTACCTGGTCGGCGGCCTGGTCCAGACCCTCACCGCCTGGCTACAGAACGACCTCCCGCTCACCCGCCAAGAACTGATCGATCACACCACCGACGTCTTCGTACTCCTCGCCGATGACCTCGCCAGCCGCCTCACCTGAGCCAGACCGGCATGAATGGTTGTTCCCCGCGAGACCGACAGCCAGCATTCGACTGTGCTCGGCGCTACGGGCTCAGGCGGACGATTTCCGGGTCGGATGGTTCGCCTTGGAGCACGACCCGGAAGGCCAGGCCCTTGGTGGACCAGTATTCGGCGGCCTCGCGCATGGCTTCGATGAACCATGCGCGTTCTTCCAGTTCATCGATCAGTAGCTCGGCCGAATCGCGGATCACGGCAACATACCCGGCGGCGGGGCCGACGAAATCGTCGAGATCGCGCAGACATTCGTCGAAGGCGTCCTTATTCGCGCCGAAGTAGTACGGGAATTGAAAGGCGGGCGCGAATTCGTCGAAAACGCCTGCGGTGGTGCGCATTTTGGGCCCCCGCAGTTCGCGTACCGCGTAGTCGACGGGTGCGTCGTAGCGCACGCCGCTGAGCGTCGGCGCGTCGACGGGAAGGGCACCCACCACCGAGGACGGCGCCGAAGCCGCGGCGTCGGTGGACCGCCGGGCCTCGGGGCGGGCAAGGAACTGCGATAACGGAACTGTCATCAGCGCATCCTCGTGAAGGTTTCGTAGTGGTCACCGGTGTACCAGGCCGAACCATCGCTGCCGGTGACGATGCGTTCGGCATCGCGGGAACGGTTGGGCTGCTTCGGGTTCACATCCCATTCCTGGTAGGTGACGGCTTTACCCGCCGAATCCTTGGCGGGCAGCGTGCCGCCGCGGTTCATCCAACGGTCACCGCCCTTGGTTCCGGACGCGTTCGCCGAATCCGGCCAGCGGCCCGCGTCGATTTCGGCCAGGGTCGCATAGGCGCGATCCGGCACGCCGGGGGCTCGCACTGTGGATGTGGTGGTGACATCCGGGCCGCGCGCCGGAACAGCCACGCTGACGCTGCGCGTGGTCGAGGTGACCGATGCCCCGTTCGGCTTGCTGTCCCCGCCACCACGCGAAGCGAGCAGTGCGATCACCAAGGCCAGCAGGGCCACACCCAGCGCGGCGAAGGCGCGAACCCGCTTCGAGGAAATATTCATGCGATCCCGATCTCCAGCGCTGCCATATCGCGAACCTTATCGGTATTGCACCGTGACGGGCGCGTGGTCGGACCAGCGCTCGGCATAGGTGGCGGCGCGCTCGACCACGGCCTGCTTCGCCCGTCCAGCCACCTCGCCACGTGCCAGGTGGTAGTCGATGCGCCAGCCCGCGTCGTTGTCATAGGCGCGGCCGCGATAGGACCACCAGCTGTACGGGCCCGCGACGCCGAGATGCAGGTTGCGCACCACGTCCACGTATCCGGCGGCGAGCATGCCGTCGATCCAGGCCCGCTCCTGCGGCAGGAAGCCGGAGTTCTTCAGGTTGCCCTTCCAGTTCTTGATATCGAGTTCGGTATGCGCGACATTCCAGTCGCCGCAGATCACGAAATCGCTGGTCTGGGCACGCATATGGGCGCCGATCTCGTCGAGGAAGCGGTACTTTTCGTCCTGCATCGGCGTATCGGCCTCGCCGGTATGCACGTACACGCTGGCCACGGTCAATTCATCGAATTCGGCCTCGACATAGCGTCCGGTACCGGCGAATTCGGCGCTGGGATGCCAGGTTCGGTCCTGCCAGCACCCGAGTCCGATGCGCACGGCACGCGGTTCGCGACGAGACAGGATGCCGACTCCGGCGCGTCCCTTCGCTCCCGGTTCCGCATGCGTCAGATACCAGCCCGCATCCAGTGCGGGCGCGAGCGCGGCGCGGGTCTGCTCATCGGTTGCCCGGGTTTCCTGCAGGCAGATGATGTCGGCTTCGGTGACCGCCAGCCACTCGAGCATCCCCTTGCCCGTTTTGCCCGTCGCCGCACGGACCCCGTTCACATTGATCGACGAGATGATATAAGGCACCAGACGACCGTACAATGCTGGTCAGACGAACTCCCCCGGGACATCGCAGTCCAGGAAGGGGTGAATGACGATGAAGTCAGGCACCACCAACTCTCCCGCCCCCATCAAAGCGCTGCATATCGGCTCCGGTGATCCGGTTCTGCTGCTGCACGGGTTCATGCTTTCGCCGCACTGTTGGGAACAGGTTGCGCTGCGGCTTTCCGCGCATTGCGAGGTATTCGCCCCCGCCTTCGCCGGCCACTGGGGTGGTGAATCGATCGACGGCTGGTCGACCGATGTCCATGCCCTCGCCGACCGGATCGAGGATCAACTCGACGAACTCGGTTGGCGTACCTGCCATATCGCGGGCAATTCGCTCGGCGCCTGGGTCGGCTTCGAACTGGCCCGACGCGGCCGGGCCCGCACCCTGACCGCGATCGCACCGGCGGGCGGCTGGCAGTCGCCCTCGCTCATCCAGTTCCGCGTCGGGGCGAAGTTCCTGTCGCTGGTGCCGATCGTCCAGGTGGGTAAGCGGCTCGGCGGGCTCGCGATCAACAATCCGATCGCGCAACGCTTCGCACTTCTGCTGCTCAGCAAGAACGCCGCCGCCGTCTCGCGCCGCGATATCGCAGCCGTGATCACCGCCGCTCTGCATTGCGACGTCATGATCCCGTTGATCCTCGGCACCGTGCGCGCTCCCGCCCTGGAAGACCTGTCCAACCTTCCGACCCCGGTGCGCCTGCTGATGGCCGAATACGACCGAATCATCCCCAACCGCGTATACGCCCGCCGCTTCCTGCAGGAACTGCCCGACTCCGCCGACCGCATCCTGGTCAACGGTGTCGGGCACGTCCCCATGCTAGAAGCTCCGGACCGCATCGCGACCCTGATAGCCGAACATATCTACGCCAGCCGCACACACTTGCGCGCGGTCTGAACACGTGCCGTTCGGCATGTGCTGTGCCGACGGCAAAGTTCGCGCTACTGGGCGAGCAGACCCTTGGCTATGTGGGTGACCTGGATTTCATTGCTGCCCGCGTAGATCATCAGGGACTTCGCATCACGGGCGAGTTGTTCCACTCGATATTCGGTCATGTAACCGTTACCGCCGAAGAGTTGGACCGCGTCCATGGCTACCTCGGTGGCGGCCTCGGACGCGTAGAGCTTCATGGCCGAGGCCTCGGCGAGGTTCGGCGGTTTACCGGCCTTGCCGCGCTCGAGGGTGTTGAAGACCATGTTCTGCACATTGATTCGGGCGATCTCCATCTTGGCCAGCTTGAGCTGCACCAGCTGGAAGCGGCCGATCTCCTGGCCCCACAGCTTGCGGCTCTTGGCGTAGTCCAGGCACAGCCGGTGACATTCGTTGATGATGCCCAGCGCCATGAAACCGACACCGATGCGTTCGGCGGTAAAGCTGGAGCGGGCACTCTCCCGGCCGTCGCCGCCCTTGTGCTCCTCGGTCTCACCGAGCAGCCGGTCACGACCCAAGCGCACATTGTCGAAGAACAGTTCACCGGTCGGCGAAGCGTGCAGGCCCATCTTCTTGAACGGCTTGCCCTGGGTGAGGCCGTCCATACCCTTGTCGAGCACGAAGGTGAGCACCTTACGCTCGCGCTTGTCGCCGCCATCGCCCTCGTCGAGCTTCGCGTAGACGATCATCACATCGGCGAACGGACCATTCGTGATGAAGGTCTTCTGACCGTTGAGGATGTAGTCCTCGCCGTCGCGCCTGACGTAGGTCTTCATGCCGCCGAACGCATCCGAACCCGAGTCCGGCTCGGTAATCGCCCATGCCGCAACCTTTTTCATGGTCACGATGTCGGCGAGCCAGCGCTCCTTCTGGGCCAGGGTGCCCCGCGACATGATGGTGGTCGCACCGAGGCCGATGGACACGCCCATCGCGGTCACCAAACCCATGCAGACGCCCGACAATTCGGCGATCAGCACGGCCATCAGCGACTCCTGGCCGCTGAACGGGCCACCGCCGGAAACCTTTTCCTTCTTCTCCGGCTTCGGCTCCCCGGCCGCGATGGCCGCCGCACGAGCCTTCTGCTTGGCGAGCAACTTCTCGATCGCCTCACCACCCATGGCGTCGATTCCGAACTCGCTGAACAGCTTCCGGATGATCGGGTACGGCGTCATCTCACCGCTGTCGAGCGCGTCGAGGTGCGGACGTATCTCCTTGTCGATGAAGGTCCGCACAGCGTCGCGGATCATCACATCGGTTTCGGACCATTCGAACATCGTTGCTCTCCTAACCAGGGGGTGGCAGTCGGCGAAGCCGACGGGGTGCGTCAGCTCAGGGCAGCCGAGCGGCGATGTCGTCGATGAGCCAGGGGCCCTCGGCCTCGATCGTCTTCACGTCGTGCCAACCGGCGAGTTCGGAAATGGCACCGCCCTGTACCGCGAACACCTTGCCGGTGATCGCACACTTATCGGAAGCCAAGTATGCGACCAACGGGGAGATATTGGCCGGACTGAAGGCGTCGAAACCGCCCTCTTCCTCGGCCGCCTCGGCCTCGGCGGCCATCATCGCGCCCATGCCTGGAGTGGCCAGGGTGAGGCGGGTACGCGCGATCGGCGCGATGGCATTGACCCGCACGCCGTAGCGCGCCAGTTCCTCGGCCGCGACCAGGGTCAGCGCCGCGATCCCCGCCTTGGCGGCGCCGTAGTTGCTCTGACCGGCATTCGGCACCGTGATACCTGATGCCGATGCGGTGTTGACGACCGCCGCATTTGGCTGGTTGCCAGCCTTGCTCTGGTCCTTCCAGAACGCCGCGGCGTGATGCAGCACGGCCGCGTGGCCTTTCAGGTGTACGGCAACGACCGCGTCCCACTGTGCCTCGTCCATGCCCGCGATGAAGGCGTCGCGCAGAATGCCCGCGTTGTTGATCACGATATCCAGGCCGCCGAACTCCGAAACCGCCTGATCGACGAGCTTCTTCGCGCCGTCCCAGGTCGCGATGTTCTCGGTGTTCGCGACGGCCTTGCCGCCGGCCGCGACGATCTCATCGGCGACCTCCTGCGCGGGACCGACATCGGTACCCTCGCCGGAGTTGCTGCCGCCCAGGTCATTGACCACGATATTGGCGCCCTCGCGAGCGAACAGCAGCGCGTGCTCGCGGCCGATACCACGGCCCGCGCCTGTAATAACGGCGACTTTTCCTTCCAGTGCACCCATGTGCGTCGACTCCTGTCCTCTGCCCCGGTATCCCGTGGCGAAATGAATGTCGCGGCTCTCGCCGGGGACATGTGGCTAATCGGCGATCTCCGCGAGGCCGTCGCTCAGTACGACGTCCTCGCCACGGACCGTTTCGAAGGCGTAGATGGTGACGCCGTCGGCCGAGCCGACCTTCCAGATCCGGGTCTCCAGGTCGTCACCGGGGAAGACCATCTTGGCGAATCGAACGGCAAATCGCTTCAGCCGGTGGACATCCGAGCCCGCGACCTCGGTCAGCACGGCCCACGATGCGAAGGCCATGGTGCACAGTCCGTGCGCGATGATCCCGGGCAGACCCGCATCCTTCGCGACCTGCTCATCCAGATGCAGCGGCACCGGATCACCGGAAGCGGGCGAATAGCGGTAGGTCTGATCGAGATCGACATGCTGCGGCACCACCGCGACCGGATCATGTGCCCGCAGTTTCTCGTCGAATTTGTGCGCCGGTGCGGCGACACCGACCGTCTTGCCCGCCTCGATATTGCGGAAGAAGGCCGTCAGGTACTGCTCGTTCACCAATTCCCCTGCCTCGGTGCAGCATTCGATGAGAATGGTGATGGTGCTGCCATTCGAACGGCTGGCGTAGCCGATCGCCTTCGCCCGCGAGACCAGCCGGTCCCCCGGCAGGATCGCGCGGTAGAAGTGGAAATCCTGCTCCCCGTGCATGACTCGGCCGAAGATGTCCATCGGCGCGACATCGATCACCGGCATCATCATGGCCTCGAACACCGGGACGATGCCGAAGATCGGCGAGGCCACCTTGCCCGCCAGATGCGCCTCGATCGGATCATTGGTTGCGGCGGCGTATTCGGCGATCCGTTCCTTCGTGACCTCGAAATGTTCATCGTCACACCAGGTTTCGAGCCCGCTGTCGTCGAATTCCACTGGCCGGGCCACAGCGGCCTCCGTTTTCATTGCCGGCTCCTTCTCAGGCCGAGGCAAGAGCGTCGAGCTGTTCGAGCGACCGGTCCAGCTGCTTGAGACCGTCCTTCTCGACCGCCTTCCCGAGTGCGCCCTTGATCAGCGCGCCCTCGAAGTCCCCCGAGACCAGGACGGTGCTGCCGCCATCGCCCTTGGGCTGGATATCGAAGGTGAATTCGGTCTTCACTCCGGCCATTCCGGTGCCGCCGAGGGTGAGCTTGTTCGGCTGCTCGACCGCGACAACGGTCCATTCCAGCTTGTTCGCCATGCCGAGCATGACGATCTTCGCGACCAGCTTGGCCCCCTCGGCCAAGGTGGCGGGCGGCTCCTCCATGAAGCGCTCGTGGATGGTGAACCACTTGTCCCAGGTCTGCGGATCGGAGACGACCGCCCAGAGCGCGTCGGGGGTGGCGTTGACGTCCTTGGTGGCTTCGATATGGCCCATGAGTTACTCCTTGTCGAATGAATATCGTTGCTGCATCGAGGCTTTCGCGAAGCAGAGCGGTCAGCGATCGGCCCGCTGGTAGGCCGTGACGACAGCGGCGCCGCCGAGGCCGATATTGTGCTGCAACGCGGCGGTGACGTTGTCGACCTGGCGCTTGTCCGCGGTCCCGCGCAGCTGCCAGGTGAGTTCGGAGCATTGCGCCAAACCTGTTGCACCCAAGGGATGCCCCTTGGAGATCAGTCCGCCGGAGGGGTTCACCACCCACTTGCCGCCGTAGGTGGTCTGGTTGTCGTCGATGAGCTTTCCGGCCTCGCCTTCGCCACAGAGCCCGAGGGCCTCATAGAGCAGCAGTTCGTTGGCGGAGAAGCAGTCGTGCAGCTCGATGACCTGAAAGTCCTCCGGACCGAGGCCGGCCTGCTGGTACACCTGTTGCGCGGCTTGGACATTCATGTCGTAGCCGATGAGGTTCTTAGCGGTGTTGTCGAAGGTGGAGGCGAAGTCGGTGGTCATCGCCTGGCCGACGATCTCCACCGCCTGCGCCGCGAGGTCGTGCGAATTCACGAATTCCTCGCTGGCCAGCACGACCGCACCCGAACCATCCGAGGTCGGCGAACATTGCAGCTTGGTGAGCGGGTCGTAGATCATCCGCGAGGCCAGGATGTCATCGAGCGAATACGCGTCCTGGAACTGCGAATACGGGTTGTTCACCGAATGCTTGTGATTCTTGTAGCCGATCTTCGCGAAATGCTCCGCGGTGGTGCCGTATTGCTTCATATGCTCGCGCCCGGCCGCGCCGAACATCCACGGCGCCACCGGGAAAAGCACCTCGGAGATCTCCGCGAGCGCCATGACGTGCTTGGCCATCGGCTGTTCGCGATCGTCCCAGGTTGAACCGAGCGAGCCCGGCTGCATCTTCTCGAAACCCAATGCCAGCGTGCAATCGGCCAGACCGCCCCGAATCGCCTGTGCCGCAAGATAAAGTGCCGTGGATCCGGTCGAGCAGTTGTTATTGACGTTGACCACCGGAATGCCGGTCATCCCCAGTTCGTAGACCGCGCGCTGCCCGGAGGTGGATTCGCCGTAGACATAACCGACGTAAGCCTGCTCGACTTCGCGATAGTCGATCCCGGCATCGGCGAGCGCCTTGGTCCCCGATTCCCGCGCCATATCCGGGTAGTCCCACGCGCTGCCGTCCTCGTTCTTACGGCGGCCCGGCTTTTCGAACTTCGTCATGCCGACGCCAACGACGTAGACCTTGTTCGCCATCGAACTCCTCACGTAGTACCTGACCCGGGGTGACCATGCGCCGTAGACGACAGCCCACATTGATCGATAGCGTCCGGATCGAACAGAAACAAACATACAGAGCTGTATGTAAATCTGCAAGGGCACAAGGAATTCCATACCGCGAAATACGAGAACTACCAGCTCAGGGCGATCGGGAGCGCCATGCCGCGGGTAGCGCGCATCGCGCCATCCACCAAGGGCAACGGCAAGCCTTCCGGCGTGCTGGGGCATGAAGCGCAGATAGTTGACGCGCTCGGCGATCTACGCCATAGGTGACGGGCGGACGCCGCAGCCAGCAGCGCGCCGGACATTCGGACGCCGGAACCAAGCAGATGATCAACGCCGGATGCCGCTCGCCCGCCCCTACTGCGCGCACCCTTCGGTGCGATCACGCACGAAATGGAGTTCGAGCGGCCGGACATGATCGCCTCGGCGGCGCCCGGACCCGGAGGGCCGGAACCAGGTACATCACTGAGGCTCTCAACCAACAAGCAGGGGCGCACGTATTGCCGCCAACACTGAGATGTCGGCAGGCAGCCGGGTCGAAAAGCCCGATGGCCGTTAGCTATTCGGCGGCACCCAGCATCGGACGCGCGGCCAGTGCGGCGCTCGCGATCTCTCGCAGATGCACCGACGCCCGCCGCCAACGCCGGTGTGCCCGTTCCGAATCCGGATCGATAAAGTTGGAGACCAAAATTCCGCGCAGCGCATCCATTGCGGTGTAGACGAAATCGCGAGCTTCCTTGCGCCGCATCTCATCCGGGACGAATCGAGCGACCGCCATCAGCACGGCATTATTGACGAACGGCTCGACCTTCTCCATGGCCGAGGCGAGAACCGGATCAGTCCGACCCGCCACCCACAGCTCAGCGGTGGCGATGAACAGTGGCCCCTGATGTAGCTCCCAGAGGAAGTCCAAGGCCGCCCCGACCGGATCGCCGCCGCCCTGAACCTTGGACATCTCCCGCATCGCGGTCTCCGCACGCAACTGCGCCAGATGACTGATCGCAGCGACCACCAGATCGGTCTTGGACCCGAAATGGTGCACCTGGGCCCCACGGGTGACCCCGGCCAGCTCGGCGACCCGCGGCGTCGTCGTCCCCGCATACCCGTATTCGACCAGGCAGTCGATGGTGGCATCGAGCAATCGCGTGCGCATCTCACTACTGCGCTGCTCCTGCGTGCGGCGCTTGGGCGCTTCGGACCTGGTCATTCCGGCGATTCTACACTTACATACAGATCTGTATGTTCATCGCCAGACTTCGAACGCTAACCTTAGCAGCGCGTTCTGTCGAAAAATGGTCTGATTGGCTGGCGTAACCAATCAGGAGCACCACGATGGAACTGAGAGATATCGAAATCTTTCTGGCGCTGGCCGAGGAGTTGCACTTCGGGCGGACCGCGGAACGGATGTATCTTTCCCAAGCTCGGATCAGCCAGTCGATCAAGAATCAGGAACGACGTATCGGTGGACGTCTCATCGACCGCGGCAACCCGCGCAATATCCAGCTCACCGCACTGGGCAAGCAGTTGCTCAGCGACTTGCGCCCGGCATACCACGAGCTGACGCAAGCGATCCAGAACGCACGCTCGACCGCACAGGGGGCGGCCCGGATTCTTCGCATCGCCATGATCGGCTTCAATTCGTATGACTACCGGCCATTTTGGGAGCTTTTCCGTACTCGGCACCCGCAGTGGGAACTACAGATCCGCAATATCGAGTTCATCGAACAATTCGACCCGTTGCGACGTGGCGAGGCCGACGTGGTCATCGCATGGTTACCGGTCGAGGAACCCGATCTGACTGTCGGGCCGATCATCTCCACCGAACCCATGGTGGCGATGATGGGCGACGACCACGAGCTTGCCGACGAAAAGCATTTATCCCTGGAGGTTTTCGGCGATCGCGGGGTACTCGCTCCGAGCAAGCCGATGCCCGACTACTGGGAGGACGCCATCAGCCCCTTCTATACACCCCGGGGCCGTCCCATCGAACGCGTTTGCACCGTCTCGACGGTGGAAGACATCCTGACGGTCGCCAGCACCCGCAGCGCCTTCACCATGGGCATGAGCCATGTCGCCCGTTACTACAACCGCCCTGGTATTCGCTACGTGCCGATCAGCGATTCACATCTGGTCCGGTGGGCGCTGGTCTGGCGCAGCGGCGGTGAAACCCAGCAGATTCGCGCGCTGGCGAGCGTTGTTCGTGAGCTGGGGCCACTGGAGCAGAACTGACGCCGCGGTCGGACGCGTCCGAGCTGATGGCGGCGCGCCGAAGACAGTCGGTGACGCGACGAAGGCAGACGGCATGGCAAAGGCCCGCCGCAACGATGCCACGGGCCACGGGCCACGGGCCTCAGGCTCGGCCAACGTAGGCGAGCAGCCGACGGTGCGCGGGAGCATCGCAGGGCGCCTCAACCTCCGGACCGAACATCCCTGGTACGCGGAAGTTTTCGATGCCCATCTCATGCATGATCGCCAGCATCTCCGCACACAGCTGCTCGTCGACCAAGTCGTCCTGTCCGGTGGCGACCGCCAGATCGACACCATGCACGACGAGTTCGGTCAGGTGGATCACCGCCGCCATCGGGCCGGGCACCTCGCCGAAGCCGAGACGCACCTTCTGCTCGAGTGCGTCGGGGCGATGCCAGGCCGCGCGGTCGAGCACGGCCGCCTCGGCGTAGGCGCCCTGCGGGTCGGTGTCGAGCCAGTCGTCGTGGTGGTCGCGAACCGGGGTCAGGCCCTGTAGTTGAGCGGCAAAGATATTCATGCCGCCCACCAAGTGATTGAGCAGTTCGCGCAGATCCCATTCCCGACACGGCGTGGATACGTTCATCTGTTGCGCGGCAATGCCTTTGACGATGTCACCGGTCATATCGATGGCGCGGTCGATGCGGTTGATCATGTTGATCTCCTGAAAGTCTCGAGCAGTTGGGGAAGGGTTACGCCCGGTCGAAGGTGTCGTCGAGCCAGTCGTAAATGCGAGCGAATGCGAAACGCTGCGCGCCGGACTGGCAGTGGGCGTCGGCACCCTCTTCGACGGTGAATTCGAGCAGCGTCTTCGGGCAGGTCAGATGCCGTCGACGGCGATCAGGGCGGCCACCCGCTGATCGAAGGCGGCGGCGCGCGGCGCGAGGACACCGCCCATGCTGACCCCGAACAGGGCGATCCGGTCGGCATCCACCTCGGGCCGGGCAGCGACATAGTCGAGCACGGGCCCGACCACGTTCTCCCAGTCCGGACGGAAGGCCAGACCCTGGTGGTGCCTGGTGCCCGGCTGGCCCGGACCATCGAAGCTGAGCACGTGGTAGCCGCGCTCGACGGCCGCGACCGCGCCGAAGCGGTGCATTTCCTCGACCGTGCCGTCGAATCCGTTGTGCATCACCACCGTTGGACGCGGCTCACCCGAGTCGTCGGCGTGATAGAAGTACCCGGGCAGCGCGGTGTCCTCGTAGGGAATCAGCACGGGCTCGATCACCTGGTCCGCGAGTTCGGCTGCGGTGCGGAAGCATTCGACCGAGGCGTCGTAGGCGTGCCGGATACGCGGGTCGGCGGCATTGCCGTGCAGGAAGAATTCCGCGGCGCGGTAGTAGTTCGACGCACGCAGGAAGCCGTCGCGGGCGCTCACCCGATGTGCCGTGCGCGCCGCACCCGCCACCCGATCGGCGGTGGCCAGCCACTCGTCGTACCAACTGTCGTAATCGTCGGGGACGATCCGCTGGGCGGTGACCGCGACTTCGCCGAAATCGGCTCCGCCATAAGCGATGTGACCGAAGATGCGCAGGGTCTCGTACCAGAACGAGTGGTTATCGGGAAAGAAGATCGGTTCCATTGCCAGCTCCTAAACGCAGTTCGTTGCGGCGTTAAGCACACGATAGCGGCCGCCCGCACACAAACGCAAGTCTCGACTGCTTTAAGATGGGGGCATGGATGAACAAGCCCGCGCCCGCCGTCCCGGAGGCCGCAGCGCCCGCGTGCGCGCGGCGGTACACCAGGCGGTCACCGAACTGGTCGCCGAACGCGGCTACGGCAACTTCACCGTCGCCGATGTCGCGGCGCGCGCCGGCGTCGCCGATACCAGCATCTACCGGCGCTGGGGCAATCTCGAGGCGCTGGCCATGGAGGTGACCGTCGATCGGCTCGGCACCGAGTCGGCGATACCGAATACCGGTTCGCTCGAGGGCGATCTGCGCGCCTACGCCGCCAAGGCAGCGCGCGATGTCAGCGGACCCGACGGATTGGCGCTGCTGCGCACGATTCTCGCGCTGCTCGACACCGGCACGGCGGGCGAACAGACGCGCGACCGCTTCCTCAGCGAACGCGCGAACCAGGTCCAGGCCATGCTGGATCGAGCCACCGCCCGCGGCGAACAGACACCCGATGTGCTGGAGGTGGTCGACATCATCCTGGCCCCGCTCTACACCCGCACCCTGTTCGGCACCGGCCCGCTCACCGACGATTACGTCGATACGCTGGTCGACCGGCTATTGCGCGCGGCGGCCGATAAGCGAAAGTAATCGAATGACAGTCGGATTCGGCGTTGTTCCGGCCGTCCGACTCTCGCAGGCTGAGTCGGTGTCCGAGATCAAGCCCTTCCGAATCGCGATCCCGCAGGCCGACCTGGACGACCTGGCATACCGCCTGACGCACACCCGGTACGTCGCGGAACTGCCCGCTCGGGAGATCGCGGGCCGGGTGTACCCGGGCGTGCCGGTGCGGCCCGGCTGGGAGTACGGCGTTCCGCTGTCATTCGTCCGCCCGCTGCACGAATATTGGCGCGACAGTTTCGACTGGCGCGCACAAGAGCGGCGGCTCAATGCATTTCCGCAATACACGACCGAAATCGACGGGCAAACTATTCATTTCGTGCACGTCACTTCGCCGGAGCCCGACGCGATGCCGCTGCTACTCGCGCACGGTTGGCCGAGTTCGTTCACCGAATTCCTCGGCCTGGTAGGCGAATTGACCGATCCACGTGCACACGGCGGCGATCCGAGCGACGCCTTCCACGTGGTGATCCCGTCCTACCCCGGCTTCGCCTTCTCGGGACCGACCCACACCGCCGGTTGGCGCCCGACACGCATGGCGGCGGCATTCGACGAGCTGATGAACCGCCTCGGCTACGACCTCTACGGTGTGCACGGCAACGACTGCGGCGCCATCGTGGCACCCGAGCTGGGCCGACTCGCCCCGGACCGAGTCGTCGGCGTGCACGTGACCCAGCTCTATTCCTTTCCCAGGCGCGAGCCCGGCGAGCTGGACGGACTCAGCGAATACGAGCTCATCCTGGTGTACTTCGGGCAGAAATTCCGCGCGCACGCCGTCCACAATGCCGCCCAGCAAGCGCAGCCGCAGACCCTCGGCCACGCACTATCGGATTCCCCGGTCGGCCAACTCGCCTGGAGCGGCCAGGCGCTGGTGAACGCGATGAGCACCGACGAATTGCTCACCAATGTGGCGATCTACTGGTTCACCAATACCTCGGCGCCCGCGGCCCGGTTCTACTTCGAACACCATCGCTCGACCGAGGCGACGAAGCCCACCAGCGTGCCGATCGGGCTGGCCTCCTTCGGTTTCGACTTCAAACCGCCACGCAAATTCGCCGAACGCGACCATCGCAACCTCGTGCAATGGCACGAATACGACCGCGGCGGACACTGGGCCGCACACGAAACCCCCGACCTGTTACTCGCCGACCTGCGCGGATTCTTCAAAAAGGTGATCTGAGCGGACCATCCATCGGCGACGATTACCTCGACCCGATCTCTCGATCCGAGGAGTGCAGATGGCCAACGATTGGAACCAGAACATCATCGCGGAGTTCCGTGCGAATGCGGGCAAGGTCGGCGGCCCGTTCGAGGGCAAAGATCTGCTGCTGCTCACTACGACCGGCGCGAAGACCGGACTGCCGCGCACGAATCCCGCGGCCTACATCCGCGACGGCGACCGTCTGGTGATCATCGCGTCCAAAGCGGGCGCACCCGATAACCCGGACTGGTATCACAATCTGCGGGCGAATCCGAAGGTCACGCTGGAGATCGGCACCGAGACCGTCGAGGCGACGGCCACCCCGATCACCGAAGGCCCGGAACGCGATCGGCTCTACGCGGCCATGGTGGAGGTTATGCCGGGCTTCGCCGAATACGAGACCAAGACGGATCGGGTGATTCCGGTCGTCGCGCTGGAACCCAGCACCTAAGCCACTGAGCGGCGAGCGGTCCATACGGTCACCGTGAACAGCAGAACGCCGAGCACGGCCAGACCCGCGCCGAGGGCAGCGGGCGCGGTGTAGCCGAGATCTGCCGCGATGACGAGCCCGCCCAGCCACGCGCCCGCCGCGTTGGCGATATTGAGGGCCGCGTGATTGAGCGCCGCGGCGAGGGTCTGGGCGTCGGCGGCGACATCCATCAGCCGGGTCTGCAGACCGGGCGCGAGCGCCGCACCCGATGCGCCGATCAAGAAGGCGCCGATGGCGGCCGTGTACGGATTGTGCGCGGCGGCAACGAATACCGCCAGGATGACGACCATGGCGATCATCGAAGCGTAGATCGCCCGGTCGACGCCGCGATCGGCCAGAATGCCGCCGACGATATTTCCCGCGACCATCCCGAGCCCGAAGAGCATGAGCACGAACGGCACCAGACCGAGCCGCAGACCGGCCACGTCGGTCAGCGTGGTGGTGATATAGGTGTAGACGGCGAACATGCCGCCGAAGCCGATCGCGCCGACCAGCAGGGTCAGCAGCACCTGCGGGCGACGCAGTGCGCCGAGTTCGGTCATCGGGTTGGTGATCCGGATACCGTGCAGTTCCGGCACGAATCGGATCAGGGCCGCGACGGTGGCGACACCGATCACCGCAACCACCACGAAGGCATCGCGCCAGCCGAGATGCTGGCCCAGCCAGGTCGCGCCGGGAACGCCGACAACGTTGGCGGCGCTCAATCCCAGCATAACCGCGGCAATCGCCTTGGCGCGCTGCCCCACTGGCGCCAACGTGGCAGCGGCCAGCGAGGCGACACCGAAGTAAGCGCCGTGCGGCAGGCCCGAAACGAACCGTGCGATGACCAGAGTTTCGAATGTGGGCGCGATAACCGTCGCAGCATTTCCGATGGTGAACGCCACCATCAGGGCGACCAGCAGACGTTTGCGCGGCACCCGCGCGGCCAGTGCGGCGATCAGCGGAGCGCCGACGACAACGCCGAGCGCATAGGCCGATACCGCATGACCTGCCGTCGGCTCGGATACGCGCATGGCACTCGCGATATCGGGCAGCAAACCCATGGTGACGAATTCGGTTGTGCCGATTCCGAATCCACCGAGGGCCAGCGCCAGCATCGCCGGAATATGCCAGTCCGTGCGCTCGGCATCGGCGGGTACTGGGGTCTGCGTGGCAACGGTACCGGTCACGTATTCATGTAACCGCCCGGCGATACCTTCTGCTTCCCGGGCAGGCGTGAGTTCCCCCACGTCAGCGTCAGGAAATCGACTGCGCCGCCCGCATACCGCCCATTCCGGGCACCGCCCGAGCAAACGCGCGTCGATTCCCGCTCCAGCTATCGCGATCCGACCACTTCGCATGGATGCCCGGACCTGCGCAACGCCGACGACGGGTACGACAGTCACACATGGGTCGCGAAACAGTGCGGGCACCCGTACCACCGGTGTGGTGCGGGTGCCCGTATGTCGCGCCCGGCGCTGGCTTTCGTACCCAGCGCCGGGTATTCGGTCAACCTGTCAGCGCAGGGCGCGGGCCAGGTTGGCGTCGAGCGCACCGAGGAACTCCTCGGTGGTCAGATAGCCCTGATCGCCGCCGACGAGCAGCGCCAGGTCCTTGGTCATCTGGCCGCCCTCGACGGTCTTGATGACGACATCCTCGAGTGTCTGCGCGAAGCCGATCACCTCGGGGGTGTTGTCCAGCTTGCCGCGGTGCTCGAGGCCTCGGGTCCAGGCGAAGATCGACGCGATCGGGTTGGTCGAAGTCGGCTTGCCCTGCTGGTGCTGGCGGTAGTGCCGGGTGACGGTGCCGTGCGCGGCCTCGGCCTCACAGGTCCGGCCGTCCGGGGTGAGCAGCACCGAGGTCATCAGGCCGAGCGAGCCGAAGCCCTGGGCCACGGTGTCGGACTGCACGTCGCCGTCGTAGTTCTTGCACGCCCAGACGTAGCCGCCCTCCCACTTCATGGAGGAGGCGACCATATCGTCGATCAGGCGGTGCTCGTAGGTGAGGCCCGCCGCGTCGAACTGGGTCTTGAACTCGGCTTCGAACACCTCCTGGAAGGTGTCCTTGAACATGCCGTCGTAGGCCTTGAGGATGGTGTTCTTGGTCGACATGTAGACCGGGTAGTTCTGCTGCAGGCCGTAGTTGAACGAAGCCCGCGCGAAGTCCTCGATGGACTTCTTGAAGTTGTACATACCCATCACGACGCCGCCGTCCTCGGGCATCTTCACGACCTCGTGCACGATCGGCTCGCTGCCGTCGTCGGGGGTGAAGGTGAGGGTGACGGTGCCGCCCTGGAACACCTTGAAGTCGGTGGCGCGGTACTGATCGCCGAACGCGTGACGGCCGATGATGATGGGCTTGGTCCAGCCGGGGACCAGACGCGGCACATTCGAGATGATGATCGGCGCGCGGAAGATTGTTCCGCCGAGGATGTTGCGGATGGTGCCGTTGGGCGAGCGCCACATCTTCTTCAGGCCGAATTCCTCGACCCTGGCCTCATCCGGGGTGATCGTGGCGCACTTGACGCCGACACCGTGCTCTTTGATCGCATTCGCGGCGTCGATCGTGACCTGGTCGTCTGTCTTGTCCCGATATTCGATGCCGAGGTCGTAATACTCGAGGTTCAGATCGAGATACGGGTGGATCAGCTTGTCCTTGATGAACTGCCAGATGATCCGGGTCATCTCGTCGCCGTCCAGTTCGACGACGGTGCCTTCAACCTTGATCTTGGACATGGATCTTCGTGTCCTCCTAGGATGGTGCCCTTATTGCACGGCCAGGCGAACACGCTTGTGAGCGGACCCCAGCTGTTCCAACAGACAACGTATATGTCCCGCGTTGTCGGCGAGACATGTGGTGCAAACAAGACAAGCGTACTGCTGCCATTGACCTCACCGCGCGGGCAGCCCCCTATGTGAAGCCGCCCGAAATAGTTACCGACAAGTAGGTCGGCGGTGCCGACACTCTGCCGAAATAGCGATGTCCGGGCATCCCCACGGATACCCGGACATCGCTATTTCAGGATCAGACCGCGACCGGAATCTGTACGTCTTCCTCGGATCCCTCGATCAGATTTTCCGGCTTGTCCCGAATCATCAACGCGATCACCGGAATTGCCGCGAGGAAGAATCCGGCGCCGACATAGAACGCCACGTCGTAGCTGTGGATCGACGCGCGGGCCATCAGGTTGTCGACCGTCGGATTGTTCTGCGCGAAGGTCTTGGCCGTCTGCACCGAGATGGTGGTGAGCAGTGCGGTGCCCACCGCGCCGCCGACCTGCTGTGCCGCATTCAACAGCGCGCTGGCCACACCGGAGTCCTCCTGCTCGACCTGATGCAGCGCGACGGTCTGCATCCCGACGAACAGCGGGCCCATACCGAGCGCGATCAGCACCTGCGCCGGCAGCACGCTGGCCGCGTAGCTGTCGCCGTAGCTCAGCTGCGCCAGCCACACCAGACCGAGCACGCCGAGCACAGCGCCGGCCACCATCAGCGGGCGCGGCCCCAGCTTCGGCAGCAGCGCGCTGGTGACACCGGCCGAGATCGCGATGCCAGCCGGGAACGGCAGGAAGGCGAAACCGGCCTTCAGCGACGAGTAACCGAGCGTGATCTGGAAGTAGTAGCTCAGGAACAGGAACATCGCGAACATCGCGATCGGGATCAGCAGCGCGGCCAGGAAGGCGCCACCGCGGTTGATCTCACCCGGAATATGCAACGGCAGCAGCGGATTCGACGAGCGACGCTCGATGGCGACGAAGGCGATCAGCAGGGCGACGCCGATGACCAGCAGCCCGAGGGTGCTGCCGGCCAGCCAGCCGTCCTCGGCGGCGCGGCTGAATCCGTACACGATGGCGATCAGGCCGAGCGTCACGGTGACCGCGCCGGGCACGTCATAGCCGCCGGTGCGCGGAGTCGGCACATCCTTCACCACGAATGCCAGCGCACCGAGCAGCGCGAGCAGGGCGATCGGGGTGTTCACCAGCAGGCACCAGCGCCACGAGGCGTATTCGGTCAGCGCGCCTCCGGCGATCAGGCCGAGTGCGGCACCACCCGCGGAAATACCGGCGAAGACGCCGAACGCGGTCGCGCGCTCCTTGGCCTCGGTGAAGGTCACCGAGAGCAGTGACAGCGCCGCGGGCGCGAGCAGCGCCGCGAACGCACCCTGCAGTGCTCGTCCGGCGAACAGCTCCGCGCCGTTCTGCGCCAGACCCGCCACCGCGGATGCCCCGGCGAAGCCGACCAGGCCGACGATGAAGATCCGACGCCGCCCCAGGTAGTCGGCCATCCGCCCGCCGAGTAGCAACAGGCCGCCGAAGATCAGCGTGTAGGCGGTCAGCATCCACTGCCGATTGCCGTCGCTGATGTCGAGATCCTGCTGGGCGAAGGGCAGCGAAATGGTCACGATGGTGGCGTCGAGAACCACCATGAGCTGGGCCAATGCGATCACCCCCAGGGCCCACCAGCGCGCCGAACTCGTTGGTTTCTCCAGAACTTCTACCGCTGTCGCAGTCTCGCTCACCTTGGTCTCCTAGTCCGAAGTTCGTGCAGCCATCCTGTCATCGACAGACATTTGTCGTCAAGAGAAAAATGTCGCACTACGACATTTGGCCGTTAAGGACACGAACCGGCCCGATTGCGCTAACATGAGGCCATGCTCGAGTCATCGACGCCGATCGGCGCGAGCGCCACAGCCGAGGACGCTGTGCGCGCCCCAGCGAACCCAGGGCCCAGTGCGCCCGGCGGTCTGGGGTTGCGCGAGCGCAAGAAGCAGCAGACCCGGTTGCGCATCATCGAGGTGGCGCTCGACCTGTGCGACGCCCAGGGATTCGACGCGACGACGGTCGAACAGATCGCGGACCGCGCGGATGTGTCCCCGCGCACGATCAACCGGTATTTCGACAGCAAAGAGGCCATCATCCTCGGGCCGGTCAAGGACTTCGGACTCGCGATCGCCGAGTGCCTGCGCGGACTCCCGGTCACCGGCAATGAGCTGCAATCGCTGCGCGAGGCCTTCCTGCTGGTCGTCGACCAGGCCGCGGTGAATACCGAGGGACCGCTGTCGTTCCGGCGCTTCCAGCAGATGCAGCGGATTCTGCGCAGCAGTCCGACGGTCAGTGCGCAGAGCATGGAACTGGCCGACGATAAGAACGCCGCGATCGCCGACGTGATCGCCGAGCGACTCGGCACCCAGCCCGATGCGCTGCCGGTGCGGCTGGTCGTCGGCGCCTGGCAGCTGATCGGCCACCTCAGCATGGAATGCCAGAACTCGATCCTCGACGAGGAGGACACCGCTGCGGCCGCCGCGGACGCCCGCACCGGATTCACCACATCGTTCGATGAGTTCATACGCGTGTGCACCGGGCAGCCTGCGACCGAACCGGCGGAAACCCGGTAAGGGATTTCAGTCGCCGACCGCCCGCCGGTTACCATGTCCGTCAGGTCATGAGTGCCAGCGCGAAGCCCCGGCTTGCTGGACGGCAACCCTCCAGCAGCGGTGGGGTGCTCCGGGTGATGACCGGGCTCTCGATGGTCGAGGGCAAGCGCGCACTTCAGGAGGTTTTTCCGATGAGTTGTTGTCCGTCACCCGCACTCCGATAAGACCTGCCGGCGAACAACCCTTTGGAGCACGACATGAGTGACCCCATCGCGTCCGCGGCCGATCGGTTCGTCGCGAGCGCGCAGAGCACCGGCGCACGCACCCAGCCGATCTACCGGACCGCGGCCCGGTTGAGCCGGGTAGTTAACATCGGGGACGTGCGTTCTCTCGTGATTCACCCAGCGTCGGCGACGCGCAGTTTCACGGGGACGACGTCATGAGCGAACGAATCGGCGATACCGCGATCGCGACGGAGCCGGACGTCGGCGAGGCGGACGTGAGCGAGCGAACCGTCGATGCAGCACCCTCGGTCGCGACGGAGCCGAGCGCTGGCGAGGCGGAGTCGTGACCGTGACAGATCCCAGTACCACGCGTTCGTCCGTGGTGGCCCTGCCGCCGCCGGACGGAAGCCTCGGCATCATTGCCATCGGGGATGTGCGTCTCGAAAGCGGCGCGGTCATCCCGGACGTTCATCTGGCCGTGCAGCGCTGGGGCGAGCTCTCTCCCGCATTGGACAATGTGGTGCTCGTCGAGCACGCGCTGACCGGCGATTCGCATGTGGTCGGGGTACCCGACGATATCCATCCGCTGCCCGGCTGGTGGGACGGCATGGTCGGGCCAGGCGCCCCGGTGGATACCGACGAATGGTGCGTCATCGCGACGAACGTGCTCGGCGGCTGCATGGGCAGCACCGGTCCCTCGACGCTGGCGCCGGACGGAAAGCCTTGGGGTTCAAGGTTTCCGGAGATCTCGATCCGTGATCAGGTGACCGCGGAAGCGGCACTGCTCGATCTGCTCGGCATCGAACGCCTGGCCGCCGTCGTAGGCGGTTCGATGGGCGGTATGCGGGTGCTGGAGTGGATGGCCGGCGCGCCGGAGCGGGTCGTTTCCGCACTGGTACTCGCCGTCGGCGCACGCGCCACCGCCGACCAGATCGGTACGCAGACAACGCAAATCGCCGCCATCAAGGCCGATCCCGACTGGCAGGGCGGCGATTACCACGACACCGATCGCGCCCCGGTGACCGGCATGGGCATCGCCCGACGCATCGCACACCTGACCTACCGCACCGAGGGCGAACTCGATCACCGCTTCGAGAACAACGCGCAGGACGACGAGGATCCACGCGACGGCGGACGCTACGCGGTGCAGAGCTACCTGGACCACCAGGCCGAAAAGCTTTGCAGCCGTTTCGATCCCGCCACCTACGTGCTACTGACCGAGGCGATGAACCGACACGATATCGGCCGCGGGCGCGGCGGTATCGCGGCCGCCCTCGCCGCCACCCCGGTACCGTGCGTGGTCGGCGGTGTCGACTCGGATCGCCTGTACCCGTTGCGAACTCAACAGGAATTGGCCGACGGCTTGCCGGGCTGCGAGGGTCTGGAGATCGTGCACTCCCGCGACGGTCACGACGGCTTCCTCACCGAAGCCGCGGCGGTATCGAAATTGCTGACCGAAACAATGCGATTGGCACGAGTGGGTCGCACCAGCTGAAAGTCCGCTGCCTACCAGGCCACCTGTGTCGCAGACGATCACTCGGCTTGTTCAGCGCGCTCCTCGCGGAGCAACTCTTCCGACTTGCCCGCGAGATCGGGCTCGGCGTGCATCATGCCCGCAAACGAGAGGTGCCGACGCCGCTCGGCCCTTGGGCTCGGTGATCGGGTCTCGCCGAGGGTGTCGGGTGACAACCAATTGCAACGCGACGGCCTGCAGCGCCTGCGCTTGGTCCGGCGTAAGCCGATCGATCGGGCGATGTAGGTCTTCGTAGGCGTGCGCTGCGGTCATGGCGTCGATGGCAGTGGTCCTCCGGTCACGAGTTTCAACTCATCCAAGGCCGCGCGAATGTGTTGCGACAGAGTGCGCTTGCCGCTGCCCTCGACCCAGCTCTCGAAGGCGATCTTGAATACGGCGACCCCGGCTTCGGCGGCCAAACTCGCGGCCGGATCGGTTACGCCGCGCTCGCGTAGCGCCTCGGCCAGCGCGGCAGCCAGTGTTGCCAGCTTGATCAGCTCGCGCTCCTGAAGTTCGGCATTGGCCGCAATAACGGCTTGCCGTTGCCAGGCGAACTCGCGGCGCTGCTCGAAAAACGTATCGGCGACCTCGGTGAGCGCCGTGGCGATCGCCTCGATCGGCGGCATGGCAGCGGGCGCGTCGCGCACCCCGCGCACGAGGGCCGCTTGGAGCGCGCTCGCCCCCGCGAACAGGACTTCGCGCTTATCGGCGAAATGCCGGAAGAACGTTCGCTCGGTGAGCCCCGCACGCTTGGTGATCTCCGCGACGGTCGTGCTCTCGAACCCGTTCTCGCGGTACAGCTCCAGAGCCGATTTTTCGAGGCGACCGCGCGCATCAGGCTCCCATCGACTCATGTGCAGATCCTATCTGATGACAGTGGCTGTCATCACGTGTACGTTGATGTCAGTCACTGACATCACTGCCTTCGCGCTGGCGAGGACATCAAGAGACTTGGAGTACTTCCGTGCGGATTTTCATTACCGGAGCATCGGGACATATCGGCTCTGCGGTCATCCCCGAACTTCTCGCCGCCGGACATGAGGTCGTCGGCCTGGCCCGGTCGAATGAAGCCGCCGCCACGGTGGCAGCAGCCGGTGCCGACGTGCACCGAGGAGATCTCGACGATCTCGACAACCTGCGCGCAGCCGCCGCAGCAGCCGACGGCGTCATCCACCTGGCCTTCAAACACGACGCCATGCAGACCGGCGACTTCGCCGGAGCGATCGCGGCCGATCTGCGTGCCATCGAGACGATCGGCGATGCGCTCGCGGGCAGCGGCAAACCCTTCGTGAGCACATCGGGCACGCTCATGCTCGCGTTCGCCGGGCTGGGCAGGGTGGGAACCGAAGCCGACGCGCTCGATGCGGGACCGCGGGTCGACGCCGAGAAAACGGTAGTCGCGCTCGCGGACCGCGGTGTCCGATCGTCGGTCATCCGGCTCCCACCGACCGTGCACAGCTCACTCGACCATCACGGCTTCGTGCCGACCTTGATAGCCACCGCCCGCGAAAAGGGCCTCGCCGCCTACGTCGGCGACGGAAACAACCGCTGGCCCGCCGGACACACCCTCGATGCCGCGCACCTGTACCGATTGGCGCTGGAGACGGCCCCTGCTGGGGCGCGGTTACATGCGGTCGATGACGAAGGCGTGCCCTTCCGTGAGATCGCCGAAGCAATCGGTCGCCATCTGGATCTGCCGGTGATCAGCATCCCGCAGGAGCGTGCGGATGCGCACTTCGGTTACCTCGGTCCCTTTGTCGCGCTGGACAATCCGACCTCGAGCGCGCGCACCCGGGAACTTCTCACCTGGAAGCCGACACATCCCGGCCTCATCGAGGATCTCGGCCAAGGCCACTACTTCAACGCTCTTTAGCGACCAGCTCCGGGATGGCGCACGCCATGCCCTCCGCCATCCCGGTTGGGCGCACGCCGAGCCCCTGGTTATGGCGGGCACGCTGGTTTTCCCAGGCGATGGTGGCCGTTAGTTCGGCGAACTGCCCTTTGGACAGGTGGTTCAGCAATTCAGTGCGCAGATCCGCGAGTTCGACGGCCGGTGTGGCGGTCATGGCCTCAGCGAAGGAGATGACAAGTTTTTCCAGGTCGCTGTAGACGTCGCTGGTGCGATAGCGCGGCAGGTCGCGCAGTTGTTGCTCGGTGAGTCCGCTCGAGTGCGCCAGTGCCGAGCCGATATCCAGGCAGAACTCGCAGTTCACAAGTCCGGCCGTCTTCAGTTCGGCCAGCTCCTTGAGCTTGGGATCCAGTCTGTTGCTGAACAGCAGCGCTGTTTCGTACCCGAGCGTGCCGAAAAGGAGCTGTGGTCGGCGGGCGAGCCAGCCGAACAGGTCGGATCGGTTCCGCTTCGCCTGCCGCATCGCTTGCACGTAGTGCCGAATCCGGGAAAGCGCTCGCATTGTCCGTGCCCCCTTGTGCCGGATGGATCTCTTCTCGCTGAAACTACGCCTGGTAGTAGTCGGAGGCAATGCCTGATCGAGTGTCGCGAAACCTGTTGCGGAGCAGTAGCCCTGCCTCGAGGCCCGGCAATCGGGTGCGCGGCTGCGTCGCACTGGTGTGAGCGGCCGCATGCCGTCTGCAAGAATCGGGGCGTGACCGACGTTGACTCGTCTGCCGCTGAACGGCAGTCCGACCGGACCAGCCCGGGTGCGCAGTTCCTGCGCTGCCACCTGCCCATGCTGGTCGTGACGGCGGTCATCCTGCTCGCGGTCGTCTTCGTGGCCTGGGACCGCTGGCGTCGCGGCGCGCTGTTCTTCGGCGGTGCGGCCCTGCTCGCGGCCACCTTCCGGCTCTGCCTGCCGACGGCTCGGGTCGGACTGCTCGCGGTGCGCAGCAAGCCGTTCGACGTCGCCGCGCTGAGCCTGCTCGGCACTGCCATCGTGTTCATTGCCGCCACGATCAACACCCTCGGCGTCGGCTGATACCGCGACGATTACCCCACGACACGACACGAGACAAACCCCGCCCGACCGCACACGAAAGCGGTCCCGGCAACCGACGTTACCGGGACCGCTTTCACCTGCCACTTGACAGAACAGGCCTACATATCAGTTGTGGCAGGTGTCCCGGTCGTTGTAGAGCATCAGCTGGGTGACCCTGGCATCGGCGGGCATATCCCGGTAGATGCCGAGGAACCCGTAGCGCGCGGGTTGATCGGGGACCGCGGCCGAACTCCAGTTGTAACCGATCTCGAGCGTGGGATAGGCGGCGCGCACTTCGTCGACCGTGGAGCCGACCGCAATGCCCTCGGGCGTACGGACGGGAAGTTTGCCGGGCATGATCGCGACTATTTCGCCCTTGTTGGTGAAACCCTGCCAACCGGCTCGTGCGGTATAGCGGCCGCAGCCGGGCGGATCGTTGGTGTCATCGAAGGCCGCGATTTCGCTGGTGGCCTCGGCCTCGCTTCGGCTCATCCCGAGCCGTAGCTTGCCGAAGCCGAGCGGGCCGAGCACGGTCGGTGCCGATGGCACCGTGGTCGTCGACGCCGCTTCCCGAGTGGTCTCGGTCGGCTCATCAGAGCACGCCGTTGCGCCGGTGAACACCGCACTGAGCAGCGCGAATGCCAGTACGGCACGGTGAATACGCATGGTCTTACCCCCGATGTCGTCCATGAACCGGAATGCCCGCCGAACCGAGACGGGTGCGATGTCGGCCCAGTCTGCACAGCGGCGACTGCCCGAGTCAAGGCGGCATCCATCGGCCGAGGTACACCTTATGCGTCACCACTTCGGCCGCGATGCCCGCTGAGGCGCAACAACTTTCGGTGCGGCGGCTTCCGATCGAGCGTGGCGGAATGGCGACTCCCATGATCTTGCGGATCCGCCGTTTCGCCGGCGCCGTAGCGCGATGTCAGCTCGACGGGTATCGCTCGGTGAAGACTGCGCGCTCGCGGGGACGGCGACCCGGATGCGGCGGAGCGCTGTCGCCGTAGCCGATCGCGACCATGACCGCGATGGCGAGGTCGGGGCGGTCATCGATGCCGATGGCCTTCTTGACCAGGTCCGGGTCCCAGCCGTTCATCGGAGCCGAGGACAGACCGAAGCTGGTGGCGGCGAGCATGACATAGGTCGCGGCGATCATCGCATTCTTCACGGCGTTTTCGCGAGTGAGTCCGCGCTGCCGCAATAAGTGGAATTCGTTGCGCGAGTTGAACATTGCGGTGAACTCCGCATTCCACGCGCCGTTGCGTCCGGCCAGTTCGACGATATCGGCATTTTCGGCCTGCCATGCCGCCGTTTCGGCGACGAAGACCAGCACGACGGGGGCCTCCAGCGGTTGTGGCTGACCGAAGGCGGCGATCGACAGGTCGCGACGCCCGGCCGCACTGGTCATTACCACGATCGACCGGTCCTGCATATTCCATGCGCTGGGCGCCTCGACGGCCAGATCCAGCAGTTCGTCGAGCAGTTCGCGCGGTACTGGATCCGGACGGTAGTGGCGAGTGGTGCGTCGGGCGCGAATCGCGTCGGGAACCGAAAGTATCTGTGCGTTCATGATTCTTACTATCGGAGAGTGACGAACTAATGGGAAGACAGCACTTAATGGTGCGCTACACTCCGAAAGGTGCGTACGGTGATCGAGGCCAGCGGGCTGCCTGCCGATGTCTACTCGGCGAAATGCCCCACCCGACAGGTACTCGACCACGTCGCGGGCAAATGGACCGTGCTGATCGTGGACGCACTCGCCGAGGGCACGATGCGCTATACCGATCTACACCGCCGCATCGAGGGCATCTCACAGAAAATGCTCACGCAAACCCTGCGGCAGCTGGAAACCAACGGATTCATCACGCGCACAGTGCATCCCACCGTGCCGCCGCGCGTGGACTACGATCTCACCGACCTCGGCCACAGCTTGCGCGGCCCGATCGCGGCACTGCGCGACTGGATCGAGGTCAATATCAACCGCATCGAAGCGGCACGTCGCGCCGCCCGCTAGCCGACCTCGGCTGCGGTGCGCCGCCCACAGGCGCTGTACAACTGCCGCGCCCGACTCGGCGTAATCGTCTCCAGTCGCATCGGCGGCTCGCCCTTCAGATGCTGCTCCAGAATTCGACCCGCCATCGGGGCGATGAACGGCGCGGCGACGATTCCATCGTCCAACTGCTGCTCGGCGCCCCCGCCGCACCGTCAGTCGAATGATGTCCGCGCGCCGTGCCGCCGTGGATCAGGCGGGATGCAAGTCTCCAGCGCGAACATGACAAGCTGATGCGTTGTGTTCCGTTTGATGTTTCACGAGCCCGCGATTCCCGGAAATACCGGCAATGCGATTCGACTTGTCGCGGGGACCGGGTGTGAGTTGCATCTGGTCGAGCCATTGGGGTTCGACCTTTCGGAGGCGAAGTTGCGGCGGGCCGGATTGGACTACCACGATCTGGCCTCGGTGACGGTGCACAAGAATCTCGCGGCGGCATGGGAGGCGGTACGGCCCGAGCGGGTGTTCGCGTTCACGACCCAGGCGAGCACGCGGTATACCGATGTGGCGTACCGCGAGGGCGATGTGCTGCTGTTCGGCACCGAACCGACGGGATTGCCGGCAGAGGTGCTCGACGATCCGCACATCACCGATCGACTGCGCATTCCGATGCTGCCCGGCCGCCGCTCGATGAACCTCTCCAATGCCGCCGCCGTCACCGTCTACGAGGCTTGGCGCCAGTTCGGATTTCCCGGCGCTGTGTGACCGTGTCGCTCAACCCAATTCGGCGATGGCGATCTCGTGGTCGGTGATGAACCTCCCGTGCGGGAGCTCAGAGGTCCAGCTCGAACCGTTTGAAGCGGGAGGTGGCGCCCGCGATGAGGCGGACGGCGGATTTGGGGACGCCGTAGTGGTCGGCGAGCAGTTCGATGGCAGCCTTGTTGGCCTTGCCTTCCACGGCGGGGGCGCGGACGTACAGCTGCAGGGTGCCGTCGTCGAGGATTTCGACGAGTGGGCCCTTACGGCTGTTCGGTTTGATCGTCGCCCTTACGACCGTCGGCACCTGTATCTCCTGTCGTCCCAGTGCCTTTCGCCGCCCCAGTGCCTTTCCCGGTCTCAGTGCCTGCGCCTGTTCCAGAGCCAGCACCAGTTCCCGCGCCTGCACTCTGTCCAGCGCCCGCCGTCTTTCCAGCGCCCGCACCAGTCTCAGCACCAGCACCGGTCCCAGCGCCCGCACGAGTCCCACCGCCCGCACGAGTCCCAGCGCCCGCATCGGTCCCAGCGCCCGCACCGCTCCCAGCCACCGCACCGCTCCCAGCCACCGCACCGGCACCGGTCTCAGCGCCCGCACTCGATCCTGCACCCGCACCTTCAGCCGCTGTCGTGTCCGCACCGGTCGAGGCACCGACCGCAACCGGAACGGCCTTGCCCTCCTCGGATTCTCCCGTCTCCGACGAACTCCGCTTCCGACTCCGCGCCATCCGCACCACACCCCACACCACCGCGGCAATCACTACGACGAACCCGAGCCACGGAATCGCCTTGCCGGTGAACACCACCGCATCCTTCAGCCAATCCACCAGCGAATGCCAACCGGAGACGATGCCGTCCCAGAAATTGGTCGGCCCCTCGTCGGAATCCTTGTCCTCGGTGGTGATGTCGATGGTGAGCGTGGACAGCGCGACCTGATCGTCGAGGTGCCGCTTCTGCGCGGTGAGGCTGTCGAGCTCGCCCTGCCGGCTCGATAGCGCCTGTTCGGCGGCAATGAGATCCGCGGTGTTGGTCGCCCCGGCGATGAGCGTGCGCAACCGGTCGACCGAGGCCTGCAGCGCCTTGATCCTGGCGTCGAGGTCCTCCCACTGCATGGTGACGTCGTCGCGGTTGGTGCTCATCCGGGTTACCCGGCCGACGCCGCCGAGGCCGTCGATGAACTTGTCGGTCTTATCCGCCGGTACCCGCACGGTGAGCGTTGCCTGCGGATCGTTGTCATCGGTCCCCGGCTGCTCAGTACGGCTGTCGACCCGGCCGCCGACCTCGCGCACCTGATCGGTGACCTGACCGCCCGCCTTGATCGGATCGTCCGCGGTGATGTCGACGCTGCCGGTGATGACCTCCTTGCGCGCCTGGACCGTGGTTCCGCCGGTATCCCCCTTCGCCGGGGCGCCCTCGCGCAGGCTCGGCGGCGGCGCCATCGGCGCGACGGTCGCCATGCTCGACCGGCCCGGACCGGCATGGTCGTCGTTGTCATCATCACAGCCGACCAGCAACGTCAAACCCAACAGGCCGATCACCAGCACAGCAAGCTTCCGCATGGACGCAGGTTAGCCGCTGCGGCGAATTCGGTCACGAAGTCCGATGCGGACCATTCCCGAATGCCGAAGCGACGCCAACCAGTTTCACGAGAAATCGTTCGATCTGCTCGGCGAGCGGCGGCCAGGTCTGGCCGGGTTCGTTGAGCCGCATCGACACCGCGCCGTGCACCGCTGCGCGCAGGTCCAGCATGACCGAGACCGGGTCGTCGACGGGCACGAGACCGGCGTCCATACAGCGCCGGATCGAGGCGGCGGTACGTTCGGTCAGCTCCCGCTTGAACGGCATGTCCACACGCTGATTGATGGTGCTCTCGTGTAGCACCTTGTACATGCCCGGGTGTCGATAGGCCCAGTCGCCGAGGACGCGGATGCGAGCGCGCAGTTTGTCGACAGGATCATCGACCCCGGTCTCCGCGTCATCGATCGCGCGCACCAGATCGCCGTGATAGCGCTCCAGTGCGGCCGACACCAGCGCGTCTCGATCGGCGAAATGCAGGTAGACCGACGTTGCGGCACTGCCGATTTCGCGTGCGACCGCACGCATGGACAGGGCCTGATCATCACCGAGTTCATCCAGGAGTCGGATCGCGGCGTCGACGATCTCCGCACGCAGTCGGCCACCGTGGCCGCGCGGATTGCGACCGCGTCGGGGCGTCGGATCGGAGGTCATGCGGGGATTGTAGCCGGACCTGCGTAGCGCTACAGTTGTAGCGCTACAGTTGTACTGTTTCCGCTAGCGACTGCTCGCAGGTCGCCCGACAAGGAGAAAACGCTGATGACCAGCACTTCCGTCGACCCGAAGCTCGAATCGAATAAGCAGACCATCCTCGCGTTCTACGAAGCCGCGTTCAATGCCAAGGATTTCGAGGCCACCGCCGAGTTCTTCGGCGCGCGCTATATCCAGCACAATCCGGAAATCGCCGATGGTTTCGACGGACTACTCGCCCGACTCACCGGCCTGAAGGAAGGCGCGCCGAAACTCCGCGTCGAAGTGAAACACATTGTGGCAGAGGGTGATTATGTTGTCGCCCACGTGCACGGTGTGCGCGAGCCCGGCGATCGCGGGCTGGCGATCATGGATATCTTCCGCCTCGACGACGGAAAGCTGGTCGAACACTGGGATGTCATTCAGCCGGTTCCGGAGCAGGCCGCCAATGCGAACGGAATGTTCTGATTCTCAACGGAAGTCGCGAGAGCTCGAGTCGACGCGCAGGTCCATGCGCTGCAGGTATTCAGCGACGACGCTGACCGCGCCCTCGGCATTCTGGACGCGGCCGCGAACAAGCAGGGCGGGGGCGCTCTGGGCCAGGCGGCGATAGCGGGTCCACAGGCCCACTGAGCAGACGATGTTCACCATGCCGGTTTCGTCCTCGAGATTGAGGAAGGTGACACCGGCGGCGGTGGCGGGGCGTTGGCGATGTGTGACGGCGCCGCCGACCAGAACGCGGGAGCCGTCGGGCACGTCGAGCAAGCCGGCGGCAGGGATGACGCCCAGCGCATCCAATTGCGGGCGTAGGAATTCGGCGGGATAGCTGCCTGGAGAAATACCGGTGGCCCAAACGTCGGCGGCGGCAAGTTCGAGTTCGCTCATACCGGGTAGGGCGGGGGCGGTAGTGGCGGCACCGGTGCCGGGGAGGCGGTCGGGGCGTTCACCCGCTGCGGCGCCCGCCGCCCACAATGCTTCCCGTCGGGTAATGCCGAGACAACCCAAAGCGCCTGCGGTGGCGAGGGATTCGGCTTGGGCGACAGAAAGTTCCACACGACCGGTCAGGTCGAGGAAGGAGGTGTACGGACCGGTCGAGCGGGCGGCGACAATGCGTTCGGCGAGGTCGGTGCCGATGTGGCGGATGGTCGCAAGCCCGAGTCGCACCTCGTCACCATGATTTTCGAGGGTGGGATCGGCGCGGCTGGCATTGATATCGGGCCCGCGCACCGGAACGCCGTGCCTGCGGGCGTCGGCGACCAGCGACTGCGGGGAATAGAAACCCATCGGCTGGGCGCGCAGCAATCCGGCACAGAAGGCCGCCGGATAGTGCAGTTTGAACCAGGCCGAGTAGTACACGATCGAGGCGAAACTCTGCGAATGGCTCTCCGGGAAGCCGAAATTCGCGAAGGCGTACAGCTTCTCGTAGATGCGATCGGCGACTTCGCCGGTAATGCCGTGCAGATCGCGCATGCCCTGATACAGCCTCTCCTCGAGGCGTTCCATGCGTTCCGGTGAGCGTTTGGAGCCCATGGCGCGGCGCAGCTGATCGGCCTCTGCGGCGGTGAAACCGGCCACGTCGATGGCCATCTGCATGAGCTGTTCCTGGAACAGTGGCACACCGAGGGTGCGTTTCAGCGAATTCTTCAGCGCGTCATGGTCATAGGTCACTTCCTCGTCCTCGTTGCGGCGACGGATATAGGGATGCACCGAACCACCCTGGATCGGGCCGGGGCGAATCAGCGCCACCTCTACCACCAGGTCGTAGAATTCCCGCGGCTTCAGCCGGGGCAGCGTGGCCATCTGCGCCCGCGACTCCACCTGAAAAACCCCCACCGAATCGGCCCGCGAAAGCATCTCGTAGACAGCGGTTTCCTTCAGGTCGAGTTTGTGCAGTTCGACCGTTTCGCCCTTGTGCTCGCGCACCATATCGATCATGTAGTGCAGTGCGGAGAGCATGCCGAGACCGAGCATGTCGAACTTCACCAGATTTATCGCGGCGCAATCGTCTTTGTCCCACTGCAGTACGCTGCGCCCGGGCATTCGCGCCCATTCGACCGGGCAGACATCGGCGATGGGCCGGTCGCAGATCACCATCCCGCCGGAATGAATACCGAGATGCCTTGGCAGACCCTCGATTTCGGCGGCCAGCTCCAGTACTTCCGCGGGAATATCCGTGCCGGTTTCGGCGGCCACGCCGGTCCAGCGGCTCACCTGTTTACTCCAGGCATCCTGCTGTCCGGGCGAAAAGCCAAGTGCGCGTGCGGCATCACGGACCGCGGACTTACCGCGATAGGTGATCACATTCGCCACCTGAGCGGCGTATTCGCGACCATATTTGGCATAGACGTGCTGAATCGCTTCCTCCCGGCGATCGGATTCGATATCGATATCGATATCGGGCGGACCGTCGCGCTCCGGAGCGAGGAAGCGTTCGAACAGCAACTCGGCGGCGACCGGGTCGACATTGGTGATGCCGATCGCGTAGCAGACGGCCGAATTCGCCGCCGAACCCCGACCCTGGCAGAGGATGTCGTTTTCCTTGCAGAAGCTGACGATATCGTGCACCACCAGGAAGTAGCCGGGAAACTTCATCTCGTCGATGATCGCGAGTTCGTGCTCGACCTGCCGATACGCCTCGGGATTTTCCGACGGCGGACCGTAACGCCGAGCCGCGCCCTCGAGGGTGAGCTCACGCAGCCAGGAAGCCTCGTCGTGGCCGTCGGGCACGTCGAACGGCGGCAGGCTCGGCGCGATCAATTTCAGATCGAAGGCGCATTCACGGGCGAGCGTCACCGCATTCGCCACCGCCTGCGGACAAGCGGCGAACAACTGCGCCATCTCCGCACCGGAACGCAGATGCGCGCCACCGGTCGGCGCCAACCAGCCCGCGATATCGTCCAGGCTCCGGCGCGCCCGGATCGCCGCGAGCGCCATGGCGCGGCGACGCTGGGCGGGCGCGGCGAAATGCGCACCGGTGGTGGCCACCACGGGCAGACCGAGACGATCGGCCAGGGCAATGAGGTGGGCGTTGCGTTCGTCGTCCTCCGGAATGCCGTGATGGGTGAGTTCCACACTCACCCGGTCGGCGCCGAAACGCTCCGTCAGGTCGCGCAGGGCGGCCTCGGCTCGCCCGAGACGGGTGTCTCCGGCCCGCAGATCGCGCTCGAGGGCTTGTCGCACATGGCCTTTACGGCATCCGGTCAGAATGTGCCAGTGCCCGTCCGCCGCCGCGGTGAGCGCGTCCAGGTCGTAGCGGAGGATGCCCTTCTCCCCCGCGGCCATATGCGCTGCCGCGATCTGGCTGGAGAGTCGGCGATAGCCCTCCTGACCGCGGGCGAGCACCAGCAGATGCGGCCCAGCCGGGTCCGGCGAACCGGTGCGCGGCGCCGAATCGGGTGCGCCGACATGGCCGAGCGAATTCCCCAGTCGCGGTGCGTCTTGCGCGGTGCCGAGCGACAATTCGGCCCCGTAGACCGTCGGCATACCCAATTCCCTGGCCGCCTCGAAGAAGCGCACGGTTCCATAGAAGCCGTCGTGATCGGTGAGCGCGATCGCTTCCAGCCCGAGCCGCACCGCCTCCTCCACCAACTCCTCCGGCTGACTCGCACCATCGAGGAAGCTATAGGCCGAATGCGTGTGCAACTCCGCATACGGCACCACCGGACCGCCGCTAGCGACTGCTTGCAGGTCGCTCGAAACAGCACTGCCCGGTTCGACCGGTTCGGGTCGGTAATCCCCGCGCTTGCGCGACCACGCCGGACTGTCGCCGCCGTCGCCCGGATACATCGCGTCCGGATTCGTCGGCCCGGGGCGACCGGACAGCACCCGCTCCAGCTCCGCCCAGGTAGGCGGGCCGTTGCTCCAACCCATGACATATCACCTCCGCTATAGTCGAACATACATTCGAACCATGAAGGAGGTGTGGACACCCGTCGAATCAGGCGGCCGGGAGCGGTTCCACCGACTTCTCACCCAGTGCCGCCTCGACCTTGTCCAGGCTGGAGCGAATCACGGCGCCATAGGCGTCGTTGGCGAGGACATCGAGGTGGCCGCGCGCGATGGTCAGCTGCATGTAGGCCACATCGAAGTCGCCGACGCGGCGGTGACTGTCGGCGAGATTGAGGTACAGCGAGGGCAGGAATCCGCGTAGCCCCTCATCCAGCGGAACACCCGGGCCGAAGACCGCGGCCAGCGCGCGTTGGTCCCAGCGCAGCGCATCTTCGGCCGTGTCCTGAAGATCGGCGAGATGGTGCGCAATTACACAGCGCTGCAACGGATCTCCACCGTCACCGAGCTCGCCCCACAGTTCCGCCAGCATCCGCCGCGCCGCCTCCGGATCACCGCCGGAGAGCCGCACCGCGGCAAAGATTTCCGCCATCCGATCGTCCGCCATGCGCAGAGTATCGCACATATGTTCGATAGATTCGAGGACGGTTCGAACACCTCGGCGTGGTCGGATTCGAACGCTCGACGTGACACGGCGGCGTGGACGAAGGGCCGGAGGCGGTAGCTTGCGTAACCTCCCGCCAGGGCCCGCGAATGTCGCCATCGAACAGAGCACACTTGGCAGGTAAACTTACTTCAGAGTAAGTTCATGCCAACTCGACCTGCAAAGGAGCAGCGATGACCCGAGCTTCCGCTGACGAGGCCGACCTGCGCGGGCAGGTACGGCGCGATCGCCGCAACCGCGACCTGACAGGGCGGCATGTGCTCATCACCGGCGCGTCCTCCGGCATCGGCCGGGCCGCCGCGCTGGCCGTCGCGGATAAGGGCGCCATCGTCTTCCTGCTCGCCCGGCGCGCCGACGAACTCACGGCCGTGGTCGAGGAGATCCGGGCCGAGGGCGGCAGCGCCTACGGATATCAGTGCGACGTAACCGATTCCGACTCCGTCGACCACGCCGTCAAAACCATCCTGGACGAGCACGGCCACGTCGACATGTTGGTGAACAATGCGGGCCGCTCGATCCGTCGCGCCATCCACCGCTCCACCGACCGGCTGCACGATTTCGAACGCACCATGGCGGTCAACTACTTCGGCGCCGTGCGATTGACGCTGGCGCTGCTGCCGCAGATGCGCGAGCGCAAGTTCGGCCACATCGTCAACATCAGCAGCGCGGGCGTGCAGGTGGCCACGCCGCGCTTCGCCGCCTACCTCGCGAGCAAGGCGGCGCTGGATAAGTTCGCCGAGGTCGCGGCGGTCGAAACCATGGCCGACGGCGTCAGCTTCACCACCATCCACATGCCGCTGGTGCGCACCCCGATGATCACCCCGAGCGGCGATCAGGGTCCGTCGGAGTCCCCCGAATGGGCGGCCGCCACCATCGTGCGCGCGCTGAGCGAGCGGCCCAAGCGCATCGATGTCCCGCTCGGCACCTTCGCCGAATACGGCGCATTGCTCACCCCGAAGCTGCGCGACCGCATCCTGCACCGCTACTACCGGGCGCTGCCCGACTCCCCCGCCGCCAAGGGCGAGCAGGCGGATACCGAGGAACCAGCGGAATCCACAGTGCCGCAACGTGATCCGCGTCATCAGTCGACGGCCCGCCGAGTCACCGGCACCGCCCTGCGCCGCGCCGCCCGCTGGGTGCCGGGCACCCACTGGTAAGCCCGCGACCTTCATCCCGCAGGGGGCGATAAAGGTCGCCGCGAACGGGACATGGTTGCGGTGGATTCCGCCGCAACCATGTCCCGTTCGGCGTTCTCGGCCGAGCACGAGGCAACGGCCAGCGCACCACCCTCCACATTGAACGCGCACGGTGTCGCGCACCGTCGACCGCAAATCGGGGCCGGGCACATCCGGCAGACGGGTCAGGCGTCCCCAGCGCGATCCAGCCGTTGGACCACGATCAGCCCGTGATCAAGCGCTGTATCCGATCGGCCACGACCGCGGTGACCGGTTTCGGTACGGCACCGCAACTGGCCTGGCGCGGTGGAAGTTCGACCGTGCGAGTTGTCACCTGCCAGCGGCGGCCGTCGCGATGGGTAACCACGGCCAGAGCGGAATCGGTTGCGGTGGAATCGGTTTCGAGACGGACGGTGAGATCATCGAGTCTTGCCGAAACTTGGTCGCGCACCGCGATTTCCGCGACCTGCTCGACCGGATGGTGACCACTGCGACCTCGCAATCCAGCCAAGGAAACCGCACCGCGTTCCACGGCTTCGACCGCCGCGATGGCGGCCGCGGTATCGACACGGCCGTAGGTCAGGCCGGAGGGCAACAACACCATGGCAGGCGCGAAGCGATGGCCGCCGGTGTGCGAGCACTCCCAGACCCGGTCCGGATAGTCGGCGGCCAGATTCGCCGCGATCGGACGGCCGAACAGCGCACAGCACTGATCGCGTTTTCCGTGCGCGCACACCAGGACCAGCGAATCACGCACGGGTGCGCCGATTCCCGGCGGCGGGCCGTTCAGCAGGTCGAGGTCCAGGTCCAGCAGCTGCTTCAGGTCGGTGATCTCGAAACGTTCGCACCAAAAACCCTGCGGGCGCGAGCTGGCGATCAAAACCGTTCGAACACCGGCGAATTCATTGCGGCCCGGTCGCCGGATCAGCGTCGGACGAACCCTGGCGGCAACGGTACGGGCGGCGAGCTCGGCAGTGATCTCCTGGCCGAGCACTTCGTCACCGATCACATCCCGGCCCCACGCCCCCGGCTGCTCGACGCACAACCACCCCGACACCCGAGTCGCCGTACCGGGCAATGGCACATCGACCGCGGCCGCCGCCGAGCACAGCATCCCTTCGAATCCGGTCATCAATCCAACGTCTGTCCGTCGGCGAACGCCACGTCCCAGCGGCCGTCGGCCTTGGCCCGATCGATCTCGGCCTGTCCGGCCGGGTGCATCAGCCCCTGCTCGATCAGCTCGGCGACCAGGCCGATATTGCGCAGCGACCATGGGCTGCGCTTGCGCCGCGGAGTGAAGCCGACCTGCCAGAACTCCGCATCCTCACCGCGCGCCTGCCCATCGATCCAGCCGAAGCACAGTGCCTGCCGCAGCGCGCCGGCATGATTCAGCGACGCGCGTCCGGAGCCCTTTTTGGTGAAGCGCAGCCAGACCCCGTCCACCGTGGCGTGGTTGGCCAGGAGCCAGTCGCGGAACGACTGCTCGTCAGGGAAGAACAGAACCGGACGGTCTTGCGCGGACACCGCTTCACTCTAGATAGCGGCGGGTGGGAGCGTCGCGAGGAACGGCAGCACGGTCGCCTCGAATTTCCGGTAACGGTCGCGGTGGATGCTGTGGCCGCAGGTGAAAGCGGTCACCGCGCATTCCGGGATGGTGTCGCGCAGAATGGCCAGCTTCTCCGGATCGACCATGCCGCCGGGGCCGCCGCGCAGCACCAGTGTGGGCGCGGCGATATCGGCGAGCCGATCCCACCACTCCGGATGCGGCTTGCGGAACTGTTCGAGCGCGGTCCGCGTCATCGAGCGATCGAAGGCGAGCACCGCGCGCGGATGCCGGATCAGGCTGGTGGTGGCATGCCAGAGTTCGGGAATGGTCGGGAAGCGACGGGTCAGCTTCACCTCTTCATCGCCGGAACGCAGCGGCATCGGACACTCCTCGATGACCAGTCGCCGCACCAGTTCGGGCCGTTCCTGCGCGACACAGGAAACCGCGAAACCGCCCAGCGAATGTCCGACCAGATCCACCGAAGCCAGCTCGAGCCGGTCACACAGGTTCAGCACGTCGGCGCCGAATTCGGCGAAGAGATAGGACTCGGTGTGCGCGCTACGGCCGTGCCCGCGCAGATCGGGAATGATGACCCGCCGCCCGGCCCGCACCAAGGTATGCGCGAACCGATCCCAGGTATGCCCGTCCCCGCCCATACCGTGCACCAGCACCACCGGCGCGCCATCGCCCACCACGGAGTCCCGATAGGCGATCTGCACGCCGTCGAGCACAGCCCTGGTCAACGCCAAATCCACGATTTCCGAGGTTACCGGTATTGTCATGCGCCCACCCCGACTTGTCACACGCATCACTCCCCATCGGCCCCACTAGCCCCAGACATCCCCCGCCGCCACAACCACATGCGGCGGCTCGACGAAGTCGTTCTCGGGTACCGAAATTGGCTGGCAAATGCCGGGGTGTCGCGACAATACTGCGGCCATGCCCTCCTTCGCCGACTTCGATCGCCGCAACTATCACACCGTCGACGTCGCCGCCGGATACGACGGATGGGCGCCGACGTATGAGCAGACCGTCATGGACGAGATGGATCTCGCCTTGCTGAATCGGCTGCGGCAACCGGATTGGGTTGGGGTACAACGCGCCGCGGATCTCGGCTGCGGGACCGGGCGGACCGGAGCTTGGTTGCGGGAGAAGGGAATTCGCCATATCGATGGCGTCGACGTGAGCGCCGGAATGCTGACGCGCGCACGGGAGCGCGGGGTGCACACCACCCTTGCCCAGGCGGACGTGCGTGACACCGGATTGACAAGTGGCGCATACGATTTGGTGATCTCCTCGCTGATCGACGAGCACCTGGACGATCTGACGCCCTTCTACGCCGAAGCCTGGCGGCTGGCCGCACCCGGCGGCATTTGTGTCACGGTCAGCTATCACCCGCAGTTCATGATGGTGACCGGCATGCCGACGCACTACACACCCGCGTCCGGTGAGCCGGTCGCGATCAGCACACATCTGCATTTGATCAGCGAGCAGGTGTCTGCGGCATCGGCGGCGGGCTGGGTGCTCACCGAGATGGTCGAGGCGCTGGTGGATGACGCGTGGATCGCGGCCAAACCGAAATGGGCGCAGCTGCGCGGACATCCGTTCACGCTGGCGCTGGTGTGGTCGCGCACGTAGTCAGTCGTAAAGCCCCTCGGCGCGCCAGGTCTGATCGTTGTAGATGAGCAGCAGCACACGGACATCGGCTGGTTCCCCGGCGAGTTGCACTTGAATGCGGGCGGCGATGCCGGCGCAGAGGGTGGCGGATTCCGGGGTCCACCAATGTTCGTCCACCGGCCATGGACCAGCCCAGCCCGCAAGAGGCCACTGCTTGCTGCCCCAGCGCAGCAGGGCTGGGTCGGTGGTGAAAAGGCCGCGGTCGGTGACCTGCACGGGCGTCCCGTCGGCGGCCTCCAGACACACCACCGGCCGGTTCACCAGGATCACCGCTGGTGCGGGGCGGGGCAGGCGACCGGGCCACGGCAGGGCCGGGTCGGCGGCCGGAATCGGCTCGTCACCGAGGGCGACCATGGTGATGCGTTCGGCGGGTCCACGACCGCCGCTGAGCACGCCGACCTGGACCGCCTCGCCGCCGAGCAGACCCTGCACCCGGATCAGGGCGCGGCGGGCCCGCTCGTCCTGCTCGCCGACGCCGCCCCATAGACCGAGCTGAAGTGCGCTCGCCGCAACGACTTCGACGGGTTCCAGGCGCAGCAGTGTGATCGGTGCGGTCGGCCGGTCGCGGCGGGTGAGCCAGCCGTCCAGTTGCCAGCGCACCCGATCTGCGGTGCCCTCCGGGGTCAGCGGTTCGGCGCACCGCCAGATGCGCGACAGTTGTTCGCCCGCCTCGGTTTCCGCGAACACCGACAACCGGGTGCAGGCCATCGAGGCTTTGGACAGCGCCTCGTGCAACTGGGCGGCGAGCATGCGTCCCGCGAAGGCAGCGGAATCGACCCGATCGATCGGCGGATCGCAGCGGTACTGCACCGTCAGATCCTTCGGCGGCCGACGCGCGGACGGCGGACGCTCCGGCACGGCCCTTGCGCAGCGATGTGCCAGCACGGCATCGGCGCCGAAGCGCGAGGTGACCTCGCTCGGGGTCAGCGCGGCGAAATCACCGATCCGCCGTAATCCCAAGCGGTGCAACAGATCAACCAGATCGGTGCGCTCCGGTGCGGACAGACTCGGTTCCAGTGCGAGTTCGCGCACCGGCAGCGGCGCCAGAAAACGCGCACCCCCGCCGGGCGGCACGATCGCGGTGAAACGCGCCGCGATCACCGCCGTGGACAACTCGTCGGCAATGCCGATCTGCGCCTCCACCCCCACCGCCGCGGCCGCGTCGAGGAGCCGTTCGGCCGCCGCCTCCTCGGACCCGAAAAACCGTGCCGCACCCCGCGCACCGAGCACCAACAGCCCCGGACGCAGCACCTCCACCCCCGGCACCGTCGCATCGATGGCCGCCACCACCGGCTCGAACAATCGCGCATCGCGATCCGGATCCACCTGCGCGACATACACATTCGGACACCGCGCCTGTGCCTCGCGCTTGGTCAGCCCACGCCGCACCCCCTCGGCCCTGGCAATGGCCGAACACTCCACCACCTTATTGGCGAACAGCACCGCGACCGGCCGCGTAGCGGGCACCCGCGCCACCGCCGCCGTCACCGCCGACCAGTCCGGACACCACAGGGCCAGCACCCGCGCCCCACCCACCCGACTCGGCCGGATCACCACCCCACCCCTCCGGGCACCCCGCACAACAACTGGGCACCCCGTGACGGACCATCGGCCCCAGTGCTGCCGCACCGTCCGAATCCGGGACCGATGCGACAGTCGGCCGTTGTTCGCCAACGACCGTTGCTTGTGGCAGCGAGTGTCACTGCGTCCGAATCACGCCAGCGCACCGAACGTCACCTCACTCGCGGGCGGCACTGCGCTCGCCTTGGCTCGCCGCCGCGTCGAACTCCGAATCGACGGGGAAGGCCGCTTCGCGCAGCAGAACTCATGACGCGCAGTCGCCGAGGACCGACTCATGACGCCGCACCGTGCGCCTCGACGGTCGCTTCATCGGCCGCGGCGACCGTTTCCAGTGCCACCCATTCCACTCTGCTCGAACCGGAACGCAGTTCGATTCGGCCGTGGCAGGGTGGGCCGGCCTTGCCGCGGACCGCGACCTCCAGGCGGAGCGAGCGGAGGCGGCCCCGGCCCGCGCCGAGTCCGCCGTACCCGGCGATGCGGGTATCCACGCGCAGGGACGGATTGGGCCAGCGGCCGTCGGTAACTACCAGAGTGGCCCCTTTGCTGCGCGCACGTGCGGCGATGACGCGGGTGCGGGACGGAGCGACGGCGGCGCCGGCGAGGCCGAGCACCACCAGATCGAGGCCGTCGAGCAACACCGCGGCCACCTCTACCGGATCCGGCCCGGGATCGGCGACGACGGCGAGACGCTGCAACTGCGCCCCCATCTCGACCGCGGCGAGCAGCCCGAGCCGCGGCATTCCGACCACCGCGGCATGCCCACCGCCCTCGGTCACCGCGGCGAGCAGGCCAGCCAGCAGCGAACTCGCACCCGAATAGGCCACCACCGACCCCTTGACCAGGCCGCCGTCAGGCAACAGCTCGGCAAGGGCGGGCGGCACCGCGAGCGCTTCCCTGCGCAATTCGGCGGCGCGCGGAATCCGCTCGGCCGCCGCTTCCCCGCGCCCGGGGATCGCCGCCATCCGTCGGCGCAGCTCATCCAGTGTCGGTTTATCCCTCGGCGGCGTCCTGTCCCGCCGTCTCCCCGCCCCTGAATCCTCATCCGAACCCATCACAACCACCTACTTCCAACGATGGACCCGAGGCGAAGGCGCGGCCCGAACCTCCACGAACAAGAGTTCAGCACCGATCCAGCTATCGATCGCTATCGAATATACGTTCGATACTCGCTCAGTAGAAACCCACCCCCGACTTCCGTCAAGTACGCGCGTGGGCCTCGATCACTTCGCAATGCTGCTGTTGTTTTTGAGTTGAACTCAACTTAAGATCGGATCATGAACGAGCGAGACACAACCGACATGTCGGCCATGACGGAGGCGAGCGCCAGCGAGGCGCAGTCATGACCGACCAGGAATGGACCGGACGCGGCGCGACAGCACGCAGACGGCTGCTGGAGGCGGCGCACGCGGAGCTGAGCGAGACCGGCGAACTCGAGGTTGCCGCCGTCGCCCGCCGCGCCGGGGTCAGCGTCGGGCTGCCCTACCGATACTTCGGCTCGCGCAGCGGCCTGCTCACCGCCGTCATCACCGACTTCTACGACCGACTCGGCGAAAACGTCACCTATGCGGAATTCGCCGGAAAGGATTGGCGCGAACGCGAACACGCGCGCGTGGTTGCCTGGGTGAACTTCCTCTACGACGATCCGCTCGCCCCCGTCGCACTCGGACGATTCGGTGACGCCGAGGCGGCGGGCGTGGAACGGCAACGGCTGCAGCAGGCGATCGAGGTCGGCATCCGAAATATGGCGCAAGGCCAGCGCCAGGGCATGGTGCCCGCGGACCGCGATCCGGAATTGCTCGTCGCGGCCGTCCTCGGTGGTGTGCATATGGCCGTTGCGGTGGCGCTCACCCGCAGTCCGCGCCCGGACCGTGCCGTCGTCGCCGATCAGGTATGGGAATTCGTGGCCGGGGCAACCGGCGCAGGGAAGGAAGAACAATGAGCTATACACAACCGGAGGTCGAACGACTCGAGGACCTCGCGGGCAACCTGTCTCGAACCCATCGCGCGATCCACGAAGCACGCGATGTCCCCGCCGCGCAGATGGACGCCGATCTCACCGCGCTCGATCGCGACGGCTACGTGATCCTCGAGGGCCTGCTCGACTCGGCGCAGTGTGCGGCACTGCGCGCAGAACTCCTGCCCCTGCTCGGCCCGAACGGGCGAAATGCGTTCGAGGGCCACCGGACTCAGCGGCTCTACAGCGTGCTCGGCAAGACGCGCATGGTCGATCAGCTGGTCGACCATCCCCGCGTGCTCGCCCTCTTGGATCGACTTCTGCTGCCCGGATATCTGCTGTCGCAGTTGCAAATCATCAATATCGCCCCCGGCGAAAACGCCCAGCTCCTGCATCCCGACGACGGCTTCTATCCCGTGCCGCGACCACGAAAGGCATTGTCGGCGGCCACCATCTGGGCGCTCGACGAATTCACCGCCGAAAACGGCGCGACGATGCTCATCCCGGGCAGTCATCGCTGGCCGGACGGTCGGACGCCACAGGAGGACGATGTGCGCGTACCCGGCGTCATGCCCGCCGGATCGTGCGTATTCTTCCTCGGCACCCTCTGGCACGGCGGCGGCGCGAACCGCTCGGCTAGCACGCGATTGGCCGCCACCGCGCAGTACTGCGAGCCGTGGTTGCGCACCCAGGAGGCCTTTACTCTCTCGACCGATCGCGATACGGTGCGCGCGGTATCACCCGAAATCCGGCGCATGCTCGGCTACAGCATTCATCCGCCCTTCATCGGCATGGTGGACGGTATGCACCCGGATCGTCTGCTGACGCAATAACCGGCACGGCGCGAATCAGGCCAGCTGGCCACGTTTTCCGCTAACCTGCACCCGTGACCGAACGCGCTCGTCCTATTGTCGGCCCCGATTATCTGGTTGCCGGCCGCTACCGTCTGCAGTCGAAGCTGGGCGGCGGCGGTATGGGTGCGGTATGGCTCGCACACGATCGCCTGCTCAACCGGGACGTCGCGATCAAACAGGTGCTTTCCACCGCCGGACTCCCGGAGGCGCAGGCCAATGAGATCCGCAACCAGATCATGCACGAGGGCCGGGTCGCGGCCAAGCTCTCGCATGAGCACGCCATCGCCGTCTACGACGTGGTGCTGGAGGCCGGCGAACCTTGGCTGGTGATGGAGCATCTGCCATCACGCAGTGTCGCAAGGGCATTGGCGCTGGTGAACGCGCTGCCGCCGATCGAGGTGGCGCAGATCGGGGCGCAGGTCGCCGATGCGTTGGCGGCCGCGCACGCCGCGGGCATCGTGCACCGCGATATCAAACCGGGCAATATTCTCGTCGCCGACCGCGGACCCGTCGTCGGGATGGCCAAGCTCAGCGACTTCGGCATCTCGCGTGGTGCGACCGAAAACCCCGACGAACCGGACGGCGTGATCACCGGCACCCCTGCCTATCTCCCCCCTGAGGTGGCGCGCGGCGCGCAGCCGACCACGGCCAGCGATGTGTTCTCCCTCGGCGCCACGCTCTACACCGCGATCGAAGGACAACCGCCGTTCGGTATGGACGACGACACCGATGCCGTGGTCTATCGCGCGGCCATGGCCCAGATCATCCCGCCCAGCCGCAGCGGCATGCTCACCAACGCGCTGCTGCACATGATGGAACCCGCCCCGCAGCGCAGGCCGACCATGGCTGAGGCGCGCGACGAAATCCTCACCGCCGCATTCGGTCCCGGCACCGGACCGTATATCCTCGGCGCTCCGGTGCGCACCGAGGACGGCACCATTCCGGCATGGGCCGCCCGCAATTCGGCATCAGGCCTGCGCAGTCCGCACTCGACTCCGCTGCCGCGCCCACACCGCAGCAACACCTCCGGCCCCGCGGCCGCGGCACCCCAGCGCCCGAAGGCGAAGTCGAAGGAAGCGAGCAACGCCCCGCTCGCCATCGCCATCGGCCTGCTGATCGGCCTGGTCCTTATCATCGCCATCATCATCGCGATGATGTAATCCGCTGCGCCGCAGCCTTTCAGCTGCCGCATGACTGCGCAGCAGGCACGCTTCGAGTACGCAACCTTGCACTACGTACGAAATGGCACCACGCCACAAATTGCACCGCGCCGCGAACGAAATGGCGTGGCGTGCATGCACCAACTCTGGCACCGAGCGGACGAGCTGGGCTCGCCGCGCACAAACCGGCCCGCCGCAGACCGGCCCGGCACGCACGAACCGCCCGTCGTGCACAAACTGACCCGCACGCACAAATTCGCCCGGCACGCACAAACGGCCCGCCGCCCACAAACCGACCCGGCACGCACGAACTTGTCCGCAGCGCACCAACTTGCCGGGCGAAACCGTGCGCGGCGAGCGAATACGTACGCGGCGCGCCAGAATGCGCGAAGTCAGTCGATGCGGCGCCGGTGGGCCCAACGGGTGAGCGCGTTGCGGTTGGACTGCTGGGTCTTGCGAAGCACGTTGGAGGCGTGTGTCTCAACGGTTTTCACCGAGATAAAGAGCTTCTCCGCGATTTCCCGATAGGTGTAGCCGCGGGCGAGCAGCCGCAGCACCTCCAGTTCGCGCGGGGTGAGCGAATCCAGTTCGGGATCCAGCGGCGGCTCCGGCACCGGCGATTTGCCGGTGAACGAGTCGAGTACGAAACCGGCCAACCGCGGGCTGAACACTGCATCGCCACCGGCGACCCGTCGAATACCATCGGCCAGTTCGGATCCCGAAATCGTCTTGGTCACATAGCCGCGCGCACCCGCACGGATCACCGCGATCACATCCTCGGCGGCGTCGGAGACGCTCAATGCCAGGCATACCGGACCGTCATCGATGCCCGACAGCACCGCGACCCCGCCACCGTCGGGCATGTGCACATCGAGCAGTACGACATCCGGACGCGCGGCATTGATTCCGGCGACCGCCTCGGCCACGCCCCCGGCCTCCCCGACGACCTCCATATCGGTCTCCCGGCTCAATTCGGCCCGCACGCCCGATCGGAACACGGCGTGATCATCGACGAGAAAGACCCGCACGGCCACCTACTTCTCCTCACCCTCGGTGGAGCGACCCACCCTGACGCACGGACCGCCCGCAGGCCGTCCGCACTTCATCGGTACCACAACTGCCACCGCATCTGTCGTCATCCAAAGTCACCAACCGTGCCGCGTCATCGGAGCGACCGATGCGACGCCTCGAATGCGCTTCCCACCAACCGGACCGCTCGCGCGAACGGCCCGATCCGAACGCCTTCGACAGCGTCCCGAGTTCCGGCGATGCGACATCATCGGCCCACGGCAGATCATGTAACCCGTCTCACGGCCGAACGCCGTCAGCACGGAGCCCGTCGCACGACGGGCACGATCATTGACGATTGCGAACCGACTGTCGCACCTCATCACACTGTTCGTCCCCCACCGACGCCTCGTCGGCCCGATCCTGATCACCGGAATCGGTTCGCGGCATAATGATCCGCACCTCGGTGCCCCGACCGGGCGTGGACAGTATCTCCACTTGACCGCCGCGCCGCTCGATCCTGGCCCGAATAGATTTCGCGACACCCCGCCGATCCTGTGGCACCGCCGCGATATCGAATCCGGCTCCGCGATCGCGCACGAAGATGCTCACCTGATGCGGTTCCGCCTCGGCGAACAGATCGATCTCCGGGACGCCCGCATGTTTGGCGGCATTCACCAGCGCCTCCCGGCTCGCGCCGAGCAATGCGGTGAAATGCTCCTTCGGCAGGCCGGATCCGCTGTCGGCGCCGTCCATCGTCACATCGCCGACGGTGACCGGAGTCACCTTCACTCCGTGCTGATCCTCGACCTCGCCCGCGATCGTGCGCAGCGCCACGGCCAGGCTCGACTGTGCCGGCCCGGAATCCTCGAAGAGCCAGCGGCGCAGTTCCCGCTCCTGACTGCGCGCCAGCCGGGCAACCTCTTGCGGATCGTCGGCTTGACGCTGGATGAGCGCCAAGGTCTGCAGCACCGAATCATGCAGGTGGGACGCGATTTCCTCGCGTTCCTCATTGCGAATGCGGGCCGCGCGCTCGGCATTCAGCGCGCGCATCATGCGCAGCCACAGCGGCACCGTCAGCAGACCGGCACCGATCAGCGTGACCGCCACCGCGATCAGCGCCGAGCCGAGCGAGCTCAGATCGATCCTGGCCAGCACCACCACACCGAGTCCGAGCACGATCATGGTGATCCCGGCGACGATGCGCGCCCAAGTCACCACCGAGGGACGCGCTGGCAGGCCGAGCAGCGACCGCGGGCCGTCGGTGTCATATTCGCGCCACACCAGCGCCGCACCCACCGCCACCACGACGATCGGCACGATCACCTTCGCCGCGGTACCGCTGAACAGCCACGACACCCCGACCGCGAGCCCGAGTCCGAGCAGGGCCAACCCGATCGCCTGCCGACGCTCCTTACCGGTCGGCTTCACCGCATCGTGGCCGCCCGGAGTGAAGATCCACAGCATCCCGTAGGCGACGATCCCCGCCCCCGCGAGCGCGGACAGCAATACGAATGCCATCCGCACCTTGAATACATCGAGCCCGAGATGATCGGCGACACCGCCGGCCACACCCCCCACGATCCGGCCACCCGAACGCCGCACCATCCGCGGATACGGCGGTGTGGGCGCGAGCGCCGGCGCGGCACCGAAGCGGCCAGGACCGGGCGTGAACCCGGGCGCGGCGCCGAACCCCCGTGGATCGGCCCCCCGAGCAGCATCGAACGCGGGCACGGACGGGTACATGCCTTCGATACTGGCACGGCCCACCGACAACCGACCATCAGGAATCACCCTGATCTTCGCCGGTGACAGGGCCCCGTAGCGGTCGATCAGGCGGAGTAGTCGATAGCGGGCCCGAAGGTGCCGTCGCCGTTGCCGTAGCGCAGGGTGATGTTCCCCGAGCCGGTGTTGCCGATGACCGTGTCGATCTTTCCGTCGCCGTTGAAGTCGGCGAGAATCGGGGTGGACAGGGGGAAGAGCCCGCCGGAGGGGTAGGTGTGCGGCGGACCGAAGGTGCCGTTGCCGGTACCGAGCAGCACGCTGAGGCTGGAGGTGCCGCCATTGGCAACCACCATGTCGAGCATGCCGTCGCCGTTGAGGTCGGCGAGGTCGAAGCACTGCGGGAGCAGACCACCGGTTTGATATGCCGCGAGCGCGCCGAAGGTGCCGTCACCATTGTTGAACAGCGTGGATACGCTGCCTGCGACAAGGTTGGAGAAGAGGATGTCGGGCTTGCCGTCGGCGTTGATGTCGCGCGCCATGCCGTACCAGGCGGTCAGGGCACCGTCGCCGAACGTGGTCGGGGCGGCGAAGGTGCCGTCACCGCGACCGCGGTAGATCTGGATGGTGCTGTTGACGTAATTGCCGCGTAGCAGGTCGAGGTTGCCATCCCCATCGAAGTCTGCGATGTCGGCGGACCCGGAGCCGACACCCAGGTTGCTGGAGACGGTGTATGCCGAAAAGAAAGTGCCATCGCCCTTGCCCCGGAGCACCGACCATGACGGGGCCTGATTGGAGGTGGCCAAATCAGGGTTGCCGTCGTGGTCGAAGTCGCCGACGACCACAGCCCCGGGGGCCAGGTCCGTCGCGTAGTCGACGGCCTCGGCGAAGGTGCCGTCGCCGTTGCCCATCAGTATGGAGACGTCGCTCGTGGTGAAGTTGGTGACGGCCATATCGAGTTTGCCGTCGTGGTCGAAGTCCGCGATGGCGACATAGTCCGCCTGACCGCCGGTGGCGTAGCGGACGGCGGGCTGGAAGCCTCCGCCGGGCCTTCCCAAGAAAACCGACACTCCGAATCCGAGCACGAAATCACTGAATACGACGTCGGTGTAGCCGTCGCCGTTGAGATCGGCGATCGCGGGAACCGCTGGGCCCGTCAGATTGGGGAGCAAATCCGCCGATGCTGGAGTGCCGGGGAAGGCGGTACCCGCCAATGCCGCAGCGACGCAAGCGCTGACGACGAATCTGGTGCGTGACACTTGTTTCCCCCGTAGGACCGATATCAGCAGAACGCTACGGCGTTCTCAGACGTGGTGATCTTGCACAGGCCGCCGATTCCTGTCCGGTCCGGACAAGAAAGCCACGCTGAACTGCCGTTCTTCTCTCGAGCTAGACAGCTTGCGACGTCAGCAGCGGACAACCGACGGATCCGCCGCCGACCCGGGCACCGCCGGACCGGATAACTGCCGCAAGGCATGTCTACCAGTGCTTTTCAGATCGAATACCGATCAATGGCTTAGGCAGCTCACAGTCCCACGCCATACGTTTCTTCCGGGTCGGAAACGTCCCACTGAACACCGGGACTCGCGCCGCAGGGGGCCGAGCACAGGTTCGGGGAGGAATCATGAACATCAAGTCGGTACTGCTCACCGCCGCCACCTTGGTCGGAATCGCCGTGGCGGGTGCGCCATTCGCCGCCGCCCAGGGGATGGCGCCGCACGAGAAGAACTACACGGGCCCAGGGGGGTTCGAGCTCACCGTGGGCCATATGGACGAGCAGTTTCGCCCCGTCCCCCCGCTCAACGGAATGCCGACCAACCGAGAGGTGTTCCTGGACAACACCTTCTACGGCACCATCCCCGCTAATGCGAGGGGCACCATGAAGGCGGGCTACCTCGTCGCCTGTGCGGTCGATCTCGATCTCACGGTCGATATCCAGGCCGGGATCGGCTTCGACGCCGGGTTCAGCATCGGTGTCAGCGGCAGTGACGATTCGACGTCACCGAACTTCGATGCCAGCATCGGCCCGAAGATCTACGCCGGAGTCAGTCTCGACATGTCGATCAGTCCCGGCGAGATCAAGCCGATCGAAGTGGGCACCAAGGACCTGGCTCTCGGCGGCACCGGCTATCTGGTCAGTCACGACTACCACCTGCTGGTCAAGAATTGCGGCGGAGGGCTCACCATCCAGTCCTATGTGACCCTCACGGCCGACACACCCGATGTCACCGCCGCCGACGCGGTGACAGGAGACCGGATCTTCCTGTAATTCGACAGCACCACAGCGGCCGTGTGATCGACGATCACACGGCCGCTCGACCGGTCATGCACCTCGAACCGGCTAAGTTGTCCCTATGTCTGTGTCGCCCAAAAAGATCGGGCGCACGTGGTGACCGAGGACACCACCGCCGAGGCTCGGGGGGAAATCCGATCACCGCGTGCGATTTTCGCGCACCGATTCGCCGATCTCTATGCTGCCGCGGGCAATCCGACGCTGCGACGGGTCGCTATGGCGGCTGAAACGCGGATGCGGGCCGCGCAAGGTAAGCGGGCCGCCCCGAGTGCTTCGGTGCAGCGGATCAGCGATTGGAAGGCGGGGCGCAATGTTCCGGCTCGCTTCGAATCGATGCTTCCGGTCGTACTCACCCTGATCGACCTGGCCAAGAAGGCCGAGTCGCAGGCCAGTCGGCAGTTGCTGGAAGTGCGTGAGTGGCAACGGCTCTGGCAGGCCGCCATCACCTGGACACCGAATGACGAGGACGACGCGGCCTGTCCCTACCTGGGACTCACCTCCTATCGCGAGCAGCACCGGGACATCTTCTTCGGCAGAACCCGATCCACTGCCGAACTCGTCGATTTGCTCCAGGACGCCGCCGCTGACGCGGATGGAGTCGTCGTGCTGATCGGCGCATCGGGTGCGGGCAAGTCCTCGCTGTTGGCCGCGGGACTCATACCCGCGGTCACCGACAACTGGTCGACCACCGCGATGACACCCGGGGCGAGGCCACTGCTCGCACTGGCCAAGGCTTTTCACGCGGACAAGGCGATAGCGAAGCCATCCGCCGCCGAGGTGTGCGCGGCTCTCGACCAGTGGAGCGCCGATCAACGTCGGCTGCTGATCGTGGACCAGTTCGAGGAGTTGTTCACCGCCTGCTCGGATGAACGCGAGCGCGAAGCTTTCCTGAATGTCTTGGACCGCTGCGCGACTCGAGCCGACGATGCCCTCACCGTCGTCATCGCCCTGCGCGCCGATTTCTATGCCCAGTGCCTCGACTACCCGATCCTGCAGCACGCTCTCGAACACCGCGGCTATCTGCTCGGCCCCATGCGGCTGGACGAACTGGCCCAGGCACTCATCGGGCCGGCCAACCACGCCGGGCTCGAACTGGAGTCCGGCCTGGCAGAACTGGTGATCACCGAACTCTGCGGAGTCGGCGATCACGAGAACCGCCAGAGCTACGATCCGGGTGCACTCCCGCTGCTCTCGCACGTCATGGCCGCCACCTGGCAGCACCGCGAAGGCCGCAAACTGACCGTCGCCGGATATCGCAAGGCGGGCGGTGTCATCGGCTCCATCGCCGCCACCGCCGAACAGGCATGGAGCGAACTATCCGACACCCAGCAGTCCTGCGCGAAGGATGTGCTGCTCGGACTCGTTGCCGTCGCCAATGATTCGCGCGATACCCGGCGCATCGCTGTCCGTCCGAACCTGCTGCAACGCACCACCGACCCGGTATCCGCCACGGCCGCACTGGAGCTGCTGGCCCGCACCCGCCTGATCACCCTCGACTCCGACTCGGTGTATCTGACCCACGAGATCGTGCTGGACGCGTGGCCGCGACTGCATACCTGGATCGATGAGGACCGCGTCGGCTACCTGGTCCGGCAGCGGTTGGAAGCCGATGCCGCGGAATGGGATTCGACCGGACAGGATCCCTCACTGCTTTATCGGGGCACCCGGCTCGAGACCGCTCTCGGTCATGTCGATCCGCCCATGGTCGGCGGCCAGATCCGCAGCTTCCTCGAGCGTTCCCGAGCCGCGCGAACGCATACCCGCAGAAGGTCGTCGGTGACCCGGGTAGTCCTCGCCATGCTCGGCGTCGGCCTACTCGTACTCGGAACATTCGCCTACGCGCAGGTCGAGCTCACCAAACAGCAACGCAACGACAAGAACTTCGGATCCGTACTAGCAGAGGCCGATCGACTACAACAAATCGATCCATCGCTGTCCGCGCAGCTATATCTCGTTGCCGGACAACTCAGGCCGGGCGATCCGGAAGTGCGGGCGCGGTTGCTCGCGACCCAGAACGTCGCCCTCGCAACACCATTCGTCGCCCACGACGAGGGGATCAGGACCATCGCGTATCGACCCGACGGCCGGGTGCTGGCTTCCGCGAGCAACGACAACACCATCCGCCTCTGGGACGTCGCCGATCCACGACATCCCCACCCGCTCGGCGAGCCGTTACGCCAATCCCCTTCCGGGGCGGCGTCCATGGCATTCAACGCTGCTGGCACGGTGCTCGCCACCACCGGCACTTCGGCGCGACCGCAGCTGTGGGATGTCCGTGATCCGGCGCATCCCCGGCTGTTCGGATCACCCCCGACGACCACCAGCGATACGAGTTATCTGGTGTCCTTCAGCCCGAACGGACGGACCCTGGCAGTCGGGTCCACGCGTGACAAAGGCATCACCCTATGGGATGTCGACAACCCGGACGAACCGATCCAGGGTCGGTTCGTCCCCGCGCCGCACAATCGGGACCTGTCCGCGTTCGCGTTCAGCGGCAATGGAGGACTACTGGCGGTCGCGACCAGTGACTGGGACCACAGTATCGCGACGGTCGAATTGTGGTCCGTTCCGGACGCGGGGGAAATCACCCGCGCTGGAACACCATTCGAGGTGACCCACGATGTCGAAGCAATCCGGTTCAGTCCTGATAACACCACCTTCGCCCTGGCCGGTCCACGCCTGACCATACGACACACCTACGTCAGCGTGACCCAGTTATGGGCCGTCGAAAATCCCGCCCATCCGCGCCCGCTCGGAAATCCGTTGGTCGATAACGTGGTTCAGCAGCCCGTCCCCCTGCTCGCCTTCAGCCCGGACGGCCACACATTGGCGACCGGTGGTGCCACCGGCGCGAAACTATGGAATATCGCCGACCCCGCGCAGCCGACCCCGCTGGGCGCCCAGCTGTCGGCGATTCCGGCTCGCTGCCTCAACGACGCGAGAATTCCCACCCGCTGTACCGGTGAACCGACGGGACTGGCATTCAGCTCGGACGGCAAGATATTGGCCGTGGGCGGCACGGAGGGCGTCGTGCGGCTGTGGTCCCTGGCTCCGGCGGTTCTCACTGGACACACCGATTGGGGCAGGAGTCCGATATTCGATGGCACCGGCACCCGAATGGTGAGCGATTCCAGCGACGGCACATTCGCCATATGGGATACCGGTAATCCCCGGGAACCGGTCCGGATAGGGGAATTCAGGGCGAAACCGGGATCATCGATCCGGGCCCTGAGCCCTGATGGGAGGTCCCTGATAGCTCGGGACGGTCCGACGGGCCCGATGGTCCTTGTCGACATCTCCGACCCGAAGCGCATTCGGATATCGGGTGACTGGCAGGCATCGTCGCAATGGTCGCGCCTGGGCTTCAACCGCGACTGGACCCTGGCGGCGCAAACTCTGGCTCCCGAGGTAGACACCTTCCAACTCGCGAACATTACGGATCGCTCCCGCCCAGTGCTATTGGGGACACCGACATCCGTGGCACCCGCGCAGGTCCAAGCCATCGGATTCAATCCGACCGGCCCCACCCTCGCGATCATCGAATCGACCCTGTCCGAACCGAGTTCGCCGGCGATGGCCCTGCGAACCAGGCTGGCCCTGTGGGATATCTCGAACCCGGACCACCCTGTCCGGGTGGGTACATCCCCGCCGGAGCACTCGCCGCTGATGCTCGATGTGATCATGCACCCCGACGGCCGCACCGCCGTCACCGTGGCGAACGAAACCTTCCAGGTCTGGGACATCAGCAACCCGGCATCGCCCGAACCGATCGGTGACCGGGTCACCGCACATAATCTGGCGATCATCTCGACCTCGTTCAGTCCCGACGGCAAGACCATGGCCACCAGCGGAAATGATGGTTCGGTGCGGTTGTGGGACTTCACCGATCGCCGTCATCCCCGCCTTATATCCAGCTCCATCGCGCCACCCGGCCCCAATGTCTGGTTCATCCAGTTCCATCCACACGGCGACTATCTGTCCGCGTCGAGTAGCGGTGGCGAGCGTCGACTGTGGGATCTGGACGAGCAGCACGCGATCGCACGCATCTGTCATGCCACTGCCACCCTCATGACTCCCGAACTCTGGCAGCGCTACCTGCCCCAACTCCCCTACCATCCGCCATGCGACTAAGTAACCAAGAGACCGATTGGTCCAAAAGGATCAGCAATAGTTTCAGGGTTCCCCCCGATGTGCCGAAGCGCTGGTCACGCCCAGTATGGAAACCATGACGAAAACGAGCTTCGGCGATCAGATTCACCAGATGTGGCAGTCGCGGCCCGTCCGGTTGCCGCGGCAAGGTCCGATCGCGGGCGTCGCGGCCGGATTCGGGCAGCGATACGGGATCGATCCAGTGCTCGTGCGGGTCGCGCTCGTGGTGTCGACGATCTTCGGCGGAGCGGGCATTGTGCTGTACCTGCTCGCCTGGCTGCTGTTCAGCGAGGCGGGGGATCAGTCCTCGGCGGCCGAGTCGCTGTTCGGCAAGGGGCACAGCTCGCAGTCGCAGACCAAGACCATCGTTCTGCTCGTGGCACTGGCCATCGCGGTCAGCACCATCGGACCGGTCGGCGTCGGACTGGCCGGCTCCGGCATGATCAGCATGGCGCTGATGCTGGCCGGTTGGTGGATGCTGCATATGCGAAACCCACAGCCGCCACCCGGCACGAGTTCACTCGGCGGCTTCGACGGCGGTCTCACCGCGACCGGCTACCCCGGGGCCGTATTCCCGCAGCGCACGATGCCCGGCGACTTCTACGCGCCGGAGACCAGCATGTACACGCCGTACACGAAGTTGCCGGACGCATATGTTCCGGACGCTCCGGCCCAAGCGGCACCTAATACCCCTGCGCAGCAGCCAGGTTCGGACACAGTTCGCTTGCCGGACGCCGAAAATGGCGACGCCGAAACCGAACTGATCGAAAATGACGGCACGCCAATCGACGCGGGCGCTACGCCAGCCGATCCAGACACCGTCCTGCTGGGTAAGGAAGATGCCGACACCGTCCTGCTCGACAAGGGCAACGCGGAAACCACGGCACCACCCACCGAGACCACAACGTCCGACAACGGAACAACGCCGGGAATTACCGCCTCCGCCTCGCCGCACACGACCGGCGGACCGTCCGGCGCGAGCGCAACGTCCAACACGAGCGCAACGTCCAACACGAGCGCGACCTCCGGCGCAAGCACAACCTCCGACGCAAGAACGACGGCCGACGAGAGCACGGCGTCCGGCGCAACAGGTCGCGACACCGCACAACCTGCCGCAACGTCCGGCGCGAGCGACACCGACTCGGAAAGCGGCGGTAGCTCATCGCGAACCGAATCCACTTCGCGCACAAGCACTCCCCCATCCCGTACAACGGCCGCGACACCTGCGCACCCCGCCGGACTCACCCCACCCTCCTGGGACCCCCTCGGCGTAGCCCCACTCGCCTGGGATCTCCCCGAACCCACCCCGACCCGCACCATCGTCGCGCCCCCGCCGAAGCGCCCCCGCTCCCGGCTCACTCCCGTGGTCCTCGGCCTGGCCATCCTGGCCGCCGCCGGCGCGGGTGCGCTGGCCGCCTCCGGCGTCGAATGGATGACTCCCGGACGCATCGCCGCAGTGGCGCTGGCGGTGATCGGGTTGGGTCTGGTCATCGGCGCATTCCTGCGCCGCGGCTTCGGCCTGCTCGTACTGACCGCACCACTGGCCGGATTCGTGGTGCTGGCCTCGATGCTCGGCCCGATCGAATTCGACAGCGCGACTATCGGCGATCGCACCTGGGCGCCGACCTCGATGACCGACCTTTCCTCGAAGTACGAGTTGACCATGGGAACAGGCACATTGGATCTGCGGTCGCTGAAACTGACCGAGAACCGGGCCGTCGAGGTCGCGGTCGGGCTCGGCGATGCCGAGATCCTGCTGCCCGAGGGTATGGCGGTACGCACCGATTGCACCGTCAACCTCGGAGATGTCAACTGCCCCACCGGTATTACCGGTCCGCATGCCGACGGCGCACCGGTGCTCGACCTGAAAGTCCATGTCCGGACCGGCAATGCGGAGGTGCACCGTGGCTGACCCCACCGATGACAATGTCACCAAGCGAGGGCCGTCCGTCTCCCTGCTGATCGTCGGACTGCTCGCCCTCGGCGTGAGCATCTGGGCCTTCATCGGCCCGGCCACCATGACCGCCACCGGTGTGGCCTCACTCGGCTGGGTCGTCGTGATCTCCGCCATCGTGGTCGGCATCCTGCTGGTCATTTCCCCGCGCAGCCCCCGCTGATCACACGAATGGCCCGTCCCCGGACGGGCCATTTCTTTCTGGAGGAGCAGAACACCAATGCCCAAGGAACAGTTCGACATCGACGACGACCCGACCGACCATACGGGAATCCCGATCGGCCGCTTCATGCCACTGACACCGAGCCGCAGTTACCTCGGCGGCGGCTTATTACTCGGGCAACTCATCCTCGGCCGCACACCGTCCGCCCACAACGAATCCCGAGACCACTACTCCATATAAGCCGGGCAGCCCAAATGCTCACTGATCCGGTCGAGTAGCCGCTGCATACTCACCCGCTGCTTGCCTTCGACACCCCGTGCGATCATCGGCACTATCCACCGCGCACTGGTCGCGACGTTGAACATCTGCTGGATCACCCGAGCACCCTTCGGATGCGGCAACACTCGACATTCGGCGCGAAACCATCGCTGCCCCTCGACGGCGAGCATCGCCTGCGCCCGATCCACCTGGACCCGAATCCCATTGGGATCGCCGGCGATCGCGGCCCGGAATTCACTCGGGCCGCCGCGCAACCGCATCCCGGGATCGGGCCCGTCGGCGAGGAAGAAGGCGTTGTCCGGACCGACCGGGCCGGCGCTCACCGCGGTGAGCAGCGCGGCCACCACCCCACACGGTGCCTCGACGACCGCGTTTACGGTGCAGAGCGGCTTCTTCGCTGCCATCCGGACCCCCTGGGGAACTGGTCTACCCGGCTGACGGTACTCCCGGAATCCGGCAAATCAGGCCCGATTGCGGGGTCACTCCCATTCGATGGTGCCCGGCGGCTTGCTCGTCACATCGAGGACAACCCGATTGACCTCGGCCACCTCGTTGGTGATGCGGGTGGAAATGCGCTCGAGTACGTCATAGGGAAGCCTGGTCCAATCCGCGGTCATCGCGTCCTCGCTGGAGACCGGACGCAGCACGATCGGATGACCGTAGGTGCGGCCGTCGCCCTGTACACCGACACTGCGCACATCCGCGAGCAGCACCACCGGGCACTGCCAGATCTGGCGGTCCAGTCCGGCGGCGGTCAGCTCCTCGCGTGCGATGGCGTCGGCCTGCCGCAGCGTCTCCAGACGGTCCGCGGTGACCTCGCCGACAATGCGGATAGCCAGGCCGGGCCCCGGGAAGGGCTGGCGGGCAACGATTTCCTCGGGCAGCCCGAGTTCGCGGCCGACCGCGCGTACCTCGTCCTTGAACAGCAACCGCAGCGGTTCGACGAGGTCGAACTCCAGATCGTCGGGCAGACCGCCGACATTGTGATGGCTCTTGATATTCGCGGTGCCGCTGCCGCCACCGGATTCGACGACGTCCGGGTAGAGCGTGCCCTGCACCAGGAACTCGACCTCGGGCTTGGCGCCGCCGCTCTGTTCGACGACGACCTCGGAGACCGCATCCTCGAACGACCGGATGAACTCCCGGCCGATGATCTTGCGCTTCTCCTCCGGATCGGTGACGCCCTTCAGCTCACCGAGGAACTTGTCCACCGCGTCGACGGTCACCAATTTGGCACCGGTCGCGGCGACGAAGTCCTGCTGCACCTGCTCGCGCTCCCCCGCCCGCAACAGGCCGTGGTCGACGAATACGCAGGTCAGCCGGTCGCCGATGGCGCGCTGCACCAGTGCGGCGGCGACCGCGCTGTCCACACCGCCGGAAAGCCCGCAGATCGCGTGGCCGTCGCCGATCTGCTCGCGCACCGAAGCGATCAGCGATTCGGCGATATTGGCCGGGGTCCAGGTGGGAGGGATTCCGGCGAGTTCGTGCAGGAAACGGCTGAGCACCTGCTGACCGTGCGGCGAGTGCAGCACCTCCGGGTGGTACTGCACACCGGCCAGCTTGCGGGCCCGATTCTCGAATGCGGCGACCGGAGCACCCGCGCTGGTGCCGGTGACCTCGAAGCCCTCGGGCGCGTCGGTAACCGCATCGCCGTGGCTCATCCACACCGGCTGTTTGGTCGGCAGGCCACCGTGCAGCAGGCCGCCGTCAGCACTGAGCTCGGTGCGGCCGTATTCGCGGGTGCCGGTATGCGCGACGGTGCCGCCGAGCGCCTGGGCCATGGCCTGGAAGCCGTAGCAGATGCCGAAGACCGGAATGCCGAGATCGAACAGCCGCGCGTCCAGCTGCGGCGCGCCATCGGCGTACACGCTGGATGGTCCGCCGGACAGAATCACCGCGAGCGGCTGCTTCTCGGCGATCTCATCCACGGTGGCGGTATGCGGGATCACCTCCGAATACACACTCGATTCACGGACCCGCCGGGCGATCAGCTGGGCGTACTGTGCGCCGAAGTCGACGACGAGGACCGGTCTCTGAGTTTCTGCCACTCGAACAGTTTAGTGAGGGGCTGAAATCGTCCCGCGCGGCCCCGCACCGCTGGTTATCCTCATGCCGTGCCCTTCGCCCGCGCGATAGACGCCGACATCCACTACGAGGACAGTGGCGGCGACGGTCCGGTGGTCTTACTAGCACACGAATTCTTCATGGACCGAACGATGTTCGCATCCCAGATGGCCGCGCTCGCACCGGAATTCCGGATCGTGTCGTGGGATGCGCGCGGACACGGCCGCACCAGGGACGAGGGGCTACCGTTCACCTACTGGACCGCCGCGCGCGACGCCCTTACCGTGCTCGATCATCTCGGCGCCGAACGCGCCGTGTTCGGCGGCACCGCGCAAGGGGGCTTCACCGCGCTGCGCACCGCGCTCATCGCACCCGAGCGGGTTTCCGCACTGATCCTGATCAGCACCGAAGCGCACGGCCCGACGCCCGAACAGTCCACTGCGACCCAGAAATTCCTGGACGAGTGGTACGACGACGGCTCCCGGCAGGAGGCCGTCGAACAGCTCGCGTACTGGCTGATCGGCGATGACGAGTGGTACCGGGCGATCTGGACCAAGCGCTGGCTGGCCCGCGACCGCAGCGGCATCGAGGTCGCCGCGGGCTGTCTACTCGGCCGCGATTCGGTATCGGACCGCTTATCCGAAATCACCTGTCCCGCCTTGGTGATTCACGCCACCGACAGCGGTATCGCCCGCGACCGCGCCCAGCAGCTGGCCACCGGTCTCCCCGCAGCGCAGTTCGTCGAGATCGCCGGCGCACGACTCGCGGTCACCATGACCCACCCCGAACCGGTCAACCACGCCATCCGACAGTTCCTCCGCGAGCAGTCCGTCCCCACCCACGCCCGCTGACCCCGCCGGCTCGGAGAGCCACCGTTCGACTACTGTCGGCGAATGGTCAGGCGTGGACGCTCAGGCCGACCCGCTGGAATTCCTTGAGGTCGGAGTAGCCTGCCTTGGCCATCGAGCGACGCAGGCCGCCAACGAGATTCAGTGAGCCGAACGGGTCGTCGGAGGGGCCGTACAGCACCCGCTCCAGGCTCGGACGCACCGTCTCGCCGGTATCACCGGACAGCTCGCCGCCCAGATCCCACGGATCCTCCACGTGCAGCAGCGAACCGCGCGGCACCGACGGATGCGCGGCCGAGGACGGCCAGTACCAGCCGCGGCCCGGCGCCTCTGCGGCCAGGGCCAGCGGCACACCGAGCATGGCGGCATCGGCGCCACAGGCGATGGCCTTGGCCAGCTGACCCGAGGTGGCGATATCACCGTCGGCGATCACGTGCACATAGCGTCCGCCGGTCTCGTCCAGGTAGTCGCGACGCGCGGCGGCGGCATCGGCGATGGCCGTCGCCATCGGCACCCCGATGCCGAGCACCTCGCCGGTGGTCGTCGCGCCCGGATAGGAGCCGTAGCCCACGATGACGCCCGCGGCGCCGGTGCGCATCAGATGCAGCGCGGTCTTGTGATCGCTCACGCCACCGGCCACCACCGGCACATCCAGTTCGGCGATAAAGGTCTTGAGGTTCAACGGCTCACCGTCGCCGACGTGTTCGGCGGAGATGATGGTGCCGTGCACCACGAGTAGGTCGATCCCGGCCTGCAGCAGCGCGGGGGTCAGCGCGCGTGCGTTCTGCGGGCTCACCCGCACCGCCACCGTCACACCGGCGGCCCGCACCTGCGCGACCGCGGCGGCCAGCAGATCCGGCTGCATCGGCGCGGCATGCAATTCCTGCAGCAGCCCGATGGCACGTTCGTAACCACCCTTGCCGACAAGTTCGATCAGCTGGTCGATCTTCGCGGCGACATCGGCGTGCCGGGCCCACAGTCCCTCGCCGTTGATGACGCCGAGTCCACCGAGCCTGCCGAGTTCGATGGCGAACTCCGGCGAGACCAGCGCATCGGTGGGGTGTGTCAGGAACGGGATCTCGAATCGGTAGGCGTCCAACTGCCACGCCAGAGATACCTGCTTCGACGAACGAGTCCGCCGCGACGGGACGATATCGACATCGTCCAGTTCATAGGTACGCCGGGCGGTCCGACCCATACCGATCTCGACCATGTCGCGCACGCGTGCTCCTTAGTTTCGGCCGCGCGCGGCGCGGCGTGTTCACGACTCTGTTGGATTAGCAGCACCCGCAGCACTGCGTGTTCGCTCGCCCGTGGTCCCGCTGACCCGGTCGAGCGACCTGCGTGCAGTCGCCGCGTCCGAGCCGTCGAGACTCGCGACTGCGTCGCATGGGCTTCGACGATCCGGCTGCCACGCCGCGAGGGTCGCTCGCAAGGACCCGCTCCGTCGTGGTCGCATATCGAGCCGTCGATCGCGAACAGGCGACTACGTCCGGGGGCGCGGGCCGGGACTCGTGGTCCCGTCCCTACGCCGCGCGAGGCCGTGGGTTATGCACCTCGATGACCGCGAACACGGTCAATCATGCACGGACCATCCCGTCCAGTACACAACCCGTCAAGCAGGCTAGCCGCGACCAGTGTAGTTGGGCGCCTCGACGGTCATCGTGATGTCGTGCGGGTGGCTCTCCTTGAGCCCCGCCGCGGTGATCTGCACGAACTGTGCCTCCTGCAGATCCGCGATGGACTGCGACCCGGTGTAGCCCATGGCCGCGCGCAGCCCGCCGACGAGCTGATGAATCACCTGGTTGACCGGTCCACGGAAGGGCACCCGCCCCTCGATGCCCTCGGGCACCAGCTTGTCTTCGGCGAGCACGTCGTCCTGGAAGTAGCGGTCCTTGGAGTAGGACTTGGCCTGCCCGCGGCCCTGCATGGCACCCAGCGATCCCATGCCGCGGTAGCTCTTGAACTGCTTGCCGCCCACCAGGATCAGCTCACCCGGCGACTCGGCGGTACCGGCCAGCAGCGAGCCGAGCATCACGGTGGACGCGCCCGCCGCGATGGCCTTGGCGATATCACCGGAGAACTGGATGCCGCCGTCGGCGATCACCGGAACGCCGTACGGCTTGCACGCGGCAACGGCCTCGAGAATCGCGGTGATCTGCGGGGCGCCGACACCGGCGACCACGCGGGTGGTGCAGATGGAGCCGGGACCGACACCGACCTTCACCGCATCCGCACCCGCCTCGACCAGCGCGGCCGCACCGGCCCTGGTGGCCACATTGCCGCCGACGATCTGGATGCGATCGCCGACCTCGGCCTTGACCTTGGTCACCATCTGCAGCACACCGGCCTGATGACCGTGCGCGGTATCGACGATGAGTACGTCGACCCCGGCATCGGCCAAAGTCATAGCGCGCGACCAGGAGTCCTCGCCGACACCGATCGCGGCGCCGACGAGCAGGCGGCCGTCACGGTCCTTGGTGGCGTTCGGGTACTGATCGGTCTTGACGAAGTCCTTGACCGTGATGAGTCCGCGCAGGCGGCCGTTACCGTCGACGATCGGCAGCTTCTCGATCTTGTGGCGACGCAGCAGACCGAGCGCGGCCGCGGCGGTGACGCCCTCCTGCGCGGTGATCAACGGCGCCTTGGTCATCACATCGGCGACCCGACGGTTCTGATCGACCTCGAAGCGCATATCGCGGTTGGTGATAATGCCCACAAGCGCGCCGGTCTCATCCACCACCGGCAGGCCGGAAATGCGGAAGCGGGCGCACATCGCGTCGACCTCGGCGAGAGTGTCGGTGGGGCGACAGGTCACCGGGTCGGTAACCATGCCTGCCTCGGACCGCTTGACGGTCTCGACCTGCGCGGCCTGATCGGCGGCGGCCAGATTGCGGTGCAACACACCCATGCCGCCTGCGCGCGCCATTGAGATGGCCATCCGCGCCTCGGTCACGGTGTCCATGGCGGAACTGCAGAGCGGGGTGCGCAACCGGATCTCGCGGGTCAACTGGCTGGAGGTTTCCACCGAGCTCGGGATGAGATCCGAAGCGGCCGGCAACAACAGCACATCGTCGAACGTGAGGCCGAGCATGGCGATCTTGTTCGGATCGTCACCACCCGTAGGAGGGCGGACCGCGATTCGTTCGCCCGATACGGGATTACTCATTCGGATCGACTCCTCCTGGACGTCGAAAGCAACGAACGCCGGGGTGGCCGGCGTCGTGGAAGCTGATGGGATGGACGGTGGCGGCTCCGGCAGCGCTGTCGGATACTGGCCGGGGCCTGTCACCATGGTATCTGTCCCGCAAACACGCCGATGAACTGAGCCCACCACCGAAACTGGCGCGCCACATAGCTGGCGAAGACCACCCTGTTCTGCGTACCGTGGGGGTGTGCGTGACCATCTACCACCTGGCTTGCCGCCGGATCCGTTCGCCGGAGACCCCTCCGACCCGTCCGCCGCGCTCGATGCCATCGAGCCCGGTGAACCGCTGGATCCCCACGAGCGCCTTGCGGTCGAGGAGGATCTCGCCGACCTTGCGGTGTATGAGGCACTACTAGCGCACCGCGGCATCCGAGGACTCGTGGTCAGCTGCGAAGACTGCAGACAAGATCACTACCACGACTGGGATATGCTGCGCGCCAATCTGCTTCAGCTGCTGGTCGACGGCACGGTGCGCCCGCACGAACCCGCCTACGACCCGATGCCGGAAGCGTATGTCACCTGGGATTACTGCCGGGGATACGCGGATGCCTCGATGAATGAGGCCTTCCACGGCGACGGATTCGACGGGTTCGACAGCTGACATCGCGCGCGCCCACACAGTGTGCTGACGCGCGCGCGATGTGAAATAGCTGACATACAAGAAGCCGACCGCCGGTCGGCGATCGGTTCATGCACGATTATTCGGATGCCCGCGCACCCACGCACGCGCGGAAGTGGCGGATATACATCCGCCACAGCGCTTCTACTGGATCGAGCGCTTTTCACGAACCGAAGCGCTGTTGGAGTGTCGACTCCGATTAAGTGGCCGGCCCCGATCCGGGCAAACCCGGCAAAGTCGGCAAACCGGTGGGGACCACGAAGGGCGGCGGCTGCTGATGAGTCGGGGGTTGCACGGGCGGGCCACTGTCCACGCTCGGCACGACCCCCGTGGGCTGGGTCCCCACCGCGGTGCTCGGCGGAGCCTGGCTCGTGTGACTGGGCTGTGTCGGCGGTTCCGGAGTAGTCACCGGCGGCTGGGTTGTCGGCACTGTCGACTTACCCGGTGTATTCGGTTCCGTCGTCGGCGCCTTCGTATCGACCGGCGGTGCCACCGCGGAGGTCGAACCAGTACCGTCCGAAGGCTTGATGGTCGACGAGTTGGTGCCATCGGTTGTTGCCGGATTGGGCGTCGTCGTCGATGTCGTGCTCGCCGCGAACGACTTCCCGATCTCCGGAGCGATCTTGTTCAACTCCGCGAGCAAGGCGTTGAATTCGTTGATTCGCTTGTCCCGCTTCACCGGATCGTCGATCAGCTCGGCATTCGCCTTGGCGCCCTCCAGCCTTGCCCTCGCCTGCTCCGGATTGTCCTGAGCGAGCATCACTTTCGCATTGGCCAGATCGCTGTCGGCGCGCTGCACCACGGTCGACTGCGCCTGTTCACTGAAAACGACTTCCTTGACCCGCCAGAGCGGATCGCCGGGAGCGGCGCCATAGGAGAACGCCGACAGACCACCGATGACCAGAGCCAGCGCGGCAGCCGTCCCGAGAATCGGACGGATAAGCCGTAGTCGCCCACCGGACTGCGCACCGATACGGACCTGCCGGGCACCGATCTCCTGGTTGACCGCCGCAACGATCTCATCGAGGTTCGGCCCGCCGGGCAGCGGCGGAGAAATCAGCTCCGCTCGCCAGTCCGCAAGCAGCGAGGCGAGCTGAAACTCCTCCGCGCTGTCGGTCTGTACCTGCCCGTTGCTAGCAATGGCATCGATCAGCGCATCGTCTCTGCGCACCGCAGCGATGTCCACCGGACCGGTGTCACCACTCCCGGCGTAGGGACCGCTATTTCGCGATCCACGTCGCGCCTTCCAGTCGCCCCGACCGCGCTCGCCATCCCTAGCCATACATTTCACCTGCCCTCGCCACTTGTGACTTCAGTTTCGCGAGCGCCCGGTGTTGGGCGACGCGTATCGCACCCGCCGTACTGCCCACGGCGACTGCGGTTTCTTCTGCTGACAAACCCATGACCAAACGCAGGATCAGAATCTCTCGATGCTTCTCCGGAAGCGTCGCGAGCAGGGTGTTCATCTGCCTGCTCGTTTCGGACTCGAGAGCTCGCTGTTCCGGCCCCTGGTCGGTGGATATGACATCTGGTACTTCGGCCATTGCCTCCGCCTTGTTACGGGCGGCGTTGCGATGAGCGTCGGCAACCTTGTGCGAAGCGATTCCGTATACGAAGGCCATGAAGGGCCTGCCCTGGTCCTGATACCGGGGCAGAGCTGTCATCACGGCCAGACATACCTCCTGCGCAACGTCGTCCGCGGAGAGCTGTCCACGCTCCGCGGCGCCGATCCGCGCGCGGCAATAGCGCACCACCAACGGGCGGACCAATTCGAGTACCTGGGCTAAAGCGGATCTGTCGCCCTGCGCAGCGGCAGCGACGGCGAGGTCCAACTCTTCGCCCGTGTTCGTCATCGTCAGAGAATTTCCTGGCGTTACAAGTGGCACCGGCGGTGATGACCAGTGCTTCCGCCGAAGGGGCGGAACGGGTCTAACAATAGCGATACAACCCGTGGATCCGGGCAACACGGTGGTGTCTTGATCAGACGCGGGAATCACTCATGGGACGAAAGCGCCCGCCACGACGGCCGATGGTCTGCGCGCACCCCTGCGCCTCGGCCGCGGCCGCGCTTGCGTGAGCCCCCGTGCACACCCCGGAGCGCAACATCGAACTGGCCCAACGCAATGGGAGCAACCCGTGCTCGCGGCACTGCTCGGCTACCGCATCGGCGAGCGTGCGCGCGCGTTCGGTATCGCCGGATGCCGCGGCGGTCGCGGCTACCAAGAGCCGGGACTTGACCCGGTGTCGGACCGACGGTGCGTCCTCGGCCAGCGCGAGGGCCGTCGCGGCGTGGGGTGCGGCGGCGCCGGCGGCGCCGGAAGCGAGTGCGGTCTCCGCGCAGACCCAATGCCAGCGGATCAGGGTCCGCCAGCCGTGCGGCGACTGCACCACGGTCATCGCGTCATGGCTGCGCCGGAGCAGGCGGGTGGCGAGCGCCAGGCGGCCGGTGCCCAGCGCGTCGGCCGCGAGACCGGTCAGCGCGTCACAGATCGCGTCCACGCGAGCGGGCCCGAACGCATCGCCCGTAGGCAGGATCAACGCTGCCGCGCGACCGTCGTGGACGGCGGCGCGAGCATGCCAGCCGAGCTGACGCAGAAACGAGCCTTCGGTACTCGCGGCCAGCGCCAGCAACACCGGATCGGTGGTGCGCTCGCGCAACGTCCGCAACTCTGCGCGTGCCGCGGCATACCAGCCCTGACCACCGAAAATCACCGCCCGGTACCAGCAATCGAGCGGGTTCGTGGCGGCTGGCAACTCGGTAGCGGCACGGCCGGGGTGGGTACCGAAAGCCGCGTCGGCAAGCATGGCGGACTCGATATATATAGGGGAAGCAGGCACGAGCACGGCCGAACTCTAACCCGAGCGCCGCATGTGACCCCGCACGAGAAACCGTCCGTCAGGTACTTCCGGCTAATATTGAGCATTTCATCGCCGTAGCCATGTTTCCACCAAGTAAAAGTACTTCCGGCAATCACTTAGCTTGTGTGACCGGAATTCACATGCGTTTCGCGCAATTAACCTGAGCGCCCCGTTTCTGCCATCTCCGATCGACCGGACATCGCAACGGCCCGCCGACGGTGTGATAGGACCCACGTTCGCGCCAACTCGCTACCAACCGGGGATGCAACCGCCTACCCGTTCCCACCTGCGGGAATGCGGAATACTGACGCCATGCGAAGACACCCCAGCCTCTGGTCAACCGATCAGTATTACCGGACGGTCCCAAAAAGTAAACAGCTTCGAGGTTAAATTTCGCAGCTTAAGATTTAGAAAACTGCTGCATCGAACTATTGACGGAATTTCGCGGCTGGACCTAACGTAGCTCATCGCCACGGTCGGCGCCGCGCGAAATTGCAGCGACCGCAATAGGCGAGCCCATGGCACGCCGCCGACCCAGCGCCGTGGCCACAACTGTTGCAGAACAACTGCTCGACAACGCTGACGAGCTCGCACCACGAGGAGTTCACCATGCCCATGCCGACTCACCTCCCCGGACCGAACGCGGACGTCTGGGACTGGCAGATGCGGGGATCCTGCCGAGGCCAGGATTCCGCGGTGTTTTTCCACCCCGACGGTGAACGCGGCCGCGCGCGTACCGCACGCGAGATGCGCGCCAAGGAGATCTGCCGGGCCTGCCCAGTGCTCATGCAGTGCCGCAGCCACGCGCTCAAAGTCAGCGAGCCCTATGGCATCTGGGGCGGTATGTCCGAAACCGAGCGCGAGATGCACGCCCGGCGCAACCGTCGTCGCATGGCCGTTTGAGACCAACTTCTTCCCATCCATGTGGCGCGGCGCGCCGAATGCCTAGCAAACACCCGGCGCTGGCCACAAGCCGAAGTCGGTTGTACATACGGTGTTTCGCGAAAACCATCGGCGTGTCACGGCGTGTTCCCGCCAGAAACGTCTGGCGCGTCGAGGTTTACAGGGAAGTTGCTGGCCCGCATACGGTCCGCTGATACCCCACCGCACGGGGTTCGATAGCGGCCCGCTACGGTAGTGACCGATGACACAGAATGGAGCGTTGTGACAACGCGGCCGCCGGCCGCAGAGGGCGACTCGTTCCGAAGAGAAGCCATCCCACCCACCGTTGCTTTCAACGGAGTGGAATCTGCGGTAACGGCACGCGCCGCCGAAAGTATCGAGCTCGCCGCACTTCTCGAACGTTGCGGCCGGTCCGACCAGCAGGCATTCGCCGAGCTCTACGACCGAACGTGCGCTCGCGTGTTCGGCCTGGTGCTACGCGTCCTGCACGATCCCGGCTACGCGGAGGAGACCACCCAGGAGGTGTATCTCCAGATCTGGCGGACCGCGTCCAGTTTCGACGCGAACAAAGGATCCGCGGTGACGTGGTTGATGACCCTCGCACATCGACGGGCCGTCGACCGTGTCCGCGCCGAACAGGCCCATACCCTGCGCGAAGTCGCGTATGGCATAAGGGTTCTCGGTAACGAGTTCGATGAGGTCACCGAAGAAGTGGAGCGGAGGCTCGAGCAGCAGGCCGTCCAGGCGGGTCTAGGGACATTGACACAGACTCAGCGGGAAGCCATTTCGCTCGCCTACTACGGCGGGCGAACCTACGCGGAAGTCGCCGACTTCCTCGGCGTAGGGTTACCGACCGTTAAGTCCCGTATACGGGACGGATTGACACGACTGAAGAAAAGTTTGGGGGTGACGTGAGATGAACGAAGCTCGGATCGATCTCGCGCACGCCGTCGCGCTCGGATCGATCGACGACGAAGACCACAATGCGGTACAGGAAGTGCTCGACGGCGAGGACCCCGCACTACGTGCGGAATTCGTGACCGAAGTCCAGCAAACGGCCGAAGTCCTCGCCGCTCTCGCGCAGGCGTCGGCGGCCACGCCGCCCGCCGCCCTACGCGCCAGATTGCTCGCCGCCATCGCCGCTGAGCAGCCACCCGTCGCCTCTTGATCCGCTCTTCCCGTCATCCCCCACGGGATAATTGATTTCGCTGGCACATGGGTAACTCGTCGGGTATGCCCAGAAGTCGGCTCGAGACCAACCGTCGGCCAGCGACGAAACTCTCGACGCCACCCAACTCGTCGGGAACAGGCCCGGGGGTGCGGGGAGCCGCGATTGATATTTTTCGACTTGTTGCGCGGTATTGCGTTCATATTGTTCACAAAACGAAGGCCCCCGGGACGTACGGTCCCGGGGGCCTTTTGCCGTCGGCCTGCGCTCAGTGCGCGTGACCGTGGTGGCTGTGGTCGTGCTCCTCTTCGGCGGGCTTCTCGACCACGGCGCTCTCAGTGGTGAGGATCATCCGGGCCACCGACGCCGCGTTCACGACAGCGGAACGGGTCACCTTGACCGGGTCGACGACACCGTCGGTGAGCAGATCACCATAGGTGAGGGTGGCGGCATTGAAGCCCTCCTTGCCCTCGGCGACCTTGCTGACTACCACGGAACCGTCCACGCCAGCGTTGGTGGCGATCCAGTACAGCGGCGCCCGCAGTGCGGTACGCACCGCCTCGACGCCGATGGCCTCGTCACCGGAGAGCGAGTCGCGCAGTTCGACGAGCTTGGCGGCGGCGTGCACCAGGGCGGTGCCACCACCGGGCACGATGCCCTCGTCGACGGCGGCCTTGGCCGCGCTCACCGCGTCCTCGACCCGGTACTTGCGCTCCTTGAGCGCGGTCTCGGTGGCCGCGCCGACCTTGATCACCGCGACGCCGCCGGCCAGCTTGGCCAGGCGCTCCTCGAGCTTCTCCCGATCCCAATCCGAATCGGTGGCCTCGATCTCGCGCCGCAGCTGCGCGCCGCGGGCCGCGATGTCCTCGGCGGTGCCGGCACCATCGATGATCGTGGTGTCATCCTTGGTGACGACCACGCGACGCGCCTTGCCGAGCACCTCGATGCCCGCCTCGCGCAGCGAGATCCCCAGATCCGGGTTGACCACGGTGCCCGCGGTGACGACGGCGAGGTCGTCGAGGAAGGCCTTGCGCCGGTCACCGAAGAACGGCGCCTTCACCGCAACGGCCTTGAGGGTCTTGCGGATCGAGTTGACCACCAGGGTGGACAACGCCTCGCCGTCGACGTCCTCGGCGATGATCAGCACCGGCTTGCCGGATTCGGCGATCTTCTCCAGCAGCGGGAGCAGATCGGGCAGCGAGCTGATCTTCTCCCGGTTCAGCAGGATGTAGGCGTCCTCGAGGACGGCCTGCTGGCTGTCGGCATCGGTAATGAAGTAGGGCGAGAGGTAGCCCTTGTCGAACTGTACGCCCTCGGTGACAACGAGTTCGGTCTGCAGCGTCGAGGACTCCTCGACGGTGACGACGCCGTCCTTGCCGACGGTGGTCAGCGCCTTGCCGACCATTTCGCCGATCTCCTCATCGCGCGAGGAGACGGTGGCGACCTGTGCGATGGCCTGCGCACCGGAGACCGGGGTGGCCAGCGCGAGCAGCGCCTCGGAGACCGCGTCGGCGGCCTTGGCGATACCCGAACCGACCGCGATCGGATTCGCGCCCGCGGCAACGTTCTTCAGACCCGCGCGCACCAGCGCCTGGGCCAGCACGGTGGCGGTGGTCGTGCCGTCACCTGCGACATCGTTGGTCTTGGTGGCGACGCTCTTGACCAGCTGCGCGCCGAGGTTCTCGAAAGGGTCCTCGAGGTCGATATCGCGCGCGATGGTGACACCGTCGTTGGTCACGGTCGGGCCGCCGAAGGCTTTGGCGAGCACGACGTGGCGACCACGCGGCCCGAGGGTGACCTTCACCGCGTCGGCGAGCTTGTCGACGCCGCGCTCGAGAGCACGACGAGCCTTCTCGTCGAACTCGATCTGCTTTGCCATGTGTTTGTCAGCTCCTGTGTGTTCTGGGCCGAACGCACTCCGCCCCGGGTCGCGAAAGACACCGGGGCGGAACGCATGTGCCTATCGGCTACTTGGTGACGACGGCCAGGATGTCGCGCGCCGACAGGATGAGGTATTCCTCGCCCTGGTACTTGATCTCGGTGCCGCCGTACTTGCTGTAGATGACGACGTCGCCTTCCTTGACGTCGACCGGGATGCGGTCACCCTTGTCGGTGACGCGTCCTTCGCCGACGGCGATGACGGTGCCCTCCTGCGGCTTCTCCTTCGCCGTGTCGGGGATGACCAGGCCGGAGGCCGTCGTCGTCTCGGCCTCGTTGGCCTGGACGAGGATCTTGTCCTCGAGCGGCTTGATGTTCACGCTCGCCACGTTGAGCCCTCCACTTTCAGGGGATTTACGGTCGTCCGGAACTGTTGTCCCGGACCATCGGTATCGGTGTTGTATCGAGCGCCCCGCATACAGTCGCCGGTCACTCGAACTCGACCCTGCGCATCAGCCCCGTCGTCGCGGGTGCCGGGACCCCTGCTCAGTAGTCGAACTGGCACGCACATCACACAGTGCCGACTAGCACTCTATACATGAGAGTGCCAGCGCTCAAGGTTGGACTGTGCCAAAATCGTTGGTCCCCGCCCAAGCGTGTCGTTTTCCGACACGTGTGCGCCACGCCACGCCCAGATGTCTGAGGGCTTCCCAAGACTTCGGCAAATCTGTAACGTTCGGATAACGGATTGTGACAGTATTGACGACGGCCGTGTTCCGCTCGCCGTGTTCGTCACGAGCCGGCGCCATGGGGGAGCGCAAAGCGTCACGAAACACCCAGTGCCACAGAGCAATACCCGCTCCGCAAGAGCAAGATCAGCGTCAGTACCGAGTTCCAACAGCGTCACAACACCAGCGTTTTTCCACAAGAAGCTTCACCAGAGGGCAAGACCACACGTGATCCATGGCCGTCCCAGCGACCCATCCGGACAACGGGTCGGCCCGGTCCCGCGTCCGGATCGCTCGCCATCCACGCGAGCTGTCCGGCTGTCCATTCGAGATGGTCGGCGACACCATGACCATCCGCTCGAAGGGAGGTGACATGCGAACATCCCTCGGCATATCGGCCGGTAACGAGGTCGTGTGCTCGGCGCTGGTCGCTACCGCGTCCAACGGCGCACAGAGTTTCGACTACCGAGTGGTTTCCGCGGACGCGGCCCACTCCGATCTCGGCGATCTCGTGGCGTCCTCGATCGAGCTGATGACCACCCAGCTTCCGACCACGCAACTCTCCTATGACGTGGCGTTTCCGGCGCATCCGGTCGGTGCGCGCTTCGCCGGTGCGAAATCGATCGGTGTCGATTCCGCCGCCGGTCGCCCGCCCACCAGCGTCGCGGTCGCCTACCGCAGCAAAGAGCAGGCGCAGGTGATCCGGTCGGCCACCGGCAAACAGCGCGACCTGCGGCTGGTGCCGGAAGGTACTGCGGCACTTACGTATTTGCGGCACACCGGACTCGTGGACCGCTACGATACGGTCGCCATCGTCGATCTCGGCGCGACCGGTCTCAGCATCACAGTGGCCGACCGGGCCGACTCCACCATCCTGCGCACCGAACGCACCCCGGCGGTCAGCGGCAACGCCATCGATGAGCTGATCTATCACCATCTCGTCGATCTGCACTACGCCCGGCGCGGCACCCGACCCAACCGGGGCATGCTGACCAATCGCGGCCGCGCCGCCAAGGAACATCTATCGATCGCGCCCGCCGTGACCATCGACCATGTCGCCGGGCAGCCGCTCAAGCTGACCAGGGCCGACTTCGAGGAACTGATCTCGGATCTGCTACGCGAGACCGCCGTCTTCGCCGCTGCGGCATTCGCGCGGGCCCCGAAATTGCCACAGGCCGTAATCGTGATCGGCGGCGGGGCCAATATTCCCGCCGTCCTGTCCACCCTCGAACACGCGTTGGACATTCCGGTGCACACCATCGACGATCCGGAGGCGGTGATCGCGAAAGGCGCCGCGCTGGTGGCGGATTCGGCACAACCGTCGGTATTCCCGGTGGTCGGCGCCGCCGACGCGCCGGTCGGTACCTTCACCAAGGTCGTCGGCACGCTGGCGGGTGCGATCGTGGTGGTCGGGCTGGTCATCGGCTACGGGGTGAAAACCTTCGCGCCGACCGGGGACGACGAGATCTCCCCCGCGGGCACCACGAGCAGCGCCCAACTACCCACGGCGCCGGTGACGGTGGTGCCACCGACCGGTGCGGGCACTTCGACCACCGGCCCGAACCGGGAGAGCACCAACCGGCCCTCCGGCGCCAATATCCCCTCACTCACCCCGGACCGTAGCCAACCGGCCACCTCGACCGCCTCGTCGCCCGTCGGGACCACCCCCGCCGCGCCGACGCTGCGCCCGGATCCGAACCTGCCGCCGATCCCGTTCCCCGAGTTACTCGGACCGCTGTTCGGAAATCCGAACTCGCCGGGTGCAGGGTCGTCGGGGCAGGACCGCGGTCCGGCGTCAGCGCCGCAATCGGGGCCGACACAAACACCTGCGCAGTCACGAATCCCATTCCCGCCCAAGGCGAATTCGGGGTCGAGTGCGGGGCAGTCGGGGCACCAGATCGGGCCCGACGACTGAGGTCGCGCTCCGTAGGACCAGGGCAGCGACCGAGCGGGCACTAAGGACCGGGTGCAGTTGCTCCGTGGCCGCGTAGGGCGCGACCGTCCCTGCCAACGGGCACCCCCCAGGGCGCACGGCTGGACAGATGATCACGTGGAAACCCTAGCGGCAAACCGCGACCGCCCTCAGTGCCATCTGATCTTGATTGTGTCAGCGCTCCCTAGCGCAGGGGTCAGCCGACTTGGCTGACGGAGACCGGGAGGCCGGGGTCGGTGGCGACGGTCAGGGCGGATGGGAGTGCGCCGCCGGCGATTACGTGGGCGCCGAGCGCGGCGATCATTACGCCGTTGTCGGTGCACAGGCGGGGTTTGGGGACGCGCAGGCGCAATCCGGCTGCAGCACAGCGATCTTCGGCCATCGAACGGATCCGGGAGTTGGCGGTGGCGCCGCCGCCCAGGACCAGGGTGTCGACGCCGACGTCCTGGGCCGCGCGCACTGCCTTCATGGTGAGTACGTCGGCGACCGATTCCTGGAACGATGCCGCGATGTCCGGGATCGGCAGTTCATCGGCGGTGAAACCGTTGCGCTGAGCCGCCTCGACGTAGCGGGCGACAGCGGTTTTCAGGCCGGAGAAGGAGAAGTCGTAGCGGGGATCGCGCGGGCCGGTCATGCCGCGCGGGAAGGCGATGGCCTTCGGATCGCCATGTGCCGCAGCGGCATCCAGCGCCGGTCCGCCCGGGAAGCCGAGGCCGAGTAGCCGGGCGACCTTGTCGAAGGCTTCGCCCGCCGCGTCGTCGACAGTGCTGCCGAGTTCGACGATCGGCTCGGCCAGATTCGTGACGTGCAGCAGATGCGTGTGCCCACCGGAGACCAGCAGCGCGACGCACGGCGGCATCGGGCCGTGCTCGAGGGTGTCCACCGCGACGTGTCCGCCGAGATGATTCAGCGCGTAGAACGGTACATCCCACGCCGCCGCATAGGCTTTCGCGGCCGCGACGCCGACCAGCAGCGCACCGGCCAGTCCGGGTCCGATGGTCACTGCGAGCGCATCGGGCTTGCTGATGCCCGCGGCGGCGAGTGCTCGGCGCATCGCGGGCACGATGGCCTCGAGGTGTGCGCGAGAGGCGATCTCCGGGACCACACCGCCGAAGCGGGCGTGCTGTTCGACGCTGGAGGCGACCTCGTCGGCGAGCAGTTCGCAGGTGCCGTCGGGGTGTCGACGCACAATGCCGACTCCCGTTTCGTCGCAGGAACTTTCGATGCCCATGACGATCACGACAGCACCTCGTTCGGTTGTGCCGATTCGGCAGGCCGCGGGCGCCAGGCCGGGTTCGCCGCTAGTTCCGGTCTGCGCATGGTGTAGGCATCGGCGCCGCTGGGGTGGTAGTAGTTCTTGCGCAGGCCGATGATGTGGAAGCCGTGCTTGGCGTAGAGCGCGATGGCGGGGGCGTTGTCGGTGCGCACCTCGAGGAAGACCGGCCCGCCGCGCTTACCGGCCTCGGCGAGCAGCGCCTCGAGCAGCATCGTGCCGATACCGCCGCGATGGCAGCCGGGATCGACACCGATGGTGTGCACCTCGGCCTCGGGATGTTCGGCATCACCGAGTAGCGCGATACCCGCATAGCCGACCATCCGCCCGGCCTCGTCGCGCGCGACGATATAGCGGTTGTGCGGCCCGGCCAGTTCCGAGCGGAAGGACACCGCCTGCCACGGATCGTCCTCCGGGAACAACAATTGCTCGAGTTCGACACAGCGCTCGATATCCACAACGTCCATGGGCTCGATGCGCATCACGGATCTGCTCGGCTGCACGGCCGTCACGCTCCCGTCCGGTCGAGCGTGCGGTAGCTGCGTTCGACCGCATCCGGTCTGCGCAAGTACAACGGGATCAACGGTTCCGGCACGGTGCGCGCCAGCAGTTCGGCAGCCGCGACTCGCACCAGACCGGCCGGCGACGGCGTCTCGGCCGGAAGCACGGGCAGGTCGAACAGGTCGACGTGCGAGGCGGATCCGGCGATCATGGTGGCCTGTACGGGATCCAGGTCACCTGGCTTGCTCACCTCTGGGCCGTCGATGCGATATCCGTCACGGTAGCGAGCCCAATACACTTCGCGGCGGCGCGCGTCGGTGACCACGAGCAGTTCGCTCTCGGGTGTGATGTCCGGCAGCAGGGAGGGTTCGAGCACCGCGTCAGCGGCGATCGCATCGAGGCTGCATACGCCGTAGACCGGGACGCCGAGCGCGTCACCGAAGGCGGCGGCGGTCGCCATGCCGACCCGCAGTCCGGTGAACGGACCCGGCCCGATGCCGACCACGACGGCCTCGATATCGGCCCTGGAACGATCTGCCTCCGAGAGGCATTCGAGGATTTGCGGGGTGAGCACCTCGGCGTGGGCGCGGGCGTCGACTCGGACGCGAGCGGCGAGGGTGCGCACCCGCGCCGGGGCGACGGTGCCGGATGCGGCCTGCTCCAGTTCCACCAATCCCGCTGTTACGGCGGGTGTCGCGGTGTCGACGGCTAATACAAGCATGATTGACCCAACGATACCGGGTGGTACCTGCGCGCGGTGCGGAGCTACTCGGTCGTTATGGCGCAAGGAACATCCACCATTTCGCGAGCTAGCCGACCCATTCCCAGATCGCGGTGCGGACTTCGGAATTCGGTTCGCGCGAGAGCAGCACGTACAGGTGTCGCTCGGCGAGGTGTTCCACGACACCCTTGCCCCACTCCACCACCACGACTGCCTGATGCAGATCGGTGTCGAGATCGAGGGCGTCCAGTTCGTCCAGATCGCCGGCGAGTCGGTAGGCGTCCACATGCACCAGCGGCACCGGCGCGGCGCCCTGGCGCTGTCCGGCCCGATGCTGGCGGGCGATGATGAAGGTCGGCGAGCTGACCCGGCCCTGCACACCGAGGCCCTCGGCGATGCCGCGAGTCAGGGCGGTTTTGCCCGCGCCGAGCGGCCCGTCGAGTACCACCAGATCACCCGCATCCAATCCGGCGGCGAGTTCGCGACCGAAGGCCTCGGTGTCGGCGACCGTGGGCAGAATCCGTTGCTGCCGTTCAGCCACCGGCGACCTCCGCGGTTGATGGGGTGTCCTCGATCACGCCGGCGCGCATGAGCAGCCGGTCGAGTGCGGCGTTGACGATATCCGGGAATTGCATATGCGCCATATGCGCGGCGTCATCAAGGCGGACGAGTTCGCAATCGGGCAATTCGCGTGCCAGCGCGCGCGCATTTCGGAACGGGATGACGACATCGTGCGCGCCGCCCATCACCAGCACCGGCAGGCCCGCGAGCGTCGGCAGTGCGGCCGATTCGTCGTGCAGTTCGATTGCCTTCAGGAATCTCACGATCGTTTCGACGGGTGTGCGGTCGATCATGAGCGTGGTGAAGCGCGAGAGGGTGGGACCTACGTCCCCGTGAAACGAGCTGACGTGCAGTATCGGCGTGATCACATGCCCGACGGTGCTGCGCCCGGCCTGCACCAATGCGGGGGCGGTGTGCACGGCCAAGCGGAAACCGTCGACGGCCGGATTGCGCAGCAACTGCGTGATGCCCGCCGAGGTGACCTCGGCGGCGGCGGTCGAGAGCAGTCCGACTCCGATCACTCGCGCCGCGAACAACTCCGGGAACTGCGCCGCCGCGGCCAGCACCGCCATGCCGCCGAGCGAATGACCGACCAGTGCGACCGGACCGGTCGGGGCGGTCGCCTCGATAACGGACGCCAGATCGCGACCGAGTTGGGCGACGGTGCAACTGTCGGTAGTCGGGGTGCCGGAGCGGCCGTGGCCGCGCAGATCGAAGAAGACCAGGCGAACGCTTGCGCCCCAACGCTTTTCCAGATCACGGCGCTGGAAGTGGTAGGACTCCATGGTGTTGCAGAAGCCGTGCACGAAGATCACGGTGACCGGAGCATCGGGCGGACCGCATTCCCGGGTGGCCAGGCGCACACCGTCTTCGGTGAGCACCGCACCGGAACGGTCCTCGTCGAGCAGGGCGAAGTTCTCGTCGCGATATTCATCGACGCGAGCGGGCCAGAGCACGCGGGCACCGGCGCGACGCAAAGCGTGGGCACCGGCCAGCGCGGCGACCACACCGGCGGTTGCCAGTCCGCCCCGGACGACTGATCTCATCGGATTCCCCCTATATGGCGCCGCACCACCCGGCCGTGCGGCGCGCACACGATCTCGTAATGGATGGTGCCGAGCAGATCGGCCCAGTCTTGGGCGCGGGGTTGGTCCGCGCCGAACAAGATCGCGGTGTCGCCCTCGGTGACGCCTGCGGCATTGTCGCCCAGATCGACGACGAACTGGTCCATGCAGATGCGCCCCACATTGGGGCGCAACGCGCCGCCGAGCCACACCGTGAAGCGGTTGCTCAACGGGCGGAACACACCGTCAGCGTATCCGGCGGGGATAAGGGCCACGGTGGTGTCGTGCGGTGCGATCCACTCGTGGCCGTAGGAAACGCCCTCACCAGCAGCGACCTGTTTGACCAAGGCGACTCGCGCTTGCAAAGTCATCGCCGGGCGCAGACCGAACTCACCGAGTTCGGGTATCGGGGTCAGTCCGTACATCGCGATACCGGGCCGGACCATATCGAAGGCCAGATCCGGGCGGGTCACCGTTGCGGCCGAGTTCGCGAGGTGCACCAGTTCTGGTTCGAGGCCGTGCTCCTTGGCGGCGGCGATGGCCTCGACGAAGCGGTCGCGCTGGACGTCGAGGAAGGGGTGTTCCGGCTCGTCGGCGTGTGCGAGGTGGGAGAAGATCGCGCGGAATCGCACCACCTGTTCGTCCACCAGCGTGCGCAAGGCCACCAGCACCGCCGGGTATTCGGACGGTGCAATGCCGTTGCGGTTGAGGCCGGTGTCGACCTTGAGCGAGACGACCGCGGTCCGGCCGGTTGCGCGCGCCGCGACCTCGATCGCACGCAGGTGCTCCAGGGAGGAGACGCCGATCTCGATATCCTGCTCGATCGCGGCGCCGAAGTCGGCATCGGAATTATTGAGCCAGCACAGGATCGGGGCGGCAATCCCGGCGGTGCGCAACTGCACCGCCTCGGCGACCGTGGTGACCCCGAGTTCCGCCGCTCCTGCCGCCAGCGCGGCCCGCCCGACCTCGACGGCGCCATGGTTGTAGCCGTCGGCCTTGACCACCGCCATCACCGCCGCATCCCCCGCATATTCACGCAGGACCCGCACGTTGTGGGCAATGGCATCCAGATCGATAACCGTCTCCACTTGCGCCTCCACGCTTAGTGATCCTGCCATTCGGCGACTGGCTCGCGCGAGGGCGTCGGTTCATGTCCAAGGGGGGAGGGCGCGCACGACGCGTGATGACGAGGCGGCAGCGGCAGTTGGCGGCGAGCGCAGGTAGAACGCGAACGGCCGCGCGGTTACCGAGACCAGCGCGTCTGGTGGGTCGTCGAAGTGGCGTCCAGGCCAGCACACGTCACTTCGTGTCGAGCGTGGGTGAGGTGCGGATTGCCGCACGAAGGTGGTCGAGTGAGAGCAGACGCGAAGGTGGGTGTTCTCATGGGCGGCGATGGCATAGAGGGCGCCGGTTGCGGTTGCCGAGACCAGTGCATCTCGCCGGGGTCGCCGATGCGGCAATGAAGGCGCGGGCCGGGCCGGCGCGCGTCACTTCCCCGCAACCGTGCGCAAGGTGCGGATTGCCGCACGCAGGTGGTCGAGGAGAGGGGATGCGGAGGTGGGGGCGGCAGATGGGTGGTTTTCATGGGCGGCGAGGTTGGCGGCGAGGGCGTGGACGCGGGCGGCAGCGGCGGCGGACCAGGCGGGGTCGTAGCCCGCGGCGAGGAGGGCGCCGATGATGCCGGACAGGACATCACCCGCACCGGCGGTGGCGGCCCAGGAACCACCTGCTTCGTTGACGAGTACGGGGCGACCGGGGCTGGCGATGAGGGTGGCTCGGCCTTTGAGCAGGACGGTCAGTTGCCAGGATTCGGCGAGGTCGCGGACGGCGGCTACCCGGTCCTGGCCGAGCTCTTGTCCGGTCAGGCGGGCGAATTCGCCTGCGTGCGGGGTCAATACAGTGGGGGCGGTGCGGCTGCGGACCAGGTCGGGGTCGCTGGCGAGCAAAGTCAGGCCGTCGGCGTCGACGACGACAGGAAGGTCGGTTGCGAGGATTTCGGCAAGTCGTTTGTGGGCGTCGGTATCGGTACCGGCGCCAGGGCCGAATACCCAGGACTGCACTCGGCCGGTGGACGCGATGGTCTGGGCGGCAATTACTTCGGGAAAATGGCCGAGGACCTCGGCCGAGCCGGTTCCGGCGTAGCGAACCATGCCGGAGGTGGCCGCGACGGCGGCGCCGGTGCACAGTACAGCGGCGCCGGGATACGTCGCGCTGCCCGCGCAGATACCGGTGACGCCCTGGGTGTACTTGTCGTCGGTTGGTCCCGGAATCGGCCACCGCGCACCGATCTCCGCTGGCTCCAGCGCCGCGAGATTCGGTTCGGGTAGTCGTAAACCGATGGGTACCAATTCGATTCGGCCGCAGTAGGGCGCGGCCATGGCATGCACCGGCTTATAAGCGCCGAATGCGACCGTGACCTCAGCGCGGACAGCAGGGCCGGTGACCGCGCCGGTGTCCGGATCGACTCCGCTCGGGAGATCGGCGGCGATGATCGGAACATCCAGAGCGGCAACGAGTTCCGCGGCGCTTGGACGGAGGGGGCCACGGCCGGAGATGCCGACGATGCCGTCGATCACGAGGTCGGGTGCAGCCGAATTGATTTCGTAGTTCGCGCCATCGGCACGCAGAACATCCGATGCAGTTCGGACCCGACCGCCTGCCTTGCGCAGGGCAGCAAGGCCTTTCGCGTGCGCGCGTTCCGGATTCAGCAGCACGGCAGTGACAGCGGCGCCGCGGCGGCGGAGCATCGATCCAGCCCAGAGCACGTCCCCGCCGTTATCGCCGGAACCGACAAGCAGCAATACCGACCTGCCCGTGATACCACCGGTCCGCGCCCGCAACTCGCTCGCGACCACCGTCGCCAATCCGTAGGCCGCCCGATGCATCGGCATACCCTCGGGGACGCGGGTGAACAGCTCGGCCTCTGCCGCGCGCACTTCATCTGCGGTGAAATAGCCCCGCTGGCTGGACATGAACGCTCGCCTCCACTGCGTCGATCGGGCACTGCGGTTCCGCTGGTACGGGATACGCCGAAGCGGCAACGCCATGGCGCTGCGCGGACCCGCACCGTCAGCAGACTACGCTTGGCGGTCATGCCGATGGTGCGCCGCGCGATGTCCACCCGGATCGCAACCGGATCCGTCCTGGCTGCGATGCTATTGCTGACAGGCTGCGGCTCCGGCGATACGAACTCGACCGCCACATCGACCACCGCGAAGTCCGGCCACACGACGACCCCCACCAAGTCCGGCGATTCGAAACCCGCCGCCGTCACTGTCGGCGTCACGGATATGAAGTTCTCCCCCGCCGATGTCACCGTCAAGGTCGGCGAGACCGTGACCTGGAAATTCAAGGACTCCGTCCCCCACACCGTCCAGGGCATCGGCGATAAGGCCATGGGCCTCAACAGCCCGATCTTCGACAAGGGCGAATGGAGCTACACCTTCTTCGCCCCCGGCACCTACCGCTATCTGTGCTCCCTGCATCCTCAGATGCGCGGCACCGTCACCGTCGAATAGCCGAGCCGCCTTCTCCGGCTCTCCGAAAGCGCAGATGCAGGGGTAATCGCGCTCGGATGGATCGAGCACGAAGGCATTTCCGCACACCAGCGTCGAGCCAGCCTTCCACAGCGGGATGATGGGAAGTTGAACAGATGATGCCCGCAAGCACAGCCCCAGCAGAATGCCTCTTTGCCACGATCACGGCCCAACCACCGCAGGGGCATCATCTGCCGCCCGATATACATTCCGGCGTGAGCGCAGACGACCTATCCTGAGCCGCACCATCACCATCGAAGTAGCCGGGCCAGATCCCCCAGACGTCTCCGCCACGGTCACACCCTCGCTGGCACCTGCCAAGACACTCGATGCACGATCCGAGCCGAGCGCGGGGGTCGGATCATCACGACGTTCAACCCGCGAACCATGTTGAGCCGGTTCGGACCACTCGTCCCCATGGCAGCAGGCACATGCGACCAGCGGGAGGGGCAGTGTGCCCGTCACTGGCGCGCCGACGAAAGGTTACGCCTGCGGGATCCGGGCAGCGTTGGTGTTCATCGCTTCCACGGCGGCGACCAGCGGGGCAAGTTCGGGGTCGGCGGCGGCTTGGCCCAGAGCGCTGGACAGGGCGGTGTCGTGGGTGGGGCGGGCGCGGGTCAGTAGTTCCAGGCCCGCGGCGGTGACGTCGGTGTAGATGCCGCGGCGATCGTCGGGGCAAAGGTAGCGCTGTAGCAGGCCGCGGTCTTCGAGGCGGGTGACCAGGCGGGTCGTCGCACTCTGGCTGAGCACCACGGCTTCGGCGACTTGATTCATACGCAGGTGACCGCCGGGTCCGTCGTGCTGGCGGCTGAGCACGACGAGCAGCGAAAACTCGCGCACGCTCAGCTCATGACCGGATTGCAGGGCGCGTTCGATATGCGCCTCGATCCGATCGTGCAGCAGCGACAGTGCGTACCAACCATCGGCCAGGCCGGTCAGGGCGGCATCCGCGGTCATGACGTTCCTTCGCATCGGGGCTCGTACGTCCAGGATAGATGACGTACGCAATAGCCCGCGTTTGCAATTAACACGCGTCTGCAATTATTGTTGACGCTTATAAAGCTCAGGCGCAACATCACGTGGAGGCTCGCGCTCATGCCGCTCGCACTACTCGCTCTGACACTCGGGGCCTTCGGAATCGGCACCACCGAATTCGTTGTCGTCGGACTGCTGCCCGACATCGCAGACACCTACACGGTGTCGATCCCCACGGCAGGTCTGCTGGTCACCGGGTATGCGCTCGGCGTGCTGGTCGGTGCGCCGATCATGACCGGGCTCGGCACCCGGGTATCCCGCAAGCGCATGCTGCTCGTCAGCCTGTTGCTGCTGATCGCGGGCAATGTATTGTCCGCGCTCGCACCGACTTTCGGTCTCATGCTGACCGGACGCATCGTTGCCTCGCTCGCACACGGCGCCTTCTTCGGCATCGGATCGGTGGTCGCCGGAAATTTGGTCGGCCCGGATCGCAAGGCCGGTGCGATCGCCATGATGTTCACCGGACTGACCGTCGCGACCATCGTCGGTGTGCCGCTGGGCACCCTGCTCGGCCAGCAGTTCGGTTGGCGACTCACCTTCCTCCTCGTCGCACTGGTCGGCTTGGCAGGTCTGATCGGTGTCACCGCGCTGGTGCCGGAACAGCCCGCGCCTCATGACGCGCGCCTACGTCACGAACTCGCCGTACTCACCAACCCGCAGGTGCTGCTCTCGATGGCCATGACCGTGCTCGGCTTCGGCGGCGTCTTCGCCGCGATCACCTACCTCGCACCGATGATGACCGAGGTCACCGGCTATGCGGAGAGTTCGGTCACCTGGCTGCTTGTCCTGTTCGGCATCGGCTTCTTCCTCGGCAATCTGATCGGCGGCAAATTCGCCGACCGCCATTTGATGCCGATGCTCTACACCACCCTCGGCGGCCTCGCGCTGGTGCTCGCACTGTTCACGCTCACCGCACACAACACGGTCGCGGCAGCCATCACCGTCGTCCTGATCGGCGCCCTCGGCTTCGCGACCGTCCCGCCGCTACAGAAGCGCGTCCTCGACCAGGCAGGCAATGCGCCGACCCTGGCCTCGGCCCTCAATATCGGCGCCTTCAACCTCGGCAACGCGATCTCCGCCTGGCTCGGCGGCGTTGTCATCGCCGCGGGATACGGGTACACCTCACCCAACTGGGTTGGAGTCATCCTGGTCGTGAGCGCGCTGGGTCTGGCGGTCGTGTCGGGCAATCTCGAACGTCGCGGTGCCGAAACGCCAAGCGAGACAACCGAAACCCTCGTCGCGGCTAACCGGTCCTGAAGACCTCGTAACCGGCGGCGCTGATCGGCCGTCGCCGGTCACGACTGTCCACGCCGAACTACATCCAGGTCGCAACGGCGCAGCACAGGCTTCCGGTCTCGCCGCGGTGTCCTCGCCCTTGGCGAAGGTTTCACCGCCGTCCTGTCGAGCAAGCCACCGCAACTCCCCCGCCGACAGCACATATACGAGCCTTCTCGCTATTCGACGGTGACGGACTTCGCCAGATTGCGCGGCTTATCGATGTCGTACCCACGAGCCTGAGCCACTTCGGCGGCGAATATCTGCAGCGGAACGGTCGACAGTAGCGGCTGGAAAAGCGTTGGTGCCGAAGGGATTTCGATGAGGTCGTCGGCGAACGGACGCACCGTGTCATCGCCCTCCTCGGCGATCACGATGGTACGGGCGCCGCGGGCCTGGATCTCACGGATATTGCTGAGCAGCTTCGAGTGCAGTACCGCGCGCCCCTTGGGTGAGGGCATGACGACGATCACCGGCAGCCCCTCCTCGATCAGTGCGATCGGGCCGTGCTTGAGCTCACCCGCCGCGAATCCCTCGGCGTGCATGTACGCGAGTTCCTTGAGCTTGAGCGCACCCTCCAGCGCCACCGGATAGCCGACGTGGCGGCCGAGGAACAGCACGGTCGGCACGTGCGCCAGTTCCCTGGCGATCGCGCGCACCTGCGGAGCGGTATCCAATACCCGCTGCACCAGGTGCGGCATCGCCTCGAGTTCGGCGAACTCGCGCGCCACCTCATCCGGATACTTGGTGCCGCGTGCCTGCGCCAAGGCCAGCCCGACCAGGTAGTTCGCGGCCACCTGCGCCAGGAATGCCTTGGTGGACGCGACACCGATCTCCGGTCCGGTCCTGGTGTAGAGCACCGCGTCGGACTCACGCGGAATCTGTGCGCCATTGGTATTGCAGATGGCGAGCACGCGCGCCTTCTGCTCCTTCGCGTGCCGCACCGCCTCGAGAGTGTCGGCGGTCTCGCCCGACTGTGAGATCGCCACTACCAGTGTGGACCGGTCCAGAACCGGGTCGCGGTAACGGAATTCGCTGGCCAACTCGACCTCGACAGGCAGCCGGGTCCAGTGCTCGATCGCGTACTTGGCCAATAGTCCGGCGTGATAGGAGCTGCCACAGGCGACGACGAATACCTTGTCGAAGTCGCGCAGTTCCTGATCGGCGAGGCGCTGCTCGTCCAGCACGATCCGGCCACCGGCCTCGTCGTGAGTGAAGTGGCCGATGAGCGTATCGGCGACACCGGCGGGCTGCTCTTCGATCTCCTTCAGCATGAAGAAGTCGTGCCCGCCTTTCTCGGCGGCGGCCAGATCCCAGTCGATGGTGAACGGTCGGGTCCGCGCCGAGCCGTCGTTGCCGGCGAAGTCGGTGACCGTGTAGGTGTCGGCGGTAATCACGACGGCCTGGTCCTGGCCGAGCTCGACGGCCTCGCGGGTGTGCTCGATGAAGGCGGTGACATCGGAGGCGATGAACATCTCACCCTTGCCGACACCGACCACCAGCGGCGTCGAGCGGCGGGCGGCAACAATGACGTCCGGGTGGTCGGCATGGGTGAAGACCAGCGTGAACGCACCCTCCAGCCGACGCAGCACGGCCAGCGCGCTAGCCGCGAAATCACCCGCGGTCGGGCCCTCGGCATATGCGCGCGCGACCAAGTGCACGGCGACCTCGGTGTCGGTATCACTGCTCAGTTCGACACCGGCGTCCTCAAGCTCCCGACGCAGCGGCGCGAAGTTCTCGATGATGCCGTTGTGCACCACGGCCACCTTGTTGGTGGTATCGCGGTGCGGATGGGCGTTGCGGTCGGTCGGCGCGCCGTGGGTGGCCCAGCGGGTGTGCCCCATGCCGGTGGTCCCGGCGAAGTGGTCGGTCCCGATTTCGGCGAGTTCGGCCTCGAGATTGGCCAGTTTGCCCGCCTTGCGCTCCACCGCCAACACGCCCACGCCATCCAGGATCGCGACGCCTGCCGAGTCGTATCCTCGATATTCCATGCGGCGCAACGCGTCAACGACAACGCCGAGGGCATCCCGGTATCCGACGTATCCCACGATTCCGCACATGGCTCATCAGAGTACTTATCGGATAACGTTCACGTCGTGTCGGCGTCTGTGAAATCACTCGTGAGCACCCTGACCAGCCGGGGGCCCCACCGCGTACTGCGCGGCAATCTCGCCATCGCCGGTCAGCCCGGCGTGGTGTTCACCCCGGAGTCCGGACTGAATCTACCCGCGATCGCCTTCGGCCATGGCTGGCTGACCGGTGCCGCCAACTATCGCGCCACGCTCGAACACCTGGCGTCCTGGGGTTTTGTGGCCGCCGCCCCAGATACCGAGCGGGGGCCGATTCCGTCACACCTCGGATTGGCCACCGATCTGCTGACCACGCTCGATATCTGCACCAGCGTGCGGCTCGGCGACGGCACGATCAGCGTGCATCCGGACCGGCTGGCGCTGGCCGGACACGGCATGGGCGCGGGCGCCGCGGTGATCGCCGCCGGACAGCGTCGGGTCGCCGCCGTTGCCGCCCTCTACCCCGCTCCGACCGCGCCGTCCGCCGAGACCATCGCACCCGATATCGACACGCCCGCGTTGGTGTTGGCGGGGGCGACCGATATCGAATCGGTCAGCTCGAATGCGATCCCGCTGACCGCAGCGTGGGCCGGACCGGTGGTGTTGCGGGCAGTCGACGGGGCGTCACATAACGGCATTGTCGAAGGGCGGCGTGCGCTGGCCGCGTTGGGTGCGGGCAAGCATGAGTCCAAGACGGCGCGGACCACGCGGGCCCTGCTCACCGGATACCTGCTGCACAAACTATTGCGCGACAAGACGTATGCCGCGTTTTCCGATCCGGAAGCGGTTATCCCGCACACCACTGTTATCGATCCGGAAGCGCCGCACGAGGAGGAGAAGCCGAAGCTCTCGGTCCTGCAGCTCGCACAGCTGTTGCGCAAGTGATCATGGCCGGAGGCCGTCGAGCGCGAGCTCGATGAACCGCCGCCAGTCGCCGAATCCGTCGCGACTGATCGTGGCGACCGCGCCGACGATCATATAAAGGTCGGCGACGGTCGCATCCGCGCGAATGCTGCCATCGGCTCGCCCCCTGGCCAGCAGTTCCGCGCCGAGTTCCGCCAGGTCGTCACGGACCGTACCGCGCGGTTCGGTATCGCCCAGTACCGATTCGATGGTGCCGGACAGCGCACGCCCCTGCTCATGCACTTCGGCGACATGGCCGAGGAAACCGGCCAGCGCCTGCCGCGTATCCGGATTCGGGAGGCAGGTACGTCGCACATGCTCGAGAATTCCGGCGAAACGCTGTTCCGCGGCCGCCTCGATCAGGGCCCGGCGGGTCGGGAAATGCCGGTAGATGGTGCCGACCCCGACCCCCGCGGCACGTGCCACATCGGCCATCTGCACCTCGTCACCGTGTGCGGCGAACAGTGCCGTCGCGGTGGCGAGGACCTGGTCGCGATTGCGGGCGGCGTCGGTGCGGAGTTTGCGGTCGGTCATCGATCTCCCTGTCTGCTGGCCGTAGGTTAGCCTCGGGTCCGTGCGCGGGTGCGCTCGACAACGATCGCTAGCGTCAAGGCAATCAGCATTACCAAGGCGATGAATAGTTGCGGGTCCATACCGATGACCCTGGTGGCGTCGGCCGCGTGCTCGGGGTCCTGAGCTGCGGTGCCGGGGAACAGCAGCGCGCCGAACATGGCCAGCCAGGTGACCGATCCGAGTGCGGCCGCCAGCAAGAACTGGGCGCGGAGGTTTCCCGATCGCTGCCACAGGACCACCAGTCCGATCGCACCGATGAGTGCGCCCATGCCGATGTATTGGGCGTCGTGGAATTTGGCGTGCGGAGGCCATGCGGGGTTGTGCAGGTGGAGGTCGGCGACGTCGGGGATGACCAGGTCGGCGAGGAGCGGGCCGATGAGGGTGTTGAGGAGGACGGCGCCGACAAGGATTCGCGGGAGGGTCCAGTGGGTGGTCATTGGGAGTCCTATCGGTCAATCAATGAACCGGAATCCGATTCCGATTCCGATTAGACGGTAGCGCTGTGCGATGCGGACTGTCAACGGGCCGTTGGCATTCCGGGTGTTCGACCAGGTTGCGGACCCTTGACCAGCAGCGAGAACCCAGGGCGAGATCGCGCGCACGTCCCCGGCGGCGCAATCGGCAAAAGATCCGGACCCACCGTCCCCACCAGTCCGCACCTGGCCACCGCACAACCACCCGCTCCGGCCAGCCGCACGACGCATTCGCAGGCCTGAATCGTCGGCGCGGCCGGAGCGAGCCGCGGCGAAACCGAAACTTGTGGGCTGAAACGCCACGGACGCGCCGCACTCGGTCACGAACCACCTGCACGATCGATTGGAATCTCCAGATGGCTGAATGCCCCAGGGAGCCAGATGATTTCGCCCGCACCGTGGTTCAGCCCAGCGAACGGCCGCTTCCCCAATCCACTCCGCTACACCTGCCGTTTCGCCTACCGCGACGACTTCGACACCCACCGAGTCACCATGCGCGAGCGCTACTCCCCCGACGAACTCGAAGAGATCCAACTCGCCGTGCACACCCTCACGAGCTCGACGATCCGCGCCCAAATCTTCGGCGGCACAACCCAACACAAGAACCCGGCGATCAACCAACCAACCCAACGCCTCCGCGAAGCCGAAGAAGACCGCTGGTAGCCCCGGCAATCCTCAGATCAACCAGCTCTGACGGCGGTAATACTCGGACTCCTCGTCGCCCTCCTCGTCGATGGGGGTCACAACATCGTGTGCTTTGCGAGCCGCAATCGACCGCGCAATCGCCTCACGCTGCTCGCGGGCATCCGCCTCCAGGCGCTCTCGCTCGGTCTGCGCCTCGACCTCGAGCCGCTCCTTCTCTTCCGCCTCAGCCTTTGCCTTCGCTAGCTCTTCGGCATGGTCTTCCCAAAACCGACTCATTTCTATGGCGGACTGTTCGGCGAGTTCACGGTCCTTGTCGGCGGTCCGCCTATTGATCTCCTCGAACTCGTCCAGCAGCATCGTTGACCGTCGACGGATCTCCTCGACGATTTGTTCCATTTCGTCCGAATAGTTCACGATGACACCCCTCCTCGACGGTTACCGATCACGTTGGCGCGGACCGACTTCACAGCGGCCCCGCCTCCGCCAGTTCGGCACCGCTGTCGGCAGGCTCTTCCGGTTGCGGATCTGCTTCCGGCACCAGTTGAGGTTTATGCTCGCCGTCCTCTTCCTGCTTGCCAGCCGAGGGGGCGCCCGGCACGGTACCTGGACTGCCGCCGTTGTTGTCGTCGGTAGCCGGAGTTCCCGTATCGGGCTTGTCAGTGGAGGTCGATTTGTCGTCGTTCCCGTTCGATCCGTCGGTGGAGATGACTGGATTGCCATTGTCATCCAGCGTCACGCCGTACTCATGCGATTTGCCGTCACTGTCGGTCATCACGAGCTTTGGCTGACCATCCGCACCTATCTCGACCTTCACATGCTTTCCACCCAGGTCGAACTCGGCTGCGGTCTTGTTCGTGTCCCCGTCCGGCTTGCCGTCGCCGTCCTTGTCCTCGGTTTCCGTTGTCTCGAAGGCCTTCGTCAGCTGCTCTATCGCATTGTCGACGCTGTCCTTGATCGAGGTACCCAATGAGGTGAGACCTTGACTCACAGACTCGCCGAGCGATGTCAATTGCGAAGCTGCCGACGTCAACGATGACAACCCCGACAGGAGGCTGCTCGCCGTAGTGGTGTTCGTCGAAGTCGGATTCGTTGTGCCCGGCGTACCGGGAGTGCCCGGCGTACCGGGAGTGCCCGGCGTACCGGGAGTGCCCGGCGTACCGGGAGTGCCGGGTGACCCTGGAGTCCCAGGGGTGCCTGGCGTACCGGGAGTACCTGGAGTGCCCGGAGCCTCGGTCGGCACTCCTGCCGGGCGGTCGTACCGGGCATCCGAGACCTTGTCCAGATCCTGGATAATTTTGTCGTATACCTGCTTGACACCGCGGTCTGCCGAGTCGCACGAATCAGTGAAGATCTTGATCTTGGCCGCATAATCAGGTTTGAAGACATTGTCGAGCCAGTGCCTGCAGCGCGATTGAATGTGCTGCTGGTAATCGGATCCCGGCAGAATTCCGAGAACGTTATCCGCCGTCCAAGCATCGAATCCCCCCTGTAGATCAGGAAAGATTCTGCGCAGCTTGCTCAGCAAGCTATTACTTTGCCAACCGTTACTTACCGCAATACTCGTGCCGGAGATAATGTCATCAATATCCTCTGGCGTCTTCTCCGCGATACGAATACCGTCGCCGTTCTCGAGGATATAACGGACGGCCTCGGCTTTGATTTTCGCGGCCGCACGCAGGCCTTCGAAAGCGCCTGCGATGGACTTCCATGCATCCCCCGCTGCTTTCCAATTCGCGTCCGCTTGACCTATCTGTTTGTTCAGCATGTCAAGCGCCGCAGTTCCAGCCTCCCCTGACCAGAGCGTCGGCATTGTCTTCGCGTATCCACGCTGAGCATCCAACTGCGTTCCGCACTCCTGGAGCACCACCTGCAGCTTTGTCGAGGTGTTCAGGAGCTTGTCTTCGTTCAACCCGTTCTGCTCGTAATAGCGCTTATGGAGTTGCGAATAGTCTGGAAAATCGGCTGGCAAATTACCTCCAAAAGCGCGTTTATAGCGCGGCTGGAAGTACTCGAAGTACAGCAGAGCTCGGGAGCCGATGTCGAGATATTGTTCGACCGATCCGTTCGCAGGTACCTCAAATGCCATACTAACGACCCCCTCGGGCTACTTCTCGACTGCTCGAACGCAGCTACGATTTTTTGTCATTGCCGATCTTTGCGATATCGCGAGAGTTTTCGTCGTCAGTACTCGAGTACTTGACAACCGACGCCCCGATAACGTCCGACGTCGCCAATGTTGCCTCGGACCAATTACCCAACCATGTGTAGATCTTCTCCAGTCCGTCCTGGATCTTCTTCCCACGGTCGTGGTAGTTTTCACCAGCATCGGCAGGCCCGAACAAATAGTCGGCCACATCCTTGGCGCGATTTCGCACCGCTTGGCCCGAACCTCCGAGGTCATTTGCGAATCGCCCGAGTTCCCCAGTCTTGACGCCGAGCATGCTTGAATCGCCCACTATCCAGTCCCCTCCTTCTCCGGTTGCCGACCAGACCGACTTCAGCTCGCGACACTGATGCCGCCATACTTCCTTCGACGCACGCGGCTGACGTTCGGTTCCATCGGATCCGTCGGCTGATTCTGTCAGCAGAATCTACTGGTTGGGCGAACCAGCTACAACGGACAATGGGCCATCGAGGAGAGCATCACCACAGCCGTGGCGGTCAGCGGGTGCAGGGTTCCGCAGGTTCCAATGATCCGCACATGAACCGCACGGGTCATCGCAGCCTACGGCCGGGTGGGCCCACGAAGATCTGGGATGTGGAGGCCGTTGTCCGACAGTGTAATTGGGGTCAGCCGGACAGCGAAGGCGTCGAGGCAGTCCGACAGTTACGGCTAGATGTCACCGAGTCGATTCGGGACGGCCTCACCCGGCGAACGAGGCTGCGCCAAAAATCGATACCGCTCAGCGACTAGTGTCCGATCTTCCCCTGATCGGTCCGCACCCACTCCGAGGTTCCATCCGGATGCCGATGGAACTCCCATGCGGAGTAATCGCCGTCCTTCTCGACCACGGTGACCTGGTCGGCGAAGCCGTCGTGGTCCCAGTCGGTCCAGACCTGCATGGCCTCGGGGCCGGTGGTGGTGATGGTGTCGAGGGTGCCGTCGCCGTCGATGTCCTGGGTCGGATGGTGCAGTTCGACTTCACCGAGGCCGTCCAGGGAAGAGGATGCGTCGATGCCGGGTAGATCCATGCCCGGGAATTCACCTGAGGTGATCATGACTCCTCCTGGTCGGGACTCGTGTGGGTGACACGGCGGTCGATCGGTGGGTACCGGTCCATAGTGTCATCCGCGAGTCCCGGACGCAGCTCCCAGCCCCTATTTATCGGGGATCATTTTTTCGGAATGATCAGCCACAGAACCAGATACACGACGAACTGCGGACCCGGGAGCAGGCAGGACAGCACGAAGAGCAACCGGACGACGTTGGCGTTCCAGCCGAAGTATTCGGCGATGCCGCCGCAGACGCCGGCGATCCACTTGTCGTTGTGGGAGCGGTTGAGTCGGCGGGTGGGCGCGGGGGCGGTCATTGTGTTCCCTCTCTGGTGATGTGCGGTACGACATCAACTCTGCCGGGGTAAATCGCGCCTGACATCGGTCGCATGACCTATCCCGACCCTGATTTCCGCAGGCTATGGACTCAGGGTGTAACCCCGAGCACGGACCCGCGGTGCTGACGTGCGGCACCGACACGGCAGACTCATGCTGGTGAGCACCACTCTGCACGCGCGCGGACTGTCCGCGGGCCACGGCGAACGCACCCTGTTCGACGACCTCGATTTCACCCTCGCGCCGGGTGATGTGATCGGTTTGGTCGGCATGAACGGTGCCGGCAAGTCGACGCTGCTGCGCATGCTCGCGAACCGATCGACACCCACCGGCAGTATCACGTTGTCCCCGCCCGACGCCACCGTCGGGTATTTGGCGCAGGAGCCCGAGCGGATTGCCGGGGAGACGGTGCTCGAATTCCTCGGCCGCCGAACAGGTGTCGCCGAAGCACAACGCGAAATGGATGCTGCGGCCGAACGTTTGGCTGACGGTGGCGAGGACGAATATTCACCGGCCCTGGAGCGCTGGCTCGCGCTCGGTGGTGCCGATCTGGATCAGCGCGCAGAGGAGGTCGCGGCGGATCTCGGACTCGCGGAAAGCCTGCCGAACGGCCTCGACACCTCGATGACCGGACTTTCCGGCGGCCAGGCGGCCCGAGCGGGACTCGCATCGGTCCTGTTGTCTCGCTTCGACATTCTGCTGCTCGACGAGCCGACCAACGATCTCGATCTTGATGGTCTCGCCCGGCTGGAACAGTTCGTGACCGGCGTGCGGGTACCGCTGATGGTCATCAGTCACGACCGAGAGTTCTTGTCGCGCACCGTGAATCGGATCGTCGAACTCGATCTCGCGCAGCAGCGGGTCGGGATCTACGACGGCGGCTACGAGGCGTATCTGATGGAGCGCGAGATCGCCCGCCAGCACGCGCGCGAGGCCTACGAGGAGTATGCCGACACCAAGGCCGGTCTCGAGTCCCGCGCCCAAATGCAGCGCAATTGGCTCGAGCACGGCGTTCGCAATGCGCGCCGAAAAGCCCGCGACCCCAAGAAGGTCGACTCCGACAAGGCGGGCCGCAAGATGCGCGCTGAATCCACCGAGAAGCAGGCCGCCAAGGCCCGCCAGACCCAACGGCGCATCGAGCGCTTGGATGTGGTCGAGGAGCCGCGCAAGGAGTGGGAGCTGCACATGTCCATTGCCGCGGCCCCACGCAGCGGCTCGGTGGTCGCCACTTTGTCGAATGCGACCCTCACCCGAGGGGATTTCGAGCTCGGCCCGATCACCACCCAGGTCGACTGGGCCGACCGCATCGTGCTGACCGGCGCCAATGGTTCGGGTAAGTCCACACTCCTGGCCCTGCTGCTCGGAAAAACCCAGCCGGACAACGGAACGGCCGCGCTGGGTTCCGGCGTGGAAATCGGCGAGGTCGACCAGGCACGCGGGCTCTTCAGCGGAAGTACCGCCCTCGCAGAAACTTTCAGCGCTGAAATGCCCGAGTGGCCCGACGCCGAGGTCCGCACCCTGCTGGCCAAATTCGGCCTCCGTGGCCCACATGTCCTGCGCCCCTGCGAAACCCTTTCCCCCGGCGAGCGCACCCGTGCCGCCCTCGCCCTGCTCCAAGCCCGCGGCGTCAACCTGCTGGTCCTGGACGAACCAACCAACCACCTCGACCTCCCCGCCATCGAACAACTCGAGCAGGCCATCGAATCCTTCGAAGGCACCATGCTTCTGGTGACCCATGACCGCCGCATGCTCGACTCGATCACCGCGACCCGCCGCTGGCACATGAGCAACGGCCACCTCACCGAAAGCTAAGAGCATGCCGGTGCCCATGATTTCCAGCCACGGGGCTCAGTCGCGCCGATCGGGAGCGTGTCGAGTCGGAGATGGAATGCCGGTTTTCCGGAGCGGATCAGTGAATCGCAGCGAGCTCAGTCCGGTACTGGTGCATTCCAGGCGGGTGGAGAGGGGGCATTTGGGCTCGGGGGCGGTCAGGGTGATCAGTTCAGCGGCTTGGGTGTAGCCGCGGCGTCTGTGGTGGCGTTGGAGTTCGGTGGCGAGTGCTGCGCGGGAGATGCCCAGGCACAGTGCGGATTCCAGGGTGGCCAAGGCTTCGCGGCGGTGGGCGGTGCGGGCTAGGTCGATCGCGGTGCGGGTGGGGTTTGTGGCCACTATGCCGTGGATCAGTTCTAGTTCGGCTTTGTCGACGTGGTCGCGATGCACGAGAAGGCGGCAGGAGCGCGAATCCCGAATGCCCAGTACGTGGGTGGATTGGCTATGCGGTATTGCGAGACCGTGCAGTTCGGCGGCGGTGTGATAGGCGGCGACAAGGGTTGGTACCCCCATGGATAGTCGGGCTGCCTCGACGCGGAGTTGCGCGGAGGGTTGGGTGGTTGCCTCGCGGAAGACGCCGCGGAAGACCCGGACCCATTCGCCTCGGTCGAGCAAGGTTCGCATCTCCGCGCGGGTGTACTCGCACAGCACCTGCCATGCGGTGAATACCCCGAATTGCTTATCCCGTACTTCTTCCAGGCCTGGTCGCATACGCCAACTATCGGCGAAACCAAACGCCGCCCTCAGCACCTGACCAGTGCAAACCAGAAAGTCTGTGGATAAGCGATTCGCTGTGGACAACTCGCCGCGCGCGAGCACGCAGCAGCCACTCGAGCCCAGCGGCCATGCGGCTGTCATGCCGAGCGCGCAGCTTTGATGCGGTGTGCGACGCCGGGACGCGCGGCCGATCGTGCCGCTGACCCAACTACACTGCGGCGACGCGCTTAGCCAGATCCTCGGCCAATTGCTGGGCTTGAACCGGGTCGGTGGCCTCGACCATCACCCGGACCAGCTGCTCGGTTCCACTGGGGCGCAACAGGATCCGCCCGGAGTCACCGAGGGCCCGTTCGGCTTCCGCTACCGCCTCACGGATTTCGGGGGCCGCAGCGACCGTGGCCTTGTCGGTAACCGGAACGTTCACCAGCACCTGTGGCACGGTCTGCAGCACCGAAGCCAAATCGGCCAGCGTGCGGCGAGTCTGCGCCATACGAGCCATCAGTTTCAATCCGGTGAGGATGCCGTCGCCGGTGGTGCCGTAATCGGGGAACACCACGTGGCCGGACTGTTCGCCGCCCAGGTTGTAACCGCCGCGACGCAACTCCTCGAGGACGTACCGGTCGCCAACGGCGGTGGTACGCAAGGTGATTCCAGCTTCGCGCATCGCGATGTGCAGACCGAGGTTGCTCATGACGGTGGCGACCAAGGTGTTCTGGACGAGCGAGCCGGTCTCGTGCATGGCCAGCGCGAGAACGGCCAGGATCGCGTCACCGTCGACAATCGCACCGTTGGCGTCGACGGCCAGGGTGCGGTCGGCATCGCCGTCGTGTGCGATGCCGAGGTCCGCGCCGTACTCACACACCGCGCGCTGGATCTGGTCGAGATGCGTCGAGCCGCAACCGTCGTTGATATTCAGGCCGTCCGGCTCGGCGTTGATCGCGACCACCGTGGCTCCGGCGGCGCGGTACGCGGCAGGACCGACCTCGGCAGCCGCGCCGTGCGCGCAGTCGACCACGACGGTCAGCCCGGACAGATCCTGCCCGGTCGCCTCGACCAGATGCTCGACGTAGCGCTCATGCGTTCCGGCCACGCTGTACTGATCAGGGATGACCTGTCCGTGGTCCCTGGCGCCTGATGCATTCAATACCCGACCGATCCCCGCGCCGACCGGACGCAGTGGCGCGCCCTGGGCGATCAGCGCCTCGATCCGGTCTTCGATCGCGTCATCGAGCTTGTGCCCGCCCGCCGCGAAGATCTTGATCCCATTGTCCGGCATGGGATTATGTGAAGCCGAGATCATGACGCCGAGGCAGGCGTCGTACAGACCGGTCAGATATGCCACGGCGGGTGTCGGAAGTACCCCGACCGAAAGCACATTCACGCCTGCGGCGGTCAGGCCTGCGGTCACCGCGGCCTCGAGCATCTCGCCGCTGGCGCGTGGATCGCGACCGACCACAGCGAGCGGGCGCTCCTTGCCGCGGCTCAGGATCTGCGCCGCCGCCCCGGAAACCTGTAGCGCCAGTTCCGGACTCAGTGATCCATTGGCAAGCCCGCGGACTCCGTCGGTGCCGAACAAACGTCCCATTCCCTCGCCCATCATCGGTGGATCCGCGCGGCGCGCCCGAAGGCGGCGGCCGGTGCGACCGGGAAGTGCCCCGCGAATGCCTCGAGTTCATACAGCACGAGAGCAGGCGCCCAGCTGTCTGGAAGCCTGCTCTCGCACAGGTGCCCCGCCGACCGTACCGTCTCCGACACCTCGAGGGTGCCGGATGACGGCGGCCGACGTAGCCAAAATCAGCGCTTCGAGTACTGCGGCGCCTTGCGGGCCTTCTTGAGGCCGTACTTCTTACGCTCGGTGGCACGCGGGTCACGTGTCAGGAAGCCGGCCCGCTTCAGGGCGGGACGGTCATCCGGGGTGACCTCGATGAGCGCACGGGCGATGGCCAGACGCAGCGCACCGGCCTGGCCCGAGGGGCCACCGCCGACGAGACGCGCGTGGATGTCGAAGGACTCGGTCCGCTCGACGGTCACCAGCGGCGACTTGACCAGCTGCTGGTGCACCTTGTTCGGGAAGTAGTCCTCGATGGTGCGGCCGTTCAGCACGAAGTTGCCGGAACCCGGCAGCAGGCGCACGCGAACGACGGCTTCCTTACGACGACCGACGGTCTGCACCGGGCGGTCGATCACGACCGGGGCGTAGCTGGCGGGCTCGGCCTCGTAGCCGTAGTCCTCCTCGACGACCTCGACGTTGGCGTCCTCGGTGTAGTCCTCGTTGAATTCCTCAGGAGCGGTCACTGGGCCACCTGCTTGATCTCGAACGGAATGGGCTGCTGGGCGGCGTGCGGATGCGTCGGGCCCGCGTAGACCTTCAGCTTGCCCGCGATGGCGTTGCCGAGCTTGTTCTTCGGGATCATGCCCTTGACGGCCTTCTCCACGAGACGATCGGGGCGCGACTCCAACACCTGACCGACAGTGCGCGACTTGAGGCCGCCCGGGTGTCCGCTGTGGTGGTGGATCAGCTTGTCCGCCTTCTTGTTGCCGGAGATGGCAACCTTGTCGGCGTTGATGATGATGACGAAGTCGCCACCATCGAAGTTCGGCGCGTAGGTCGGCTTGGTCTTGCCGCGCAGCAGATTCGCTGCCTGGACGGCGAGACGGCCGAGCACTACGTCAGTGGCGTCGATGACGTACCACTTACGGGTCACGTCACCCGCCTTGGGGCTGTACGTAGGCACAGTGGTTCCCTGTCTGTAGTCGGTGTTGCCAGCCACGGCGTGCAGTCGAGTGAGTTCCCGGCGGCCGGTGGAGACCCGGGGCTCGACGCAGTTCCACACGCCAACGGGCAACGATACCAGCCATGCCCCAGCGGTATGAAACCGGTCAGATCTCGATCGGCGGCCCATGGTCGATGGCGCCGGGCGGGCCAGGGACCACGTAGCGGGGGACGTCGATGCTCGGCTGCGCGCACTCCGCGCCCGCGGCGTCGAATCCGGAGTCGCCCTGTTCCGTCACCAGACCCGGGTCGTACCCGCGAGCCGCGGCAATGCCCTCACGCTGCTCATTGGTGACGTATGGAGTCAATGGGCAGGAGACCGGCGCCCCGGCGAGCGAAGCGGCCAGTTCGACGCGGTCACCACCGGACGGCATGGCCATCGCGGCCAATGCGGCGGCGCCGGCCACCGCGGGCGCGCCGAACAACTTGCCCCAGCGCTTGCCCTTACGCGGTTTGTCATCGTCGTCCGATTCGCGGGGGCGCCATTCCGAACCGCTCTGTGGCGGTTGGTCTTGCGGCGGTTGGTAGGGAGCTCGCGGCCCCGGCGGTGGCACCGACCCTTGCGACGGCGGCCCCGGGGGCGTGGGCGGGCGACCGATAACGGTGGGCCGCTGTTCTTCGTGATACTGCCCGGGCGGGCGGGTGAATCGGCTACCCAACTCGGCGAGGTTCGGTGGTAAAGACTCCCGGCTGACCCGAGTGGTCGGCTCTTCCCCAGTCGGCTCGGTCGCCGGCCGCACCGTCGGATATCCGGGCCCGTACTGCACGACTGGCGGATGTGTCCGACCGGTGTCATGAGGCCCCTGCCCCCGGTCAGGCCGGACTTGCCCCTGATCGGGAGGGCCCTGCCCTTGCTCCGGACGCACCTGCCCCTGATCAGAATGGACCGGCCCTTGGTCGGGACGCCCCTGTTCCGGCCTGCCCTGCTCCGAACGAGACGACACATCCCGCCCCTGCAACGCCTCCGCCTGCCGCTGCGCCGACAATGCCTGCGCGGCCTCCACCTGCCACTGCGTCAAGGCCTGCTGCTGTGCCGATTCGGCCTGATACTGCGCCGACTCCACCTGCCGCGCCCGCGGCGGCGGTGCCGGCTCGGCATGCCGCCCCGCCGACTCCGGCTCACCGTTCTCGTTATCGGTCACCAGCAGGTGCGAGGCGCCGAGCACCAGCGCGTGCATCGGGTGATCGGCCACGTGCAGCCGGTGCCCGAGATGGTTCTGGAAGGCCAACCGCAGCGCGTCGTTGAAACAGACATTGCCGGACAGCAGCAACGTCGAGGTGTCGGCACCGATCGAGCGGGCCGCGGCCATCACCTCGATCACCACATTGTCGGCCGAACGCGCATCGCGCATGGCCTCCGCGGTGACCGGCACGTCGACCGATTCGGTCGGCTGCTCGTCGTCGCCGTGCACCGCGACGACCAGCATGGTCCGCCCGTCGGAGTACACACCGGTCGCGCCGATGCCCTGCGGATTGCGATCGTCCGGGGACCGCACCAGCCCGAGCGCACGCACATATCCGGACAGCGCGACGCTTTCCGGCAGCGGTTCGACCGTGACATCCAGCCGCTCGACCAGGTCGACGTACACATCGACCTTCGCGTCCGGCCAGCCGTCCGGGAACGGCAGCGCGACCAGATCCGGTTTACCGCGCAGATATTTGCCGACGGCCGCGAGTGGGTTGTACATGCGGGCACGAAAGACCAGCTCTGCGGGCCAGGTCGCACCGGCCACCACGATCTGCGGATGGCCGAGGATGTCGCGCACATCGGCGATCGCCATCCCCAGATCCGGCCGCTGCCGCTCCACTCCGGCGGTATGCAGCCGACCCGAAGAATCCGCAAGCAGATATGCCGGCGGCGTGTATGTCCCTTCTACCTGCACGGGGCGGATCGGTGTCCCACCGCCGCCCGCGGCAACAGACACCACATCCCACCCGAGATGTACTGCCCCAACTCGCACCGTCACAGGCATAAGTGTGCCTGTTGCGCGAGCGACATGCTCACCACATCCGGTGAGAACCCGCCTGAGCAGCCCGTCACGCGTTCGACTTCCGCAACCGCAACCGGCGCCAGGTGATAATCGCCAACACCGCGGTTATCCCGACGAGCAGGCCGATATCGAGATACCAGATATTCGGCTCGTGCTTCCACAACGCATCGGGTTGCGCATTGGCGAACAGTGTCCGAATATCCACCGTCGACGCCCCGGCCGCATATCCCCACCGTGCCGGGAACAGCCACGAGATCTGCTCGAGCACCACCCGGTTGGTCACCGGAATCAGACCGCCCGCCATCACCAGCTGGACCATGATCATCACCACGAGCATCGGCATGACCTGCTCGTTGGACCTCGCCAGACTGGACAGCAGCAAGCCGAAGACCACACAGCACACCGCGGTCAACGCGATATCGAGATAGAGCTCGGCGGGCCCGTTCGGGATCACCGAACCCTCCAGCGGCGGCTTCTTACCGACCAGCGTGATGCCGACCAGCACCGCCGCCTGCAGGAATGCCGTAACGCTGAATATCGCGATCTTGGCGAGAAGGTATGCCGAAGGCAGCAGCCCGACCGCGCGCTCGCGATAGAAGATGGTGCGCTCGCCGACCAGATCGCGCACGGTCAGCGTCGATCCCATGAAGCAGGCGCCCAGAATCAATACGACGAGCAACTGCTGCGTCTCGCTGCCCCCGGACGGGACGAAGAACACATCGTTGCCGCTCTGCACCTGCTCCAGCGGACCGCTCTGGAAACCGTTGCTGCCCGGCACCACCAGCGACAGCGCACCGAGGATGAAGGGCAGGATCACCAGGAACGCCAAATAACCGCGGTCGGCGAAGATCAACCGCACCTGCCGTCGCGCCAAGGTGGAGAACTGCTTGGCGCGCCCGGATTGCGGCGGACTGCCCGCCGACCCCTGCCGCGGCGGTGCGGGCGGTGGTGGCGGTGGCGCGAAGGCCAGCCTGGACCGATACGCGGCGAATGCCTGATCCGGATTCGCGGCCACCCGCCCGAAGATCTCGGCCCAGTCGCTGGTGCCCATGGCCGCGCCGACGCTGGCCGGATGACCGCAGAAGGCGGTCTTGCCACCGGGCGCGAGCAACAGCACCTGATCACACATGTCCAGACAGGCCACCGAGTGGGTGACCACGATGACGGTGCGTCCGGCATCGGCCAGTTCGCGCAGCATCGTCATCACCTGACGATCCAGCGCCGGATCCAGACCCGAGGTCGGTTCGTCCAGAATCAGCAGCGACGGACCGGTGAGCAGTTCCAGCGCCACCGACGCGCGCTTGCGCTGACCACCGGAGAGCCGGTCGACCCTGGTGTCGGCATGTTCGGTGAGCGAAAGTTCTTGCAGTACACCGTCGATCACCTGCTGGCGGTCGGCCTTCGAGTTGTCCGGCGGCAGTCGAAGCTCCGCCGCGTAGCCGAGGGCCTGACGCACCGTGAGCTGACGGTGCAGCACATCGTCCTGCGGCACCATGCCGATGCGGGAACGCAGCGCCTCGTATTCGGCGTGCAGGTTGCGGCCTTCGAAGGTGACCACACCGCCGGAGGGGTGGGTGCTGCCCGCGATCAATTTCGACAGCGTCGATTTGCCCGCGCCGGAGGGTCCGATCAGTGCGGTGAGGGTGCCCCGCCCCGCCTGCATGTTCACATCGACGAGCAACTGCTTATTGCCCTCGACGGTGAAGCCGACGCCGTGCACGTGCAGACCCTGCTCGGCGACCGGCTTCTGCCGATGTACCAGTGCGCCCTGCTGGACGACGAAGTCGATATTGCCGATGGTGATGATGTCGCGCTCACGCAGCACCGTGCGCTGCTCGCGATGGCCGTTGACGAAGGTGCCGTTGGCCGAGCCGAGGTCCTCGATGGTCAGGCCCTCGGATGCCGCGACCAGGCGGGCGTGCTTGCGCGAGGCCAGCGGATCGTTGACGACGATCTGATTGTCAGAGGTACGACCGATATCGAGTCCGCCGGGGGGGAGGCGATCGGCCCTGGCAATCGGCGCTGTGGATGGTCGCGTGCGGACCGGGGGCAGCATCGAGGTGTCGGCCTTGAAGGTCATATTGACATTCGGCTGCTGCGGTTGGGAGGGCGGTGGCTGCTGGGGTTGCGGCTGCGACGGTGGCTGTGGGGGGTGCTCTGGGCGTTGCTGCTGCGGGGGTTGCTGCTCTGGACGTTGCTGTTGCGGACGCTGCTGGGAGGGGGCCGGTGCCTGCGGTGTCCGTCGCGGATGTTGATAACCCGGCGGCACCGACGACTGCGGTTGCGACGGTGGCGGTTGCGCCGCCGGCGGCCGCTGCTGCCGGGCCGGCGTCGCGGGCAGCAGATGCAGTAACGGACCACTTATCGCATCACCGAGGCGCACCTGCGTCGGCCGATTGATCGGCACCGGCTGACTCAACCGACGCGCATCCACGAAAACGCCGTTGGTGCTGCCGTTGTCGGTGAGTACCCAGTTGTTGCCTTGCCAGGCGAGCGTCGCATGCACCCGCGAGACCAGCGGACTGTCCACGAAGAGCGTCACTTCCGGTGCGCGACCCATCGTGACCTGTTGATTCGAATCGAAGACCCGTTCGGTTCCATCATGGCGCACGGTGATGGTCTGCGCCCCCGGTAAAGACATGCAGCGGATACTATTCCATCACCCGGACTTCGGCGGTGCCCCCGATGCGCCTTTTGCCCCGATCCGGAGACCGTTATGAACGTGCGACCGGCCGACTAGGGGGAGCCTTGCCGAAACTCCGAGCGACCGCAGTCGTTGCCGTAGTGCTATGTGTAATCGCAATGTTGGCGGGCTGTACTCGCGCGGTGCACGGTCGAGCGGTTTCGGTCTACGACGATCCGTTCAAGGTCGCCGGACTGCCCACCACGAGCGGTCCCAGCGGGCCACGCGAAGGCATTCCCGATAGCTCGCTCACGGCAGTCAACGGCGACAGCGGCGAGGTGGATGCCCTGGCGCTCAACGCGATCGACGATATTCAGACATATTGGCGCGCCGAGTACAGCAAGGATTTCGAAGGGGAATTCAAGCCGGTCGACAAGCTGATCTCCTGGAGCGCCAAGGCGCCGCGCAGCCAGGCACTCGAATTCTGCAAGGAATCCACCTATCATCTGGTGAACGCCGCCTACTGCCGACTGGACAACTCGATCGGCTGGGACCGCTCGGTGCTGTTGCCCACGATCGAGGACACCTTCGGCAAGATGGCCGTGATCATGGTGCTCGCCCATGAATACGGACACGCCATCCAGACCCTGGCGAAAATCGTGCAGACCAAGGATCCGGTGATCGTCAAAGAGCAGCAGGCCGACTGCTTCTCGGGTGCGTTCATTCGCCATGTGGCCGAAGGCAAATCCAAGCACTTCACCATCAATACCTCCGATGGCCTGAACTCGGTGCTGGCCGCGACCGTCGCCATTCGAGACTCCAATCCGGATGATCCGGAGAGCGTGCACGGGTCGGCATTCGAGCGGGTCACGGCAGTGCAGATCGGCTTCACCGATGGTCCGAAGGCGTGCAAGGCCATTGATATGCACGAGATCGAGCGCCGCCGCGGCAATTTGCCGCAGAGCTTCAAGGACGATCCCGGCCACGGCGAGAATCCGATCGACAAGGACAGTCTGATCGAGCTCAGCAAGGCACTCGCGGTGATCCTGCCGCTGAAGCAGGCGCCGACCTTCGACTACTCCGGCGCGAAGATCGACTGCAAGAACGGCGTTGCCACACCGCCGGTTTCGTATTGTCCGGCCAAGAACACCATCGTTACCGATGTGCCCGCGCTCGCGCAGCGCGGCACCTCCGATGCCGATGACAATGATCCGTTGCCGCTCAAGGTGACCGGCGATTACAACGGCTACGTCGTCTTCATCTCGCGCTACACCCTCGCCGTGCAGCAGGCCGACGGTCAGCAGCTCGTCGGCGCCAAAACCGGATTACGCGCGGCCTGTTTGTCGGGGGTGGTCACCGGCAAGCTCGCGCAGCCGGGGCGAACCCAGGCAGAAGGCGATATCGTCTTGGCCGCAGGCGATCTCGACGAGGCGGTCTCCGGACTGCTCGCCGACGGGCTCGCGGCCAGCGATATCGAGGGCAAGACCGTGCCGAGTGGGTTCTCCAGGGTCGACGCGTTCCGCGCCGGAGTGCTCAACGGCGAGCACACCTGCACGTCACGGTATTCCTGAGCTCCCCCTTTTTTTGCCGGACGTTGAGTGCCACGCAAGCCGCGTGCTCGGGTCGGCGTTCTGGCTGCGAGTTACTCAATCCGCACGAAATCAGTTGTTGGGTCGGGCAGATTCCCCAGGACGGCCGAGCATGTCAGCCGAATGGTGGCGGAGCGGCGGGTTCGAATCGCAGCACCCGGTTGCCGATCATGATTTCGGTGCCGGGTATCAGGCCCATCGGCTGGTTGGGTGGTAAGCGGATCCAGTCGCGGTAACCGGGTAGGCGGGTGCGGGTGCCATTGGTTGAACCCCGATCCACCAGGGACACATCCCAATTCAGCAGCAGCACCTCCGCGTGCGCGCGAGACATGCCGCCCGAGGAATCCTCGACCTTCAACGGCACCATGCCGCGGCCGGCCTGTTCGGAATGTTCCGGATCGCGGCCGAGGACCGCGTCCGCGGCCAGCATGTAGGTCATGCCGTCGTCGAGGACCAGCATGCCCAGCGGCGGGCGGACCACCTCGATCAGCTGCTGCGTCTGATCAACCGGCATCCCGCAGACCGTGCAGAACGCCGAGCGCGGATCGCTGGGATGCGCACGCGCGCACTTGAATCCCATCACCTTGACGGTGAGGGCGGTGGCCTTCGCGGTGGCCTCCAGCCTGCGCTGTAGATCCGGATCCGGGCGCGGGGCCGGATTGGTGCCACCCATTTGGGTCGGCGCGTGATGCGGGTCGACCGGTTGCTGCTCCTGGACCGAATCGAGCATCGCGGTCGAGGCGCGGGTTTCGGTCGGCTCGGGCTCGGGCTGGGGTTCGGGCACGGGACGCTGGGTCGGTCCCGAGTCGATGCGCGCGGTCGGTGGCCTCTCGGTCGGTGGCCTCTCGGTCGGTGGCCTCTCGGTCGGTGGCCTCTCGGACCGCAACGGTTCGGATCGAGCACGCACCGCATCGGACCAGACGATCGCGCCGCCTGCCTGTGCGATCCCCTCGACCAACCAGCCGATCCCCCGCTCGGCGGGCAGTTCCGGAATGCGGCCCTTGGGGTCGTCGACGAAGAGCGCGACCGCTCGCGCGGGCAACGATGCGACCCGGTCCACTGTGAAGGCGGCGTCGCTACCCCGATAGCGCTCGAGCGTTCCGTCACCGGCGAGTACCGCGGTGACCGCACCGTGCAGGAAGATCGCCATCCCGCCGGTCTCGGCGGCGGACAGGATGCCGAAATCGATCGGCGCACCGGGACTGATCCGCTCGGCATGCGTCATCAGCCAGCGTGTCGCGGCGCGCGCGACCAGTGCCCCCGGTCCCTGCGGATGCTGTTCGGCGGCGTCGCGCACGAGTTCGGCCAGCGATTCCAGCGCGATGACGGCAGGTGCGTCCGGAGTCGGGCGCCCATGCCCACGATGTGCGACGACCACTACCGCACCCGCGACCCGGGCGACGGCGTGACCTCCGACAACGACCTCAACCTGCCGATCCTTCAACGGTATCGGCCTTCCAGAGGTGCGCATCGCGGGGTCGTCGCCACATCGACAAGGGTATTGCAAACCAAGCCCTAAGGGGTCCCCGTCCACGGCGTCCGTCCGGTAACTTCAAATGCACATCGGGAGGAACGAGGGGCCGTCATGGTTAGGACTTCGCGCATCGCGCTCGCCGTGGCTTGTATCGCGGTGACCGGGGTGTTGACCGGCTGCAGCGGGGTGCAGGGTGCGCCGTTGGCGGCCGAGCAAGACGTGCGCAAGCTCGAGGTCGGCACCTATCCGGTCGATCGACACAAATACGACCAGGACGCCGGCTCGAACGGGGCGCTGCTCGAGGGCATGCGGATGTCGGAGGCCGTGGTCGCCAGTTCGAAGATCGACCCGTCGCTCACCTACGGACGCGAAGGCAAGGTGCTCAGCAGCATCGACGATGCAGTCGAACACGTGGCGTCCGCATCGAAACCGGTACTGGTGAACCGCAACTACCTCACCGGATACGCCACCAGCGGTTCGGATAAGCCCGATCCGCCCGGTCAGACCCGGCCGTCGGCCGACACCACCGCGATCACCAATGTCGTATTCCGGTTCCCGGACGAGGCCACCGCGAAGATCGCAGCGCGCGAACTCGAGGACGCCGATATCAATATCTCCCCCGAGAACCGCAAACTGACGTCGACCAAATATCCGGACGCCTATATCCATTGGCGCCCAGGCGTTCCCAACGTCGGAACCTTCATGGCGCACAAGGAGTTCGTCATCTCGCTGTTCGTCGGGCGGCCCCGCGCGGACAGTTCGGACTTGCTGAGCTGGGTCGAGAAAACGCTCGATACCCAGACCCGCGCGTTGGACAAGTTCCAGGCAACCCCGCAGGACAAATTCAGCAGCCTGAAGGTCGATCCGGAGGGCATGCTGGCGCGCGTGGTGGTCGCGGATCGTCGTGGGCACACCCCGAATGCCGATAACTTCGCTGTCTACGGGCCGAGTTACTTCGTACAGTCGGCCGAGGACGAGAGCAAGACCCAGAAGCTGGTGGACGAGGCCGGGGTCGACCGGTTCGCCGTCGTCGACAACGGTTCGGTCACCCGTGTCCGGGACTATCCGGCCGGGCAGAAATTCATCGACGGACTGATCGAAGAGGTGCGCGACACCTTCGACCCGATCGACGCACCCAAGGATGTTCCGGGCGCGAAGTGCTTGCAGCTCAACAGCAAAGGCGATCCGGAGCGGCAGTACAAGTACCGCTGCTACGTCCCGTACAAGCGGTATGTCGGTGTGGTCACCAGCGATAAGGAACCGGATGTGCGACAGAAGGTGACCGCGCAGTACGCACTTTTGGCCAACAGCTTCTGACAGCGCTCCGACCTCCGTGGGGAACCCGGACGGTGAAGTAGGATCCGCGCGGAGATACGCGAACGATCGGGTGGGACGTGAGATTCGACGCGAAATCGAAACTTCGAACAGCAGCGGTCGCCACCACGGTGGCGGTTCTCGTCGTCGGCGTTGTCGCGGGATGTGCCGCCGACGTTCCCGGTCACGCCGGCCCCGGCATGACCGCGGTGGATCCGAACAGCCTCAACATCGGGCCCTATCCGTCCGCGCCACAGGATTACTCGTTGGACGGCCTCGACAAGGACGATGTCTTCCGCATCGAATCCCGGCGCATGCTGGGCTATTTGGTCCTGCCCTACGACGTCGACAGCGATATCAGCCACCTCGTCGATACCCGTCTTGTGGAGGCGACCTCGACGAATTTCGACGACGGTTTGCTCGGCGTGCTGCCCGGGCAATACCTACCGGTCGTCGAGCGCAACAACTTCATCGCCGGGGTGTACACCCAGCGGTCCAACGACAGTCTGCGCAGCATCAAGAACCTGGCCATCGCGTTACTTCGCTTCCCGTCGGACGCTGCGGCACGCTCCGCAGCGGCGGAACTCGACCGGGCAACCGATGAGTTCAAGCCGGGGCGGCACCCGGTCGCGATCGACGGCTATCCGGATATCCGAGCCTCATCGGATAACGATAAGAAGGGCTATGTCTTCGTCGCGCGTGGTCCGTTCGTTCTGCTGAGCATGATCACCATGCCGGGGCCCGACCCGAAAGCCCTTGCAACGCAATTCAAGAAGATGCTCGATCTGCAGCTTCCCAAGCTGGACAGCTTGGTCCCGACACCAGTGGATGACATCCTCGACCTGCCGCTCAACCCCGACGGGATCATGCGGCGCACGCTGCCAGCCGGGAAAGAGACGCGGGACTACTCGCGGGACAAATACATCGGCATCTATGACGGACTCGGTCAGTTGCACTTCGAGCGCAACGGTCTCGATCTGAAACGGACACTGCAGGAAGCCGGTACCGATCTCGTCGCACAGAACCAGTCGACCCTCTTTCGCACTCGCGACCTCGCGGCATCGTTCCGGCTCCAGAACGCATTGGCGCAGTTGGGCAAGGACGACGAAGCCTTGAGCAGCCCACCGGGTCTCGCCGACGCACGCTGCCTGAAGATGGACGAGACGGAACCGATCTTCAACAACAAATTTCTGTGCATCCTCGTGCACGACCGCTATGTCGCGGTGCTCGGTTCCCAGGGACAAGGTCTCGGGAAATTCGACCCCGCGCTGTACCAGGCGACCGCCGCACAATATTCGATCCTGGCCAAGACCCAGTGAGCGCACCGATGAACCTTCGATACCGAAACGGCTTGCTCTGTCTCGCGATAGCGGCCATACTCGCGATGACCGCCTGCGGCGGGTCCGACGACCCCGCCCCCGCGGTGGATGTGTCGAAGCTCGAGGCCGGAAACTATCCGACGACACCGCGCGACATCGACAAACAGCGCACCGCCGAAACCGGTGCGGTGCAGGAGTCCATCCGACTCGCCGAGTTCGTGCCGCTGATAATGGATCTGGACGGTCGCCTGATCTACAACCAGCGCCCGTTCTACTTGCATCCGTTCACCCCACAGAATCCGCCGCGAAACGGCTCGCTCGGCGGATCCGTCGAGAACTTCGCCGAGGCAGCCCCCGGTCTCGTCGCGGGCTGGACCACCTCTGGGCACCGCAGGAAAGACCGCTCGCTCGGGCTGAACATCGACCTCACTCTGCTGCGATTCTCGAACAACGCGCAGGCAAAGACCGCCATGGACGTGTTCTCCGATGAGAAGAACGAAAAATACCCTCGAAAGGGGCCGTTGGCGATTCCCGGCTACCCGAATGCCAAATCCGCACTGACCCAATATGATGCCGTCGAAACCTGGATCGCGCGCGACGACTACTTGCTCTACACCTACCTCGGCAACAGCCTCGCGACCCCACCGGATCCGGCCCCGCTGATCGACTTCACCAAGCAGCTGTTCGACAAACAATTCGAACTGCTGAAGGGCTACACCCCGACCCCATCCGACAAGGTCGCGCAGGAACCCGCCGACATCGACGGCCTGGTCGCCCGAACCCTGCCGAACCAGCCTTCCGCGGGTTATGCCGACATCACCGGGGCCTACACCTCGCACGCGGCCCTGCACCTCGAGGAACGCCCCGACATCACCAAGCGCGCTTTCGACGACGCCGAGGTCGACCTGATCGCGCATAGCGACTCCTCGATCTACCGCACCGCCGACTCCGCCGCCGCCGCCCGACTCACCGCAAGCCTGCTCGACCAACTCACCGGGCTCTTCCAAACCACCGACAGCCCACCCGGTCTCCCGGCCGCGAAATGCTCGAAGAAGCTCGACAACGACGCGACCAAATCCCGCAACCTCGTCGAATTCATCTGCTACCTACCGTATAACCGCTACGTAGCCGCCATCACCGCCAACCAGCGCCAAGACCTCGACCAAAAACTTGCGGCGCAGTACAAACTGCTGGCCTTCGGCAAGTAGCTGCCGATCCGGACAGGCTGACACCGGCAAACTGGCCCCCGGTGCTGGTGGCTTGCGTCGAGTAGGATCCCGCGGGAAGTATGCGAACGGGGAGATGGAACGGGGGAAGTATGAGGTTCATAGGCGGATTCGTCGCGTTGCTCGCCGTGGTGAGCGCGGGTTGCGCGGCGAGCGTGACGGGGCATCCGGGGCCGGGGTTGGCACCGGTGGACGTGGCGACGTTGAAGACGGGGGCGTACGCCCTGGAGCCGACCACCTATGACCCCCGCATCAGCAGCATTCCCGACATGCGGCTGATCGAAGCGCGCCGGATGCTCAACTACCTGGTGCATCCCTATGAGATCGACAGCGAAATCAGCGACACGTCGAATCAGAAGTTCATGTCCGACGCCGAGTCGATGATCGGCGAGAAATACTTTCCAGAGAAGTACCGACCCGTCGCAACGGACAACAACCTGCTTGCCGGGGTTTATGTCGTGGGCGGCAACGACAATCTCCGCAACCACAAGAAGTTGATCATCTCGGTTCTGCGCTTTCCTACCGACGCGGCCGGTCGTGCCGCTGCCGACCAGTTCGATCAGGTCGCGAACAGTGATCCTGGCCGGCATCCGGTGCCCATCCCGGGGCATACGGATGCTCGGGCATCGTCCGCGGACGACCGAACGATCATCTCGTTCACCGCGCACGGCCCCTATGTGGTCGTGGTGAATCACGCACTGCCCCAACCGAACCAGGCGGCAATCGCGGACAATATCGAAAAGACGATCGACCTCCAGTTCACCCGATTGGACCAGCAGAAGCCCATACCGCTGGACGATCTCCTCGACCTGCCCACTGATCCGGACAGCATCATGCGGCGAGCCCTGCCAGAGGCCCCGGACTACAGCGACCCGTTCATCGGCAAGGCGGACTTCGGCTACTTCGACCCCTCGGGTGAACTGCACTTCGAGCGCAACCCGATCGATATTCGCAAGGCATTCGAGGAGAGCGGGGTCGATCTGGTCGGCCGCCGCGGCGCGATCATCTACCGTGCTCGTGACCTCCCCGGCGCCTTCCACCTACAGTCCGCGCTGGCCAAGACTGGTAAGAACGACGAAGTACTTGCACCGCCACCGGGTCTCCCCGACGTCCGGTGCGTCAAGCTCGATACCGCCACTGCTAACAGGAATTTCGACCAGTTCTGCGCTGTGGTCTACGGGCGATACGTAGCCGTCGTCGTCGCAAGAGGATTCGCAGGGGCGGTAGACCCGGTGCTGTACCAACGTGCCGCCGCTCAGTACGCGATTCTGGCGAAGAGTGAATGAGTCCGACCATGCGATTGCGACACAGTCTGTACGCCATCATCGCCGTGGCGCTCGCGGCGACCACTGCCTGCGGTGACAGCCAGGGCACGACCACGCCGACCATCGACGTTGCCAAACTGGATTCCGGCAACTATCCGACAACACCGCGCGATATGGAAACCACGCGCAATGCCGACTCGGGGGGCTATCTAGAGTCGGTACGGCTCGGAAACTCGGTACCACTACCTTTCGATATAGATGGAAAATTCGCTTTCCAACGCCTGGCAACGATCGATGGGCGGACCACCCTGAAATCCCCGGCAACCATCTCATCGATCGATAACAAGGAATTCCCTGATCTCGCACAAGGACTCGTCGCCGGGTGGGAGACGACGGGTGAGCGCCGGAGCCCGTTCTGGCTCGGCAGTTCGGTGATCATGGATACGCTCCGGTTCTCGGACCAGGGCAAGGCCGAGACCGCGGCTCGTCGCCTCGCGGACCGTCAGACCGAAGTGCTGCCCGGCGAGACCGTGACGATCCCTGGGCATCCGACTGCTCGTGCGAAATGGTCGCCAAGCAAACGGACCCTGGACTCGTTCCTCGTACACGACGCCATGCTGCTATACGTGCATATCGACGATCCGGTTAGTGAACCTGTCGACACCGCACCGCTGATCGCTTTCACCCAGGCGGCCTTCACTGAACAGATCGAGATGCTGAAGGACTACTCGCCGACTCCGGTCGATCAAATCGCATCCCTCCCTATGGATGTGGACGGATTACTCGGACGGACGCTACCGCTCGAAGAGCGGCAGAAGAGCGTATCCGGAATCGACCGCACGGTGCTGATGCCCGGACACGTCGCGCTGCATTCGGAGAACTTCCCCGCACTCGCCAAGGCGGCTTACGACGATGCGGGCGTCGATCTGGTCGCGTACGCCGGTGAGAAGGTATATCGCACCCGGGATTCGAGCAGCACAGTCCGTCTCATCGCCGCCATGATCGATCAGAAGGCCGATAAATACCGTCCGGTCGACGCACCCCCGAATATGCCCGACGCCAAGTGTTTCGATGTCAAGGATAAAAAGAGCCCTTCGCTTACATATCCGCCCGTGTGCTATCTCGCATACGACAGATACGTCGCGCGAGTCGTGGGAACCAACGTGCAGGAGGCATATCAAAAGGCCGCCGCGCAATACAAGTTACTTGCTTACGGGCGTTAGGGGAGGCATGAAGCTCGCGACGAAGCCGACGGCCGTTCGATGGGTGGCGGCACTGTGCACGGCCGCGGCGTTGACGACCGCGTTGTCAGGGTGTGGTGCCCAGGTGACCGGCGAGCCGGTCCGCGTGCAACCCGATGTATCGAAGCTCGATGTAGGCAACTATCAGACCAAGCCGCGCCAAGTGGGTAATGCGAAGAGCGACAAACAAGCTCGGGCGCGGGAGGCACAACGACTGGCCGACTATGTGGCGCTGCCGTACGAAGCCGACCCCGTTTACGTTGAGGACGCCTGGGGCATCGCGACACATATTGTCCTCAACCGCAAGACCCTCGGCAGCCTCGTCATCAACGACACCTTCGATGATGTCGCGAAGGACTTGGTCGCGGGCTGGGTCAACGCATGGCGAAGCGGGGGCGCGCAGGAGGACAAGCGGCGAACGCTGAATGTCGCGGTGCTGATGTTCCCGGATGCGCAAACCGCGTCGGCAGTCGGACCGACCCTCGAACACGACGACTTCACCTACAACGCCGACAATCAGCCTGTTCCGATCGCGCAGCCGAATACGTACGCACATTGGCGACCGGATATCTCCTCGGTCGGCTCGTGGACGGTGCACGACCGATATGTCGTCTACATCAAAGTGGTGGACGATACCTCGGCACCCGATCTGCCCGCGTTGACATCGCAGGTCGAGAAGATGCTCGGAGTGCAACTCCCGCTGCTCGACAAGTTCCAGCCGACTCCGGCCGGCGAGCTCTCACGTATCCCGCTCGATCCACAGGGTTTGCTCGGCCGAACCATACCCAGCAATCCGGAAAGACCCATTCGCGCAGAGCCCGACGGTGTTTTCAGCGGCCGCGGGACGGTGTCGTTGATGAATGCCGGTCAGGCAACACTGCCGGAACTGGAGAAGCACGGCGTCGATCTGGTGTCGTTCGGTGATGCCGTCGTCTTCCGAACCAAATCCCTGAAGGACGCCGACGACCTCTGGACGAAGTGGCAGCCATTGAAACCGGATCAGAAGATGGTCGGCGCCCCGGCCGGACTCGGCGAACATGTCCAATGTTTCGCGGATGGAGTAACCGATAAGAATCCGACCGGCTCGATGAATCTGTGTATGTTCCAGGTCGATCGGTACGTCGTGCAGGCGTTCGGCAAGCAGCTGCAGGATCTGCACCAGAAGGTCTCCGCGCAGTATGTCCTGCTGCAGAGCCGTTGAGGACGGTTCGGATGCGACTCGAATACCCACCGACGACTTGCTAGATTTCTGACGGAGGCTCGCGTGTCCGGGCGTTCGACATCATCGAGGAGGACCGAATGGCGTTGCGGCCCGGCGCAATCGTAGGTGGCTACCGGGTACTTCAAGTTCTCGGCAGCGGCGGTATGGGCACGGTGTACCTGGCCCAGAACCCGATCCTCCCCCGTCGTGACGCATTGAAGGTTCTCAGCGCCGACCTGTCCACCGATGACGAATTCCGCGCCCGCTTCGAGCGCGAAGCGAATCTGGCCGCCGGACTCGATCATCCGAATATCGTCGCGGTGTACAACCGCGGCGAGGAGAACGGCCAGCTGTGGATCGCCATGCAGTACGTCGACGGTGTCGATGCCTCGGACGAGGCCAAGAAGGGGCCCTCCGTGATGACCCCGCAGCGAGCCCTGCGGATCGTGTCCGAGGTGGGCAAAGGGCTCGACTACGCGCACCGACGCGGGCTGCTGCACCGAGATGTGAAACCGGCGAACTTCTTGCTCTCCGCCGCCGAAGCGGGTGATGAGGAACGAGTACTGCTCACCGACTTCGGTGTCGCGAAGTCGTCCGAGGACGGCCAAGACCTCACCGCGACCGGCAATTTCATGGCCACCGTCGCCTATGCCCCACCCGAGCAATTGGTCGGAACCAGCCTGGACAATCGCGCCGATATCTACAGCCTGGGCTGCTCGTTCTTCAAGCTGCTGACCGGGCAGAACCCGTATCCGTCGACCATGCCGGCCGTCGTCATGATGGGCCATCTGCACGAGCCGCCGCCGAAATTGAGTGCGGTTCGACCGGGCCTGCCGCCCGCCTTGGATGCGGTGATCGAGAAGGTGATGGCCAAGGATCCGACACAGCGCTACGCGACGTGTCGGGAGTTCACCCAAGCCGCAGAGGCCGCCTTATACGGCACTCAATTCCGCGCTCCGGAGGCCGGATATTCGACCGATAACCGCATGCCTGTCGCGGGATATTCGACCAACCCGACCATGCCGGTCACCGGGGGTCCCCACGCCCCCGGCTACCACACCCAACCCCGAACTCCTGCTACCGGATTCGCGCCGCAGGAGAATACGGACCAAAGCTTGATCGCGACGCAGCGAAATCACTCCCCACGGTCGGCCATCCGTCGAATCCTGGTACCAGCGGCTCTCGCGGTTGTCGTCATCGCCGCCGTCGCGGCTGGAACCTTTTTCCTCACCAACGGTAAATCCGACTCCGGCGGCGGTGGCGACAAGGTGGCCGAAGCGCGGAACGCCAATCCGCAATTCTCGGGAAAGACTGTCACCGCGTTCAATTTCGGCAACTCGACCCTCTCGGTGGTGCTCAACCCCAGCGACCAATCCAAGTTCCTGCAGAACCTCGGCTTTGCCTACAGCACCAAATACAAGGCCGTCGGCGACGAGAAGTCACCACGCGCACTTTCGGCCGCGAGTTATTCGGCAGATGTCGATTCCGAGGTCGTGATCGTGCTGCGGACCGATAGCCAGGCCGGGAACGGCGGACTGCGTGGCTTGCCGGGGAGCATTCTGTCAAGCAACGCGAAGATCGTTGTGGTCGATGATCCGTCGACAGTGCAGGCGTTCCAGGTGTGGACCGCACAGTCCCAGGACACACTGGCGGACAAGATGGTTCCGACGATCGCCAAGGTCGTCAAGTAGCGCAACGCCAGGGTTATCCACAGCTCTTATCGAACTGGGATCTGTCTTGTAGACGCGAGAGCGCGCTGTTCGGTAGGGTGTTCGCAGCCAGCCCACTCGCCAGTTCAAGTGGCCGCGAACAGGGGGAAGGAGGGGATCGGTGTGCTGGTGGCGACCGAGACGACGACATTGCGGTCCGAGACATCCGGGGGGATCTCTGAGGCCCTCCGACCGTGATGTAGCCGGTCGACAACGCTACAGCGCCCGTGCGACGCGGTGGATCTATCAGATTCTTTCGAACTGGATGGAACCGAACGGGCCGAGGACGCGTCCAACCGTATGAACGAGGTCAACTCGCACTTGGATTGACCACAACCAGAACCAGGAGCAGAAGCGATGACTTCACCAGGGAATTTCGCTGCGGATACCGAGGGTATCAATGCGAAGGCGAAGGAATTCCAGGAGCAGCACAACAGCCTGATGATGGCCATCCGGCAGTTGAAGACCGATGAAGACAACGTGACGAACGGCGCCAACTGGCAGGGTGCGGCCCGCGACGCGTTCAACGCCTTCATGGAGCGCTACTACTTCCAGGCCGACAAGATGAACGACCAGCTGATGGAGACCTCCGAGAAGCTGCTCAAGATGAGCAACTCGTTCTCTGATCAGACCGACGACTTCGCCTCCAAGGTGCAGGCGCAGGTTTCCAGCCTCGACCTGCCTGCGGTCTAAACTCCAAAACCACGCAGCATAGGAGCCTGAACAATGAGCAGTGGCAAGCCCATCTCCGCTAATTTCGACGGTGTTGCAGACGGCGCGCGTCAGATCATCAACCGCGCCGAGACCATCCGCAACGAGCTCGAGGCCTTCGAGAAGAAGGTGAAGGCCTTCTTCGACACCCAGGGTGGTGCGGCGAAGGAAGCGTTCGACCAGTACCAGACGACCTGGAACCAGCATGTCGTTCAGCTGAACACGACCCTGCACGGCGCCGCTCAGCTCGTCGACAAGGGCAACTCCGAGCTTCAGGGCACGGACACCGCGCTCGCTGGCCTCTTCTGAGATTCGACTCGGAACCATTCGTGCCCCCGGCAGTTTGCCGGGGGCACGAATTATTTGGGCGGAACAGCGATTACGGCGTCGTCTGAATGGATGCCGCGAACTGCGCACAGGTCTGCGCGATCGAGTCCCAGCTACCGAAGTACTGGCACCCGGTGCTGATCTGAAGTCCCTGCTCCACCAATACATGCCAGTTCACAGTTGAGCCATCACCGGGCTGTTCGGTGTAGGCCAGGCCCGATTTACCGCCGAATACTATGTCGCGCTTCAGCTCGCCGACCGTACCACTCGGCCGCTGCTTCATCTGGGCCTCGAGATTCGCCGCGACCTGCTCGTATCCGGCGCCCGTTGCGACCGGGGTCTGGATCACGGTGATGCGCATCCGAGTTCCGTCCGACGGGACGAGATCGACCCGAGACTTGTTCGGGTCAGGCGCCTGTGCGAATCGCCATCCAGCCGGTATCTGGAAGCGTACGCGCCCAACGGTTTCCGATGCTCGGGCCGTCGTCGATGGCTGCGCGCTGGTCGACGGCGGCGTGGGACGCACGGAGACAGCTGTGCTCGCCGGTGCGGCGGTTGGGTGGTCATCCGAGCCGCCGAACGCGAACACTGCCCCGACGGCCGCAGCGGCCACCACCGCAACCGCAGCCACGGCACTCACCACGTACACCTTCGTATTGCGCCCAGGCGGCTGCATCGCCGCTGCCCGCTGCCGCAGCGGCTGCATCCACTCCGTGGTCGGCAATGGCGCGATCTCGGGCTGGTACTCCGGTTCCAGCCGCGACCCACGCACCAGATCAGCGCCCGCGACCGGCCGGACTTCGACCTCCGGTCCGCAGAACCGCTGTGCCACCGACCTGATCACATCAAGCTTCGCCGAATCCGAAACACCCACCGCCTGAACGACATCGGCGGGTTGCCCGCCGAGCAGACGATCGAAAAGAGTGGCCAGCTGTTCGTCCCCCGCCGCATCCGGCGCGATGTCGGCAACCGCGAGATTCGGTTCATGCTCACACGATTCGATGTGAGTGCCCTGATGGCTGCGCACGACAGCGGTCGCTGTGGTCGAGAGCGGGCCGAACTCCAACACAACGGTGCGCCTGCTGCGCGCGGTACCCGCATCGGTGACAACGGCGCGTATTGCCATGTCCTCGAACACGATATCGGTGGCGAAGCGCCGAACAGCATCGTCGATGACCGCACGTCGCCGCCTGCCCCATTCGGTCGGGCACACCACGGTCACCTGTTCGCACGGAATCGCCGCACCGAGGTTCCGCAGGACTGTTCCGACCACCGCCGTCATCGCTTCGGCGACGGCCGGAACACGCGGCAGCAGGGCTATGCGGTCCCCGCCCACATACTGGACCGCGGAGCTCACCTGTGTCGGCGGTGTAAGCGGCTCTCCGACAACGAGATCCCCGTCGCTACCGAGCACCACCGAAGGCGGCGTATCCCAATGGGTGGCCGGACCGCGCGCCCATACGCGGGTGTCCGTCACCACTAGATCGACGCTCGGCATCACTCCGCCGGAGGCATCCAGGCCAACTGGATCAGACCTTCGCTGTTACGCGTGACGTAGGTACCACGCCCGGGGGGTTTGATACCCGGACGCGTGTTACCGAACAAAACGCCCTCATCCTTATTGCAGCTCATGACCAGAGCGGCCGATCCGAGGTCCTTCATGCGCGCGACCGTCGCTTCGTACAGTGCGCGACTCGCGCCACCGGAGCGCCGCGCGATGATCACGTGGAAACCCAGATCTCGGGCATGCGGAAGGTGTTCCAACAGCGCCGATACCGGGTTGCCGCTGGATGAGGCGACCAAGTCGTAGTCGTCGACGATGATGTACAGTTCCGGACCCCGCCACCAAGAGCGATCACGCAGTTGCTGCGGCGTGACGTCGGAGCCGGGGGTCCGCTGGGCCACATAGGCGGCGAGATCGGCCATGTTCTGGGTGAATTGCGGTGCGGTGGAACCGTATCCGGCGAGGTATCCGTTGGGCACGAGTCCCAGCATCGACCGTCGGTAGTCACCGAGGATGAAACGCGCCTGATCCGGTGTGTTCGAGGCCGCGATGCTCTCGATAATCGACCGGAGCAGTGTCGTCTTACCGCTTTCGGTATCACCGATGACGATGAAGTGCGGGCTCTCGTTGAAGTCGAGGTAGACGGGCGCAAGCTCGGATTCGTTGATGCCGAGTGGAATTCGCATGCACTTGGCTTCCGGGTCGACCTGGGAGGGCCAGTTGCCCGCGAACTGCAGCAATTGCTCGCGCGGCAACATTTCCGGAAGCATTCTGGCGGCCGGAGCGGGCCTGCCAGGAGTCAGACGGGCAATGGTCGCCACCGCGTCCGCCACTGCCTGGCCGAGGTTTTCCTGGGCGGCACTGCCATCGATGCGCGGCAGACCGGTCAACATGTGCAGGCATTCGGGGGTCATGCCGCGACCCGGGCGCCCCTGGGGTACCAGGGCGGCGAACTTGCGGCCGAGGTCGGAATCCATGGGGTCACCGAGACGGAGTTCGATGCGGGTGCCGATCTGGTCTTTCAGGGCGGGACGCGCTTCGGCCCAGCGGGCGAGGGCGATGACCACGTGGACGCCGTAGGACAGGCCCTGGACCGCGAGGTTCATGATGGGCTGTTCGAGAGGGTCGAAGTCCTGGCGGATGGAACCGAAGCCGTCGATGACCAGGAAGACGTCACCGAACGGATCCTCGTGCGCCCCAGCCGCACCGGGACTGCTGGCCGGGTCCATGGCGCGCAGACGGCGGAATTCGGTCATCGACTCGATGCCCAGTTGGCGGAACCGCGCTTCGCGCTGACGGACGATGGTCGTCATTTCGGCGATGGTGCGCCGGACCTTGTCCTCATCGAGACGGCTGGCCACCGAACCCACATGCGGCAGGCCTTCGAGGCTGGCCAGGGTACCGCCACCGAAGTCGAGGCAGTAGAACTGCACCTGTTCGGCGGTGTGGGTGAGGGACAAGGCCATGATCATCGTGCGCAGGGCCGTGGATTTGCCCGACTGGGGGCCGCCGACGACTGCGACATTGCCTCGTGAACCCGACAAGTCCACGACGAAGGGGTCGCGGCGCTGGTCGTAGGGGCGGTCGACGATGCCCATGGGGGCGCGCAGGGTGGCGACGGCGGAGTATTCGCCGGTGAGCACGCTGCGCGGGATGAGTTGGTCGAGGGTCGGGGCCTCGTCCAGGGGCGGGAGCCAGATCTCGTGGGCCGGGCGGCCGTGGCCGCGGATGCGGGAGGCCAGCATATTGAGGTTGGAGATCTGTTCGCCGTCTTCGGACTGCGGTTCGGGATCGTGTGTCGGCTCGGACGGCAGTGGGATGCGGTCGATGGCGCGGAAGTCGACGTGGGTGGCGGTGAACGGCCTTGCCTTGATATCGATTTCGCCGCCCGCGACGCCGGCTTGGGTGACCTCGCGTTGGGAGCCGCCGCCGACGTAGGGGCCGGAGACGTAGGAGGCCTGGAAGCGCTGGATCTCGCCGGAGTCGGACTTGAGGTAACCACCGCCGGGGATGCCGGGCAGGTTGTAGGCGTCCGGGACGCCGAGGACCTGGCGGGATTCGTTGGCGGAGAATGTCTTCAGACCGATGCGGTAGGAGAGGTGGCTCTCCAGACCCTTCAGCTTGCCCTCTTCGAGGCGCTGCGAGGCCAACAGCAGGTGCACGTGCAGCGAGCGGCCGAGGCGGCCGATCATCACGAACAGTTCGGCGAAATCCGGGTGCTGGGTGAGCAATTCGGAGAACTCGTCGAGCACGACGAACAGTGCCGGCAGCGGGTCCAGATCGGCGCCCGCGGCGCGCGCCTTTTCGTATTCGGAGACGTTGGCGAAGTTGCCCGCCTGACGCAGTACCTCTTGGCGGCGGTTCATTTCACCGGCCAGGGCGTCGCGCATACGGTCGACGAGGTCGGCTTCCTCTTCGAGGTTGGTGATGACGGCAGCGACGTGCGGGACACCGTCCAGGCCGAGGAAGGTCGCACCACCCTTGAAGTCGACGAGCACCAGGTTCAGCTGGTCCGGCGAATGCGTGGCCAACAGGCTGAGCACCAGGGTGCGCAGGAATTCCGATTTACCGGAACCGGTTGCGCCGATGCACAATCCGTGCGGACCCATACCGCTTTCGGCGGCTTCCTTGATATCGAGTTCGATGGGCGCGCCGTCCGCGCCGACACCGAAGGGCACGCGCAGCCGCTCGCGGCCGTAGCGGGGACGCCAGGCGTGCTCGGGATTGAATGTGCCGATGTCGCCGAGCTTCATCAGCTGGGTCCAGGTCGAGATCACTTCGGCGTCATCGTGTTCGGCATCGCTGCTGCGCTGGGTCGCGGCGCGATACGGCGCGAGGCGGCGTGCGACCTGCTGGGCCTGCTGCGGACTGATTCGGTCGATGAGCGCGAAACGCTCCTGGTTTCCGGTGGCGCCGCGACCGACGCATTCACCGTTCTCGACAACCATCTTGATGCCGCGCGAAACGGCCAAACGCGGTGCGTAGCCGCACAAGTCGATGATGGTCACGCCTTCGTAACCGGATTCGCGAAGTTGGTCTTCTTCGGCCTCGAGCAGGCCGCCGTCGACGACAATGACGATATGCACCAGGTTGGCATTGGCGGGCTGGTTGCGCGAATAGCGAACGCGGTTGGCCAGCAACGGATGCAGCCCCGCGGTGGCCTCCCGGATCGAGCCGTAGAACATTCGCTCGGTGCCGATGCCGTCCTGCGCGTCCGGATGTTGAGTGTGCGGCAGCCACTTGGTCCATTCCCATTCGCGGGCGGTGTCCGGGCCACAGACGACGGCGATGAGCACCTGGTCCGGTGCCTGGAACATGCACAGCTGCAACAGCATTGCGCGGGTCATATCGCGAGCTTCGGCGCGGTCGCCGTCGAGTGCGATGGTCGCGAAGCCCTTGACCGCGATCGCCGTCGGCAGATCCGGAACCGTGGAGTGCGCGCGCACGAAGCGGCGCAGCGAGACCGCCGCGATCGGCTCCAATTCCTCGACCGGGCCGGTCTCCGGCGCGACCAGACGGGTGGCCAGACGCTGTCCGCCGATGCCGATGCGGGCGTGGCAGAAGTCCTTGTCCCCGGCGCGACGTTCCCACATGCGGCTGGTGCCCGCCAGCATCCAGATGAGACCCGGCTCGGGATGGCTCCATTCGACCGAGGCACGCTGCTGGGTGGCGGTCTGGTCGACATCCTTGCGAACCTGGTCGAGGTAGCGCAGATAGTCCTTGCGGTCCTCGTTCGCCTCGGCTGCCTTCTGTCCCTTGCCGCCCCCCTGACCGGCGAACATGCCGACCATGGAGACGACCATCATCATCGGGAACATCATGCTCATCGGGTTCGACGCGATGCTGCCACCCTGGGTGAACAGCAGCGCCATCATGCCGACCATGCCGACGACCATCACGACCGGCATCAGCTTCGATACCAGGCTGCCCGGTGTCACCCTTGGGATTTCGGGCGGCGGCTGCAGCGTGACCTCGCCACCTGGCGTGCGCGGCATCTCGCGACGCGCACGCCGCTGGAACCGGACAGTACTCATCGGACGAGATCCCCCTCTTCGCAAGCTGCACTTTTTCGGCCTCAGTGTAGAGGGCACAGCTGACATGTCGTACAGTTCGACCAGCATTCTGCTGCCCGAACGGTGGGTTCGCAAGCTCGGCCCCCTCGCTCACGGGACGCGGAAATACGAGGTAGAGACCGAGTTGGGGGAAGCTTGACGCACGCGCGACTTGACCACATCGACGAAGAATCCTCGCGCGGCATCGTCCGTGCGCCCGATCTTGCCCGGGTCACGATTCTCGCGAAGCACACTCAGGTTGATATGGCGATTCCGGTCGATGTGCCGGTCGCGCTGGTGATTCCGAGTGTCGTCGATATGGTCGCTCAACACAGCCGCACCAACGATTTCGACAATGAGGGCGAGCGTTTCGAGCCCGCCGAATGGGTGCTGGCCCGAATCGGCCATCCCCCGTTCTCCAATTCGCTGAGCCTCGGCGAGCACGGCGTGCGCGACGGCGAACTGCTCATGTTGGAGAGCGCCTCGCATACCGCACCGACGCCGCTGTTCGACGACATCATGTACAACGTCGCGATCGCCGACGCCGATCACTATCGCAGCTGGACACCGAAGGTCGCGCGGATCACCGGGTCGGTGCTGGCCGCGCTCACCATGATCGTCGGTTGCCTCGGTCTGCTGCTGTCCAAAGGCGCACTGCCAGGCTGGGTTAGCGGTTCGCTCGCGTTGACCGTGGCGATTCTGCTCGTGGTCGCCGGCATGGTGCTCAGCAGGATGTACGGCGATACCTCGACCGCGCTGGTACTCGGGGGCTGCGCGCTGCCCGCCGCGTTCACCGCCGGAATGCTTTATGTGCCAGACGATTACGGCTGGGCGCATCTGCTGCTCGGATCGGTATTGGCCGGCGCGACAGCGGTTCTCGCGTGGCGCGTCACGGGCGTCGGCCTCGCGCTGTTCATCGGCGCGGCCACGCTCGCCGTGTACGCGGTACCGGCCGCGCTGGTCGGCGTGCTGACCGACCAGCCGGAGAAGGCCATCGGCGCCGTCGTCGCCGCGCTCGGGCTCGCGGGTCTTTCGCTCGCGCCGCGGGTTTCGATGCTGCTGGCCAAACTGCCGCTGCCGCCGGTGCCCTCCCCCGGCACCCCGATCGACCCGACCGAGGACGATCCGGACGATCACCGCGCGCTGCCGACCATGGACGCGCTCCGGGTGAAGTCCGAACGGGCCCGGATGTACCTGGCCGGACTCGTCGCGGCAACCACGCTGCTCTCGGTGGGGGGAGCGTTGGCGGGCACCGATCCCAGCGCCGGGGATCCGTACTGGCCGGGTATCGCGCTGGCGCTGGTGACCGCCGTGGTGCTGATGTTCCGCAGCCGGACCTACGCGGGCGCGGAACAGGCCGTGGTGCTGATCGCCGGCGGCGCGGCAATCGTGCTGATCATGATGGTCGGCGTCGCCATCGGCATGGAGCAGCCGCTGGCCGTCTTCGGGGCGGCGATGGTAGTGCTGGTCGCCGCGTTGATTCTCGGAATCATCATTCCGAACCAGTCCGCGACACCGCCGATGCGCCGTGGCGTCGAATTGCTCGAGTACGCGTTCGTGGCCGCCGTGCTGCCGCTGGTGTTTTGGGTGGCCTCGCTCTATTCGCTCGTTCGCGGGCTGTGAAGCCGCAACTGCGCGTCGCGGCGGCGGTCGTGGCGTTGGGCCTGAGCGCGTCGTTGGGGCTGGGGGCCGGTGCGGCTGCCGCGGATCACCCGCCCGCGGTGAATCCTGGTCTGCTGCCCGCGGGCGATCCGGCCGCGCCGCCCGAAAAGACCGAGCGGCCAGCGAATTCCGATTGCTCGAATACGGTCTCCGGTGGTGAGGGCGCGACGATTCCGACCGCTCAGCGCTCCCTCGATCTGGAAAGTGCGTGGCGGTTCTCCAAGGGTGAGGGCCAGACTGTCGCGGTCATCGATACCGGTGTCGCGCGGCATCCTCGCCTGCCCGGATTGATCGCCGGTGGCGACTTCGTAGCGAACTCGGGCGACGGCACCGAGGACTGCGACGGGCACGGCACCTTCGTCGCGGGATTGATCGCCGCTTCGAAGATCGATAGTCAGGGGTTCTCCGGTGTCGCGCCGGAAGCGCGCATCATGACCATCCGCCAGACCAGCAAGATGTATCAGAGGGAAGGCCGGGCCAGGGAGCGCAATCCCGACGACCTGCCCGAGGGCTACGGCAATCTGGCCACCATGGCCTCGGCGATCCGGCGTGCGGCCGATGCGAACGTGAGCGTCATCAATATCTCCGAGGTGTGGTGCGGCTCGTCCAATGACGTCGACGGATCCATCGGCGCGGCAGTGCGATACGCGACGCTGGAGAAGGACGTGGTCGTGGTCGTGGCCGCCGGAAACCAGGACGGCTCCTGCAAGACCGAACAGCAGATCATCGATCCACTCAATCCGTCCGCCGATCCGTGGAGCAACGTCAAGGTCAATGTGAGCCCCGCCCGCTGGGACGACTATGTGCTCTCGGTGGGTTCGATCGATTCGAACGGCGCGCCGTCGAAGTTCACCGTGCCCGGCCCCTGGGTGAGTGTGGCCGCGCCGGGCGAGAATATGGTTTCGCTCGACCCGCGCGGGACCGGGACCGCCACCGGCACCGTGAATCAGCAAGGGCAGCAACAGGCGATGAGCGGGACGAGCTTCGCGACGCCGCTGGTCTCCGGGGTGGTCGCGCTGGTACGTGCCCGTTTTCCGGAGCTGAGTGCGCTGGAAGTGGTCAAGCGGATGCAGGCCACCGCGCATGCGCCCGCCGAGGGGTGGAGTCCGTATATCGGCTACGGCGCGATCGATCCGGTCGCGGCGCTGACCGATGAGGTGGGCAGCACGCCGCTGCCGCCCAAGCGGCCGAGCCCGGCCAAGAACGCCCAGCTCGCGGTGCCGAAACCGGCTCCGCCGCCGGACAATCGGGCTCGCAATGTCGCGCTGATCGGCACCGGGATCATCGGGGGCGCCTTGGTGCTCGGCTACCTCGCCTCGTTCCCTATCCGCCGCCGGTTCGGGGTCAACTCCGACGATATGTAGCGTCGTCGTGGCAAACGGCGGTACATAGGGTGTCGCGCCCGATCGAAACAGGTAGTTCCCATGCACCCAGCACACAGCCACCCGAGCCGTAGACAAAACTGGGAACGCGCGACCGGTGTTCCGATGCTGGTGCTTGCCGTGCTCTTCATCAGCGTCTACGCCTGGCATGTGCTGGATACCGGAGCGTCACCGCAGCTCGATGCCTGGCTCGAACGGATCGACATCATGATCTGGGCGGCATTCGCCGCGGACTTCGGCATCCGGACCTGGTTGTCCAGCGATCGTTGGCGGTTCGTGCGCACACATCCGCTGGAGCTGTTGATCGTGCTGTTGCCGCCGTTCCGGCCGGTGCGGTTATTGCGGGCGGCGCTACTGGTGCTCGACCAGCTCAACCGCAATCGGGTGACGCGCGCCCGGCTCGCGATATTCGTCGGCACCAGTTCGGCGCTCACGCTGGTGCTGTGCAGTCTGGCGTTCTTCGATGCCGAATACGGCGCACCCGATAGCAAGATCCACAACTTCGGTGATGCCCTGTGGTGGTCCATGGTGTCGGTGACCACGGTCGGCTACGGCGATGTGTATCCGGTGACCGTGCACGGCCGCCTGATCGCGCTGATCCTGATGACGCTCGGCATCGGCCTGATCAGTTTCGCCATCGGCACCACGACCAGCTGGGTAATGGATCAGCTGAAGGCCGTCGAGGTGAGCGCCGACCGCACCGAAGGGGAGATCACGGTGCTGATCGACGAAATCCGCGCGCTACGCAGCGAAGTCGCCGAGTTGCGCGCGGCCTCGATGTCCGAGGACTGACTCAATTCGCCGAGGCGACAGGCGATTTCGAGGGCGAGGGATCCGCGGAGACGCCGTCGTGGGCGACCATGGCATCCGCGCGGGCCAGGCTCGGACCGGCCGCGAGCAGGCCGACGATCGGCCACGGCGCTGGTTCGGCCTTGGTGCCCGAATCCGAATCCATGCCGAGCGCCTTTTCAGCGTCGGAGTCCTTGATGCCGTAGCGGACACCGGTGTCGGCGATGTAGAACTTGCTGTCTTTACGGCGACTGTCGGGTTCGATACCGGTGGTCTGGACGAAGGCGCCGGTGCCCGGCGGGATGTAGACCGAGTCGGCATTGGGGCCGGTACCGTCTGCCTGGGCCAGCTGCACGAGTTTGGCGTTATCCGGAATCGGCAGGGCCACACCGGTGAGCACCGTCAGTTCGGCGCGATTGCCACCGTCCTTGTTGTCCGCGGCGGCGGCCAGCGGCTTCCAGGACAGGCAGCTGACCGGCTGGTCCTTGTAGTCGACGATGGACGGCACGGCCTGTGGGTACGTTCCGACCTGCAGTGTGCTCGACACCGGCGCATAGGTCTTGTCGATCTGATCGACGACGTCGTTGCCCGACGTCGAGCGGACTCGGTTGCGGATGATCTCGGCGGTCACCGGCGAGATCGGCTGCAGACCGTCTTGCAGCACAACGTATTCCGTATTGGGCTGCGCGGGAACGTGGACGACGTCGCCGATGCGGTGGCTGCCGACCGAGTAGGTCACCGGGCCGCCCGGATTATCGATGTGGGGCGGAATGATCGGCAGCACTTCGGGAATCGTATTGAGCAGGCCCTCGCTGATCGGCCGGGCGGTCGCGCCGGTGATCTTCAATGCGTCGGTGACAGCGCGGTCCTTGAGGTCGACGCGAGCGCGCTTGCCCTCGTACACCAGATACGCCGAATCCTTGCCCTGCACCAGCAGCGCCCGGTCCCTACCCATCACCGACGCCTTCTCGCCGAGCGAGAGACTTCCGGCGAGCACCGAGGTGGTGAGGTCCCTGCTGCCGTCCACCTTCAACTGGTCGCAGACGGTCCAGATCCGGCCCTTGCCGTCCTTGTCGAAATGCAGTGAGGTAGGTGCGCCCGGAATGCCGATCAGCTGGCCGCGCGCCTTCTTGCCGATCTCGGATTCCTTGACGATGACGGCCTTTTCCGGCGATCCTGCGGCCAACCGGGCCGAGGCGAGGTTCAGCGTCGGATGCGCCACATCGTTGATCATCACGTAGACGGCGCCGGATTCCTTGCCGATCAGGATCTTGCTACTGCCTACCTTGTCCTGTGGACGCAGCAGTGCGAGCACGCCACAACCGGCCAGCACCACGATCGCCATGATCAATCCGGCCGCGTAGGCACGGGACTGGGAGCGCATCGGATCGTGCAGCATGCGCACGTCCCGGCGCACCAGCGCGTGTTCCATCCGCCGGACCAGGAAGCGGTAACCGCTCACCTGCCAGCGTGTAGTGGGTTTTGAAGGCATGTTTCCCTCCCCGAACAATGCTCGCGTTCGCGGAACACAGTACAGTTCCCGAGGACTATTGTTCAGCTCGGCCGCTGCGATACGGCCGATACCGGGTACTTGGGGGACGACGATGGCCGAACAAGCCGGCGCGGGACCACGCCCGCTGCTCGGGCGCATCTCACTGCCGAATCTGCTGATAGCGCAGGTGATCGGGCTCGTTGCCGGACTGCTCGCCTTATTGGTCGGGGTTGCCGCCTGGCCCGCGTTGGGCGTCGCGGTGGTCGTCGGACTGCTGCCGCTGATCCCGGTCGCCAAGCGCACCATCCTGGATTGGATCGGGACCTGGTGGCGCTATCTGACCCGCGGCGATTACCAGCTCGGGGATACCGTCGACTTCCGCGGCTCCGACGGTCGCTCGCTCGGGTTGTATTGGGACGGAACGAGAGTCGTCGCGGTCGTCGAGGTGCTGGCCCCCAAGGGCGGGCTTACCCGGATCGCTCGCACTACCGTGCACGCCTCGCATCTGCTGCCGCTGCCGGAATTGGCGAAATGCCTGAACCAGCACGACATTCTGCTCAGCGGTATCGACATCATCAGCCATGGCCACCGCAGCCGTTCGGGTACGCCCGCGGGCAAGATCTACGAATCGCTACTGGGTCCGCTGCCCGCGACCGCGCACCGGAATGTGTGGCTCGCCATCAGCTTCGACGCGATCGCGTGCCCGGAGGCAGCGGCCCGGCGCGGTGGCGGTAGTGAGGGTGCGTCGCGGGCGGTAACCATTGCGACGCAACGCATTATGCGCACGCTGGAGGACGCCGACTGCAGCGCTCGCATCCTCACCGCACCCGAGATCCGCAAGGCGGTTCTGCAGGTCACGCAGGGCTTCGATCCGCGCACGCTGACCCACCGCTGGCGGTACGCCGAAATCGGCAACAGTGTGAATATCGGTAGCGCGGTCGACCCCAAGCGGCTCGGCTCGGATCTGCTCTCGCAGCTGTGGGTTGCGCCCTCGCGCGGAACGACCGTCGCGGTGCGGCTGCGTCCGGGTAGTTCGGCCGAAGCGGTGAGCGTCGGTGCAGCCTGGCGGCTGACCACGCGGGAGCTGCCGGAGCGCACGAAACTCAAGGGTCTGATCTCGATGAACGGGCGACAGCGTGATGGTCTGCTCGCGCATCTGCCGCTGGGCATTCCGGATCTCGACGATGCGGTTCCGGTGACCGAGTACCCGATCGATGTGATCAGTGCGCTGCATCTGCCGTCGTCGGGGTGCGGTCAGCTGATCGGGTCGGATGACGAGGGTCAGGGTGTCGCGGTCCGGATTGTCGGTACCGGTATCTCAACGGTGTATGTGGCCGGTGAGCTGTATTTGGCCCAGCAGTTGGTGTTCCGTGCGTTGGCGGTCGGCGAGCGCATCCTGATCCGTACCGATCGGACGCACGCTTGGGAAAATTTGGTGACGACCATCGGGAATCCGGAGCGCCTGCAGCTCGCGGTGGAGACCCATCAATCCGATGCCGGATTCACCGCGACGGTGGTAGACGGTGTGCTGGCGCCCGCGCCGCACGCCGGTGTCACGACTATCTATGTCACCGGAGATCCGATGGGCTGGCCCGCGACTCGGCCGGACCTGTCGATTCACCAGCCGGGGGCCATCGGGAACCATGTGGTGCTGCGAACCGGAACCGCCCAGGTCGACCTGACCCTGGTCTCCATCCCCCGCGAGGCAACATACATCGGCCACCCCCGCGGCCGCCGCGCGATGGCAGACAGCGCGCAGTAGTCCCGTTGCCATGATGCTCGCGACAGATTGTGTCGGGAGAGGTGTGGGTTCAGCCGGGGTAGGGGTTGGTGGTGCGTGCTTCTCGCAAAACGCGTGCCCACCAGGTCAACTGGCGGATCAGGCGGTCGGCGGCGTCGATGGCGGCGCCGTCTTGGGTGTTGCCTGATTTGTCGAATTGCTTTTTGGCCTGGTGGAAGCTGACGGTTTCGCGGATGGAGACCATGTGGATTTCGGCGACCACCTGACGGAGTTGTTCGACGGCCCGCAGGCCGCCGGACAGACCACCGTAGGAGACGAAGCCGATGGGTTTGGCGCGCCATTCGTGTTTCGCGGTGTCGAAGGCGGTCTTCAGGGACGCGGGGTAGCCATGGTTGTACTCGGAAGTAATGGCGACGAAGGCGTCGGCGGCGGCCAGGCGCTGGCGGTAGGCCTCGACCTCGGCGGTGACGGTCAGGTCCGTCGGCAGCGGGGTGGTGAGGAGATCGATGACGCCGGTGTCGAATTCGGGGGTCGCCCGGAGCGTGCGCAGGAACCAGTCCGCGACCACCGGAGCGAATCGCTCCGGGCGCGTGCTGGCCACGATGACCTCTAGCCGTAGCGGAGTATCCACTGCGCGAGCCTAACTCGGTGTGCCGACGGTACGGTCGAGGCGGATGCGGCGATCTCGATTTCATTCGCGGGGATCGGTCGATGATTCCGAATGATGGACGGGGCAACCCGGTGCGACTCTGGAGGAGACGGCATGATCCTGGTGACCGGCGCGACCGGCAATATCGGCACGGAACTGGTTGCGGCACTGAGTGACTCCGGCGCAGACGTGCGCGCGCTGGTCCGCGATCCGGCACGGGCGCAGCTGCGCGCCGGTGTCGAAGCGGTGACGGGTGATCTGAATCGGCCGGAAAGCCTGACCGAAGCCCTGGACGGGGTCACCGGAATGTTCCTGCTGCCGGGCTATGCCGACGCCCCCGACCTGCTCGCCCGCGCGAAAAAGGCGGGCGTCCAGCGCATCGTCCTGCTTTCGGGTGGTTCGGCGGCACTCGAGGATATGAACAATGCGGTCTCCGCGTATATGACGCAGGCCGAGCGGGACGTGCGCGAATCCGGCCTGGCGTGGACCTTTCTGCGCCCGCGCTCGTTCATGTCGAATGCGCTGCGCTGGCTGCCGCAACTCGAACAGGGCGATGTGATCCGCGCCCAATTCCCCGACGTACCCGTCGCCGCAATCGATCCCGCCGATATCGCGGCCGTCGCGGCGGTTGCCCTGACCAGCGACGGGCTGGCCGGGCGTATTCTCGAGCTGACCGGCCCGCGAGCGCTCGTGCCCGCCGATCAGATCGCTGTGCTCGCCGAAGTGCTCAACCGGCCGCTGGTCTGCCAAGGCTTGACGAATGCGCAGACGCGGGCCGAACTCGAGGCCTCAATGCCGCAGCACTACGTCGACGCATTCTGGAGCTTCTTCGTCGACGGCACCCTCGACGAATCCCAGGTCTACCCCACCGTCCACGAGGTGACCGGCCGAGAACCGCGCACCTTCGACCAGTGGGCCCGCGCACACGCCGACGCCTTCGCCGAGGCGTGATCGATCGCAGTATTCGACCTGAATACAGTCCGTCCCGAACGACGCGTACCAAATGGGCCGCTCCGGAACCGATGACGTCGTAGCGCCGGGCAGATGCGCGACGCCCAGCGAGTCCGCCCAAGGCAATGCCCGCTTGCTGGACAGTCCAACGCGTCAGTCGCGAACACGGCGCTGAGGCGCAACCGCAATCACATCGGCGAGCCCGCTCCGGCCTCCGGTTTCGCCAACTCAGGCTGGGACGGCGGCGCCGCCACGTCCCGCCCGGCACCCTCTACCGCTGGCTCCGGTCCGGGGGCGGTCGTCTTCGCGCTCGGCACCAGAGCATCCGGGCGGGCTTCGGGTCGCACGATCGGCGCGGCGGGCCGAGGTTCCGGATGAACCCGATGCTCGGGTGTGGTCGGAGGATTCGGAGCGGCGCGCACGTGTAGTGGGGCGGATTCCCGTTGGGGTGTGGTGGACTCGACTGCGGGAGCGGCGAGTTCGGCCAGGCCTTGGGTGGGTGAGATCCGGGCGGTGAAACCCAATGTGCGCCTGGCTCGTTCGGGGTCTGCGGCCAGGTGGCGGGCGTCGCCGAGGTGGTAGCGGCCGGTTACTACGGGGGCGGGGCCGCCGCGGGCTTTGGCCATGATCGAGGCGACCTCCCACATGGTGACGGGGTGGCCGGAGGCGATATTCAGGGGGACGAAGCCGGGTGGGCGGCGGTCGACGGCGGCTACGGTGGCGGCCACGATGTCGTCGACGTGCACGACGTCCCTGACCTGCCCGCCGTCCTCGCCTACCAAGGGCGGGCGGCCCTGGTCCAGTGCGGTGAGGAAGTTTCCGATGAAGCCGGTGCGCGCGCCCTCGCCGTAACCGTTGTGGTAGCGCAATGCCGTGACGGCCGCGCCCGTGGCCAAACCCCAAGCCAGCGCATAGTTTTCCTGCGCCAACTTGCTGGCACCGTAGAAGCCGCGCGGACGCAGCGGCGCGTCCTCGGTGACCGGCTCCCAGGTGAGCAACTCGCCGGTGCGCGGCGCCAAGTGGTCGAACATGCCGCGGTCCAGATCGGCCCGCCGCCGAAGTCCCGGATAGAACGGCCCGCTGTTCATCCCGCGATAGCGCCCCTCGCCGTACACCACGACGGACGAGGCGAGCACCAGATGACGTATCTTCGCCCGCCCCATCACATCGAGCAGCACCGCCGTCCCGAGATCATTGTTCGCGGCGAACACCGCCGATTCGGGTCCGGATGTGACGGCGGCAAGGTGACAGACCGTATCGATGCCATGCAGCAACGGCTCGAGCGCATCGGCATCGCGCACGTCCACCCGCGAAACGCCCTCCGGCACTTCCACATCCGCCCCGAGTAGATCGACCCCGACCACCTCGTGCCCGGCGGCGGCCAGCGCCCGCCGCAACCGCGCCCCGACGAACCCGGCTGCCCCGGTGACCAGCACTCTCATCGCATCAGCACCCCGCGTTTCGGCTCCGAACCAACTTGATTCACGGTAGTTCGAACGGTAGTGATACTCCCGCATGGACACGGCAACGTTCGCAGGTATCGGTTCCGGTGACCGCCGAAACCGAGCGCCTGATCAGCTCCTTGAACGGTCCCAGGTTCTTCTTGAACTCGGCGAAGACCTCGACCGCGTGCACACCGCCACCCTCCTCCAGTCCGGCATCCAAATCGGTCACCAAAGCGACTGCGGCATAGCACATTTCGAGTTCACGGGCGAGCACGGCCTCGGGATGTCCGGTCATATTCACCAGCTCCCAGCCCTGTGCGGCGAACCACCGGCTCTCGGCCCGGGTGGAGAAGCGCGGGCCCTGTACCACGACCATGGTGCCCGAAGACTTCATCGGCAGCGCATCCGTGGCGGATTTCGTTGCCGCGGAGCGCAGTTCGTCGCAGTACGGGTCAGCGAAGGAGACGTGCACGCCACCGCCGTCGAAGTAGGTCTGCGAACGGCCGGAGGTCCGGTCGACCAGCTGATCCGGCACCGCCACGGTCCCCGGCCCCCAGTCCGCGCGCAAACTGCCGACCGCGCACGGCGCGAAGATCCGCCGCACCCCGATCGAGCGCAGCGCCCACATATTGGCCAGGTAGGGCAGTGTATGCGGCGCGAATTCGTGCTGTTTGCCGTGTCGGGGCAAGAAGGCCACCGGGCGACCCTCCACTTCGCCGACCGCGATCGGCGCGCTGGGCTTGCCGTAGGGTGTCTCGACCTCGACGGTGGTCGCCTCGCTATCGAAGAAATCGTAGAAGCCACTACCGCCGATCACGGCGAGCGCGGGCCGAACATCCAAACTCATGCACCGATTCTCTCGCTCGCCCCGGATTCCCGACCAGACGGGTCCACATCTCACCCACTGAACCTTCGTTCATCATGACCGATCCGAGCGGATTGCGCGGCAGCCCGCGCCACCTGCGCACCGTCGGCGGGGTCGGTGTGATCCCGGTCGCCTGGGGTGCGGGCCGGCTTCTTGCTTTCGCCGCCCTACCCGCAGGTCGGCGTGACCCTGATGATCCAATTCATGGCCCCGATCGCGATGATCGCATGGAACTGGGCAGTGCGTGGACGACGACCCGACGTGGCGCATAGCGCGGTAACCTGACAACACCCTCGCGACACTGTACCCTAGGGGGGTATTATCGAGGCCGGTCCAGCCGGTGAGCAGCGAGGAGCAGTCGGTGACATCCATCCCGTCGCACAATGACACCGCGCCCGCGCCGGGCAGTGACTCGGCGGGCACCCACGACCACGCCGCGCACGGCCACGGCTACATCACTGCCAAGGACGATTACCTCAAGCGCCTACGCCGGATCGAAGGCCAGGCCCGCGGCCTGCAACGCATGGTCGAGGAAGAGAAGTACTGCATCGATATCCTCACCCAGGTCTCCGCGATGACGAAGGCACTGCAGGCCGTGGCGATGGGCCTGCTGGAGGACCACATCAGCCACTGCGTGGTGGACGCGGCGGTCGCCGGTGGTCCCGAGGCGGACGCCAAGATCAAAGAGGCCACCGACGCCATCGCACGCCTCGTGCGTTCCTGACACTCAACCGTGTCGCCGTCGGTACACCGCCGCCGCACCCGGATGCAAAGGGACGGAATCGGTTCCGATGAGTGAGCGGCTATCCAGGAATTGGGTGCCAGCCGCCTCGGCGGGCACCAGCCGGTCCGCACGCGAAACCAGTAGCTCGACGATCGCCCCGGCCGCCGCGTCGGACATGGTCGGGGCGGCGAGCAGCAGATTCGCGACGCCGACCGTGCGGACCGAACGACCGCTGTCGTAGGCGTCGGCCGGAATCTCGACCAAATCGTAGAGGTGTCCGAAGCGTTCGCGCATCGGCGCGGCCAACTCACCGAGTTCCACCAACCGCAGCCGCTGCGGCACATCGAGAGCGTCGGTGGGCACGCCGCCTGCCCATAGCAGCGCGTCCAGCTCACCGGATTCCACACCCGCCACCGCATCTCGCAGCGGTCGATGCGAAATATCCACATCCGAAACGGGATTCACGCCCGCCGCCCACAGCAGTCGCTCCCCGGTCACCGCCGCGCCGGATCCCGCAGCCCCCAGATTGACTCGGGTCCCGCGCAAATCGGTGACCTGTTGAATCGGCGCATCCGAGCGCACGGCCAACTGCAGATAGTTCTCGTACACCCGACCGAGCGCGACCAACGGAGCCCGTTCACTCTGCACCGAATCTGCAAGCGCCAGTGCGGCATCCACCTGCCCGTTCGCCAACATCCCCAGATTTTCCTGCGATCCGGTTGTCGTCACCGGTTCGATCCGCACCGTGCCCGCCTCCTGGGCCACCGCCGCGAGCAGTTCCGCGAATGCGTGATAGAAGCCGCCGACCTCACCCGAGGCCAGCCGCACCAGCTCAGGCCCCTCACCGCATCCGACAGCACCGGCCGCGACACCGAGGACGGTGAGCGCCAGGAACTTCCGCCGCCGCATCACGACCGCACCACCTGCGGCAGCCGGATTTGGATCGCGAGACCGTGCGGCTCGACGGGCAGCACGGATAAGGTGCCGCCGCGCGCTTGGGCCAATGCCATTGCGATCGGCAGACCGAGACCCGAGCCGCCGGCGGACGCACCGGAGCCGCGGAAGAACCGGGTGGTCAGCTTGTCGATCTCGGCAGGTTCGACGCCAACGCCATTGTCACGCACGGTCACGGTTACCCAGCCCGGCTCGGCGTCGACCACGATGATGGTCTGCGTGCCGGACCCTGCATAGCCGCACGAATTACTCAGTGGCACATCGAGAATCTGAGCGAGAACATCAGCGGACACAGCTATATCGGCCTCGGCAACCTGCGGTTGCGCCCGCAATTCCTGTCCGGCGTTCTCATAGGCGGAGTACCAGGCGTCGACCCGATCAGCAGCCACTTGTACCGCGTCGCAATGGTTTTCGGTATCGGAGGGAGTACGCGCTGCCTCGAAGGCAGCTGGGGTCTCGGCGACCGCCAAACTCAGCAGACCATCGAGCAGCGCGGTCAGCCGCTCGACTTCCGCACCCGCGCTACGGAAGGTGGCCACTGCGGTTTGCGGAATGGCAGCCTCCAAGGAGTCGAGACGGATGGTCAAGGCGGCGAGCGGATTTCGCATCGCATGCGCCGTATCCGCAACGAGCTGACGTTGCGCATCCGCCGAATCGGCGACCGCCAATGCCATAGCATCGAAAGATTCCGCCACCGCCCGCATCTCCGGCGGTCCGCCGTGGTGGCGGGCGATCGAGACGTGCGCGGCGGCCTCCGCGCGCGGCTTCGGCAGGGTCGCGGTCAATTCGGCGACCGCCTGCGATAGCGCCGCCAGTGGGCGCAGCACCCAGCGCGCCAAGCTCAGCGCCAACATGGTGAACACCACCATGGCCAGCACCGCTCCGACCGCGATCACCGCCCACGCGCGGGCGATATCGCGCCGGGCACGCGCGGTGGATGCCTCGATCACTACCGCGCCGTTGACCTGCACCCCGGTGCCGACCGGGCGGGCAATCAACACCGTCGACCCACTCCACGGGGTGAGCCGATAGACCGGCTGGGGACGCTGATTGCGGCGAGCTGCGGCAACGGCGGCCTCGACGGGCGCGGCGGCCGCATCGACGCCCGCATTCACCGTCCGCGCGCCCCGCGCATCGACCACGAGCACATTTTCGCCGTACAGATCGTGGTATCGCCCGGCCTCATCGGCCAGTGCCCGACTGTCCCCCTCGGCCACCGCGGCATCGGCGAGGCTGGCGAACCGGTCGGCATCGCCGGACCGATCGGCCACGAACTCCTGGGTGCGGCTGGTCGCGAACGTCAGCGACAGCGGTACCGCGAAGGCGAAGACGGCGATCGCCGCGAATACCGTCAGCGCGACGAGTAGTCGTCTGCGCATGCCGGGCTCCGCTCCTAGGTCCGTCGGGCCGGCACGATCACTGGCCCCAGCGGTAACCGTAGCCGCGAATAGTCGTTATCAGCCCAGGTCGGTCCAATTTCGCCCGCAGTCCGGTCATATGCACATCCAGTGACCGGGATACCGCGACGAACGCGTCACCCCAGATCCGATCCATCAGCTGTTGGCGGCTGACCGCGGCACCGGGCCGCTCCACCAATGCCTCGACCAACTCGAATTCCTTCTGGGTCAATGGGATCGGCCGCCCGGCAACCTCGACCACCCGGGCCGCCAGATCGACCCGCACATCCCCGGTGACCACCTCGGCCCGCTCCGGCTGCGATCCGGCGGCCGCGCGGCGCACCACATTCTCCAGCCGGGCCATCAATTCCGCGATCCGCGGCGGCTTCACCAGATAGTCGTCGGCGCCGCCGCGCAACCCGCGCACAATCGAGCGTTCGTCACTGCGCGCGGTCAGGATCAACACCGGCACCGAGCTCACCTCGCGCAACTGACGCAGCACGTGCAGGCCATCGCCGTCGGGCAGTCCGAGATCCAGGATGACCGCGTCGTAGCCGCGGTGGGCGGTGAGCAGATCCGCGCCGCGGCGTTTGCGCTCGGCCTGATAGCCGCGGGCGTTGAGCGCCTCTACCAGCGCGTCGCCTACGCCGTCATCGTCCTCGACCACCGCCAGCCGCACACGCCGATCCTCCCATAGCGGCGCTGCGGCGTGTGCGGTCGGGCCGTCAGGGTCGAGCCGCCGCGAGGTCACGGTCCGGCTCGGTGGGTGAGGTATCCGCCTTGGTGAGCGAAATACCGTCCGTGGCAGCGGCATCGGCGTCGATGGCCGATCCGCTCGAGGTCTCCCGCATGAACCAGTAGGTCAGCAGCGAGATTCCGATGCATCCGGCGACGTACCAGAAGTACAGCGATTCGTGGTTCGCCTGCTTCAACGACAGTGCGATGGTTTCGGCCGTGCCGCCGAAGATCGCGACGGTCAGTGCGTACGGCAGGCCGACGCCGAGCGCGCGAATCTTGGTCGGGAACAGCTCGGCCTTCACGATGGCATTGATCGAGGTATAGCCGGTGATGATGACCAGTGCGCCCATCATCAGCGCCCAGGCGGCGATCGGGTTCTTGGTGTGCGCGAGCACGGTCATGATCGGCACGGTCAGCAGGGTGCCCGAGACGCCGAAGAAGATCAGCAGCTTGCGTCGTCCGACGCGGTCGGACAGTGCGCCGGCCAGCGGCTGTAGCACCACGAAGACCAGCAGTGCGATGAAGTTGATCCACGAGACCGTCGACTTGGAGATGCCAGAGGTGTTGATCATGAACTTCTGCATGTACGTGGTGTAGGTGTAGAACGCGACGGTTCCGCCGAGCGTCAATCCCATCACCAGCAGGCATTCCCGCGGATACTGCAGCAGCATCCGCAGCGAACCGCGCGCGGGCTGCTTCGCACCGGCGCTGCTCGCAGCGGGATCACGCTCGGCCTCGACCTCTGCCTCGACCTCTGCCTCGAAGTGCTCGGATTCGTCCATGCTGCGTCGTAGCCACATTACGATCAGCGCGGCCGCCGCACCGATCACGAACGGAATGCGCCAGCCCCAGTTGTTCATCTGCGCGTTGTTCAGGAACTGCTGCAGGATGATCTGCACACCGAGCGCCACCAACTGTCCGGCGACCAGCGTGACGTACTGGAAGCTCGAATAGAATCCGCGCTTACCTGTCGAGGCCACCTCCGACAAATACGTTGCACTGGTTGCGTATTCGCCCCCAACCGAGAGGCCCTGCAGCAAGCGGGCCAGCAAAAGCATTATCGGGGCGGCGATTCCGATCGTCTGGTATCCGGGCGTCAGCGCGATCAGCAGCGAACCCGCCGCCATCACCGTCACCGATAGCGTCAGCGCCGAGCGACGTCCGAACTTGTCGGCATAGCGCCCCAGCGCCCAACCGCCGAGCGGCCGCATGAGGAAGCCGACCGCGAAAACCGCTGCGGTGGAAAGCAATTGCGCGGTCGAATCGCCCTTGGGAAAGAACGACTTCGCGAAATACACGCTGAATGCGGCATAGACATACCAGTCGTACCACTCGACGAGATTGCCGATGGAACCACGCAATACATTCGCGACCACCCGGCGCTCGCCGACAGGCTGTGTCGTAGTCACAAGATCTCCTTCTTCGACGCGGCCTTGCGTCGGTCGGAGACCAGTGTGTGCGCAGTCACAGCGCCGATGGAAGCGCGGGGCGCCCTTTCTAACGCAGTCTTAGGACGATTGCCGTCGGTCGGCGATCGCAGGGCTGCGATCTACCGACGAATCGGGGGAACCGATGTTCATCCCGTGCCGAACCGACTACGCCCGAGGAAAGCGGCGGCGTCCGCTCGAGTTGTTCGACCCGCTTCAACAGACCCTTACGGCGATCGGCCGGTAACGCGGGCCGATCGCCAGCGCAGGACTAGTTCGCGAGCAGCGGGGCGAGGGTGCGCAGAGTGGCGGCTTCGTCGGCGAGGACTTGGAGTACGACGTGGTCGGCGCCCGCGGTCAGGTGGGTCGAGAGGCGATCGACGATCGAATCCGCGTCGCCGTGGGCTACCAGGGCGTCTATGAGGCGGTCGCTACCGGGTTTGGCCAGGTCGTCGTCGGTGAAACCGAGGCGACGGAGGTTGGCGACGTAGTTCTGCAGGTCGAGGTAGAACTCGACGCGCGGGCGGGCAGTGGTGCGGGCCCGGACCGGGTCGTCGTCGAGGACCACCTTGTGTTCGGTGGCCAGTAGGACACCCTCGCCGAGCAGCGCGCGGGCGCGGGCGGTGTGTTCGGGGGTGACGTTGTAGGGCAGCGCGCCCGCGGACCGTTCCGCCGCCAGCCCCAGCACGCGCGGGCCGAGCGCGGCGAGAGCGCGACGCTGCTCGGGTACGCCCGCGGCATCCAATTCGTCGAAGTATTCGACCAGCGCGTCGTAGGGCTTGCGATACTCGCCTTGGTGTTCGGGATGGCCCGCACCCAAGCCGAGCAGGAACCGGCCCGGAAAGCGCGCATCGATCCGGTGGAACGACTCAGCGACCTGCTTCGCGGGTGCCGTCCATATATTCACGATGCTGGTGGCGACGGTGATCGACTCGGTTGCCTCCAGCAGCGATTCGATCACGGGCAATTCGGCGGGCGGGGACCCGCCGAGCCACAGCGTGCCGTAACCGAGTCCTTCCAAGTCCTGCGCGTCCTGCGGGGTGAACCCCCCGTAGTAGCGCCATACGCCGAACTTTCCGAGGTCTCCGATAGCCATGTCCGGAATGAACGAGGCCGCCGCCGTCCATATTCCGTCCGGGGCCGCACTCCGATCCGAGGCGGTCGCCAAATTTCGAGCCGACCGTTAGCACTCTCATAACGCGAGTGCTAACTTGGATAGTGCACAGCTTCCGGCGCCCGCCGCCGTGGCAGGCGTCACCGCTAGTGAAATGGAGGTGATTGCTGTGCTTCGGTTCGATCCATTCCATGACATCGACACCGTTGCCCGCCAGCTGCTCGGCGAATCCATGGGGACATCGCGCGCACCACGATTCATGCCGATGGATCTGTTCAAGGCAGGCGATCATTACGTACTCAATGCCGACCTGCCCGGTGTGGACCCCGGCTCGGTGGATGTGAGTGTCGACAACGGCACCCTCACCCTGCGCGCGCAGCGCAGCCTGCCGAGTGACGAAGGCGTCCAATGGATCGCGTCCGAGCGCTTCGCCGGCACCTATATGCGCCAGCTCAGCCTCGGCGACAATGTCGATGCCGACAAGATCAGCGCGACCTATAACAACGGCGTGCTTTCAGTGACGATTCCGATCGCCGAACGGGCCAAGCCGCGCCGTATCGAAATCTCCGGTTCCAACCAGCCGCGGACGATCGAGGCGGGTTCGTCCAGCAAATAGCTGGTCATGCTCCCGCACCGCACCGCGCCCGCCGAATCGCGGTGCGGGAGCCCCGCCTTCACACGGGGGCACATAGGTTGTGGTCGCCGCGCTCAGGTTAGACCTTCTGTGCGATGTCAAGATGTGATGCGCCGAGCTCAGCTGCCACAGCAGCCTTCATCAACAGTTGGGACCGTACGCATTTCGCGGGTTTCGGCATTGCGCGCGGCGAGGTCGGCAACGTCCGGATAGTCGACGGCGATGAGACTCAGGCCGTGCGCGGGCGCCACGGTGACCGAGCTGGAGCGCTCGGTTTCGTTCAGTAATGCGGCGACCCAGTCGGGCGTGCGACGCCCCTCCCCGACCGCGAGCACCGCGCCGACGAGGCTGCGGACCATGGACCAGCAGAACGCATCCGCGCTCACATAGGCGGTCAGCAGGTCACCGTCACGCTCCCAGTCGAAGCGCTGGAGTTCGCGGACGGTGGTCGCACCATCACGACGGCGGCAGAATGCGGCAAAGTTGTGCAGGCCCAACAGCTTTCGCGAGGCCGCGCGCATGGCCTCGAGATCGACGTCGTGACGACAGGCGACAACGCTGCGGGCCCGCAGCGGCTCGGCCCCATAGGGCGCGGTGGTCAGCCGGTACGCATAGTGGCGGCGGATCGCCGAGAAGCGGGCGTCGAATTCGGGCGCGACGACGCGAATATCCTTGATCCGCACGTCTTTCGGCAGGAACCGTGCCATGCGATGGATGAGCTTGGCCGCCTCCGGTTCGGTGCGGGTATCGAAGTGCGCGACCTGCCCCTCGGCGTGCACACCGGCATCGGTGCGCCCCGCGACCGTCAATTGGATCGGCTCGCGGAACACTTTGCTCAGCGACTCTTCGAGCACACCCTGCACCGTGCGCAGTCCGGGCTGTCGCGCCCAACCGATGAAATCGGTGCCGTCATAACTGATATCGAGCCGAATTCGAACCGAGTCGACAGCGGACTCCGGCCGAGCATCGGCTTCGGCGGTTCGCACGACTCCCGTCGAAGCCACCGGCGCAGGCTCGTTCGACGCCGTCGAATGCCGGGTCGAATCCACCGAATCCTCGGTCGCAGCTCCGTCCTCGCCGACGCTCGGCTCCGCGGCGACCGGCGGTGTCGTGCCTTCGGTTCCCTCGCTGCGCTCGGTCACAGACGATCTCCTAGTCGATACGAACGCCGGCAACCCTCCGGCCGGCACCACTCACCACGCGAAACCCGATACCAACGCGGCGATCTCGGATACGAATGAGCCCGCCGACCCACAAGGGGCGGCGGGCTCGTTCGAGAACTCCAACGCGAGCGTCAGGCGTCCTTCTTGTCCTCAGCGGCCTCGTCGGCAGCGGGGGCCTCGGCCTCGACGGTCTCGGCGACTGCCTCTTCGGCCTTCTCCTCGACCACGGTCTCGGCGGCGGGCGCCTCGGCCTTCTTGGACGCGGCAACGCGACGGGCGCGGTCGGCCTCATTGGTCACGGTCTTCTCCCGGACCAGCTCGATAACCGCCATCGGCGCGTTGTCACCCTTGCGGGGCAGCGTCTTGGTGATGCGGGTGTAACCACCCTCGCGGCCCTCGAACGACGGACCGATCGAGGCGAAGAGCTCGTGGACGACATCCTTGTTGCGGATGACCTTGAGCACCTCGCGCCGGTCGGCCAGGGTGCCGGCCTTCGCCTTGGTGACCAGCTTCTCGGCGTAGGGGCGCAGCGCCTTGGCCTTGGACTCGGTGGTCGTGATACGACCGTGCTCGAAGAGCGCCGTGGCCAGATTGGCGAAGATCGCCTTCTGATGCGACGCCGACCCGCCGAAGCGGGCACCCTTCTTGGGCTTGGGCATTGTTTGTTCTCCTGTGTCTTATTGCGGCGCTCCCGGCGCCCTGCGTGTTTACGCTCCGCTACCGCCTCCGGGCGCGTCGCTCACGCCGCGGGTGCGAGGCCGGGCCGGGGTGCCTACCCCGACGACCTAGAGCTGTTCGGTCTCGGCGTAGTCCTGCTCGCCGCCATCGGTGTCACTGAACGTGCCGCTATCGCTCCACGTTCCGGTGCTCGCGTCGTAACCCACCACGGACGAAGGATCGAACGAGGCCGGGCTGTCCTTCAGCGAGAGGCCCAGCGCATGCAGCTTGACCTTGACCTCGTCGATGGACTTCTGGCCGAAGTTGCGGATGTCCAGCAGATCCGATTCGGTGCGGGCGACGAGTTCGCCGACCGTGTGCACGCCCTCGCGCTTGAGGCAGTTGTAGGACCGGACGGTGAGGTCCAGGTCCTCGATCGGCAGACCGAACGAGGCGATGTGATCCGCCTCGGCCGGCGAAGGGCCGATCTCGATGCCTTCGGCTTCGACATTGAGCTCACGGGCCAGGCCGAACAGCTCGACCAGGGTCTTGCCCGCCGAAGCGAGCGCGTCCCGGGCGGTGATGGAGTTCTTGGTCTCCACGTCCAGGATCAGACGGTCGAAGTCGGTGCGCTGCTCGACACGGGTGGCCTCCACCTTGTAGGTCACCTTGAGCACCGGCGAGTAGATCGAATCCACCGGGATCCGGCCGATTTCCGCGCCGGACGCCTTGTTCTGCACCGCCGGGACGTAACCGCGACCGCGCTCGACGACGAGCTCGATCTCCAGCTTGCCCTTGTCGTTCAGGGTGGCGATGTGCATATCCGGGTTGTGCACGACAACACCGGCAGGCGGCACGATGTCACCGGCGGTGACGGTGCCCGGGCCCTGCTTGCGCACGTACATCGTGACCGGCTCGTCCTCCTCCGAGGACACGACCAGACCCTTGAGGTTCAGGATGATGTCGGTGACATCCTCCTTCACGCCGGGAACGGTGGTGAACTCGTGCAGGACGCCGTCGATGCGGATGCTGGTGACCGCGGCCCCCGGAATCGAGGACAGCAGGGTACGCCGCAGCGAGTTGCCGAGGGTGTAACCGAAGCCCGGCTCGAGCGGTTCGATGGTGAACTTCGAGCGGTTCTCGGCGACGACCTCTTCGGTCAGCGTCGGACGCTGTGAAATCAGCATTTTGGATCATCCTCCTGTACGGGCGCCCACTATTTGACGCCCACGTCTTGGGGGTTGTGCGTGGTCGCGGGCAATGCCGACGACCACGCACCAGCAGCGGTGAGCTGTTACTTCGAGTAGTACTCGACGATCAGCTGTTCCGACAGCGGCACATCGATCTGAGCGCGCTCGGGCACCTGGTGCACCAGGATCCGCAGCCGGCCCGGGATCACCTGCAGCCAGCCCGGAACCGGGCGGTCGCCGACGGTCTCACGCGCGACCTGGAACGGCAGCGTGCCGAGCGACTTCTCCTTGACATCGATGATGTCGTACTGGGTCACCTGGAAGCTGGGGACGTTCACGGCCCGGTTGTTCACCAGGAAGTGACCGTGGCTGACCAGCTGGCGAGCCTGCCGACGGGTGCGCGCCAGACCGGCGCGGTACACGACGTTGTCCAAGCGGCACTCGAGCAGACGGAGCAGGTTGTCACCGGTCTTGCCCTTGAGGCGGTTGGCCTCTTCGTAGTACCGGCGGAACTGCTTCTCCATGACGCCGTAGGAGAAGCGCGCCTTCTGCTTCTCCTGCAGCTGGAGCAGGTACTCGCTCTCCTTGATCCGCGCGCGGCCGTGCTGGCCGGGCGGGTACGGACGACGCTCGAACGCCTGGTCGCCTCCGACGAGGTCGACCCGCAGACGACGCGACTTGCGGGTGATAGGGCCTGTGTAACGAGCCATTTTTCGTTATTCCTTTCCCGCTAGACGCGACGCCGCTTGGGCGGACGGCAGCCGTTGTGCGGCTGCGGGGTGACATCGGAGATCGTGCCGACTTCCAGGCCTGCGGCCTGCAGCGAACGGATCGCGGTCTCGCGGCCCGAACCCGGGCCCTTGACGAACACGTCGACCTTCTTGACGCCGTTCTCCTGCGCCTTGCGGGCAGCGTTCTCGGCGGCGAGCTGCGCGGCGAACGGGGTCGACTTGCGCGAACCCTTGAAGCCGACGTGGCCCGAGGACGCCCACGAGATGACGTTGCCGGACGGGTCGGTAATCGACACGATGGTGTTGTTGAACGTGCTCTTGATGTGCGCGTGGCCGTGCGGGACGTTCTTCTTTTCCCGGCGACGCGACTTCTGGGTCTTCTTGGGGCCGGAGGCCCGACTCTTCGGAGGCATCCTTATATCCCCTACTTCTTCTTGCCTGCGACGGTGCGCTTCGGGCCCTTGCGGGTGCGCGCGTTGGTCTTGGTGCGCTGGCCACGCACGGGCAGGCCACGACGGTGGCGCAGACCCTGGTAGCAGCCGATCTCGATCTTGCGTCGAATGTCGGCCTGCACCTCGCGGCGCAGGTCACCCTCGACCTTGAGGGCCGAGCCCTCGATGTAGTCACGCAGCTGCGTGACCTGCTCGTCGCTGAGATCCTTCGAGCGCAGGTCGGGGCTGACGCCCGTTGCCTCGAGGATCTCCTTGGAGCGGGTACGGCCGATGCCGTAGATGTAGGTCAGCGCGATCTCCATGCGCTTTTCGCGCGGGAGATCAACGCCCATGAGACGTGCCATGTGGCAGGTTCCTTAATCGTTGCGGAGGTCTGCTCCCTGTCCGTCCCCTCGTCTGGTGGGGCACCGGCCTCCGTACCGGTGGTTGGCTCGCACACCTTCCGACCTTGCGATTCCGAGGAACCGCGCGATCCGAATATCCGCAGTGTGCGGCTGGAGCTGGGAGTTCTTCTTTAGTTGGCCAAGCCGATCAGTGATCGGTGCCCGGCTGGTGCCGCGAAAATCAGCCCTGGCGCTGCTTGTGGCGCAGGTTCTCGCAGATCACCATGACCCGACCGTGACGGCGGATCACCTTGCACTTCTCGCAGATCTTCTTGACGCTCGGCTGAACCTTCACGTCCGTCCAATCTTGTTCGGTTCACACGGGTGTGAACACAGTTTTTCCCCAGCCGGGAGACTGGGGAAGCCTTTGCCGCCGCACTGGGCGCCGTGCTCGATGGGCAAAGCCCAGGCCCTGATGGGGGTCCGGGGCGAAGCCCACTCGATTCACTTGTAGCGGTAAACGATGCGGCCGCGTGAGAGGTCGTAGGGCGAAAGCTCGACGACCACACGGTCCTCAGGAAGGATGCGAATGTAGTGCTGCCGCATCTTTCCGCTGATGTGCGCGAGAACCTTGTGCCCGTTCTCGAGCTCGATCCGGAACATCGCATTGGGCAGCGGCTCGACAACTCGACCCTCGACCTCGATGGCCCCGTCTTTCTTCGCCATGTCCTCCGCGATCCCGGTTTACGCTCAAACCTGGTTTGATTGCCTTGTATCTGATTCCATGTAACTCATCGGTCGAACCGATCAGTGGCATGCAAACAGTCGGCGCGTAGGTGCACCGCCGACCAAGCTTACCGGTTTAATTGCTGGCAGGCCAATTCGCCCTGGTCACACGGAGCGGGGGCTCCTACCGTTTCGCCTCTGGTGCGCGTGTGGCGGTGCGTCGACCCGCAGTTGCCAGCGTAGTCATGCTGCCCGCAGCTGCGTCAGAGCCGTGATCCTCGCACAGCAGCCACTGTCGGTGACGGGACCGGAAGTCGGTTCTGCTCTGATTGTCGTGGAGTCGAGTCCAGCGGCTTCTCCGGCGCGGGCATCTCATCTGACACGGTTCCCCATCTTCCTCGGCATGCTTACTCGGCATGGGCAAGGCAACGGCATCCAGTTTCGTCGCCATTCCAGCGCGGCCGAGCGGGAGGATGGCAAGTACTTCGTGAATAGGTCGCACCGGAAGCGGCGGGCGCACTCGCGGAGGCGACCACCGGTGCCGCTGATGCGATCGAGGGGGTTCGCCACTCCGGCAGGTGCGAGGGGAGCGTTGCGGGAAGACGTTGCTTGCCGGGATGCATGAAGCCATTGCCGGATATAAGAGGCCGTCGGAGGCCGGGTCCGAGGCGGGACGCCGGTGGCGAAGCAGACGCGCGGCAATCGACCGCGCAGTCAGCCCGTACACCCAACGCGGGCCATTTTCGGCCTATCTCATCGAGTGGTGCATGGGGCCCAACAGATCCCGCGAGGGAAGTGCTCGAAAACCCGGCCGTTCGGGCCACTCCCCAACCGTGATGAGGCAGACTCGTCGCGTAAACTGACCACAGCCCAAAAATAAAGGTCGAGCAGATCAAGGGGGACATGTGAGCCGTAATAACGACGGCCTCCCCATGCTGCCCCCGTGGCTATCCGAGAGCGATGTCACCGGCGGCTACGAAGCGCCCGTACAGAACCTGCCACACGACGACCTCATCGATGAAGCGCCTTCGCGGCGTGGACGTTCCAAGCGCGCGCCGGAGACCGAACGTCCCGAAGCCGCGCGCCGGGACAAGCGCCGATTCGGCCGACGCAAAGGTAAGGACGAGCAGCCCGAGGAGCAGAGCCCGCGCCCGGGTTCACCGGGGCGCGAATTGTCCGGGCCCGGTTTCGAACTACACAGCGGACCGGGTGGCTTCCAGGGCCCGAACGCCTTTCGTGGACCCGAGCCCCAACGCGGCCCCGAGCAAGGGGACCCGCGCCAGGGGCCACCGCAGCACGACTCCGGCCCACACGCGCGCCCGGCTGGACCAGCTCAGGGTTCGCCGCATCCGGAAAACGGCTGGCAAGGCAGCAATCCGCTGCCGACCCGCAACCCGCGGCAGCCCTCCGCCGCCTTCGACCCGCTCGGCAGCAGGCCGCCGACGCCACCGTCGCAACCGCTGGTGCCGCCACACCCTTCCGGCCCGCAACAGCCCGCTGCCGACTACCAGCAGCCGGGCGCTACCCGAACGTCTCCCGCCCAGCAGTTGGGCGCAGGCCAACCGCCTGCTTTCCAGCAGCCGCCCGGTTTCCAGCAGCCAGGTACGGGGCAACCGACTGCCACAGAGCCGCCCGCGTCCGTCGAGGAAACGGTGCGCTACCAGACGTCGCGCCCCGACCTGCCGACCCCGCCGAACCAGGCCGCGGCACAACCGTATTCGCCTACCGCACCGAAGCCGCCGACGAGCGAGCACCCGGGCATGCCGCCGACCGGCGACTTCGACGCTTCGACGCCATGGCTCGATACGCCACGCCCCGAACAGGGCCGACCGACCCCCGAACCCGCCGGTATAGGCCCACACACACCCGCAGACTCGGCACCCGCGCAATCCGGCCATCCGTCGACGCCCGAAAACCGCTCGGACAATGGCCAACTCACGCCGCCCCCGCCGGTCGGCGCACCACACGCATCGACCTCGCATGGCACCGACGGGCTCGACGAACCGCACGCGCGCGGAATCGACGACCCGTCCGCGCAGCTCACCCCACCGCACTCACGCGGGACCGATGACCCACCTTCGCGACTCGATGAACCGCGCCCACCGGGCGCTCATGGTGTCGACGGACCGCCGACCCGGCACGACGAACCACGGCCGCACGATCCGCGCGGAATCGACAGTCCACCTTCGCGACTCGACGAGTCGCGGCCGGGCTCTCGTACCGACAGCTCAGGCCCGGGACTCGACGAGTCGCACCTTGGCTCGGACGGCGGCCAAGGCTCGGCGCGGCAGATGGACGAGACTGTTCAGCCGGGCGCACAAGGTGACGATGGTCCGCCGCCCTGGCTTACGCCGCAGCAGTCGACTGAGGATCAGACCGCTGATGCACAGGCGGCCGCCCGTAGCGGCCAGCGGCCTGAATTGCCGCCGCCACCAGCGGAATTCGATGCGCCGTCGGCTGTGGATTCCAGCGTACCTTCCGACGCCGGCGTCGCAGGTGGTTCCGGCTCGGCAGCCGGGGCAGCGACGGATGAACCAGGGGCAGCAAGCCGTACGGACCAGGACGACTCGGCGCGAGCGCCGGGTGCCGAGCAGGCCGCGAACGACGCAGTCGGTTCCGTCGAAGACACGGGCGATCGCGCGGAATCCCAGGGTGCGACACCGATATTCGATTCCGCCACGGTCGATCCGACGAGGCGACCGGGCAGCTCCCCACGGGTTACCAACACCGGCCACCCCACCGCGAGCGGATCACCTTCGGGCACAACATCGTCCGCGAGCGGCAATGCACCGCACGACTACGGCCAATACGGTCAGGCGCCGCGAACGGCCAACGACGATCCAGCCTCCGCGCAGGCACCCAGCTCGGGGGCAGCACCAAAGACGCCGGGCCAGTTCCATCGCCCCGCGTCCGCACTACAGGCACCCGGCAACGACTTCCAACGACCCCCATCGGCACCACACGCACCCGGTGGCGAGTTCGACGCCCCCGCGGCCGCAGCACAAGCTCCGGGCGGCGACTTCCACCGACCGGCATCGACACCGCAGGCACCGGGCGGCGAGTTCCGCCAGCCGCCGTCAGCTCACGGAGCTGATTTCCAAGGGGCTACCGGCACCGGAGAGTCGGAATCCGATCGGCCGCAAGGTGATAGCGGCTCGGCGGCGCCCGAATGGGTCACCGGCTCCGATCCCGCCGGTTCTGAGCTCCAAGGACCGGCGGCGACACCGCAGGCATCGGACGAGGAGCGCGGACGTCCAGGCTCGGGACCGCAGGGAACGGTAGCCGAATCCCAGCTGCCGATCGGGACCGCCGCGCAGTCGGGATCCGCTGCGGCGCAACGGGAACGTGGCTTGGCCGCGCCTGCCTGGACCGCGCACCCCGTGCCCGGAACGACAGACGCACCGACGCCCATCGGTGGACGACACCGGTTGCCATCGGAAATCGACGCGGCCGCCGCGGCAAGTGAGTTCAGCGGTGATCCCGCAGGGGCGACCGACACCGCTGGCGATCAGCAAGTTCCGACCAGTGAGCGGTCGGCACCGCATGGGCCGCACGACCAAGGAAACGCGGCCGGAACGGAACAACCCGACGTAGCCGAAGGGCGGATCAGCGACCGCGATGCGCCTGGGTACGCGCAGCCCCCAGCGGGACCGCAAGCACCGGGTGCCGACCAGCCGAATGGTCAGTGGCACAACGGTCCTGGGTATGCGCAACCGCCCACCGGCCAGGCACCGGTCGACGATCAGGCAGGCCCACCTCGGCAGAGCGGAGCCGGACCCTCGGGCCGAGCACCCGGCAGCGACCAAGCGCCATGGCAGAACGCACCCAGCCCCACGGCGCAAACGCCCAGCAGCGATCCGGCGGGGCCGTGGCAGAACGGACCCGGGTACGCGCAATCGTCTATCGGGCAGGCACCCGACGGCGATCGCGCACCTTGGCAAGGCGGACCGGCGCCCACGGGGCAAGTCCCCGGCAGCGACCATGCGCCATTGCAGGGCGGACATGGAGCAGCGGGGAACGCATCTGGCGACCAGGCACTGCGGCAGGGCGGTCCGGTGCCCACGGGGCAGGCTCCCGGCGGCGACCAGGCACAGTCCCAGAGCGGCCCCATCGGACGTACACCCGCCGGCAACCAAGACCCCCCGCCGAGCGGCCTCGGCCCTGCGGGGCAAGCCGCTGGCAGTAATCAAGCCGCGCAGTGGCAGAGCGGGCCCGCGTACACGCAACCGCCCATCGGGCAGGCGCCGGTCGGTGATCAGGCTGGCCCACCATGGCAGAGCGGCCCCGTAGGGCAAGCCCCCGGCGACGATCACGCACCATGGCAAGCCGGACCCGCGCCTACGGGCCAAGCACCCGGCGGCGACCAAGCACCGCAGCACGGCGAACTCGGACCGACAGGTCAGCCCCCCGGCGGCGAGGCACCGTGGCACGGCGGCCCCGGGCACACTGGCCAAGCGCCTGACGGCGATTACGCAGCGCGGCAAGGTGCGCCTGGGTATGGGCAGCCGCAGATCAGGCGCGCACCCGAGGGTGAGCAGTGGCAGAATCCGGCGGCGCGGGCATTGGGGCCGCAGTCGCCGACGGGTGAGCCTGCTGACCAATGGCAGCATGGGCCGGGGCCGATGGGACAGCAAGCGCCCGTTGGGGATCCGCAGGGGTACGGCCAACCGCCAGCTGGGCCGCAAGGGCCGGGGTATGGGCAGGGGATGCCGCCCGGGTATCAGCAGGGTGGGCAGTATCAGCCGCAGCATCCGCATGGGCCGCAGCCTTCGCTGGATGACGTGCCGTTGCGGCGGGCGAAGAAGTCGCCGAGCAGTGGGTGGCGCAAGGCCGTGCACCATGTTTCCGGTGGCGCGATCAACCCCGGGTTGTCCGCGGAGGAGCTGCGGCTGCAGGAGTTGGTGGCGCGGATCCGGCAGCCGGTGCGTGGTGATTATCGGATCGCGGTGCTCTCGCTCAAGGGTGGCGTCGGAAAGACGACCACGACAATGGGTCTCGGGTCGATCTTCGCCTCCATCCGTGGTGACCGGGTGATCGCGGTCGATGCCAATCCGGACTTCGGCACGCTGTCGCAGCGGGTGCCGTTGCAGACCCGCTCGACGGTGCGTGATCTCCTGCTCGATCCCGCGATCCAGCGCTATTCGGATGTGCGCAGGCATACCTCGCAGGGCACCAGCCGATTGGAAGTACTTGCCAGCGAACGGGATCCGGCGGCGTCGGAGGCGTTCAACGACGAGGAGTACCGCGCGGTCGCGCGCATCCTGCAGCGGTTCTACAACATCATCCTGACCGACTGCGGTACCGGACTGATGCATTCGGCCATGGGCGGCGTACTCGACCTCGCGCATTCGCTTGTGCTGATCTCTTCGGCCGCGATCGATGGCGCGCGGAGTGCGGCGGCGACGCTCGACTGGTTGTCCCTGCACGGCCACGACCATCTGGTTCGCAATGCGGTCGTGGTGATCAACCTGCCGCGTGAGGGTTCCCCGAATGTCGGCATCCAGCAACTGCGCGAATACTTCCTGTCGCGCTGCCGCGCGGTGCACATCATTCCGTACGACTCACACCTGTCCGAGGGCGCCGAGATCGATCTGCACCGCCTGCACAAAACCACCAAGCGCGCCTACGTCGAACTCGCCGCGACCGTCGCCGACGAATTCGGAATCGACCACCGCCGCTATAGCGTCTGATACGCCGCGCCCGCCGCGCGGCGTATTTCCGGCCCCTGGTGTCTCGCGTCCGACCCGGTCGAGCGACCGCAAGCGTTCGCTAGCGGCTCTTTTCGAGTGACCGCAAGCAGTCCCAGCGGCCCCCTTTCGAGCGACCGCAAGCAGTCCCAGCGGCCCCCCTCTCGAGCGACCGCAAGCAGTCCCAGCGGCCCCCCTCTCGAGCAACCGCAAGCAGTCCCAGCGGCCCCCTTTCGACCCGCAAGCAGTCCTAGCGGCACAGCCGAGACTCGCACCTGCGGCGATGCGCTTCGGCCACTCGGCTGAGTTCGATGGCCGCGCCTTCGCGCGAACGCGAGACGGGCCGCGAACTTCTCCCTGGTAAGACTCGCTCCGTCGTGGTCACCGACGCCGTGATCACGCCTCTCACCAGGATAATCGGGACGCGCGTACCTCCGCGATGGACCGACCGCGACGACGGCGGAACAGTCCGCGCAGTGTGCCCCCGTTCATGTAGCCGACCTTGTCCGCTATCGCGTCGATGGTAAGGGTCGTGGTGCGCAGCAGTTGGGTGGCGCGTTCCAGCCGGACCTCGTGCACGAAATCCCGGGGCGACATCCCGATTTCGGCTTGGGTGGCGCGCTGCAGGGTGCGTTCGGTGACGCCGAGCAGGTGCGCCGCGTCGGCGATGCGGAACTGCTGGGCGATATGGTCGCGCACCCAGCGCTCGAATGCGGCGACCAGGGAGTCGTTGCGGGCGATCACCTCCGGTATCGCGGAATCGATCTGCGTGCGGCGATCGCCGACCACCAAATACCGGGCAGTCAACTCGGCCAGGGTCGGACTCTGCGCGGCGATCAGCGCCAGCGCGAGGTCGATATGCGATAGCGAGGCCGCGGCGGTGGTGAGCCGATCCGCCCGGCACAGGATTCGGCTCTCGTCCAGGTCGATGCGCGGGTACCGGCGTCGAAAGGCCGGGCCGAGCCACCAACTCGTCGTCGCAACCACGCCGTCCAGCACGCCGGCCTCGGCCAGGTAGAAAGTACCGGTGCAGGCCGCGGCGAGGTGCGCGCCGGATTCATAGGCCCGCGTCATCAGTTGCAGCACCGGCCGATTCGCGGGTGCGGCGACCACGCCGATCAGCCCATCCGCATCCAGGACGCGCGTTGCGGGGACGACGATCAGACCGACATCGTCCGGCAGTTCGGTCATCGGCGTCGTTTGCGCGCGGAAACCGTGCGCCGTACGCACTTGTTCACCATCGGCGACGATGTGCACCCGCCATGGTTCGGGTGCCGTCTCCAGTTCCTCGCGCAGTCCATTGGCGGTCGCGAAGGTCTCCAGTACCGCGGTGAGGCCGAGGTCGGCGACGCCGTCCTGCACGAAGACCGCAACATCCATGTCGCAAACAGTACTGAATATGTCGTTTCCGACACTCGGAACTGCGGAATAAGCGGCTTAGGGTTCGTACTACCTATCCGGCCTGCCCCGCGGAGTTCAAATGACGCTCGTCGAAACCACCGGTATCCACCACATCCGCCTGACCGTGACCGATATCGACCGCTCCAAGGCGTTCTACCGCGACGTGCTCGGTTTCGAGATCGCGGTCGAATCACCGGGTCGACCCGAGGATCCGCAGGTGCGCACCGATCCGGCCCAATTCTACGGCGGCGTCGTATTCCAAACGAACGGAATGCTGTTCGGACTACGCCCGGTGGCCGAACCAACCGATAAATTCGATTCCGAACGCGTCGGTCTGGACCATCTCAGCTTCACCGTGCCCTCGGTCGACGATCTGGCCCGCACCGCCGCCCGGCTGGCCGAGGCCGGAATCGAACACGGCGAGGTCACGCCGCTGGACGGACTCGGCATCGCGATCCTGTCCTTCAGCGATCCCGACGGTATCCACCTCGAGCTCACTGCACCGCTGTGAACGCGCCAGCGCACTGTAGTAACCCGACGTTCCGTCGGCCTCCGATGCTGGTGCGGACGAATGCCGGCTCGGCACTGCCGAGCACCAGCGAACTACTGTACGCGCTGAGCGGAAAACAGGTCCGCGGCCATGTCTGCCGATGGTCGCGCGATCTGGTCCGGTTGCACCGCATAAGACGCGAGCATCCCCAGCGTGCGGCCGTAATCGACTGCCTCCGAGTGGAATTGGTTGCCAATATCAATACCTGGGCAACCGAGCACCTGACGCTGCGCACCGACGACCATCGCGACGCCGCACTCGGTGACATCATCGATCGCATCGCAGCCACCGCCGACCACGCCTTCCACCTGCTGATGACCGACGATCTGACCGGCGAACGTATGCACGTGACATGGACGCGACTAGCCGAATTGTCCAATGCATACAGCGATCTGGTCCGCGAAGCCGAGCACGGCCGCTGGTGCCTGTCCCCCAACACCAGACGCCGGTAGCCTGATCCGCACGCCGACGGTAGCCGAATGGCGGCCCGCTATCCGATGGGCGCCGCCATTGGACTGCGCTCGACGACTCGCGAAACGGCAAGGGGCCGTGGCTAGCCGGTAGGGAAGCCACGGCCTCTCGTCACCCGGGTCGTCACCACTCCGGGAGTCGGCGTCGGCCCGCGAGGATATCGCGCACCAAATCGTCGTAGGCATCGGCCAATTCGGCCAGATGATGCCATGCGCCGTGTAGTTGTTCGTCGTGCGCGTCCAGCGTCATCAACGCGTGGTGCGCGCGGACCGAGGACTCCGCGATCCGGTCGATAACCGAACCGACGGTTTCGGTGTGTAGTGTCGCGCCGAGCCGATGCTGCGGCACACTGCGCGCCACCCAATCGTCGATCGCCATGACCAATTCGATTCTGCGACGCTCGATTTCGAGGATCGTCGCTGGATCGGTGGATACCGATCCGCCACGACCGACGAGCCGTCTTTCGTGCAGAATCGCTAGGTCACGGGCGAACCAGAGCAGCGGACCACCGACAACTCGGTGACCGCGACACGCCCGTACAAGTAGATCCGACGTGGGAAGTAGTCCATGGGTCAGGGACTGCACCGTCGAATCGACACACTTCGGTGTGCCTGGAAGAGCCATCACAACCGTTGATGAATCCGAACCTGCCACGTTGCCTCGCCGTCATCGCCGCACAACACCTGGATCAGGACGTTCATTACAATAAACCTCTGAAGGCACCTGTCAAGCGTTACCGGGCCGTAGGGAGTCACGAAGAGTACACTTCGTTACCTGCATGACTGACCGAGGAGCAAGATGGCGGACGGTCCGACGTATCTCCGGATCGCAGACCTCCTCCGCGAGGAGATCCGCGCAGGCAAGTGGAATCCGGGCGATCGGTTGCCCAGCCATACCGAGCTGGCCGATCAAATGCAGGTTTCGATCACTACCGCGCGCAACGCCATTCACGTGCTCGTTGCCGAAAATCTGGTCTACACAGCTACTTCCCGTGGCACCATCGTACGAAACCAAGAAGTTCTGGAATCGGTTGTCACCGACCATATTCGTCCGGATCGTCCGCAATCCGCCCACGATATTTTCGAAGAGATCGCGCGCGCCGCACATCGCGAGCCGACCAAGGAGTTCAGCGCGAAGATGGAACCGGCGGATCCGCAGGTGGCGCATTGGCTGGGCGTGTCGGAGAATTCCTGGGTGCTGGCCAGGACGGTCGTCCAGTTCCTGGACAACGAACCATGGTCGTGGGAGGTCAGTTTCTATCCACGGGATTTGGCGGAGGCGACCGGCATCGACTCGCCGCACGATATTCCCGAGGGCACGACACGCCGGCTGGCCGACCGCGGCCACGCCGAGACCGCGCACCGCGACACGCTCGTCGCCCGCCCGGCCAGTGCCGAGGAGGCGATCGTGCTCGGTGTGGCGACCGGCACCATACTGCTGGACCATCTACGCATCGGCGCCAACCATGAGCGCATCACCAGGGCCACCCGGCATCGGTCGATCGCCACCCGCAACCGGCTGGCCTACGAACTCGGCGACGACGCGGGCAGCAACGTCATCCGACATACGCTCGGCATTTCCTACGGGCCGGGTATCTCATTGCCATGAAAAACGTTCCGCCATGAATACGGTGCAGTCATGAATAGCATCCGCCGGGCAACCCTGAGTGATCTCGGCACGATCTGCCGGCTTCGGATCCAGCGCACGGCCTGGCTCACGGCGCGCGGCTCCGATCAGTGGACCGTCGCGGCCCGCGGCCTACCGATCGAGATCTTCGCGCGGGCCGTCGGCGAATCGCTGGACGCGGGCGAAACCTGGATCGCCGAGGTGGCCGGGGAACCGGCCGGGACGATCACCGTCAACGACCGGTCGGACCCGGGGTTGTGGTCGCCTTGGGAACTGACCGACGCGGTGATCGCACATTTCATGATCGTCGATCTCCGCTTCGCCGGCCAGCGCGTCGGCCATCGCCTATTGGCCCACGCCGCATCGCTTGCGCGCCAACGACAACGCCATTGGGTCCGACTGGACGCCTGGACAACCAATACCGATCTGCATGCCTATTACCACAAGGAAGGCTTCCATCTGGCCAGGATCGCGGGCCCGGCCGCCTCGGGACCGTCCCGTGCGCTGTTCCAACGCCGTTCCGACAGCTGGACCTTCGAGCCGAGGACGTCGACGCTGACCAATGTGCCGCAGCCGACGCCAGAGTCGGCGCCCGAGGCTCACAGCGGCGGCAGATAGGCGATCTGCACCATCTCCTGACCGCGGTTGCGCGACACCAGGATGCCGCGCCCGGGCGGCAGCTTCATCGGACGGACATCACCGATCAGCTTGCCCTCATCCTTGGGGCCACTCATGATCAGCGCGTCGACGGAGAGGTTCTTCATACCGCCGAGCACGTTGTCGTAGAGGGCGCGCGAGACGCCGCCGGTGCGGCGGGTGACAACCACGTGCAGACCGATATCGCGAGCCTGCGGCAGGTATTCCAGCAGTGGCAGCAGTGGGTTGATGCCCGCCGTGATCATGTCGTAATCGTCGATCAGCAGGTAGATTTCGGGTCCGGTCCACCAGCTGCGCTCGCGCAACTGCTGCGGGGTGATGTCGGAGCCCGGGATGCGCTTGGACATGTAGCGGGCGAGTTCGTTGACCATCGGTCCGCAGGTCTGCGATGAGGTGGAATAGCCGCCGAGATGGGCCTCGTCGACCACGCCGAGCAGGCTGCGGCGGTAGTCGATCAGGATGATCTTGGCCTGTTCCGGTGTCGCGTTCTCGGTAATGCCCATGGCGATATTGCGCAGCAGCGTCGTCTTGCCGCATTCGACGTCGGCGAAGGCCATGAAATGCGGCTCTTGACCGAAGTCCAAGACGAACGGGTCCAATTCGTTCTCGCCGAGCCCGACGAGGACCTTGGTCGGGCCGAGTTCGACCGCGTGCTTGCGCGCGATCGCCACGACCTCGTCGCGACTCATCTGCAACGGCAGCATCCGCACCTCGGGGGCGCGGCGGCCCGGATAGAGCTGCTGCATTTGATCTCTGGCCTGGGCGGCGCCCTCCGCCAGCGTCTGCGGATCGGAATCGGAATCAAGTCGGGGCAGTGCGATGAGCATATGCAGTTCATCGGGTGTGAGACCACGACCGGGGCGACCAACCGGCACCAGAGCCGCTGTGCGCCTGCCCATTTCGGAATCGGTCGGGTCGCCGAGGCGCAGCTCTACCCGGGTACCGATCTGATCTTTCACATTGGGCCGGATCTCACCCCAGCGCGCGGCGCCGATGATCAGGTGGATGCCGTACGAAAGACCCTGTGCCGCAATGGCGGTGATCTGCGGTTCGATGGTGTCGAACTCCTCGCGCATGGCCGCCCAGCCGTCGATGACCAGGAAAACATCGCCGAACTGGTCCGCGGCGAGCGGATCATTGGGATCGGCCTCGGTCCCGTTGATCAGCCGGGCCTCCATCTGGGAGTACTTGCGGCGCCGGAAATCCACCATGGATTCAATGCCGAGTTCGGCGAAGCGCTCCTCGCGCTGGCGCATCAGCGTGGTCAACTCGGCGACGGTACGGCGCACCCGATCGCCGTCCAGGCGGCCCGCGACCGAACCTACATGCGGCAGACCGGACAGACCGGCGAGGCTGCCGCCACCGAAATCGAGGCAGTAGAACTGGACCTGTTCGGGGCTGTGGGTCGCCGCGGCGGCCATGATGATCGTGCGGATGGTGGTCGACTTGCCAGACTGCGGACCGCCGACGACCGCGACATTGCCTTGGGCACCGGCCAATTGGATGGTCAGGACATCACGGCGCTGTTCGTAGGGTTTGTCGATGATGCCGATCGGCATCCACAGCTGGCCGTGCCGGTTTACCGGGGAACGCCAATCCGGATCGGGCAGCAACATATCCACCGTCGGCGATTCGTCCAGCGGCGGCAACCAGACCTCGTGTGCCGGGCGGCCGTGTCCGGTAAGGCGTTTCACGACGACCTCGAGCAGCGTCTCCGGCACGCCGCCCAGCGACTCCCCTTCCGGCTGCGCACCCGGTGGCGGCGGCAGGTCGGGCAGCTCCATCCGCACCGGCCCCGGTCGCTGCGCCGCCTCGACCGGTCCGGCGGTGAACACCGTCGGCGACTGACCGCCGACCACCCGGCCATCCACCTGTCGGCTGCCGCTCGGTGAGACATACGGCCCGGACACATAGGTTGCGTTGAATCGCAACGGATCGTCGGCATCGCTCTTGAGATAACCCGAGCCCGGAATGCCGGGCAGGTGGTAGGCGTCGGTAATGCCGAGTACGGCGCGGGACTCGTTGGCGGAGAAGGTGCGCAGACCGATCCGGTAGGACAGATGCGAGTCCAGGCCGCGCAGCTTGTTCTCCTCGAGTCGCTGCGAGGCCAGCAGCAGATGGACGTGCAGTGAGCGACCGAGGCGGCCGATCATCACGAACAGATCCGCGAAATCCGGCTTCTGCGAGAGCAATTCGGAAAACTCGTCGACGATGACGAATAGTGCGGGCAGTGGGTCGAGCGCGACGCCCGCCGCGCGCGCCTTCTCGTAGTCGGTGACATTGGCGAAATTGCCTGCGGCGCGGAGCAATTCCTGGCGGCGGTTCATCTCACCGGCCAGCGCATCCTTCATGCGGTCCACCATCGAGAGTTCTTCCTCGAGGTTGGTGATGACCGCGGCGACATGTGGCAGCGAGTCGAGGCCGAGGAAGGTCGCGCCGCCCTTGAAGTCGACGAGCACCAGGTTCAGGGCATCTGGCGAGTGCGTCGTAACCATGGAAAGCACCAGCGTGCGAAGGAATTCGGACTTACCCGAACCTGTTGCGCCGATACACAATCCGTGCGGTCCCATACCGCTCTCGGCGGATTCCTTGATATCGATTTCGACCGGGGTGCCGTCCGGGGTGACGCCGATCGGCACCCGCAGCCGCTCACGAGCCGTGCGCGGACGCCAGACTTTCGATGGTTCGATCTGCGCGGCATCCGGAATCTTCAGCAGCGCCATAAGTCCCGGATCGGTCCGGGTGTCGTCGCCGAGACTGACGATCTGTGCGGCCGTCGCGATACGGAACCGGGCCAGGCTGCGGGCGAAGGATGCGGATTCGGCCGTGCTCACCTCATCGGCGGCGGCGAATTTCTCTATTCCCGCAGCGCTTTTCGCGCTTACCGCACCGTCACCGACCACCAATTGCAGGCCGCGCCGCGCGGCAAGGCCGTTCTCGGGTGCAGTCAGATCGAGCACGGTGACCGAGTCCAGACCGGATTCGCTGACCAGGCGCTCGGTGCCGTTGACGTAGCCGTCATCGATAATGACCACCAGATGCAAACGGCCCTGTGTCGGTTGCGGATTGCGCATGAAGCGGCCGCGCTCGAGCAGTTCGGAGGCCAGTGCGGTTTCGAGTTCGGCCAGCGAGCCGTACACCATTCTGGCCGAGCCCATGCCGTCGCGGACGGTCGGATGTTGCAGGTGCGGCAGCCATTTCGCCCATTCCCAGGCGGATCCGTCCGGATCAGCGCAGACTATGGCGACCGCGACGTGGTCGGGCCCGTGAAATGCGGTGAGCTCCATCAGCATCGCGCGCGCCAGCATTCTGGCTTCCTCAGTGTCGCCGCCGATATTGATGGCCGGGAAGGCCCGCAGCGATACCGCGGTCGGCAGCTGGTGCACCACCGAATGGGTTCGTACGAAACGACGCAATGCCACGGTGGAGACCGGCTCCAGATCTTCCAGCGGACCGGTTTCCGGACGTGCCAACTTGGTCGCCAACCGATGGCTGCCCACCCCGACCCGCACATGTCCGAAGTCCGGATCGTTGGGCCTACGCTCCCACATCCGGCGGGTGCCGACCACCGACGGCAGATCGATCGGTTCCGGATGACTCCAGATCAGCGATTCCAGCTGCTTGTTGCCGGTGCGGCGGACGTCCTTGCGCATCTGGTCCAGATAGCGGAAGTAGTCCTTGCGCTCCTCGTTGAGTTCGCCAGCCCCCTTGGGGCCGTTGCCCCGCATGCCGAGCATCATGCCGCCCATCGACATGAGCATCATCATCGGGAACATCATCATGAACGGGTTGGCGAGCAGGTTGCGACCCATCATCACCATCATCGCGATCATGCCGACGACGGCGACCACCATAATCACCGGCATCAACTTCATGATCAGTGGTCCGGGCATGGCCCGCTGGATCTCCGGCGGCGAATTCAACGCCACCTCACCGCCCGGCGCGCGCGGCGGGGCGATGCGGGGGCGGCGCACGAAACCTTCGGTAGCCATGGGTCCCTCTACTGCTTAAGTTACTTCGGACTCGAGGTCGGCGGAACCGCGAGCGCGTCGGAACGGAATCGACAGTGCCGCACCGAGTCCCAGCACGACCAGACAGGTGACCGAGCCGATGATCGCGACACGGCGCGGCAGCGGATCGGGTCGCGCCGGATGTACCGGGGCCGCCATGACACGTGGAATGTCGGCACCGACGCTCACCGGTTTGTCCGGGAGTTGGGCGGTGAGCGCGGCCAGCGGATCGATCAGGCCGTGGCCGACACGGTCGTCGCGACCCTGGCCAGGCGCTTGGGCGGTGCGGGTGATTCGGTCTATGACCTGTCCCGCAGTGAGTTCCGGGAACCGGGACCGGACCAGTGCGGCGAGTCCGGCGACATAGGGTGCGGCGAAACTCGTGCCCTGTATGGTTCCGGTGCCCTCCTGGGTGACCGCGCCATTGACCAGTCCGGTGCCGCCCGGCTTATTGTCGAGCGAGACGATATTGCGCCCGATGGCGGCGGCGCCGACCCACGGCCCGTGCAGCGACAGCGCCGAGGGTGAGCCGTTCGGATCGATGGAGGCCACGGTCAGGACGTAGGGCTGAAACCAGGCCGGACTCGCGATGGTCTGCACGCTGTCCCAGCCCGCACCTTCGTTCTGTTTCTCGCATGCGCCGCCGTTGTCCACATTGCCCGCCGCGGCGACCACCACCACATTGTGGTCGTAGGCGTACTTCACCGCGGCACCGAGCGGGACATCGGCTGTATCGGTTCCGACTGCGCTGCAAGAGACTTCGGAAATATTGATGACCGTGGCACCCATATCGACGGCGCGGACCACCGAGGCGGCGAGGGCGAGCACACTGCCGTAACCGGAGCGCACCATGGCATCCGGCGGCTGGTCGCCCGCGCGATCCTTGCGCTCATAATGTGTGCTCAATTGGCGGATGGTGAGGATCTCGGCATCGGGCGCGACACCGACGAAGGCATCATCCGGGCTGGGGCGCGCGGCGATAATGCCCGCGACCAGGGTGCCGTGGCCGTCGCAGTCGACGGTGCCATCGGAGTCCGAGACGTAGTCACCACCGGCTTGCAGCGCGGACAGTCGCGGATGCCGATTCACGCCGGTATCGATGACCGCAACCTTCTGTCCCGCACCGCGACTGAATTGCCAAGCCGCGGGCAGGTCGAGCACACGCTGCGGCAGCGGCGGTTCCGCGGGCGGGCCACCGATGAGCGACAGTTCGGCGCAGACCACCTTCTGTTCGGTCGGCTCCAATGGCGCGGGCCGACCACTGAGCGCCTGCGCGGGCCCGAGTGCACCCGGGTCGACGGTCGGCGGTGGGACCGCACCGGCCGGAGCGGCCCAACCGAGCACCGACCCGCCGAGAACCACTGCGGCGCAGACGATTGCGGTCCTGCGCCGCCCGCCGGGCTGGCTCGCCCGAGCAATCATAGGTTCCTGGCCATCGAATACACTCCCATGATCCACAGCACCAGCGGGATCACCGCGACGATCAGCAGATATTCGGTGATTTCCATGGCCCGGCGGGTCACCGGCGTCACCTCGAGGTGCGGACCGATCACGCCGAAAACCACAATCCCCGCGGCGAAGGCGAGCAGCAGCACACCCGCGAGCAGCAGCAGATCCGAATCGCCCAGGGCCAGTCCGGTAACCAGGCCGACGACTATGACGCAGCCGCCCGCGATCAGCACACCGGCCTGCACAAGATCGGCGAAGGAACGGCCGCGCAAACTGACGATCACCGCTGCGATCACGGCAAGCGTAATCCCTTGCCAGGGTGCGGATCCCAACGGATCCGCGGCACCCAGCGCACCGACCGCCGCGGCAATGGCGCAGGCGACGAGCATGCCGGTCTGGTACTGGTTTGCGGCCCTGGCGCGTTCACCGAGTCCGGCGGCCGAGGGCAGTGCCGTCGCGCCGATCGCGCCGATGCCCTCGATGGTGGGGCGCGGCTCGTGATCGGCCGGATCGATCGCGCCGCCCGCGGTGGGTACCGGCGGGATCGGCAGCCGCGCAGCCACTGCCGCCAGCCGCGGCACCGCGGAGATCAGCGTGATGGCCACCACCAGAATTGCGGCGGAGATCTTGGGCAGATCGAAATCCCAGATCATCCGAACCAATGCGGCGATTCCGCCGAACAGCGCGACGGTCACGATGGCGGCGGCGAGCGCGGCACCGGTCGCGGTGGCGCGATAGATCACAGCCGCGGCCACCAGCGTGACCGAACAGCCGAGCAGCAGATGCGGACTGCCGAGATCGCCCGGCACGAACAGTGCTGCGCCGCCGAAGAACAACAGCAGCGCACACAGTGACAGCCAGGTTGCCGTCAATTGGTCCGCGTACTTACGCGCCGCGATGGCCGCGGCGACGGCGGTGATGATGGCGACGCTGGTCGCGAGGAACGGCGCGGCGAGACCACCTCCGTGCGAACGTCCCGCAGCCAGCAGCAGCAATGCGAGCAGCACCGCCGACACGGCGGCGACCAGAGCGGTCCAGCGCGCCGCAGCGGGCGACCAGCCATGGAAATCGACACTGGTGAGCCGGGATACCGCATCGATGACATCGTCGAAGAGCGCGGGCGATTCCTTCGCGGTGACCGAACGCAGCACCAGCAGTTCGCCGTCGAAGACCTCGGCGTCGGTGAGACTGCGGCTCGGTGCGATGGCGTCACGGCCCAACCGAGCCAGTGTCCAGTGTTCGGTGTGCAGCGGGGCGCCGCCATCGTCGCTTTCCACCACATCGGGATTGCGCGATTCGATCAGGGCGACGAGATCACCGATAAATGTGGCGATCGGCACGGTCGCCGGAAGTCCGACATCGAGCTGGGTATTTCCGCCTATGACGGACACTCGGCACAGTTCGGGTTCGGCGGCGCGGGTGCCGCTGCTCAATGGTTCGGTCAATTGTGCACCGGCCCCAGCTCTTTACGGAACGATCCAAACACTTGCGCCCGGTTTCCTACCTGTCGAACCAACTCTACGACTCGGATCCACTCTCGCACGAACGTTCCCCCCGTCGCATGTGGTTGTCGCACACTTTGCAACCTATCGGTAGCAAAACATAATGTAACGGACGAGCCGATCCGACGCGATCGCTAAGCTGGTCGGAAGACGTACGCGGACAATCGCGCAGCAAAAAAAGATAGCTCAATCCAACACTTCGGGGTTTGACAGCAATGACCGGCAACCGCCAAGCACAACGGGCCTTCGACGCCGGAATCCTGTCGCTGGGCCTGACGATCGACGGACAGGAATCGGCTCGCGATCTCGAGTACGCGAAACTGGCGTTCCAGCGTGCCACCGAGTGGGATCCGACGATGTGCGATGCCTGGCTGGGCCGGGCCGCCGCCGGTGAGGTCACCACCGAGGTGCTTTACAACCTGTACAAGAACAGTGGGACAACACTTTTCCGCGAGCAACGCCGGTTGGGGCTGGCGCCGCGGGCCTTGGCCGGACGCTTCCTGGCCGGGCTGTACATCGACTACCCGCTGGCCAGCTATACCGAAATCTGGCTGGCCCAAGCGGCACAGCTGATTTCCGAAAAGGAGTACGACGAGGCGGAACGGGTGCTCGACGAACTCGCCATCCACCGCGCCTCGATGCTCTCCGATACAGATCGCGAGATCGACGACCGGATCTGCGCGTATATCCGTGGCGTACTGCACTTCAACACCCAGCGCTGGCCCGATGTGATGTCCGTACTCGCCGGATCCGCCGAATGGGACGACCCGTATCTGGCGGCGGGCGCGCATGTGATGGTCGGTTCGGCCTGTGCCCAGCTCGGCCTGTTCGGCGAGGCCATCCGGCGCATGGAACAGGCCGAGGCGGGTCCGATCCCGGCGGCCCGAACCACCGCCATGTTCTGCCGCGGCCTGTGCCTGCGCGAGACCGGTAAAGAGGCCGAGGCGCAGGCCCTTTTCGAGAAGGTGTATTCGCAGGCACCGGATTTCGCCGCCAATACCGCAGCCATGCGCGATCGCAGCTACCGGCTCACGGTGACGACCAAGGAGTCGATCGACGCGCGCATCGACCGCTGGGATCCGGCCTCGGCGCCTTCGGTGGAGGCGATGCGGCATGCCGACGCCGAGGACCGCGCCAAGAAGATCCTCGCCGACGCGCGCGCCGAGTTGGATAAGCAGATCGGCCTCGAATCGGTGAAAACGCAGGTCGCGAAGTTGCAGGCGACCGCGCAGCTGGCCAAGATCCGGGCCGAGAAGGGTATGGCCAGCATGGCCCGCGGCAACCACCTGGCCTTCACCGGTCCGCCCGGCACCGGTAAGACCACCATCGCCCGGGTGGTTGCCAAAATCTATTGCGGCGTGGGACTTCTCAAGACCGATAAGGTCGTCGAGGCCAAGCGCGTGGACTTCGTCAGCCAGAACCTCGGCGGCACCGCGATCAAGACCGACAAGCTGATCGATACCGCGATGGACGGTGTGCTGTTCATCGACGAGGCATACACGCTGATCCAAACCGGTCTGCAGGGCGGTGACGCCTTCGGCCGCGAGGCGGTGGATACGCTGCTGGCCAGGATGGAAAACGACCGCGACCGCCTGGTGGTCATCATCGCGGGCTACGACGGCGAGATCGACCGGCTGCTCGCCGCGAACGACGGTCTGGCTTCACGTTTCGCCAAACGCCTGCAGTTCCCGTCCTACACCCCGACCGAACTCGGCCAGATCGGTAGCCTGATCGCCCGCTCACGCGATTCCGAGTTGTCCGAGGGGGCAATGGAACTGCTGATCGAGGCGTGCGGACGGCTGTACGAGACCGAGCGGGTCGATCAGAGCGGACAGCCGCGCCGGGGCATCGATCTCGCGGGCAATGGTCGATTCGTGCGCAACATCATCGAATCCGCCGAGGAGGAACGCGAATTCCGCCTGGCCAATGACGAGTCGCTGGATCTGAGCGCGGTGGACGAGACGGTGCTCATGCGCATCGAAGCGCCGGATATGCAGGCCGCGCTCGGCAGTGTGCTGGCTTCGCTCGGAGTCTGAAGACTTCAGTTTCCGACAGGCAAGATATCGTGCTCGACCAGCGCATCGTTCTTCGACAGTGTCGGTCCGGGCACCAGCTGACCGATGATCGACCAGGGGGCCAGGCGCGGTTCGCCGCCGAGTCCGAGCACCTGGGCGGTGGCAATATCCGGGATGCCGTAGCGGATTCCGTTGTCCGCCACATAGAACAGGCCACCGCGGCGCAAACTGCCCGGCTCCGTTCCGGTCACCTGCACGAACTCCCCCGAAGCCGGTGGGATATAGGCGGAATCGACCCGATCGCCGGTGCCGTCGGAGGTGGCAAGGCTCACCGGCTCAGCCGAGCTGGGCAGTGGCACACGGTTGCCCGCGAGCAGGGCGATCGCGGCGCGGTCGGTGGGGCTTTCGGCCGCATCGTCGCCGGATTCGGGCCCCTTTGCCCAGCTCAGACAGGTGACCGGGGCGTCCTCGGCGGAAACTATCTTCGGGGTGTTGACCGGGAAGTGGTCGAGCGCAAGCTGGTGTAGTACCGGCATATTGGTCAGCACATCCGGCGGTTCGGCCTTGATCTCGCGCATGCCCTGGGAATTCGCGGTGCGGATGACCTGCGCGGCGAAATCGGTGACCGGCTGCACACCGTCGGCGAGCACCACATACAGCTGGGACTGATCGGTGCGACCGGTGCCGCCGACCGCGATGACTCCGCCGATCGGCACATCGGAAAGCTTTGCCGGACCGGGCTGTCCGGCCTTCGGCATATCCGGCACGGCCAGCGGCGGAACCGCGACGGCGGCATCCAGCAGGCCGGTGCCGACCGGTCGTGGCTTGTGCGCGGCCAGGTTCAGCGCACGTGCCAGTACCGAGTTGCCGAGGTCGACCTCCGCGCGCTTACCGTCATAGATCAGATAGGTCTTATCGGCGCGTCGCACAAGCAGCGCATCCGACGGACCCAGAGTCCGAATGCGTTCGTCGAGTTGGGGTTTACCCGCGAAGACCGCGGTTTCCACACCGGTCGCCGCGGCCGCGCTGCCCGTGATCGAAAGCTGCACCGTTTCGCACAGCGACCAGTCCGAGCGGCCGCCCTGCGTCGAACCCGGCAGTGCCGCGGGCGCACCCGGGATTCCGAGCATCGGACCGCGCGGCATCGACGAAAGCTTGGCATCCTTCACCGATTTGGGCGATTCGTTGCTGCCGCTGATCAGCCGGGCCGAGGCCAGGTTGAGCACCGGATGCAGGCGTTTGTCGTCCTTCTTGTCCTCGGATTCGGCCACCACCACATATAGCGCGCCGCTGTCCTTGCCGATCACGATATTCGCGTCGCCGATCGCGCCCTGCGGACGCAGGAAGGCCAGGATGGCCGCGCCGGCCACCATGAGCAGGCCGAGGGTGGCACCGACGAGCATCGAACGCAGCTGAGATCGCATGGGGTCGTGCAGCATCCGCACATCGCGGCGGACCAGTGCGTGATCGAGTCGGCGCAGCAGAAAGCGGTAGCCGTTGACCTGGGCCTTGGTGGTCAGCTGAGCCGGCACATGGTCTCCATCGAACTACGGGGGGAACAGGGTAATTACAGTATCGTTCGGTGCCGCGGTGTCAATTCAGCGACAATCGAGCAAACCAACTCCATCCGTAGCGACTGCTTGCAGGTCGCGCGAAAAGGCCACGGCGCGCACGCGTGTTGCGCGGTACTGTTATCGCAATACTGGTCTGATTATCGGGGACGGGGCTGTGAACAAACGCGATACCGACTCCGGAGCGAACGCGCGTGAATTAACCGGAAACGAAAACTCCGTGAACGCTACGCACACAACGTTACGTGATCCGGAATTCTGGCTGCTGCGTCAAATGCCTTTGCGACTCACGATTCCGCTCGCGCTGATTGCCGCGATCGCGGCCTGGATCGCGACGGCGCTGCATGCGCCGACGGTCGCCGTGATCGCGGTCGCCGCGGCCGTTCTCATTGCCGGCGCGGTACCGGTGCGTCGGCGCGAGCCACGCAATATCGTCGGCATTCTCTCGCGCGCGATCGCCTTTCGCTGGCGGCGGACCCGGCCCGGCCCCGCCGATACCGGCCAAGCCGCCTTCGATGTGCCGCTGCCGGAGGGCGGCAGTTACGGCGTGCGCTGGGACGGCAATCTGTTGCTGACCATGTTGCGCATCGATCCGCCACCGGATGCGCTGACATTGCTGCGTCGCGGTTCGCTGTCCACCGACCAGGTGCTTCCGCTCACCGAAATCGGCCGCTGCCTCAGCCAATTCGATATCAACCTGACCTCGATCGATGTGATCAGCACCGGCGCGCGGACCGCGGGCGGCGGTCCGGTCGCACAGCTCTACGACCGCATCCTCGGCCCGCTGCCCGCCATCGCGCATCGCACGGTCTGGTTGGTGCTGCGACTGGATCCGCTCGCGAACGCCGAGGCCGTCGACAACCGCGGCGGTGGCGGCGCGGGTGCGCTGCGGACCGCGATCATCGCGACCCGAAGGGTGGCCAATCGACTCGCCGCCCGTGACATCTCGGTATCGGTGCTGACCGCGGGCGAGATGAACAGCGCGGTGCGCCAACTCACCCGCGGCATACCACTGGACGGATTCGTCGAAACCCCGAAATCGCTGGTACACCATGGCTTGTACCTGACCAGCTATGAGATCGGCCCGGAACTGGTCGGCTCGCCCGGTTTCGCCGATATCTGGGCCACGCCCAGCCTGACCACCACAGTCACCGTGCGCCTGCGGCCCGGTGCGCAGCGGCCCGGCGATGGGCGCGAAACCGATTCCCCGCCGATCAGGTTGGGCGCGCTGGTCCGCTTCGATACCGCGTCCGAACCGATCGAGCCGCCGGTGCCCGGTTTGCGCACGCTGCCGGGTGAGCAGTTCCGCGCGCTGCTGGACTGTCTGCCCGCCCGCACCGCTCGTCGCGATGGCGACCACGCGGGTGATTACCGCGGCCCGCTCGCCGCGCTGGACGGAATCGTCGTGCCCACCGCCGGTTGCGGCCAGCTGATCGGTGCCGACAATGCCGGTCAGGGCATCGCGGTACCACTGATCGGTGACGGCACCAGACATCTCGAGGTGATCGGTCGATTGGATCTGGCCCAGCAGGTCATCCTGCGGGCCATCGCCCTCGGTGCGCACACCATCGTGCACACCGACCGGCCCGAGGCCTGGCAGTCCATGGTCGCCAATGTCGATGCGCCGCATTCGCTCTCGCTGGCTCCGCGGTTCGCCGGTGCTGGGCATCACCTCGCACCACCGCAACCCGGCGGGCCCATTCCCACCGCGACCGTGGTGGTCTTCGACGGCATCGCACCCACCGCGCTGACCGGTGGCGCGACCATCGTGCACGTCCGCGCGCCCGAGCAGCCCGATGCGCAGTTCGATGCCGATATCGTTCTGGTGCAGGATATTTCGGCTCCCAACCTGATCACGGTGCGGACCTCGACGGCCAGCGCGACGGTCAATATGGTCACCACCCCGGACGAGATGTGGTACATCGGCGAATCCCTCGCCGCAGCAAGGTAATCGAACGAACACGGCCGGTCCGGAAACGTAACGCTACCGACCGGCCGTGCTGCGCCTTTTCGAGCGACCCGCAAGCGATCGCTACGGTGAGGTTCAGGCCCCGAAGCCGTCACCGATCTTGCTGTCGGTGCCGAGCGCGCGGTGCAGCGAGTTCTCCACCGCCGCGGCGACATTGTCGAGTGAGGTGAGCGTGTCACCGTACTCGGAGTGCCAGGCGTCGTAGACCTGCTTGAAGCTGGCGTGGGCCACGTTGCCCTCCCACGCCACCTTGAGCACGCCGCCCGCGTCCTCCATATCGCTGCCGTATTTGATCAGGTCGCCGTGCAGGGTGACCAGATCGTTGAACAGAGCCATCATCGGGCCCTTGGCGTATGCCATAGTCATGGTGATTACCTCCGAATCGAAGACTGAATAGTGTGTCGGCCCAGGCGATTACAGGCTGATGTGCTCGAAACCCTCGCGGTTCGCCTGCTCCATCTGGATGTACTGCTGGGTGCCGTGACCGACCTGCTCGGTAATGGCGTTGAGCTTCTTGTGCAACTCCTGGGAGTGCTGGGCCCAGTTGGTCGAGGCGGCGACGAACGCCGCCTTCGCATCGCCTTCCCAGTGGGTCGCCGCGGCGACCTCGTCATCGATCTTCTTCAGCGTGCGCTGCATGTTGTCGACCGCGGCGGCCATGAACTCCTCGGCCTTCTTCGCGGTTGCCTCGTCTACGTGTACACCTTCACCACTCATCGTGGACACCCTCTCGTGTTGTGATTCCAATGCCCGGAAACGATGTCGGGTGACATCGCCGGAAGGTTTACTGCGGAAGCCACCTTCCCCCGGGCAATGATTCGATCAATGCCGAAATCGCCTGCGCGATACGGTGATCGGTGCCCGGTGTCACCGTGGACCAGACCTGCTGATCCGCAGCAATCCCGGGCGCGGCCACAATGCGACCGCGTCCGGTGTCATAGACCGCGACCGCACCGGGCGGCCGGGTGGTCGTACCGTCGAGATGGGCGTAGGCCACGATCTCGGCGAAGGCGTGGCAGGAGGCGAAGGCCAGCCCGTATGCGGTGGCATCGCGATCGGCGACACCCAGGGCATATACGGCGTCCGCGTAGTCCTCGGAGGTTCGCGCCGCATTGTTGTTTCGAGCGACCTGCAAGCAGTCGCTAGCGGTGAGCCGCTGGCTCAATTCGGTCGACAGCGCGCTGAAATTGACCACCTCCGCGGGCGTTGCGGGTCCGAGCGCATCGAGCAGCGGACGCACCAGCGCCTCGCCCGATCCGTCCGCCCAGACGGTCCGCACGTCGAAGCTGTCGCCGGTGCGCACCGCGATGGCATGCTTTTCGCCCCGACGGGCCAGGCAGATTCGGGTCACCGCGGGTGTCCCGTCGGGCGCGGTCGCATAGATCCGTGCGACCAGCTCGCGATCAGGTTGGGCCAGCGTGAACATGGCGTCGGCCAGTTCGGAGTCGACATCGCCATCGGCGTCGAGCACGCCCGCGCCGACCAGCTCGGTCACCGCGCGCTGCTGGGAATCGACCCATGCATCGTATGAATCCTGTTGCGGACCAACCGAAAGCACCAGCGGCAAGGTCTGGACGCCGAGCCGCTCGGCGACCGCGAGCAGACCATCGTTGGTCATGGTCGTCATTCGGCACCTCCCGATGCCGTCCGACTGGTGGCCGTGGGCGCTTCCGGAGCACCCAGTACCACCGGAGCACCCAGTACCGCCGGAGCGGCGGCGATGCCGAGATCGGCGCCGATGGCATCGCCGGTCACGGCGGCCGCGCGCGGGGCGTATTCCTCTTCCTCGGCACCGGCTCCTGCCGTCATCGCGCCGGGAACCATCGGCAGCGCACCGGAACTCGCGGAGGATGTCGGAACCGGTTGTGGTGTAGTCACTTCCACCGGCGTGGGCGCTTCGGTGAAGACCGGCGCCCGATACGGCTGCAACTTCGCGGACGTCGGCGCCGCACCGATTCCGCCCCGCATGAACATGCCCGGCGTGATCGCGGGCAGGGCAGACAGGGCTGATGTCGCTGCCGTCACCGGGGCGCTCGTCTTCTCGGCCGCCAGCGCCGCCGGCGAGGCGATCGCCGGTGGCTCCTGCTGAATCCACGGTGTCGCGAGCGGTTCGGTCGCGGCCTCATAAGTCTGCATCACCCGCGCGGCCGCCGCCTTCGCCATATCCGCGTCGGTATCGGCCTGGGCAGCCACTGCCTTGATCGGTGCGCCGAGCGCGCCGCCGATCGATTCGAGCATCCGCTGCACTGTCTGGATGGCCTGGATCTCGGTGGTATGCGGCATTGTCATCCGTGCCAATTCGTAAGCGGTGGCTTGCGTTTCGGCGCGTACCGCGTTGTTGCCCGCGGCCGTCGCGGCATCGGCGAGCCAATCGCGCAGCCGCGAAATCCGGTCCAGCACCGGGCCGCTCGTGTTGGATTGCCACGCACCGCGCATCGAGGTGACGATCAGTTCGTATTCGGCGACCGCCGCACCGAATCCGGCGGCCAGCCGGGTCCACGCGGCACCGGCCTCGGCCATCGGTATCGCGCCGGGACCGGTGGACAGTTCACGCGCCAGCCGATCCGGCTCGCGCGCGCCCCAGACCACACCGGTGAAACCGGGCTGCGGTGGTTCGATCATGTTGACTCCGTGTCGTATTCGCTGTGGGCTCAGGCGGCGCCGGGGACGCCGAAGTCGGCGACATTGTCGTTTTCGGCGCGACCGAACTGCGCTGCCTGCGCGCGCAAGGTCGCTGCCAGTTTGCGCAATTCCACGATTCCGGCGGTCGCGCTCTGCCCGTAGGAGGCTGCGACATCGTTCATCGTCTGCGCCGCTCGCCCCGAAACCTCGTCGGCAGCGGCCGGCGGCACCGTCAATGCGGGCGAGCCCTCGCGCAGTTCCGCTTCCAGTCGGGCAGCGAGTCCGTCGAGCCGGGCGGCCGCATCCCGGGCCGCCGCCGGATCGAACATGACTCCATCGAAATCTGCACCGCCGCTTGCCATCGCAACCTCCTGAATGACGAAACCCTTATAGGGTGAGTTCCTTATCCGGTGGTGGCTCCGAGATCTGTTCGGCCGCGCCGACCACCGGCAGCGAGACCCCCTCGATCGGTCCGACGACCGCTTCACCGTGTTCGGCATTGACCAGGAAGCTGGGCATATCGCCGCCCGCATCCCCCGCCCCGCGCGCACCTGCCGCGCCCGCCGCACCGTAGGGCATCACGCCCGGGTTGCCCGGCGCGCCGGTGGCGCCACGCACCGCGGCCGCGGGTTCGGCTGCCGCGGAACCGGTCCCGCCGGCATTGAAGCCCGGCATACCGGTGAGTCCGGCGGTGCGCGGTCCGCTCCACGGGCTCAATGGTGTCGATATCGGAGCCGCGCCGATGCCGCCGATAGCGGGATCACCGCCGCCTGCGCCACCACCCGTGGCGTCGTGCTCGGCCTTCTGCGTGGCCTCGCGGTCCTGCTGTTCCTCAGCGATGGCGTCGGCCTGACGTTTCTGAGCCTGCGTCGCGTTCTGCGTCGCGACCTGGGTGAGCGTCTGCGCGCCGGTCTGCGCCATGGTCATCAGCGGGTTGAGCAGCTGCATCACCTGCTGCATCGAATCGACGCCCTTGGGCGCGTTGGTGACCTTGACCTTCTTGCCCACCGCGGTCATATTCGCCGAATGCGCCGTCATTTCGACCCGCGTCTTGGTCACCACCGCGATGCCCTCGGTGATCGCCTCCACCGTCGCCGCCGCGATAAATGCTTGTCCACCACCGGTTGCCAGCCACGGCGTCGCCGCGGCCACGGTGGCCATGTACTTGGCGATGACCGAGGCCATCAGCGCGCCGCCAGTCGCCACCGAGGTCGCGCCGCCGGCGAGCGACGCCTTCTCCTGCGCGCTCTGCGTGGCCAGCTCGGCGCCGTTTTCCGCAGCTTGTCCGGACTTGTTCGCCGCCTGCATCGCGGCCAAGCCCTGCCACAGCGACATCACGGTCTGCAGCGCTTGCGTCCCGAGTTGAATCGCGGTCTGCGCGGCCTGCGCGGTATCGGAGAGCACCTTGGTCGGATCGGGACCGCCGCCCGCGGGCGCGCCGAGATTTCCGGTGCCGAAGCCGCTCGCCATATCGGTGAGCGGCCTGGCCAGTGCGGCCAGATCGATGACCGGCAGCGGCGGCAGTTCGGGCAGCGGTGGCAGCCCGGAGATTTCAGGAAGTGGGCCGAGGCCCATATCGTTCAGGATGTCGTTGACCGGTCGATCGATCAGCGGCGCAAGCGCACTGCCGCGCAGCAGATCCACGATCGACGGGTCGAGCGGCGCAGTCATTGCTAAACGCCGGCGGCGCCGAATTCGGTGCCGGATGCCGCCTCCGCTGCCTCGTAGGCGGCGGCCCCCTGGTGCGCGGTCAGCGCGGTACCCGCGTGCACACCGGCCAATTCGAACATCGAACTCACGTGATTGGACTGCGCGTAGGCGAAGGCCATCAGAAAGTCCTGGCCGATCAAGCCGAATACCGGCGCGGCCGCCGCCACCGTTGCCACCTGGTCGAACGCACCTGCCGTCGCGACACCGGTCGCCATGGCCACTGCAGCGTCCCCATACGCCCGAATCGCATCAGGCGTTGCTATGAGTTCGCTCATCGTGATCCCCCATCCCGTAATGGAATTGACCGACTCTTCATAGAACCTGTCAATCGAACTGCAAAACCCGAAAGCAAATTTGCACAAACTCAAGGTTCTTGACAAAAGTTCTACGGGGACAGCGTGAACGTCGGGTGTCTACTCGGCAACTTCCTCATTGAAGGCAGTGACCAATTCGCTACGTCGCTCGAATGCCTGCCGCACCGCGGCGGCCGCGGTCGCCACCAGGGTCGACTCGAATTCCGTTGGCGACATCCGCGAAACTGCTTGGGAGAACCGCAGATCCAGCAACGTACCGTTGCCGTCGACCTCCACCGTGACCGAACCGTCCTGCGCGGTCTCGCGGCCGCGCACCCCGGCCATATCGTCGGTCAGATCCCGGATCCGATACAGCCGCCGCTGCACGCTGGCCATCAGTTCGTCCATGGTCTCGTACACGATGAAAACTCCTCTCGGACAACGGGACTACACCTGGCGCAACCAACTGTCCGGCTCGGTCTCGTACTCCTGCTCCTCGGCTAATTCCTGGCGCGCAACATCTTCGGCAGTCGGCAACCCGGTCAGCGCCAACATCTCCGCCGGCACGCCCGCCGCCGCCAACTCCGCCCGACGCGCCATTCCGGCCCGATTGGCCGCCTGCCTGCACAATCGCAACACCTCGGCCGCCAATGCTTGCGGATCGCCCTTCAACTCGGCGGGCTCGACCGAAATACCTAGTGGCAGACCCTGTTCCGTGGTGCGCACCGCGATCGCGCCGCTGCGCGAGGTCGCGGTCCATTCGGGAATTCCCGGTTGTGTTTCGTCCATGGCGGCCACCTTTCAGACTCGCTCGTCCTTGATCGCACGGACCACCTCGGCGACTCGCGAATTGATCATCGCGGTGAGGTGTTTCGCATCGATGGCACGCGCCACCGGAGGATTCCGATCGTCGATCGCATAGCGACCGTCGTCGCGAATGTCGCGCCACTGCAGCCGATGTCGAGTGATCCCGCGTGGGCCGAAACGCGACATCCCCTGGATCACATCGATCGTCCCGGAACAGGATGTCGGTAGTGCCAAGAATTCCGCGGAGCGATCGGCGATCGAATCGTCGAAGGAATCGTGCACGACCGATCGGCCGAGCGAGTAATCCAGGCCGTCGCCCGCGTCCTGGGTAGACAGCACCGCGGTGGCGCGGCGTCCCGACTCGACCTCCGGCAGCGCTCGCACGATCGCACCGGCGAGATCGACCGCATCGCATTCGGCAACCGTGAAACCACCGGAATGCCAGTATGTTTCGCCGGGCAGCTCGGAGAAGACATAGCCGCGGTCCCCCCGGCGAACACCGTGCAGCCGAACCGGCACGTCCGGCTTCCACGGCTCCGCCGGGTCGTAGCCTTCCGCGACGATGCGCAGGTCAGGGAAGGCCAGCACATCCAGCACATCGTCGAACGACCGATCTCCGGAGTGCCGCAGCCGCACCAGCGCATCCTGTTGTTCCCGGACATAATCCTCGTTCACCCAGGTGCGACAGGTGTACACGAATGGTTCCGGCAGGTAGTCCTGCTTCAACGCCTCCCACTGGACGATGAATTCCAGGTCGGTGAACTTCCAGGTGCGATTCATTGCTCGACAATGGGTTTGACGACGACCGGCGCGTCGCCGAGCGCCTCTTCGATGTGCTCGACCGAATCCAGATACGCGGCCCGCTTATGTTCCTTGTTCTGACCACCGGCACCGTGGCCCGCGGGTCCCATACCACCGGGCGAACCCGGCTGGCCGGTGCTCGCGATGCCCGCGCGGCTCGCCGTCGCGGCCCCGGCCATCTCGGCAGCCGCCGCCCGCGGAAAAAGCTTCGAATTCTGCAGGCTATTGGGTGAAAGATTCGCTCCCGCGCCGCTACCCGCACCGCCTGCGCCACTACCCTTGCCTGCGCCGCTACCGCCGCCTGCCTTGAGCGCGTCCTTACCCAACGCCGAGAGCGCGGAAGGCAGGCCGGCGAGGCCTGCCGACTGCATATCCTTGGCCGCCGCGGCCTGCGCTTGTTGGGCCGCCGCCTGTGCGGCCTGGTCCATTGCCTGCTTCACGCCATCCATGCCCTGCTGCGCGGACTGACTGGCTTGTTGGGCCGCTTGCTGCGCGGCTTGTTGGGCCGCCTGTTGCTGTGCGGCCTCGCGCTGCGCGGCCTCGCGCTCGGCCTGCTGACGCTGCTGCTCGGCCTGCTGACGCTGCTGTTCGGCCTGCTGGCGTTGCTCGGCCGCGGTCTTTTGGGCCTGCTGGGTCGCCCTGCGCTGATCGGCGAGCGCCTGCTGAGCTTCCTTTGATTGGGCGGCCGAGGTCCCACCTTTTCCGCTGCCGGTCCCGCCGGTGCCACCACCGGGTCCGGTCTGCTGGGTCTGGTTGGGCGACGGCGTCGGCGCGGTCGGCTGCACCACCGGGCTCACCGGCTGAACCATGAGCGGAATCGCATTGCTCGATGCCGCGAGTCCGGGTACGTACCAGTCGTTGAAGATCCGCTTGGCCTTGTCGACTTCATCACGCGCGTACTGGGTGCCGACCGTGTCCGGCGGGATATTGGGGGTATTCGCCTGCACCGCCCACAGCCAGCCCGAGGTGTTCAGCAGGTTGCTGGCGACCGTGCGCATGCCCTCGACCATGTTCTGCACACCGGACACATAAGCCTGGACTGCGCCACCCGCCTTCACGGCGGCGTCACTGTTCCAATCATCCGAGGTCTGCATCGCAGTCATCTGGTTGCCCAGATTCGCGGCCGGTCCCGTCACATGCTCGGCCATATCGCTCCAGACGCCGGAGGCGTCGGAGGTGTGCCCCATCCCGTTGATCAACGATTGATGCCATGAGTAGGCGGTCGGGTAGTCCAGGACACTCGCCGGCTCCGGACGAACCGGTTCGGTATCGCGGCCGTCCTTCTCGTTGGCGTATTGCTTCAGGTCGGCCGGTGGTCCGCCGTATTTATCGGTTCGGCCGGTCTTCCCGCCCCAATCCGGGATCTTGGTGGTGCCGTCGGCGGGCAGACTCCAACTTCCGTGGCGTTCGGCGGAGCGGGCATTCCTGAGCCGATCGAATCCGGAGGTATTGGCCTCCTCGGCGGCGGTGTACAGCTTGCCCGCGGTAATGAACTGCTGTGCCAGGTCTTTGAGAATGGTCTTGTGGCTCTTGACCCTGTCGTTCAGATCGCGGCCCGCGCGCTGGAACTTTCCCTGCAGCGCGATGCCGGAGGGGAGATTCCCGAATCCATCGACCTTCTCGGCGAAGTGGGTCCAACCCTCGATGGTGTCGAAGACGTCATACAGATCGATCGCGTACTTGGCCAGGGTTTGCAGACTCTTCTGCTTGACCGTCAGATTCTGTGAATCCTTGCCGATATCGTCCCCGGAGAGCTGCCACGGATTGGGCTTGTCATCTGTCGGCGCCATTGGTCAACTCCTGTCCTGCTCGGCGCTGCGTCGACGCGCGGTGTGCGCCCCCTCGCGTCGCCCCTCATCCGCGCACATATGACACCGATCATCCCATGAGCTGCGTGAACGCTCGGTGACCTCGTCGTGAATCATGCTGGTGCTCATGAGCTCTCCGGTTGTCCTGGGACGCCGTAGTCGGTGGAACCGTCACCGACGGGGCCTGTCGGATCCGGCTTGTGGGTTTCACCGAGTTCGGGTTCCGTGGCGGGTTCGTCCGGTGGTTTCTCGACTTCGAACCAGACGCACTTGCCGTCCCGTCGCACATCGACGCCCCGGACGGTAGCCGTCTCCTCCAGCAGCCCGAGGCCGCGTCTGTGGGTGCCGACCTCCAGCGGATCGGCTCGCGTCTCGAACCAGCTCCCATGTCGTTCACGCAGGTCCGTTGCGATGAGGTCGGCCAACGCCTCGATCGGGACCGTCCGCTCCTGCTGCCCGGTCCGTTCCAGTTCGCGCAATCCGGTCCGAAAATCCTGATCCCACAGCGGGTAGACGGTGAGTTCGACTCTTTCGTCGCCGAATCGGCATTCGACGAATTCACCTACGACATTGGTTCGGAAGCCATGCAGTCGGCCGCGGTTGATCCGGGCGCGATGGCGCAGGCCGTGGTCGATATTGTCCTGTGCCACCTCCGGGGGCGAATTCAGGTGGTCGAACGCGGCCAGTGCCCGGCGGGTTGCGGGATCTTGCGCGACTCGACCACGATCGCTACCTCACCCGGAACATGTACGCGCACACGGCGTATCGGCTCGATTGCGTCAGCGAGCCAAGTCGGCATGCGGTTCGATTCGGTCAGCGTGAAGCTCGAATCACCGACGGTCGCGTGCAGCTCGCGATCGCCCGGAATCCCGTTCTCTGCCAGCACAATCCGGACTTCACCCGCCGGGCTTTCCAACTCCCGCTCGACCAGGTCGGCGAGTTCGAGTCCCGCATCGTCGATCTTGTCGGCGGGCCAGTCGGGCAGTTGCTCGCCGAGCCAGTTCGGTATAGGTCAAATCCGTTACGTCATCGGCGAATCGGGTCTGAATGACCACATTTTTGGCGTTGACGACCACCGCGACGCGTTTGCCCGCCGAATATCCGGTGGCCGTGAGCAGAGCCTGTTTCTCCTGCGCGCGCAATGGATTCGACCCCCGCCCACATCATCTCCATGAGATCGGTGAATTGTCCGATCGAAATGTCGTCCGCCATCGAATCCCTCCTAGCTCACCCCGGTACCCCTACAACCAGCTCGGACTTCGACGTCGGTGGCGTCAGATGCTCTCGAAATCGTCGCGACCCGCTTGATCGGTGCCGGTGAGCGCCACCCCTGCGTCGGTGACGCCTTGCGAATAGCTCTGCAGCGTCTCGATTTGCACGTTCAATATGCTGAGCAGGTTGTCATGCGATGCCTGGTAACCATTTTCGCCACCGGCGAATTCGGGTCCGCGACCGTTGGTCCCCCAACTGCCCCATTCCGGGCGTTCTCCGCATTCAGCCGGGAGACGATCGCCTGGATTTTGCCGCCGACCTCGGCCAGGTCCGCCGACGGTTTGTGCAACCCGGACGGTGTCGCCCGGAAGCCCTCACTCATCTCGAACCCTCCTCTGACCTCGGGCTATAGCGCAACTCGAGCATCGCATGGACGCCTGTCGTCCAAAAGGTGAAATTCCGGCATACTTCCGGTAACCGGCTCGGGTTGCGAAATTCCGGTATGGACTCGATTCGGTTGCGGCGCAAACAATCCGGCTGCGGACAGCTGACGAATCGCGGCTTCGAGATCGGCATCGCGACCGAAGGTGTCCACCAATAGCTCTCGAGTGACCACACCGCACTCTGCGGCAGACAGCAAGTGCGCCACCGCGGTTCGTGTTCGGGTGCCCGGATCCCCCGACACTAACCGGGCCACCGTCTCGATCACGGTGTGCGACTCCCAGATTTCCGGCATCGCCACACCGCACTGCTGCACCGAAGGCGACTCCCCGCAGTACCACCGCTGGCCGTCCCACCAGAAGCAGAACGAGAGCAAGCCGACGGCCGCGCGCGGACTCAGCACCGCATTGGTCACCCAATCCGGGGCTGCCGCATAAAGATTCGGCAGACCGACGCCGCCGTTATAGGCCGCGTTCAAAGCCGGTGCGTCCCAAACTCCGCCCGAAAGCACGGCTCGGCCGCCCGGCAGGGCGTACAGCGTGGAGCCGCTGCTGCCGTTCCCGCCGCTCTCGAACCAGCCGTTCGACGGCACGACGCGCGGTCCGCGGTCGGACGAGACGGCAACGTGCGCCGCCGAAATCATCGCCCATCGGGCCCACAACTGGGGGAACGACGGCAGTTCCGGATCCACCGGGCGCGCGGTCACCCCGTGCGCCCGGTCGACGAGCGCGGCGGCCACGGCACGGCGCGGGCGGCGAGACTGTCGGTCGCGATGACTCATGTAGGCCGCCAACCACACCGGCAGTCGCGGCCGCGGATACGCCGCCACATCGGCGCGATACGCCTCCGGGCGGAAGAGTTGGTCGGCCGGGAACGGCTCGTCGCCGTAGTCGTAGTCGACTTCGATGTCACCATATGCGTTGGCCTGCAACAACAGTCGCCACCATGGCTCGGTACCGGCCGCTGCGACCTCGCCGCGATACTGCCGCACCAATGCGAGCACCGGTTCCGGGACTTCCAGGCGTACCGGCCGATACTCGCCGGTGAATTCGACTCGCGCCGACTCGACGCTCACCGTCAGCGCGAATACCGCGTTCAGACGCTGCCAACCGCGTGGTCCGAGTTCCCCCAACTCGCTCGCGATGCGCGAAACCAGCGTGTCGGCGTACTGGGCGTGGTCGGCGACGGTCCCCGTGCCGCCGATCTGTCCGTCGCGCCCACCCGTCGCCCGACCGCCACCCCGCACGGAATCGCTACGCGATGCTCGAGTCATTGCTCTCGTTCCTGTTCCAACACAATCGATTCACCGGTCAGGTGCTGTTGTTTCGTGTGCGCACCATCGGTGTCTTTTCCGATAGTTGCACGCGGATCGGCCCCGGTATCCCCTTACCGATGGTGACTAGCTAAAGGGATTGTTAAGAATTCGAACCCGCCTCCGACCAGGGCATCTGCGACTGTGACCGCCGAATTATCGAGCACAGAATTCGGCTCCGACTTTTTCCTAAGGGACCGTTAGAACATCGGCGGACCCCTGGCAATGTGCTGTGACTGGGCTCACAGTCGCCTTTGCGGCGGTAGGTGCGGTGCCAGAAGGAGATTCACAATGACTACGACACAACACACGGGCGAGCGTAGGGTCATCGCCAACGTGCTGCGTGGCTCGCTCGGCAATCTCGCCGAGTGGTACGACTGGTATGTCTACGCGGCATTCAGCGTGTACTTCGCGCACAGCTTCTTCCCCAAGGGCGATTCCACCGCACAGCTACTCAATTCGGCCGCCGTCTTCGCGGTGGGCTTCCTGATGCGCCCGATCGGCGGTTGGATGCTCGGCCGCTACGCCGACCGCTTCGGGCGCCGCGCCGCGCTGACCCTCTCGGTGACCGTGATGGCCGCGGGTTCGCTGCTGATCGCGGCCACGCCCGGATACCAGACGATCGGCCTGGCCGCACCGGTGCTGCTGGTGCTTGCGCGCCTGCTGCAGGGACTCTCGCTCGGCGGCGAATACGCTACCAGCGCAACGTATTTGTCCGAGGTGGCCTCGCCGGGTAAGCGCGGGTTCTACTCCAGCTTCCAGTACGTCACACTGGTTGCCGGTCAGCTGGTCGCGCTCGGTGTGCAGATCGTGCTGCAGAACATTCTCAGCGACGCGCAGATGCACAACTGGGGCTGGCGCATTCCGTTCCTGATCGGCGCGGGCGGTGCGCTACTGATCATGTGGTTGCGGCGCAGCATGGACGAATCCGAACAATTCCAGGCCGAATCCGATCGTCCGGCGCGCGGATCGCTGCGAGTATTGCTGCAATATCCGCGCGAATGTCTGATCGTTTGCGGCCTCACCCTCGGCGGCACTGTCGCCTTCTATACGTACACGACGTACATGCAGAAGTTCATGATCAATACCGCGCATATCTCCAAGCCGACCGCGGCCTGGATCAATTTCATCGCGCTGCTGGCTTTCGTGGTGCTGCAGCCGCTGGCCGGGGCACTGTCCGACCGCATCGGCCGACGCACACTGCTCATCTTCTTCGGCATTGCCGGTACCTTGCTGACCGTGCCGATCATGACCGTGCTCGCACATACCCGCAATCCGATCGGCGCATTCGGGCTGATGATGCTGGCTCTGGTGATCATCACCGGCTACACCTCGATCAATGCCATCGTGAAGGCTGAACTCTTCCCGACCCGGATTCGGGCGCTCGGTGTCGGCCTGCCGTACGCGCTGACCGTCGCCATCTTCGGCGGCACCGCGGAGACCATCGCGCTGGCGCTCAAGAAGGCGAATCACGAATCGCTGTACTTCTGGTACGTCGCGATCTGTATCGCGATCTCGTTGACGATCTACTACTTCATGCGCGAGACCTCCAAGAACTCCGCGATCGAGGCGGAGGCGACGGCCGACGCCGAGATGGCCGACCGCTGGCGACTGCTTGCAGGTCGCTCGAAAGGGCCAGCTGAGCATGGCTATCCGCAAACTCCTGCGCGTCGAACCTTCGCTTTGCGAGGATCGGCGCGTGCGGCTTGTGCTGGTGGAAGACGATGACGGAGTCGGTGAAGCGCTGCAGGCCGCGCTCACCGCTCGGGGCTACCTCGTCGACCGCAAGCGGCACGGTGCGGACCTACTACGCACGCACCGCGACTACGACGCGGTGATCCTCGATCTCGGACTACCCGACATGGACGGGCTGGAGGTATTGCGGCGGCTGCGTGAGGTCAGTTCGGTACCCGTGCTGGTCCTCACCGCCCGGGCCGGTGAGCGCACCGTCGTGCTCGCGCTGCGTTCCGGCGCGGACGACTATCTGGTGAAACCGCCGCGCATCGCGGAGCTTGTCGCACGGCTGGAGACGGTCACCCGTCGCGCTGTTATCCATACCTCGCCCGTGGAAGCGGTTGTCTCCCAAGATGTTCTAGTGGACCTGATGGCTCGCCGGGTCGAGGTTGCCGGGGTGCCGATCATGCTCACCCACAAGGAATTCCAGCTGGTTCGGATCCTGGCGGAGCGACCCGATACCGCCGTCAGCAGGCAGGAGCTGATGGACCGCATCTGGGGCGACTCGTCGGCCTCGGTATCGCGCGCGCTCGATGTGCATATGGCCGGATTGCGCGCGAAACTCGACCGGCCCGGTTTGATCACCACCATCCGCGGTTTCGGCTATCGGTGGCGCACCGACGGATCTTAGCTCTGCACCGAACCGTGCCGCTGCTGGAAGCGCTGCTCGAACTCCGCGGCATAGACCGACGGCGCCACCGATGACGAAGATTCTTCCAGCACACCGTCATCCGCGACATAGAAGATCGCGCGGCCGATCGAGATCTCGCCGGGTTCGGTCGGCACGTACACCATCCAGCCGACGCTGATCCGGTCCGCGCGCAGGTTTTCCAGCGGATAGCCGGTGGTATCCATATTCTGATCCAGAATGAACTGGCGGACCTGGGCGATCGCGGCTTCCCGCGAGATCGGCTCCGGCAAGGTGATCGTCACACCGGCGAGCGTGAGTTGGTAGAGGGCACTGTCGATATCGAAGGTGCCGTCGTCGCCGAAGACCTCGACGAGCGTATCCCGTGTTACCACACCGATTTCCGCGGCCGACACCAGATTCGCCACCGCCGCGCGCTGCCCATCGGTCGGCTGCTCCGCGACCAGGCCCGCGATTACACCGGCCACCGTATCGAAGGTCCAGATGCCGGGCACCGCTTCGCTGAGCCGGTCCGCGGTCGGCGACTCCCCGCGATACCACCGACCGCCGTCCCACCAATAGCAGAACGACAACAACCCACTGGCCGCGCGCGGATTCAACACCGGATTAGCGACCCACTCCGGGGCACCGGCATACAGTGCGGGCATCGACGTCCCGCCGTTGTAGACGGCATCGAGTTCAGGCGCGTTCCACACACCACCGGACAGCACTGCGCGACCACCCGGCAAGGCATACAGGGTCGACCCGCTGCGTTTCGAACCTTCGAACCAGCCGAGCGCGGGCAAAACCCTTGGTCCCCATTGTGATCCGGCGGCGACGAAGGCGGCCGCGATAACCGCCCAGCGGGCTGACATCACCGGAAAGGCCGGAAAGTCCCGCTCGGACGGCACCGGACGCACACCGGTTTCCCGGTCCACCCTGGCCTGTGTGGCCGCGGCGGCGGCCGGACGCGACTGCCGGTCACCGTGGCCGATATAGGCCGCGAGCCAAACCGGCAGGCGCGCACGCGGATACGCCTGCAAATCCACGAGATAGACCTCGGGAAGGAATAGGTGATCGTCCGGGAAGGGCTCGTCACCGTAGTCGTAGTCGACCTCGATCTCGCCGGTACTCGCCAAGTCGATCAACAGCCGCCACCAGGGACCGTCGCTCAATTGAGCCGACAGATGCCGCTGTTCGCGAACCAGTTCGAGCACATCATCGCCCGGCTGGACCCGCGCCTCCCGCTGCTGGTCATCGGCGAAGGTCACCAACCCGACTTCGGTGCTCGTGGTCATCGCGAACACGGCCTCCAGGCGACGCCAGCCCGATGGGCCACCAGCCGCCAACGTGCGGGCGATCCGGTGCATGAGCTGTTTGGCCTGCTCGGCGCCGTCTACCGGTTCGTCGAGGGTGAAGCCGATATCGGGTGCATCCTCTTGCTCGGTGGGGTTGTCGTCGGTGGGGTTGTCGTCGGCTGCCTCGAACGCCTTCATGAACTCGGCCATGAACTCCGTATCGCCGTCCAGTGCCGCCGCGCGCTGCTCGTGATCCGGGATCGACTCTTCATTCGACTTGTCGCCGGGTGCTTGGCCATCAGGTGTGGTCACGTCGCCGCAATCTCCCTCATCCGCGCACCGCGCATCGGAACGCACGCACAGTGCCCGAGCTATTTACCGCCCCTATCCTGGCACAGCGCCGCGACACGCGATTCACGAAAGTCCACGGCTTAACCATCCCTGAGGGAATAGCTGCGCAAACAGCTTCAGCAGTCGCTATGGGCGTTGGACGGGTGCCGATTGCATTCCGCGGCAGGCAGTAATCCGGTGCCGTGATTTCCCGAGGTTCGGCGAGTACGTTGGCGATCATGCGCACCGAGGGAGATAGCTGGGACATCAATACCAGCGTCGGTTCGACTGCGATCTTCGTCGCCGCGGCCCGGGCCCTGGCCGGACGGCGGCCCGGCGCGCTGGCTGTCGACCCGCTCGCAGAGGTCTTCGTGCGCGCCGCCGGCGAAGAGTGGGCGGCGTTGCTGGACGGCGAACTGCCGGACCATCCGCTGTCACAACCCGGATTCGGCCAGGATTTCCAGCAGCATCAGCTCGCCAGGACCAAGTATTTCGACGACTATTTCCGGGCCGCCACGACCGCCGGAGTTCGGCAGGTGGTGATCCTGGCCGCAGGCCTGGATGCCCGCGCGTACCGGCTGTCCTGGCCCGAGGGCACCGTGCTGTTCGAACTCGACCGTCCGCAGGTGCTGGAGTTCAAGCGCGAAGCACTATCAGCCCACGGCGACCAGCCGCACGCCGACCGCCGCGAAGTGCCGGTGGACCTGCGCGCGAACTGGCCGGTGCCCCTGCGCGAGCACGGCTTCGATCCACTGACGCCGACGGCCTGGCTGGCCGAGGGCCTGCTGATCTACCTGCCCGCGGAAGCCCAGAATCGGCTGTTCGAGACCATCGACTCGCTCAGCGCCCCGGGCAGCTGGGTGGCCGTCGAGCAGATGGACCCGCTGCCGGCCGAGGCCGTGGCGGCGATGGCAGCGCACTCCGACGACAACGACCGCGAACGCGCCGAGTGGTTCAGCCTGATCTACAACGATCCACGCACCGACACCGCCGAATGGTTCACCGACCACGACTGGACCGCCGACCGCATCGGACTGCGCGACTACCTGCGTACCCAAGGGCAGCCTGAGCTGAGCACGGACCCGAACGAGGGTCCGTCCGGTCTGATCAGCCTGGTCACCGCCGTTCGCCCCTAGCGGGCCGGCGCGCTGACCATCACTTTCCGTCGGGATGACCGACGGTGGACAGCGCGGTGGTCCAGTCGGCGACGATGGCGTCCTGGGCATCGGTCAGCGCCACCTTGCCCGAGCAGATCAGCGAATGCAGCTGGTTCTCGACGGTGTCCTTCGGGTTGTTGGGTCCGGCACCGGGCTTGTGGCCGGGGGAGGGCGGCTCCACCCACAGGTTGTGCGGATCATTGGGGTCGCCGCCGAGTTCCAGCGAGACCAGGTGGTCGTATTCGGCGTCGTGCAGCGGGCCGGTGTAGCCGTAGGACTTCGCGTTGGCGTCCTTCTCCCGGTTGGTGATGTTGGCCGGCGGGCGGATCGAGGAGGTGTAGCCGCCCGCGCAGATGGTGCTGCCCAACGTATCCGCGGTGACCTTGGGGTTGGTCGCGCCCGGAGTGCACGCCGGATCCGGAAGCGGCTGCCCGCTGGCGGACTTGCCGAAATGGCAGCTGCCCTCGGCCGGTTGGGGCTGCACCGTATAGGTCCCCGACGGGCCCGGACCGGCCGGCACCCGCGCGGCATCGTGCGCGGCGGGCGGATGCGGCACGGCCTGCGAGATCGACTTCGAATTCTGGTGTGAGCAACCGGCTGTCAACAGCGGCACGGACACCAATGACACCAGCAAGAGCTTGCGCGTATTCATGACTTCCTTCGGCAGACCTTCATCTGTACCCAATTGTGCGGTACCGCAGGCGGATTAGCTGGCCCACCTGCGCGAATACACCCCGGACCCAAATATTGGCTGCCACCATCGAATGCGCGTTTGTCAACGGGTGAAGATTTGGGTGCGGCGGGTGGGGGTGGCGCAGACGTCGTGGATCAGGCGGCCCAGGTCGAGTTCGGGTGGGAGGGAGCGGTACAGGAGTTGGCAGACCATGGTGCCGGAAGCTGTGACGGCGAAGCGGGTTCGGCGGTTCTCGACGGGTTCCCATTCGGTGGCGACGACGGGGCTGTCGAGGTCGATGGTGTGGTCGCCGATACGTAAGGCGAGGCCGGAGGAGTCGCGATAGAAGACGACCGGCGTGTCACCGAGATCGCCATATACGCCGAGTTGTGGGCCGATTCCACCGCCGACGGCTTGGAGTGCACCGGTTTCCGGATCGAAGTGTGCGGGGACACCGAAGCCAGAGAAGGGTTGGACGAAAAGAGTTGTGCTGTTGCCATTCTGGGATGGGCGGTTGCGGTGGCCGTTGGCGCCTTGGCGGTTTCGGGCGGGTGATGATGGTGCGCCGATCGGTGGGGGTGCGCTCGGCGGGAATGATGTTTGTGCGGTCGGGTCTTGTTGCGGAGCAACGGGGTTGATCGGTTGACGGGCTGCGTCGGGCCAACTGGAGCGTGGCGCGCCAGGTTGGTGCTGGTCGGTTGGCGATGCGGGCATGGGGGTACCCGGGCGGGGCTGGGGATCCGTCTGGTTGTCGGCGGACGGTGGGTGCATCCGGTCGTGCGAAGGTGTCGTTGGGTCGTGGGGTGGAAATGTTGGGGGTTCCGGCGGGAACGGAGGTACCGGTGCGGTTGGCGGCACGGCAGGTTCCAGCGTGGTCGGCGGGAACGGAGGTTCCGGTGTCGTCGGTGGGAACGCAGGCACTGACGTGGTCGGGGGCAGCGGAGATTCCGGCGTCGTGGGCGGGAACGGAGCCACCGGCGTCGGCGGCGGCACCGCAGGTTCCGGCGGAGTCGGCGGCGGCACAGACGTGGTCGGGGGCACCGGAGGTTCCGGCGTCGGCGGCGGGAACCGAGGCACCGGCGTCGGCGGCGGCACCGGAAGAGTCGGTGGCACCGGTGGTGTAGGCGGAAGCGGAGGCTTCGGGGGTACCGGTGGTTTTGGCGGCATCGGCTGATGCGGCGGCAACGGAGGCTTCGGCGTGTGCGGAGGCTTCGGCGTGTGCGGAGGCTTCGGTGGGTGCGGAGGCTTCGGTGGGTGCGGTGGCTTCGGGGGTTCGGGCGGCTGCTTCGGCAGCGGCCACGTCGGATGGAACGGTGCCCTATTCGGCGGATCAGGCATCTCGTACTCGTGGTTCAGCCTGGGTGGATGCGGAATATGGGACCGCAGCATCGAGCCGGGCAGCGACGGCGGCTCCGAACCACCCGAATCCGACCGCCCCTCCGGAGGCTTCTGCCCACCCCGGTTCGATCGGGCCCCACCCTCGCGCTCGTTGCGACCGCGCCCCCCGCTATCCCCGGCCGACTCCCCATCTCCAACGCGACCACGCGAGGCACCGCCGGATGATTCCTTCTCACCCGTGCGCCCGTCCCGCGCCTGCCCCGCAGACGACTCCTCGCCATTCTCCGATCCCGGACGCATTGCCCCCTCAGAGGATTCCTCGTCGCCTCCCTGCTCGGGACGCGTCGCCCCATCGGAAGATTGCACATCCTGCCCGGGCCGTAGACCCGGGTCGGTGGCCGACTGGTCGTCGACGACCTGTGGCGCAGTGGGCTCCGAATCTTCGTGCACCAGAGGCAACTCGGGTGCGGACGATTCATCGTCACGAACACCGTAGGCCGCGGCATCGGACGAGTCGGCGCGATCGGGTCCGGCCGTGTCCGGCAGATCGTGATCGTGCTGCGGGTCGGGGTCGGTGGTCGAGTGGCCGTCTGTGGTCAACGGCCGTGTCGGGACCGAATCTTCGCTGATCTCAGGCACTTCCGTGGTATGCGATTGCGCTGCGCGGTCGGAAGGTGAGGGCTGTTCGGGGGTTTCGGGCGGTGCCGGTTGCAGGAGTTCGTTGGTTGGGGTCGGGGGGAGGGCGACGGGGGCGTCCGGAGCCGACGGTGGGGGGAGGTGCGGTTGGTGGTCTACTCGGGGTGGGGCGTAGGGGATTTTGGTGCGCCAGTCGGTGCGGGGTGGGCGGTTGGCGTTCCAGTCGAAGCCGATGCGGATGGCGTGTTGGTTGGCGTCGTGCCAGGCGGCGATCGGGTTGTGGTGCAGGTAGTTCGATTCGGCGAGGGCGTCTTGTAGAAGCAGAATGTCTTGTGGCAGTGGGTTACCCGCGATCAGGCGGTTCCAGGCTTCGGCGACATCGGCTACGGCGTCGAGCGATCGGCGACGGAGGATGCCGTCGTTCGGGTCGTGCACCAGATGCGGATCGCGCATGAGGTGGTTCTTGATCTGCTCGATCTCCGCATGGGTAAAGGCGGGGGTCGAGTTGTCGAGTCGGTCGGCAACCAATCCGGTCAATTCGGCGCGGTCGGCACCGAGGTTGCCGAGCCGGTCACAAAGGTCGTCGACCAATCGTCTCGCGTCACCTGACTGTTCGTTTCGCAGGTGCCCGGCGAGCGCATCGGCGATCGGGTCGAGGACGCCGGAGCTGTCGAGTCTGCGGGCGATCTGATCGACGATTTCCGCGGCCCGCACGGCACGCGCCGCACCTTCGGCCTCCGGGTGCGCAGCAAGGTGTTCGACGATGCTGTCGATATCGCTGTCGTCGGCGCGGAATCGCTGGTATTCGGTGTCGGCCCAGTCCTGCACGCGCGCCCACGCCGCTTCTTGATCGCGTTGGCGCTGTTTGTATTCCTCCGACAACTCGCCGCGATCGGGCACCCGATCCTGTGGATCCCATTCCCGCGCCATCGGCTGCACATCGGCCGCGCGCGGACGGAAATAGGGATGCCCCTTGAATCCCGGACTGATGCGACCCGGATGGTCCTTATCGCTGTACCAGGTGAATCCGGACAGTTTCGCCGATTCGAGGACGATGCGCATGGTGTTGTAGAACACGCCCGCCATCGGCGGTTCGAAGGTGGGCACACCCGGATCGAGTGGGTCCATGCCGGGGATTCGCGGCAGCAGTTCCTCATCGATCGCGCCGTGTGGCGGATCCAGGAAGGGGTCGACAATGGACGACTGGAACGGATCGACCGCCCAACCGCTGACGCCTTCCGGAAGTACGCGCGGCTCGAATGCCTTTGGCACCCGGGCACCTTGGCGGTTGGTCGTCCAATCCGGGCGGGTCGGATCGACCGGATGCCAGTCGCCATTGCCATCCTGCCATCGGGTGAGGTGCAAGCCGGGGTCGCCCTCGCGCCAGCCCGCGGTGAGATAGTCGCGCCGCGGTGGCGCGAGTTCGCCGATGCGCACCGGCATCTCGCGCTCGGCGATGATGTCGCGATATTCGATCCGCGTTTCGGGTCGGGTCATCGCCTGTGCCACTGCGGAATTGCGTCGGACCGCATCGGCGAGTGCAGCGTCGTGACCAGCGCGCGGATGCTCCAACGTGCCGCGCGGAGCTACCACAATGATCCGCGGATGTTCGCCTTCGACGAGGCCGACGCGATCGGTGATCGCCCTGGCACCTTCCGCGGCGAAGACGTCGCGACAGGCTCCGGCCAGTTCGGCCATCTGATCCTGGATGCGTCCGATTCTGTTGTCCGCCTGGTTGACTCGGTCGGCGGCCTCGCGCAGCAGGTGCAGTTGTCTGGTGTTCTCCTCGGTCGGCTCGAGACGGTTCGCGGCATCTCGTAGGGTCTGGTCGATTTCCCCGGGGCCCAATGCGTCTCGGTTCACGCCGAGCCGGTCGGCCAGGTCATCGCACATCCCGCGCCATGGTTTACGCGCGAGCACTTCGGTGGCGCGTTCGGCACCGAGCCGATCGAGCTCGGCGCGTGTCTCCTCCGAAAGTGGCTGGTGTGCGATGACATCCACACCTTCCAGCGCGGCAATGCGCCGATCCAATTCAGCGAGTGCGGAATCGGCTTCGTTGAAGCGTTCGGCCGCGTCTTGCAGCTTGAAGATGTTGTTCTCGCGCTGGGTGCGTTCGGCCGAGCCCACCAATTCCGGCTCTGGCCTCGATGTTTCGTCGCCGGTGCCGGCGATGTCCCTGGTGCCGACGATATCGCCGCTGAGACGCCGCAGGGTCGGCTCCAGGTTGTCCTGATTCAGTGCGTGATCGGGATCGCGAATATCGAATCGTTCGGCGCGGTCATTGCGCTTGGCCCGCCAGAACTCGCATTCGGCGGCCATGGCCGCACGTTCCCGCACCAATGTGGCGTGTACGGCCTCCGGTGTTCCGGATAGTTCGAGCGTCGCGATCGCCTCATCGAGGCGAGCCACTTCGGCCTCGGCGCGGTTGAATTCGTTGGCTGCGCGCTCTAGTGCGTCGATCCGCGCATGGCGCTCGGCCTGCTCATGGACCAGCATGGTCTGGTTGCGCAGGTCTTCGAGGGTCGTCTCCAGCGGTAGACCTGGTCGCAGGTCCTGCGCGATGTCAACTGGCAGTCCTTCGGCGCGAACTCGGCGCAGGTCGCGCAGTTCCTCGCGATGGGCAACGGCCCCGGCCCGTTCCGCGCGCAATCGCTCGAGTTCGGCCCGGACCTCGGAGGTCAGACCGTCCGATCGCTGTGCACCGTCGAGCGTGACTCCGGAATCCTGCTCCGAAGCATCGGCGTCTCGTGTTTCTGGCACAGATCGGGTCGGATCCAAACCACCCGCATTCGCACCCCGCCCTTCCGGCATGGATCGCATCGGTCCATCTGTATCGACGCGTGGTTGCTCGGGCGATGCCTGGTGTGTCGACTCCGACTGCGCAGCCCCATGTTTCGTCGCCGCTGCGGAACCCGAACCTGGTGTCTCGGGTGGACCGGTGGGGCGAGTGGGTGCCGTCCCTTCGTCGGGCGGCCGGATCGGGGCGACGGTGATGACTCCGGATTCGTCGACCACGACGTGCAGGTAGTCGACCTGGACGCCCTGATCGGCCAGCTGTCGGCGGACCTCCGCGGGCATGACCTGCTCGGGTGCCGACGACGGCGACGCGACCACCACACGTTGCCCATCAGGTGCGATTCCGACGCCCTCGGCGACCATATGCGCTTGTTCCCCGGCCAGCACGTCACGGGACGCGAGCACGGCGGCGCGCTGCCGGGCCACGTTCTCCTCCCCCACCGCGTGGAGGTAGCGGCGCAGCTCGGCCTGATACGCGCTGGCCGCATCCCTGACCTCGGCGGCATGTTGTTCGGCGGCCCGAAGATCGGCAAAATACTGCACCATCTCATGGCTCGGGACGTGTTCCCGATCGTGTAGCTCGGCAACGTGATCTTCCGCCGCATCCACCAAATTGTTTACAGCACGCTGTATTTCGTGTGGGCTCAAACCGTCGGGGTTGATTCCGAGCCGCCTGGCACCTTCGGCGACGCCGGGTTCCATGGCCTGGCGGGCCGCCGTGGTCTGCGCGATCCGCGCGGTCGAACCGGGCAGCGCATCACGCAATTCCGACGTGACAGGTTCGTGCACCCGCGAGGGCCCATCCTGCGGCCAACCGCCCGAACCAGGCTCGCCCGGTTCCGGTTGCCCTGGGCTCGGCGGCTCCTGCGGCGGATGCTGTGATCCCCCACCGTCCTGCGGCGCACCCGACTGCCCCGCCTCCTCCGGCACAGCGAGCGGCCACACCCGCACGTCCCCAGGCTCACCACCGGGCCGCTCGCTCGCCTCCTCTCGTCCCTCCTGCACCGAAGCCCGCCGCCGATCAGACGACTCTCCTACCCCTGGGGCCGAATCACCTGGCCGACTCGCCCGCGACTCATCGCCCACCGCCGATGCCGAACCCTGCCGACCCGCTGGGGACTCCCCGATTGGACCCGAGACGGAACCGTCTTGCCGCCCTGCTCGCGACGCCTCATCCACCACCGATGCCGAACCCTGCCGACCCGCTGGGGACTCCCGGCCATCCGCTGGACCCGCTTCGGCCTGGTCAGGCTGCAGCGCAGAACCACTTGCATCGGAGTTATCCGACTCCGAAACAGTCGAATTCAACCATCGGTTGAATTCGTCGAATCTGCGCTGATTCGCCGCTAATGCCTCTTCGTGCCACGTATCGATCCGTTGCTGCAACTCATCCAGAGCGGACTCAGCACGCTGGCGAAGCTCATCGAGCTTGCGCAGCGGATCACCGTGGTCAGCACCATCGTCCGGTCGCGACCGGTCGTCCAGCGCGCGGAGGGCTTCTTCGTGCCGTCGCTGGTTCGCCGCAAGTGCCTGCGCATGCCACGCATCGATGCGCCGCTGCAAATCGTCGAAGCCAGCGGCGGCGCGTTGCTTGATCTCTTCGATCTCGCGTGCCGGATCACCCTGTCGCGCAGCCGGATCCGCGGTCAGCGCATCAGAACGGGGCGGTTGCGGGTCAGCCGAGGCACGCATGGCCTCATCGAATCGACGTGCGTTCGCTGCCAGCGCCTCCGCATGCCATGCGTCGATCCGCCGCTGTAGCTCATCGAATCCGGCCTCGGCGCGCTGCCATGCTTCCTCGATCCGCCGGACCGGATCAGAGTTGCCGTCGTCCGAATATCGCGCGGTCGCTGAATCAGGTTGCTCGACATCATGCGGCTGAGTTCCGCCCTCCTGAGTCGATGAGTCGTCGCGCCATACTGGTGGCTCCGGCTCACTCAGCGAGTCGATGGCCTCCTCATACCGCCGCTGGTTCTCTCGCAACGCATCCTCATGCCAGGCATCGATGCGACGTTGCAATTCATCGAACCCAGCTTCTGCACGCTGGAGTGCCTGTTCGATTCGCTGTACCGGGTCGAGGGCTTCGCCGTCTGCCGGTCGACTCGGGCGATCCGGTCCGACAGCATGGTCCGATATCGGATCGGGTCTGGACGCGTCCGACGGTGGCGGTGGAGCGGAATCCATGAGTGCGCGGAGTGCTTGCTCATGGCGCAGCTCGTTCTGCCGCAGAGCTTCCTCGTGCCAGGCATCGATGCGACGTTGCAGTTCATCGAATCCGGCCTCGGCACGCTGATGGGCCTGTTCGATTCGCTGCACCGGGTCGGTGGGCTCACCGGGCTCCTCCGGAAGCACGGGCTCCACGCCATTCGGATCGTCGTCGAAGCGAACGAGAACAGGCTCATCGGCGGGCGGTGGCTCGGACGACTCCGGGATCGGTTTCGCACCGGACGCCGGACTGTCCGGCGGATCGTGCGGCGGTCCGGACGGCGATGCCGCTGGCTCGGGCCCATCCTCATCCGGCCCATCACCAGACCGCGGCGGTTCTTCCGAACCTCCATCGAGCCGACGCACCAACTCATCGAGTTGATCGATCAACGCTCGATACTCGGCCTCTTCATCCTGTTGGATCGAGTCGTCAGCCCCTTCCGACTCACGGGCTGACGCATCGTCGATGGGCGGTTCGGAATCGGCCGAATCCGGTTCCGGCACAGCCTCTTGCGAATCGTCGACATCCCCAACGCGTTCCTCGAGCCTGTGCAGCAAGTCGTCGAGATGGTCCATCAGCGCCTGATGTTCTGCCTCGGCCTGTTCATCCCGACGACGAAAAGCCTCCTCGGCGGCTGCCGACTCACGAGCCAATGCATCATCGATCAGCGACCCAGCCGAATCCCGCACAGCCTCTTGCGAATCATCGGCATCCCCGAAGCGCTGCTCGAGCCTACGCATCAACTCGTCGAGATGGTCCATCAGCGCCTGATGTTCGGCCTCGGCCTCTTGATCCCGACGACCGAAAGCCTGTTCCGCCGCCGTCGACTCACGCTTGAACGCTTCGTCTATCCGCGACTGCGGATCGCCGGAATTGCTCTGCGGCGCACTCTCTTCCGCGCGCATTTTGGCGACCCACTCGTCGAGCTCCGCGTGCATGCGCGCGTTCCACTCGTCCTGTTCGGCATCCATCTGCCGCTTCCAGTCCGAACGGGTATCCGGCTGGGTGTCTGGATCGGCTGCGCCGCCCGATCCCGGGTCATCAGGGCCGGCAGGCTCGGGTCCCGGCCCGTCATCGTCCGGCCCGCCGACCCTCGGCGCCCGATCGGCAGCGGTGGTGCCGGGCGTGGTCAATTCCTCAGGGGCAGAGTAGAATTCGTCGAGCAAGGCGGCGAGGTCCCTGATTTGCTCAGCGCGCGTTTGGATTTCCGCACGCATGCGGGCGAGCTCCGCGGTCAGCTCGGCCGGACTCAGCCCCTCGTGCTTCTCGATCTTTCCATCGCGGTAGGCCTCGTACACCTTACGGAAGGTCGCATCGTCCGCACCGGCGATATCGACACCGACGAGTCGAGCCCAGTCTCGATTCGGTTCGGGCCGCCCACGCTCCTCCCCGGATGCACCGTCGGCACGGCCTGGATGGTCCGCGAGTACCTTCCCGAGATCGAGCGCATCCCCGGATCGCATTGCTTCGGCGACGATGTCGCGCAACGCCTGCACGCGAGCCAGTTCATGGACAGGCGGTTCGCCAGCTGCTCGCGGATCGGCGGACAGATCACCACGCGGCACATCGGAATACGGATCGACATCGATCAGCGCACGCGCATATTCGATGAGCGCGTCGACCACCTGATCGTGCTTGCCTTCGCTCTCGAGACCCGCGACCACCTTGCGCAACTTCGCTGGATCCAGCCCGTTCGCATCCAATCCGCGCAGGATCTCCCCGTCCTCGGCGATCCGAATCTTCGGCGGCTGCAACAGTTCCGAGCTGTTCAGGCCGAGCTGTGCCGCCAAGCGATCGCGTGCCGCGTTCACCGCGCCGAGATCGATATCGCGTAACTGCTTGGCGTAATCGGCCAGGTCCTTGAACTGCTGCTCACGCCGTGCGCTGCGCCATTCCGGATCGGCGAGCGCCGCCGCGACCCGCTGCGGCGTCAGCTCCGACTCCGGAATGTCGAGCCGGTGCGCCAGTTGCCCCCGCGCATCACCGATATCGTTGAAGTTCTCGATCTCGCTCATGGTGCGCGCGAAGTCGGCCAGCGCCTCGATCTGACCGGCACGCAATGCATTGGCCAGCTTCAGTTCCGCAATGGTCTGCGCCAACCGATCCGGATGCAGCGCCTCTGGCCCGAGCCCGAATTCCTTTGCCAGATCGACGATTTCGGCGGCTATCTCAGCGCGAGTGCGAGGTGGGGTATCGGCAGGCGAATGGGTGGCCGTCTCCTCGACAGGGGCCTGCACGGCCCGCCAGTGCCCGTCGTTGTCACGCACCATCGTGACGACCAACTCGCGGCCATCGATCGTCTCCCGATGGTGGTATACCTCGGGTGTTTCGACCGGATCCAGATGAATCTGCCCCATGCGATCCGTGCGCGCGTTGCGGTAATCGAGTTCGACCTCGCCACGCTCGAGCGCATCGGCCAATGCCGGATCACTGGCGAGCGCCCTGGCCAGCGCATCCGCCCGGTCCAGCGGCCCGTTGATCACCACCAACCGGTCCGGCGCGCCCTCCCCGACGGGCACGCGCGCGACCTGATCACCATGGATCTCACCGACGGGCTCCTGCTGCGCGGCACGCAGATGCGGTTCCGCGGCCTCGGCGAATTCGGCGACCCCGGCGGCGCGCGCCTCGTGCTCGGCCCACAGCCTGTTCAGGGTGGCATCGAGATTGCGTGAGTTCACATCGTTGAGGTCGAGGCCGAACATCTGCGCCCAGGTGGACGCCTCGTCGCGGAGTTGGTCGCGGCGCAGGGCGTGCTCGAAGAACACCCGCGGTCCCTGGTCGCGACCCAGTTCCTGGCCGTCTCCGATATCGCCCCATTCGCGCAGCGGGTCGGCGCCATTGCCGACCGGCCGGAAGTTCTGTAGCCCGGGATGGCCATCGAAGGCCCTGATCAGCTCCGTGAGGAAGCGGCCCATCGGGTTGTCATCGAAAATGCTCAGCTGATCGGCCGGCGGCACCGGACGGCCCGTGGCATCGGGCACGCCCCACTTGGGGCCGGGCGCGCCGGTCGGATCGTCCTCGTCGTAGTAGTCCTCGTCCTCATCGACCCGCCGAGTATCAGGATCCTCGATTTCGCCCGCCACCGGCTGCCGACCATGCAGCTCGGGACCCGAGTCACCAAACAGATCGGCGTTGACGTACGGGCGCGTGAGCTCCTCGTTGAACCGATCGGCCGCCTCCGCTAGGCCCGCGATCGCGGCCGCCTCACGCATCGTCCGGTATTGCTGCTCGTCGAGAACCCGGCGAATGGTTTCCGGACTTTCGTCGGGCAGATCGAAACCGAGTCGGTGCGCCTTATCGGTGAGCGATTCGTCTTCCGGTGGCGGACCGTCGATTTCGGTGCTCGGCTCCGGATGAGTCGGCTCGTGTTCGAGTGTTCTGGCCTCCTCGTCCGAGATCAGACCGAAGTTCTCCAGGTCATCGATGATCCGCTGCCGCTGTTCCGAATCGGCCACCACCAGGGCTTCTTCCAGCACCGCTCGAGCCTCTTCCGGTGCGATGGCCTCGACCTCGAGCAGTTCGGTGACGGTCTGACGCACCAGATCCGGATCGGCATCGCTCACCCAGAATCGATATTCCTCGCCATCGGGTGTGCGTGGTACCACGAAATCGCCTGCCACATCCCGGATCCGACCGGAGAGCCTGTTCAGGATCGGCAGATGCTCCCGATTGCGCCACGCGGTCCAGCCCTCCTTGGCGATTCGGGCCATATTGAGTCCCTCGCCTTCACTCTCCGGGGCCGGTCGAGCGACGGTTTCGTGGCCGGGTGTCGCCGGCGGCGGATGAGGCGCGTGTGGATGCGATTCGAAGAGGTCGGGTGCATGTTCGACGCCATCCTTCAGCGCGTTCTGGCCGCGGCGGTCCTCACCCGAACCCGACGGGTATTTCGGGTAGTCGCCCACGTAACCACGCACGCGCATCCTCGCCCGAATCCGCTCCCAGGCTCGGCGCAGCGGCGATTTCTTCTCGGGAAGCTCGGAATCTGCTGGGCGAGCGGGTGTTACGGATGCTTCGGAAGCTTCGACCCGCCAGCTGCCCTCATCGTCGAGCCGTACCTGTAGCGGCACCTGTTCGCCATTCGCATCGATGACGATGCGGCGCGGCTCGTCCCGATTCGACGGAGCGACCGACCGACCCTCGGATCCATTGCCGGAGTTCTCGTTTCGCGAATGATCCGGATCGTCGGGTGTCCCGGCGGGGACAGGAGGCTCGGACGGCGGCTTCTTACCCCCGCCACCGGCTTCGGCGGGTCGTGCGACCTCATGCTGCGCCGCCGGATCATCGATGCGCAGCACCCGTGTCTCGTCCTGCGCACCGATCCGCAGCTCGCGCACGACCGTGCCGGGTTCGGCCCGCAACTCAGCGAGCTGCGGGTGTTGGGCGGCCGCAGCGTCCAGCACGCGCACCGGATCGCCGTCGCCCCAGCCGACGATGAACACACGCGCGGGCTCACCTGGCACCACACCGACCCGATCGGTCACCGGAATCGCCCCGGCCCGCAGCAACGCATCGCGCTGGCGTGCGATGGCCATCGCCTCGTCGAGTCGCGCGACCCGCTCCTCGGCGCGTGCGATGCGCTCCGGATCGCCTGCGGCCCTTGCTTCATCGCGCTCGCGCACCGCCTGCGTATTCTCGGCCGCCAACCGATCCAGTACGTCTTGTCGCTGCTGCTGGGCCCGCCGCTGCTGCGCGCCGTCGTCCGGATGTGTCGGTGGGAACTCCGGTGCGTCGAACGAATCATCACCGGGCCGTGGCCGATCGATCGGGCGTGGCGCGGAATCGCCTTCGCCCGAGCGGTTTCCGAACGACAGCCGGTCGGTGATCCTGCGCAGCAGGCCCTTCGGTGCGCTGTGATCGTTCAGATCGGCTGAACCGTCGAGAAGTATTCGTTTGATGCGTTCCCCGAGGCGCCCGGGATCGGTATCGGACATGCCCTGGAACTGTCTGGCCAGCACATCGCCCGCACTGCCGTCTCCAGTGGGCGGCGCCACCCGCCAGCCGCCGTTGCCATCGGACTGCAGCGTGACCGGGAAGTCCCAGGCCCGCGTCCGCACCTCGGTTGGATGGAACTGCGGCCAGCGACGTTCCCGCCCCGCCGCATCGGCGGATTCCGGCATCGCCACCTGGCGCGTCAGCAGGCGACGGGCCACCTCCGCCGGATGCGGCTGGCTGATGGATGGATCCGCCTCGGCCAACTCGTAGCCACGTGCCATGAAGTCCAGACGGAGTCTGCCTTCGAGGCTCGGGGACGCATTCTCCCTGGTGTTGAAGGAATCCGGGCCGAGCTGACGCACCCACGCATCGAAGCCGAGATCCGTCTGTCCGGCGGCGCGGTAGCGCAGGTAGTGCGCGAGTAGTTCGGTGGCCGCCTCGTCTTCGGTCGGGCGACGGTAGGGTCCCTCGGCTGCGTCGGCCGCAATGAACCGGGCATCGTGCAGACCATCGGAACCCGGCCCCATTTGCAGGTATTCGATTCGTTGCGTGCCGTCCCACAGCACACTGGTGTATTCCGGATGCGTCGCGGCCAGTTCGCGCAGCGCGTCCATGTGCTGGCCCTCTGGTGCCGCCACCACCAGACGTCCGCGTCCCACCGGCTGGTGACCCGGAAATTGGGCGACGCGGTCGGTGAGCCGGGTCCCGCCCGGATCCTGGGTCAGTTCATTGTCGAGGGCGCGACGCACACGGTCCGCGGCTTCCTCAATACTCATCGGGCGCGGCGACGGGTTCTCATCAGCCGGATGTCCGGTTTCGGGGTCGGTCGTATCCGACCAGGGGCGATAGTCGTCGAGGTTGTCGTCGGCGTGCCGAGCAACATCGAAGGCGACCTCGGCGGGTTCCAGACCGACCTTGTCGATATATTTGCGCAGCGCTTCGCGCCCGGCTTCGTAAGCCGCCCGCTCCGGCCGGATCGCCGAATCATTCGACCGAGCCGCGGCCCGCTCCGCACGCTGATAGGCGCGGTCGTAGGCGTCGGTGTAAGCGCGTTCGGCCGGACCGACCGGCACGAATCGACCCGAATCACGCAGCAGGCGAAGGGATTCGATTTCCACCACATACTGGCGGCTGCGCTGGTCCCGGATCGCCGGGGTGTCGGTGTGGTGCGCGGGCGGGCCTTCGCCGGGCTCGCGCGTGATTGCGTGCGCGCTGTCCCACTGGGCGCGATAGAACGCGGCGAGGTCACCGCCGTCGACGCGAGGACCCAACTCCACCAATCGATTTCGCACTTCACGGGTGGCGGCATGGTGGGCGGCCGCATCGATCATGCTGTCGGTGATCTCGCGGTTGTCGCGGTAGGCCCGCAACGCTTGCTGCTCGGCCTGTTCGAAGGCGTCCTTATATGCCTTGGACAGCAGGGTTTCCGGAGCCGGTGACGCCTCGGTCCCGAACTGCCGCCACCGGTCGAATTCGAAGGCTCTGGCCTGTGCCACCGCCTCCCGATCCAGCATCAGATCGACATATTCGTCGCGCCCGAGGGTGAATCGCTCGAGCGGACCGTTGCCGAGCTGTTCGGCCAGATATGCCGCCCGGATCGCCTCCGCCGCATGCACGGCAGGTGCATCGGTCAGGCCGAGCAGCAAGGTATTCGAGGCCGGGTCGTATCCGACATCGACACCGCGCTGCTGTCTGCCGTCGTACAGACTCGAATCCACGTCGAGTCCGAAGCGGATCTCCACCCCGTGTCCGGCCAGTACCTCGGTCGCCCACCGTCCGAGCTCGTTGCTCCTGAGGATGCGCTGCAGCCGGTCCGACGCCACCTGTGCGGTGTCGACCATCGACTGGTCCGGCAATGCCGCAGCGGGTTCGTCCGGCGGTCGCGGTGCCACCAGGTGCTCTGCCTCCGCGCGCACATCCGCTGCCGCGGCCTCGACCCAGGCGGCGCGCAGATCCACCGGCTCACGCCGCACCTGGACGGCTCCGGAGCCGTCCACGCTGACGCGGACCCGCTCGGCAACCGCATCGCCGTAGCGGATGGCGCGGTGCAGATCGCTGCCTCGATCCGCGGCAGCGCGAGATATCGCGGCATGATCACCGCGAGCATCGACCACGATCACCCGCAGCGGCTCACCGGGCAGCACCGCAACGCGGTCGTCAACCCACTGCCCCGCACGGACTTCCGGACCCAGCACTTCCTGGCCGACCTGGGCCGCGATCTCATCGAGCAGACGGTTACGCTGCGCCTCGACCTCCGCATGCTGACGGGTCACCTCGGCCAGCGCGCGCACCTGCGCGGTGCGCACGGAATTCATTCCCGCACTACTCGCATGCCGGATTCTATTGTCCGCCACCGCCTGTCGGCCGCGCTCGAAGAGATCCCGGTCGCCGCGATGCGTTTCGGGATCGAAGGCGCCGAGCCGTCGGACCGCTCGATCCCAATCGCCTTCAACCGTGCGCAGCTCCCGCGTGAGCGCGGCATGTTCGCGGACCAAACGCTGCAGTTCCCGTGCTGATTCCGCCGACGTCGGCACGTGCATTCCGTCCGGATGTTGGTGGGCGTCCCAGACGCCGCCGTGCGTGTCTCGCAGACTCGCACCCTCGCTCGGATAGAGCGGCGAGTCGAACATATCACCGGACAGCAGCGCATCAATGCCCGCCTCGCGGCCGATTCGGCGCAGTTCGTGCTCGCCCAGCGCCGGATCCGCGGCGGCCACGGCAGCATCGCGGGCAGTCAGATATTGCTCATGCAAGGCGCGGGTGTAGGCCGAATCCGCAACATCGTGCGTCGTCGGGGCGGTTTCCGGATATCCGGCAGCACCCAGCTCACGGCGGAATTCGGCCTGCCTGCCGAGCGCCTCGGCTTCCGTACGCAGCTGTGCGTCAACGTAATCCGTCCGATCGGAGGCGCGAATTCGTGCAGGATCCACCTCGACTCGACCGGACAGCACGGCGTCGGCGAGCACCGCCGCACGTATCAGCGCCTCCGCCTGGGCGGGCTGGCTGCGGTCATGGGTGTCGACGGAGGCGTCCATGGTTCGGCCGTTGAACGAATCCGGCCGGCCATCTTCGAAGCGCACCGCAACACTCGCCGCCCGCAATGCATCGGCCGCCTCGCGTCCGGTTTCGCTGCGTCCCAGCAGTTCCCATACCGGAGTGCCGGTCATATCCCGCAGCCGGACCTGCCAGGCTCCCGCGTCCGGTTCGGAACCGTCTGTCGTCGGCCGGAATTCGGGGGAATCTGCCCCATCGCCCGGCGCTTCGGGGCCGGCCGTGGTCTCCGGCCTGCTGAAATGCGCGACGACCTTCTCGTATTCGCCCGGTCGACCGCGCATCGCATCGTGATCGAAACTCACCTCGGTGAAGCCGAGTTCGCCGGCCAGCTTGCCGGTGAATGTGTTGCGCGCCGCCTCTTCCGGAGTGAGGTACAGCTCCTGCACACCGGCATTGAAGGTGTCGAGGTTGTCCCGGACCCGATCGTCGGCATTCCATTCGGCGCGAATCTCGGTCACTTGATGGCCGAGCTCGCGCATCATGTCTCGGAACATTTCGCGCCGGGTCGGCGTGCCGTCGCCCACCCGCACCGCCACGCGCAGTATGCCGTCCGCATCGACCCAACCGTGGATGCCATGCTGGTTGTCGCCGCCGTACCGATTGGTGTACGCGTTCGGGCGGTCGTCGAAGTCTTCGTTGTGCCTGCTCGAATCCTCCGGCCGCACTCCGATATCGACATGTTCTGGCGGCAGATCGCTGGCATGCGCTCGGATTTCGGCCAGGCGTGTCATTACCGTGTCGTGCCACTCGCCGCGACCGTGCTTATCGAACTCCGGTCGCAGTGCGGCGACGCGTGCGGTGATGGCATCGACGACCGCGCGCGGCAGATGGTGGTCGATGACCTCGATTTCCTCGCCGTTACGGCGCAAGAAGTGTTCGGCGAACGGGCTCAAGGCATTTCGTGCTGCGTCGCTCTCCTCGAAACCACGACTGTGGTCGATACCGAACACCTCGCGCTGCGAGCCGATCATCCAGCCCTGTCCATCGCGATCAGGAATCCGGATCAGCGCGTCCAGCAGACCGAGCGCACGACCTGCGACGGTATCGGCGTAACCGAGCTCATGCACATCGGAGAACTGCGGATGCCGTTCGGCCGCAACACGTCCCGCCAGCTTTTCCATGTAGACGACATTGGATTTGGCGTGGAACACCTCGGGCACATTCGCGCCGATGGTGCGGCCGAGCAGCGACGCCAACCGCTCGGCGACGGCATGGCGCGGATTCATGACCGTCTTGCGAATCAGCTCGGTGCCATCGTTGAAGGTGACCAGCTCGACCTTCCTGGCGGCATGGACCGAGGAACCCTCACTGAGCACCGTGACCGAACGTTCACCGGAAGCGATGGCAGAGCGGACGATATCGTCGAACGAGCGGATGCCGTGCGCGTCATCCCAAGCATGGCCGTAGAACTCGGCATGGGTTTCGGTCGAATGCTCGGGACGATGCCGAGCCACCTCGGGGCCGATGGCATCCAAGCCCGCGTCATTGGCGATTCGATCGAGTTCTGATGCCGGCGCTTCGAGATTCTCTTCGTGGGCTCGGGTGCGGGCTTCGTTGTAGGCCACGGTGTAGGTCCGCTCCAGCGGAGTTTCCGCGAGATCGTGTCCACCGGCCCTGAGTTGTTTCGCGGCAACGATTTCCAGCGCGTGCGCCCGGGTCTCCTCGTCGAGCATGCGCGCGACGTACTCCTCGCGCGGTAGGCGCATGCGTTCCTGCGCACCGCCGGGAGTCTCACGAGTATGCGCCAATTCGACGTGGATGGCGCCGTGCACCAGGGCGGCCATGTGCGCCGCATCGGAGGCGCCGACATCCAGGGCTAGGGTGCGGCGGCTCGGGTAGTAGCGGTCGTCGGCGCCGGACTCGTGCACGATATCGACATCGTGACGGGTGAGCACCCCGTCAGCCCAACGGCCGATTTCGGTTTCGCGCAACTGTTCCCGAATCCGTGCGATTCGTTCCTGAGCCGCCGCGCCCGCACGGTCCAGTGGGGTGAGATCGGTGGCGCGATCGAACTGGTCGGGTGACGGCTCGTCGATGGGCTCGACCCTGATGCGGCCGACCTGGTCGGCGTCCACATTCAGGTGCTCGCGCACGACCTCCGGCCGTTCGAGCAGTTCGCGGATCTCCGAGCGCTGCTGCGCCTCGCGCAGCACGCGCTGGTGGTCATCGGTGCCGGAGGCGATGACGAGACGGTCTGGTTCCCCAGGAACATGCACGATGTGCTCGCTGAGCATTCGCGCATTGGGGTTGGCGCGCAGGTGTTGGGTGAGGACCTCTCTGATCGCCGCATCTGCCACCTGGTCGGCACGGCGATCGTAGGTTGCCTGCGCGTGCTGACGCTGGTCGGCCAGGTCGGCGAGGGTGCGTAGATCGTGTACTGCGGTACGCAGTTCGGCTTGTCGCTCGAGCGGAACATCGTGTCCGGCAAGTTCATTCGTGATGCGCTGCATACGGTCGGTGATCTGACGCTGTAGCGGCTGTCTGGCGAGGGTGGGATCCAGGCCGAGGGCCGCCGCGCGCCTAGCGAGTTCTTCCGAGGTGCTGCGCAGATCGCGGAAGGCCGACTCGCGGGCCAGCGCCGCGGTACGCATGTCTTCGGCGACATCCGCGGTGGTGTCGTGCATCCTTGCGCCCGAAGGGAGTTCGGCGCTGGACGCATGCACACGATCCCAGGCGTCACCGTAGTAATCGGTGTAGTTCTTGCCGTTTCGCCACTCGTGGGTTGCGATTTCCTGGCGCAGCGCGTCGACTGCGACCTCGTGTGCGGCCCGGCGGATCTCGGCCGGGGTCAGCGACGAATCGCTCGACAGTTCGGCGGCGGCGCGATCGTAGGCGGCGGTGTAGGTCGCTTCGAACGGGTGCACCGCGATGTCGTGACCGAGATCCCGGAATTCCTGGGTCAATTGGAACCGGCGCCCCGTTGCCGCGGCCTCCTCATCGACCATGGTGCGCACGAATTCGTCGCGTGGCATCGCCCGGACGTCACCGGTCCGGCCCTGGACGTACCGTTCGGCGTGCACGGACTCATGGGCCAGCGTGAGTGCCTGCTGGACATGATCGGCACCCGAGGTGTATGCGATAGCCGTCAGTTCGCGCCGCCGGAATTCCCCGGCTCGGCCGTCGCCCGCGGACGGCTCGAATCCGTCGCGCACGGGACTGTTGTCGAAGCTCGCCGCGATACGGCGCCCGGTGTCGGTCTGGCGCAGCAGTTCACGGACCTGATCGGGCTGCGCATCCAGCGAGCGGCCGATGCGTGCCTCAGGATCGGTCGCGAGCGGATGCACGGAAGCGCTGGGATGCAACGGCTTTCCGGCTGGGTCGAAGGCAATCGCGTATGTGCCACGGAGTTCGCGCGGCACCGTCGGCGGGAAGCCTTCGATCCGGCCCGCCCCCGGATCGCGCACCACGATCCCACCGTTCTCGTGCACCAACACATACGCGTGCGCGCCGACGTTGTACCTGTCGACCGGACCGCTGTATTCATCGACAACCAGCGCCGAGGACCCCTCCGGCATGGAAAGCAACAGCCGCGCGATCTCGGCATGATCCCCATACGAACGCAACTGCCCACCCGCAGCCGTCTGCACCTCCGCGGCCGTCATACCGTCCAGCCCGATCACCCGCTCGGGCAACCTGATCGCCGAACTCCTGGTAAGCGCCTTGATCAACCGCAGCGACAACTCCGCACACCGACCACGATTCCGCTCCGGAACTCGCCGCTCATCACCCCCTCGCCGATGCTGAGTTTCCGCACCTTCACGCGTCCTGTCCGCAGACGAATCCTCCGCGGTCCGATGCGGTTCGGCCACCGGCCGCGGCACGAAAGCCACTGCGGGATCAAGAGATTCAGCCCGCTGCCGCGCCGCCTCCCGTCGCGCCTCGACATCCCGCCGCTCTGCATCCGTGCCATCCGCACGATGTGCCTCGACATCGGCCCCAGTCCGATGCGCTACGTCCCCTGCCGCCGGATCCATCGCATGCTGGATGTCGGAAGGTTCGGAGCGCACTGGAGCGTCTTTGTCGGCGCGGACGGCACCCTCATCAATGGGACGGGTGGTGCTGTCGTCACTCGGACGCGCGGTGCCGTCGTCACTCGGACGCGCAGGGCTCGCGTCGCTGGGACGCACAGCGGCCCCATCACTCGGACGTACGGCACCCTTGTCGCCAGGGCGCACGACGTCCCCATTTCCGAGGCGCACAGCATCGTCACCGTCCGGACGTACGACGCTCTCGCCCTCGGGCGGTACCGCACTATCCCTCTCGGGGCGTGCCGTCCCGTCCCGCTCAGACCGCACAACACCGTCGCCCTCGTCCCCAGGACGCACAACACCACCGTCAGGCCGTACGACACCCTCCCCATCGGGCCGCAGCGCACCGTCCCCCTCAGGGCGCGCCATACCGTCATCATCAGAACGAACGGCATCCGCACCCTCTGGCCGCATAGAGCGATCGCCGTCCGGGCGCACCGGGCTATCGCTGTCGGGCCGTACCGCACCATCACCCTCTGGCCGCACAACGCTGTCGCTCGCGCCTCGCACACCGCCGTCGCCGTCCAGCCGCAGCGGGCTCTCGCCATCTCGCGGGAATCCATTGGTACTGTCGGGACGCACGGCATTACCGCTGTCCGAACGCGCCGTGCTATCGCTGTCGGACCGCACGGGAATGTCATTGTCGGGGCGCGCAGCACTATTGCTGCCGGGAGGCACGGTGGGGTCGGTGTCGGGGCTTCCTGTGGCAGCTTCATCAGGTCGCACGGCACTGGCACTGTCCAGGCGCGCGGTGGGATCGCTGTTGGGGCGGACGGGGGTGTTGCTGTCGGCGTGAGCTTCGGCGTGGATGGGGGCTGGTTCTGCTTGTGGGCCCGCTACGGGCTCGGCGGTAGGGGTGTGGGGGACGGATTGGGGTGCGCCTGCGCGGGTTTCGGGGGTACGGCCCGGTGTGGATCCGGAGTGCGTGTCGCTGGTGCCGGTGCGGAATCGGTCCGGGCCCGGGCGGCCATCGGCTGTAATGCGTGCATCCGCGGTAGAAGGGGCAGCGGTGCGCGGGTCTGTGGTGCGGGGTTCGGTGGTCGACTGTGGGCGGAACAGCTCGCCGCGGGATGTTTCGGTGTTGGGGGTTGCGCCGGGGCGCATGTCGGGCGTTGAGGTCGTGCGCGGTGCGGATGGTGCCGCGTTGCGCGCGTCCGGTGCGGAATGCGCCGCTGGCGTTCCGGAATATGCAGGAGCAGAGCCGGTTTGGAGCGAGGTCGAGGCTGCGGCAGCGCCAGCCCGCGTAGCCGCATTATCAGCGGAGACGTGCGAACCGTCGGCAGTCGCGTTCGGAGTATGTTCCGCACCCGCCGGGGTCGGGTCGGCCCGGATACCGGTATCGAACCGGTTCTGCCCCTCGTGCGCTCCCACCCCCGTGCGGTCGCCAGCGCTGTTGGACTCGGCAGTCGAATTCGTCTGTACCGCAGAGTGATCCGAATGGCTCGCGGACTCTCCGGCGGGTCGGACGGCACCATCCGATCCGGTTCCCGCCTCCGAATTCCGCGTGCTCGACTGGTCGACTCCACCATCCGCCGAGTGCCCATCCGTCGTTGCATCACCTGCGCGCTGCGTGTTCGTGGAAGCATCCGCGGCGTCGGCCCGCGCAGCCGAGGAACTGTCGTCCCCCGCACGCGCGGTCGCACCATCGTCACCCGCACGCGCCGCCGCACCTTCATCACCGGCACGCGCCGCCGCACCGTCATCACCCGCGTGGGCGGTTCCGCCCTCATCCCCCGCACCGTCGTCACCCGCACGCGCGGTCGCACCGTCGTGAGCTGTCGCACCATCGTCCCCCGCATGCCCGGTCGCGCCGCCATCACCGGCATGAGCCATCGCACCGTCATCACCTGCACGCGCCGTCCCGCCATCGGCACCCGCACGCGCGGTCGCACCGTCGTGAGCTGTCGCACCATCGTCCCCCGCATGCCCGGTCGCGCCGCCATCACCGGCATGAGCCGTCGCACCGTCATCACCTGCACGCGCCGTCCCGCCATCGGCACCCGCACGCGCGGTCGCACCGTCGTAAGCTGTCGCACCATCGTCCCCAGCATGCCCGGTCGCGCCGCCATCACCGGCATGAGCCATCGCACCGCCATCACCCGAATGCGCGGTTCCGCCATCATCGCCCGCACGCGCCATCGCGCCATCGTCACCGGCATGAGCCGTCGCACCATCGTCCCCTGCACGCCCGGTCGCGCCGCCATCACCGGCACGCGCCGTCGCACCGTCATCACCCCCACGCGCAGAACCATCACCGGCGGCCCCCGCCTTCGACATACCGTCATCAGCACCATGCGAATGCGCCGAATCATCGCCCGCACCATAACTATTCGAGGAGCCGTCAGCTCTCGCCGTCGAACCGTCGTCCACGGCATGCGCAGTCGACCCGTCTGCCGTACCGTCACCACTGCTACGACCAGGCTCCCCCGTTTGCCCTGCGTTCGGCGCCCCCTCCCCGGTCTGCCCGCTTCCCGGGGCAGCCGCACGCCCACCGGCATCACCATCACCGACCCCACCCGGCCCGGTGTCAGGACGAAAGCCGATGCGGGACAAGCTATCCGGGTCAACCGGCGAACCGTTCGGCCGGTACCAATCCGGATGCCGATCTGTATAGAACTTCTCGGCCATCGCACGATTCGCACCGGACATCGCGCCGTTCGAGGCGCCCGCCGTCAACATACGCAGGTCGAATTCGGTGTTTTTCAGACCTTCGACGGCCTTGTCCCAGCCGCCTTCCGGCCCAGACTTTGCCCAGGTGAACGCGAACTGCGCGCCGACACTGCCGCCGAAGCCGGCGACGGCACCCACCGTGCCCGCGGTCGCGCCGGTGAGGAGGCCGCGCAGCCAGGCCTTCATCTCCGTTTCGGCCAGCTTATGGCCGAGTCGCTCGCCGATCGGACTCGCGACACCGGCGCCAACCGCCGAACTGATCGCGGTGATGCCGACTTGTTCCCAGTTGACCTCCTTGCGATGTCCCGAATTCACCTGATATTGCTGAATTCCCCAGTCCTGGACGGTGCCGAGGACGGTGTCGATGGCGATGTGGCGGACCAGGAATTCCGCCAGTCGACGCCCGAGGAATTTGGCCACGATTTCGACGATCTTGTCCATGATCCGCTTGGCGATAATCCGGATGGCCACCCGCGTTCCGGCAATCGCCAACGCCTCCTCCGCGGGCGCGGTCGGCGGAAAGATCCATGCGATCGCGATCTCGGCCGCCAGCAGCGCCAGGGAGGTGATCAGCATGAGCTGGCCGTATTCGATTTCGGTGCCGACGCTGGTCGCCGAATCGGCCAGCTTCTCGAAATCGCGGGCCAGCATCTCGAGCGATTGCGGACCTTCGAGATAACTGTCGAAGTTGGCGATGATCGCCTCGATGCCGTCGCCGTCCTGATATGCCTTCAGCGACGCCGTTTTCGCATCACGGATGTCGGGCAGGATGTCGCGCAGTCCGGTCGCCGCGGCACGCCAGTCCTCGGCTAACCCCCACATGCCGTCGGGATCGCCCGCAGGCCAGTCGGATCCGGCGACCCATTCCAGCCATTTGAGATATCCCGGCAGCTCAGCCATCTGCGTTCACCCTCGGTCACCAGCTGGAATCGGTGACTCCGCGGTCCGTGGCCGATTGACGCGAGAGGACCTCGACATTGCTGAATTCCATCTGCGCGCCGTCTTTATCGGAAATTAGTTGGCGCTCTTCGGAATTCGGCGGAGCGAGCGAAACCTTCGGCGCCTTCGGCATTTCGGCGCTCAGGTCGGGCATGCCCTCGATCAGATCCGACAGTTTGGGTAGTCGCGCGCGACGATCGTGCAGGGGCATCATCAACTCCTGCGCCTTGCGCGACACCTCGGCGGTCGCCCGCTGCGCCGCTTCGGTCACCGCCTTCGCGATCTCGCCGTAGCTCAATTCCTCAATGCCGGAAGCGAATTTGGTTTCGATGATGGTGCCATCGGCATTCACGGTGACCGTGATCCGCTTGCGCACGGTAGCGCTGGCGGTCAGTTCGGCACGCTGCTGCTGTACCTGCGCGATCGCCCGAAACTGTTGCTGGACCTCATCGAGCACCGCGGCCATCTCGGCCTTGGCGAATTCGTTCGTCATGGGTAACAACTCACCGGAAGCCGTCGCCGTTGGACTGGTCCATCCGCCGCAGTTCCTCGGCGGTCTTGGTCTGACCGGTGTAGAAGTTGTCGAAATTCGTCGCCGTGGTCTTGATATTCCCGGTCATCTTCTCGCGAGCGACCTTGTATCCGTCTGGCCCTTCGGCGAACTGGCGACCCAGCTTGTCGTTCCCCCACGGCGCACCGCGTCCGGCGAGCGCGGCATCCAACGTGCTCAGCACGCTATTGACCCGATCCCGAACCGCGCTGGTCCGCTCGGCGGCCTTCTCGAACAGATCCGCGTCGTGCCTCAACTTGTCCGACATCGCGCACTCCTCGAGCTCCAGCGGTTCCCCGCACCCATCACCATCGGACTCTCTGAGTCGACGATGCCAGCGCTTGGCAACTCATCCGTAGCTCGAACATGAACGGCAAGTGCCGCGCCAGTTACAGCGCCCACCAACCGTGGTTCGCCGCTACTTGCGCTTGCGGAACCTGCCCACGATGCCGTCGACAATGCGCAGCACACCGCGCACCGCCATCGGGAAGAACGCCGCCTTCATGAACTCGAAGTAGCTCGGGTTATAGCGCGCGACATACGAGATCGCCGGATCCACGGATTCGACCTGGTGCCACCAGAACATCGGAATGTAGAGGATGTCACCGGTCTCGAGGACCACGTCGTAGAAGGACGCCTCCCCCAGCTTCTCGAAGCTGCTCACATCCGGGCCGAACTCGTCGGGCAGCCCGGTGTAGGGGTCCGAAACTTTCAGCGGAATCCGGCCGTACACATTGCGGTACTCATTCGGCGGAAACAGCCGGACCCGCTTGCGGCCGTGCAACTGAATCAGCAGGCCGTGCCATGGATCATTGTGCAGCGGTGTCAGATTGCCCTGCTGGCCGATCCACACGCTGCTCGCCGCTGGACTCTGCTGCCGGGTGCCGACGCGCGCGGGCAGCTGATCGGCCAGCGGCTGCGGGTCCGCGGCGGCACGCGAGTAGTAGTTCTTGCCCGGCTTGGGCTCGTCGAAGACGGCTGCCATGACATCGCGGTATTCGAGCACCTCTACCGGCGATGTTTCCTGCGTGAACACATTGGTCGTACTGGTCAGCGCGGCGACCTTCTGGTCGCCGTACTTCTCACGCAGCGCTTCCGGCTGAAAATCCTCGAATACGGGCCAAGTTGTTGCGACACCACGGAATACGACCGGAGTCTGCTCATCGAAGACAGCCTCGAGTTGGAAATCCCGATCGGGTACGACCAACCCCTGCCGCCCGCCCCTCGACGGACTCACCACATCCCGTACGCTCCGACCGACCCACAGCGCGAAACTGGCTAGAAAGATAGGAGCCAGCGTGGCCGGCCTCTCATCGTAACCCTTAGTCATATCCCCGTATCTTCTAAGAGAATTGGTGTAGCGCCCTGACTTTCGGTTGCTCTGTGCAACCATCACCCCGTCGTGAGCCGACCCTATCGACACCTCGAGTCTACCGCCGCGAACCGCACCCACAGCTGGGAAGACCGTAACGCAACTCACCGCCGATCAAGCGGACCTCCCACAGACGGCGACAACGGGTGTGTCGGGACGCCTAGGGTCGAAGGGACGCCGATTTCAGGAGATATCGTGGCCGACTTGCCTTCGGACCCGTTGATTTCGCTGGTGACCGTGGCGGCGGAGCAGATGGGGTATTCGTGCCGGGCAACTGAACCCGACGAGCTGCGGTTGGTGGGCCCGCGCGGGGACGGGCCGCATTTCCTGTGGTTGCACAACCTGCGGCGCAGGCTGAACGAGCAACCGTTCGAGCAGTGGCCCGGGCTCATCGCCGATCATGTCGAGACGTTCCTGGCGCGAGTGGATCCGGATTACGCCGATTCACTCGCTACCGACGAATTCCCCACGGTGCGTGGACTTCTCAGGACACGGTTCGCGTCGTCGGACACCATTGCGGGCATCGACATCGTCGGCCGCTACGTCGCGCCGGGAATCATTCAGGTGATGGTGATCGAGCAACTTCTCACCGCGGAGGCCGTCACTACCGACCAGCTCGACGAGTGGCAGATCGACAGCACTGAACTCTTCGAGCTGGCGGAGGCGAACACCCGCGCCGCCGGACGGCTCCAGATCGAATGGCGGAACTTCAACGATGCGCATTTCGCCATTCTGAGCGGCTCGGACTCCGCGAGTGCCCACTCGAACTGGCTCGGCGACTATCCGGTAATCGGCACCTACGGAGCGCTTTTCGTAGTCTCGCACGAGGGCAATGTCTACGCGCACCCGATTGTCGGACCGAATGCGCTGACGGCGATGATCCTGCTGGGCAAGGTGGCCGCCAATACCTACCGCAGCGAACCGCGGCCCATCAGCCCGGCGGTCTACTGGTGGCGAGACGGAGAGATCAGCCTGGCTGCCATTACCGAGGTCGATCCCGATCACAATGTCGAGGTGCGCCCGACCCCGGAATTCGAGGCGTTACTGACCAGCCTGGCGGTGACCTGCGAGTTCGCGGTGGTACCCGCCGAAACGGTCGATACCGCGCTCGACGCGCTGGAACAGTACCGACAGATGTGCATCGCGCCGGACAACAGCGCGAACCCACCCGCCGTCGACGACCTCATCGCTGAGATCGACCGCAACGGCGGCGCAGTCGGATTCGTTGCGGCGGCTGCGGATTCACGTGGAGCCGTACTGCGCACCTGGGGACCGAACCGCGGCCAGCACCTGCTCGCCGTACTGAAACTCACCAAGGACCGCGACCTCGCCGTGCTCGACGTCGAGACGGGCCACCTCTACGACCCCCGCGGGCGGGTCGAGGTCCACGTAACCGTCGGCGATGGCCGGTCACTGCCCTACCTCACCCGCGCACTACTCGACGACTTCGTGGTCGCCGCCGCCGACCCGGATGACCCGTTCCTGGTCGTCACACGCGCGGACGAGACCTATATCCGAACGCGCCGCCACGAGTGGGTCTACGAAATCGAGCACCGGGCCGGATCCGCGTCGGAACATTTTCGCGTGTATACCTTGCGGCACACGGTTGCTCGCGATGTCATCTGGGCGTGGGCCTGTGGTGACCCGTCGTGGATGGTCGCGGTGCAATGGCGGCGGGTCGATCCGACCTCGCCCGGTATCGAGGCGGCATCCGGGCTGGAAATCCTGCAGGACGAACTGTCGTCCGCTGGTTCCGATCTCTCGGCCGACGCCCTCGCGCTCCTCGATACCTTTCTGGCAGTTCGTGATACACCGATCCCGTCGACGGATCTCGCTGCGACGGAGAACCTCGCGATCGACCCGGCGATCTTGCGCGAGCTGGCGTCATCACACACCGAAGAGGCACGCCCGATCGAAACAGAGAAGCCGGACGACCCGGACGAGACCTGAGGGCAGTCCGGTGCAGCCACACCCGGGTGCGAGGATCGCAGCATGCGAGTACTGGTGCAGCGCGTATCCGCCGCGCAAGTGACCGTCGACGGACAGACCGTGGGCCGGATCGAACCGAATCCGCAGGGTCTGGTCGCCCTGGTCGGCGTGACGCATGACGACACCGAAGGCACCGCGAAGGCATTGGCGGACAAGCTGTGGCGATTGCGAATCCTGGAGGGGGAACGCGCCGCCGCGGATCTGAATGCGCCCATTCTCGTGGTCAGCCAGTTCACCCTCTACGCCGATACCGCCAAGGGGCGCCGGCCGTCCTGGTCCGCCGCCGCACCCGGTGCTGTCGCCGAACCGCTGGTCGAGACCTTCGCCCAGGCGCTGCGCGAGCTCGGCGCAACCGTGGCCACCGGACGGTTCGGCGCGCATATGCATGTCGAACTCGTCAACGACGGACCGGTCACATTGCTGCTCGAGGGCTGAACACGACCACCCGAGCGCAACCACCCCTGACAGGTTCGCGAACCACCGGTTGCTCGGCTGAACCCACGAACGTCACGGAACAGCAACACCGTCCGAGACCGCGGTCGCCGCAGCTGTCAACAGGACGATCTCGGCAGCAGCGGTCGCCGGTGGATTGCCTGCTCATTCCGGCCATTTCTATGGCAAACTCGGTCGAGCAGAATGCGGCCGCTCGACGACCGTGGCGCGGAAGGGTAAGCGGGAGTTGAGGTCGCGATGGATCTGAGTGCACTCGAGCGTCGGGTAGCCGAGGATCGCCGGGCAGCCATCGACCGGACGGTCGAGAACGAATTGCGTTTGGCCACGTCGCTGTGTGACCTCGCAAAGGGCCTGGTCGCAACCAAGAACGGCCCCGGCAGAGACCGGACGGCCGAGGCGCTGGCGCCATCGCAGGAGTCCGTCGGCATTCGACTGCACTGGCTCGCCGCCGGTCGCGTGACCGCCGAGTTCGCGGGCGAAGTCCAGGATGCGCTGCGCGTCTTCGAGCAGGCGACTCGGCACATCGGTCACCGCGAGCTCGCGGCGAGCACCATCCGCAATGCCTGCCATACCTATCGCCAGGTGTCGCGGACGCATCCGCAGGTGGCCGCGGTCTGCGCGGACGGGCTGTCGAAATGCGGCGTCTGGTTGTGTCGTCTCGACCCGAAGGCCGCCGTCGCCGCCAGCGAGGATGCCGTGCGCATCCGCGGCGCGCTGTTCGCTGCGAATCCGGATCAGTCCGGGAAGTATCTCGCCAGCCTGAACATGCTGCTGCGCACGCTGATGGTCGGCCGCCAGCGCAAACAGGCGGTGGCGATGTACCGCGAGCGGTACGCGGCACTGACGTCGCCGGAGATGACGGCGCGGCTGCGCGAAACCCGGATCGAGGATATCGATCTCACGAATAAGACCTTCACCGCGCTCACCAAACTCGAGGCCCGGACCTTGCAGCGCGCGGGACATCTGACGCAGCAGCAGATTCTGTACCAAACCTCCGGAGATCTCGCCACGATCGAGGAGATCAACTGGAAGCTCGCACTGGTCGGCCTGAAGCCGCTGGCCGCGGGTGCCCTACCCGATCCCCCGTCGCGGCCGGTGGAGATCGGTGCGACCTTCGGCGCATTGAGTGTCCGCTGCAGCGCTCGCGACGCCGTTGCCCAGGTCCGCGCCGCGATCATCGCGGCCTACGCCGCCGATAGCGTACGCCAGGTCGACCGCTCGGCCGTGCGTGGCGCACACGAAACCCACTGGCACACCTTCGATCCCGAACTGAATCCGGCCGAATCCCTGGGCGATGATGTGGTGTTGATCGAACAGCCATACGGCGGTTCGGTTGTCGTCATGAGCTTGAACTGGGAGATGGCTCCGGTCGGCAAACACCCACTGGCACAGCACCTTTCCGCGCGCTGGCCGGTGATCAGCGTTACCGCGAATGAAAAAATGTCCTACGAGCTGTGCCGATACGAGGACGGTGTGGCCACCCAATACGCCGCCCTCGGCCGCCCGAGCGGACAAGCCCCGCTCGATACACCATTGGCGCCCTTGGACTTCGCGGCCCTGGCCGACTACGGCGCGGACTACGCGTCCGAAACCCAAGTGCGTGCCGCCTTCGGCAACACCGATATGTTCGCGAAACTCACCCACCTGCCCGCCAGCGGGATCCGGCAAGCAGCCCTGGCTATTCCGCTAGCGGACTACGGCGACAACGTCCTGTTTTTCCGCAAGTCGAGCGCGGACTGACGAACTTCCCCAACTCCCTGTGCACGTCGAGAACGCCCGGCGCCGCCGGGTCTAAGCGATGAGCTGTCGGCGCAGGGCGGACAAGTCGACGAATGCGAACCTGATGGCGCGGTCGCCGCAGCCATAGGGCAGGACCAGGGTGTTCCGGTGGACGAGCGCGCCGCATGAGTACACCACGTTGGGCACGTAGCCGTCGCGTTCGTCTTCGTTCGCGGTCAGCAGCGGCTCGCGGAGTGCGCCGATGAGTCGAGTCGGGTCGTCGAGATCGAGCAGAATCGCGCCGATGCCGTACGTGCGCATCGGACCGACGCCGTGGGTCAACACCAGCCAGCCGTCGGGTGTCTCGATCGGTGGACCGCAGTTGCCGAGTTGGATCAGCTCCCAGGGGTGCGTTGGCCGATAGACGGTGACCGGCGCACGCCACACCCGGGTGTCGGAAGAGCTGACCACACTGATGTTTTCCCGGTCCCACCGCGAGAGCATCAGGTAGCGGTTGTCGACACGTCGTGGAAACAGTGCCATCCCTTTGTCTTCAGCGCCGGACCCGGCCAGCCGAGTGCTGACGAAAGTGCCGAAATCGTTGGTGCGCAACAGCCGTGGCGCGATGCGGGCGCCGTCGAAGGCGGTGTAGGTGCCGTAGTAGGTGACAGTCCCATCCGGCTCGATGAACCGGGTCAGCCTCGCGTCCTCGATGCCGCGGCTCTCGTCGGGGCTCTCGGGAAGCAGCACCCGCGCCGATAGCGGAGCATCGGCGGGGAAGTTCACGGTGTAGTCGCCTGCCGCCGAGGCGGCGACCCGGCCGGTGTCCAGAAAGGGCGAAGGCTTGTCGAAGCGAACCGAATCGTGTTGTGCGACTGTGCCGGTCCGGAATTCGATGCTCGAAAGGTGCCCCTCGCCCAGCGCACGTACGCTCATGACGAACCGCAGCTCGCCCGCCGCCAGGCCGGATTGGTCCGGGTGCGCGACCATCGACGGATTGAACAGCGCCGCGGCTTCGACCGCGTACTCCTGGGTGAAGTACGCGCCGATGAGCTGCCTGCGCGCGGTTGTCAGGGTCCCCCGCCGTGGCAGCAGATGTTCGACGAGCGCCGCATGCGTGGCGAATGTCGCGTCGATATCGCGGTGGCGGTCGCCGAACCGACGGCGCACGGAAGCCAGGCTGGCCAGCAGGTCCGCATCGGTGAGTGCAAGCACGCGGTCGATGATGGCCTCGGCGCGTGAAATCCCTTGTCCGAGAATCTCTTGGCCGGGCAGAAATAGCCTCGCCGATACCCTGCGGGCATCCGGCACCAGCACCACGGCACTGCGCCGGACGAGATCGGCGGGATTGGTGGAGTCGGCCACTACCCGGCCAGCGTGAGTCGGCGCGCCTGTTGCTGCGTGGAGATCAGCGCGAGCGTCGACTCGGCGCCCTGGTTCTCGTTTCGGCCGGTGTGCTCGAGTCCGTCGCAGCAGCCCCCGCTGACCGGGTCGATCAGGGGAGTGTCGACGTCGTTCGTGCCGCGGAACCACGCCTCACACAGCAGTACCGCATCCTTCCATCGCTGGTCGCCGGTTTCGTCGTAGGCGCGGGCGCAGGCGTCCGCCAGGGTCGCCACCTCGATGGGTTGCTGGTCGAAGCCGGGCCGGGTTTCGCCGGTCGCCCAGCCGTCGACGGGGGTGACCGATAAGTGATCACCCGAGGTTTCGATCTCGAGTAACCAGCGCAGCATCGCGAGTCCATCGGCAAAGACGCGGCCCTGTCCGGGCAGCAGCGTGCCGACCGCGAGCAGCGCTTCGGCCAGCACCGCGTTGGCATAGTGCAATCGCGGCTCGGGCCAGCGCCAGTCGAGACGGCGGGTCGGCGGGCCGATCCGGGCGGCCGCGTCGGCGAGTAGTTCGCGCGCTTCTGTGTTCCCCGGCTGGACACGCAGCACCTCGGCGGCGCCGAGAGCGGCGAAGGCCATTGCCCGGGGAAATGGGGACCGCCGGTGCGCCCCGAGGGTGAAGTGCGCCAACGCGATCTGCGCCAAGTCGGGTTGGCGGGCGACGACGGAGCCGAGAGCCCACAGGGCACGGCCCCAGTGATCTTCGAGGCTCGGTTCGTCCTGCCAACTCCGGTCCGTGCCCCGACGATTGTGGCAGCTTCCGTCCTCGTTCAGGGCCGCGATAATGAAGTCCAGATACACGCCGGTGTTTTCGAGTAGTCGTTCGGTCGGCTCGGGCTCACGAACGGCCACCACGAGTGCGCGCGCGACATCGTCGACACAGTAACCATTCTCGATGCGGGGCGTGGTGAACTTCGAGTGTTCGAAGATGCCGCACTCGTCGCTGAGTCGGTAGAGGTGCGCGTAGGAGATGCTGATGGTATTCATGCCGTGGCCAGCTTCGTATCGGCTCGCAGCGTTTCCGCGGCAAGGTCACGATACTTTCGGCCTACCGACGTCCAAAACAGTTCGGGCGCGATGCGTTCGGCTTCGGCGCCCATTCTCGCGGCGAGGCCGGGTTCGGTGATCACGCGGCGCAGCGCGGTGGCGATATCGGTCGGTGATTCTCGATCGACAAGCAGGCCCGCGCCGCTCGACAGCAGTTCTTCAGCATGCGGGAAGGCGGTCGATATCACCGGTTTGCCCGCCGCGACCGCCTCGATCAGCACGCCGGATGTCACCTGCTCACGCGAATCGTAGGGCAGCAGAACCACATCGGCCTGTCTGATGAGCCGGTACAGCTCGATGTTGGACAGGTAGCGGGCGTCGAAGTGCACGGCGTTGGCGACGCCGCGGCGCTGGGCGCGCTCGACGAGGCCGGTGCGATAGGACTCACCCTGGCGCGCAAGCACTCTCGGATGTGTCTGTCCCACCACCCGATACTGTGCGGCCGGGCGCAAGTCGGCGAGGTGGGCCATCGCGTCGATGCCCCATTCGATGCCTTTACCCGCACCGAGTAGTCCCCAGGTCAGGATTACCGGCGTGCGGGAGATCGGCTGGTGTTGGTCGCCGGGCTGTCCGGAGCGATTGTCGGTGGCACCGTGCGGAATTACCCGAACCTTGGCCGGGTCGACCGCATAGTGGTCGATGAGTCGTCGGCGAGCCGTGTTCGTCATGGTGACGACGACCGCGCAATTGCGAGCGAGCTGCTCGAGGATCATCCGTTGCTGTGGTGTCGGGGTGACCAGCACTGTATGCAGCACGACAATGGCCGGAACCCGAAGGGCACGAACGATTTCGAGGATATCGACGCCGTCTCGCCCACTGTAGATGCCGTATTCGTGCTGGATGATCGCGATATCGAAGCGGTTGAGTGCGATGGCCGCGGCGGCGGCACCGCGGTGGTCGCTGCGCTCCCACTGATGTGCCACCTCAGGGGCCGGTGCCGGATCCGGACTGTCGACCACGGCGACAATGCCGACGGTTGGACAGCGCCCGAAATCGACCGACACGAAACCGATTTCGCCCGGCGCGGTCAACGCATCGACCAGTGCACCGGTGAAGGTCGCCAGCCCGCACTGGGTCGGTGAATAGGTACTCAGAACGCCATAGGACCGAACCGACACTGCGCCAGCCTTTCTGATTCGAGGCAGCGCCGACGGTGCCGCTGTCTGCAGCCACTCAATTGGCTGATCGTGTTGCGCTGAAGCGCTTGAGAATCCGCTCCGGGAAAAAGACACGGAGGGATCGGCAACCAGGTCTCGATGATAACACCCGGATCGGCGAAAATTAGTGTGATATGATCGCCGCATCATGTTCGCCCACATCTGGGGCGACTCTCGGCGGTCTTGCCGCCAGTAACCGAGGATTATATGAGAATCGGCGTTATCGCGTCGGTCGCACACCGTACACCTCCGAAAAACTATGGCCCGTGGGAGCAAATTGCCTCGACGCTGGCCGAGGGGTTTGTCGCGCGTGGGCACGATGTCACACTGTTCGCAACGGCGGACTCCGCGACCTCGGCACGGCTGGTCTCCGCCGTACCGTCGGGATACGAGGAGACGGTCGATGCGGATGCGAAAGTCTTCGAAGCGCTGCATAATTCGGCGGCATTCGCGCGGGCCGGGGAATTCGACATACTCGCCAACCATTTCGACTTCATGCCGCTGACTTACAGCAGGCTGGTATCCACACCGATGGTGACGACGATTCACGGCTTCGCCTCGCCGAAAATCGTTCCGGTTTATCGAGAATTCGGTGACATCGCCCACTTTGTGGCGATCACCGATGCCGATCGCGACCCGGATCTGCGCTATGCCGCGACTATTCATCATGGTATCGATCTCACTCAGTTCACATTTCGGCCGGAGCACGGCGAATATTTGCTCTTTCTGGGCAGAATTCATCCGGATAAAGGGACGCACCTGGCGATCGAGGTGGCGCGGCAGGCCGGACTGCCATTGAAGATCGCAGGTGTGATCCAAGACGAGGAATACTTCCGCTCGGCGGTCGAACCGCACCTCACCGGCACCGATGTGACCTACCTCGGTCCGGTCGGTCCGGCAGAGCGGGACGCGCTACTCGGGGGTGCCCGCGCACTACTGCATTTGATCGGTTTCGCCGAGCCGTTCGGTTTGTCGGTCGTGGAAGCCATGGCCACCGGGACACCGGTCATCGCAACACCATTGGGCTCGATGCCGGAGATAGTCCGCCACGGTCGCACCGGATTCCTCGTCGCCGATGTCGCGGGTGCGGTCGCGGCCGTATCGGATATCGGCCGGCTCGACCGTTCCGCCTGCCGGGACGACGTCTTCGAACGGTTCACAGCTGATCGCATGATCGATGCCTACCTAGCTCTATTCGAGCGGGTCGTGCGAGATTGCGGACATCGCAACGAATCCGCCGAGCCGGTACCGCAACAGGCCATCGGCTCGCCTGGACTGTTCTCACACGCCGGACTGTAATCGACAGTGCCCCAGTGCTATTGGGTCTCAGACCGGGTGCCGAGGTGGTGCGGCGTCTCGGTTCGTGACGCCGACCGCATCAGACTGTTCGCTTGATCGGGCGGGGTGTCGGCGGGGATAACCAGCAGGGCCAGATGAGTTCCGCCGACGCCTGCCAGATGCATGACATCCTGTGATTGGGCAGCGCCCGGCCCGTAGAGTCGGATGCCGTCGTCGTGGTCGATACGGCGTTGGGCGAGACTGACCGCGTTCCAGGCGAAGCCGATTCGCACGGTCGAGCCGAGGCGTGGGGTGAGGACGCTGATCAGATCGTGCAGTTCGGCGGTGAGGTTAGCCGTCCACGGCCACCATGCACCGTCGACCTGTCCCGAACGGGAGCCGCTTGTGCGCAGTAGCAGGCGTGGCGTGCGGGTGGGTGTCCGGAACGGTTGCAGGTTGCGTAGCGGCGGGCCGATGTTTCCGGTCATGTCCCGGTGATTGGTTATCGGGCGGTGCGCCTTGATGTGAGTCATGATCTGGTCTCGATTCCACTGGCGGCCAGGGTCGCCGGTTCGGGTTTGACGGCAGCCATCAGGGCCGCATGCGCGGTGTCCTCGGCGGTGGCCGACGGGATTACGCGGAGCACGATCAAGCCGCTGTCGCGGCCGAAGACGAACATCGTGTTCCACCGCTCGAAGCGATAGGGATCGAGCCGGACCGTGCGGTTGTCGACGGTCATTTGCTGGGGTGCGCGTGACCAGCACGCGGGGTCGTAGACGACCCGCCAGACCGGTCCGAGCCCCACCGATAGGACCGCCAGCAGATCTGGCAGTTCGGCGGTGAGTTCGCCGGATCGGGGCCACCAGGCGCCATCGATATATCCGTCGCGTTCGGTCTTCGGCTTCAGTCTCAATCGAGGCGTGTACTCCGGCGGGACGCGATGTCGAGCGGCCGGTGAGCGGATCTTTTTCGGTGACATGATGGTGCTCCTGTTTTCGGCTGTAGTGCCCGTCGATTGATGGGTATCGCGGGAATGCGCGACGGTGCCCGCGTGCCGTCTGGACGGTCAGTAGCAGTGGCGGCGACCGCGGATGGGTGGCCGCTGGTGCCCGCGAGCATGAGCACCAATCCGGTGACGACGACGATGACGCAGATCCTCAGATCTGTTGATGCTTCCAGTAGACGCCGGTTATGCCGTAATGTCAACGCTGTAGGTCTACGATACTGACCTACAGCGAAGATGCTGAGGACTGGAGAATGCTTCGAAATGACCGAACCACCGACCGCTCACACGAACTCCCGATCCGGGCGGCCCGCCCCGGCCACCGCAGGACGGAGCCGCGGTCCGGTGACCAGGGCGACGGTGCTGCACGCGGCGCTCGAGATCGTCGATCGGGACGGGGTCGACGGGCTCTCGATGCGGCGGCTGGCCGAGGCGGTAGGCCGGGATCCGATGGTGGTCTACCGGCATGTGGCCAATAAAGCCGCGGTGCTCGACGGCGTCGCCGAGGTCGTCTTCGCGCAGTTGTCGGTCGATGCCTTCGCCGCGGACTGGGCCGCTCAATTGCGAGTGGTCGCACGCGATTTCCGACGCTTGGCACTGGCCCACCCGAAGGCGGTACCACTGCTGGTGACCCGGCCGTTGGCGACTCCGTTGGGGCTGCGCCCCCAGGCGGTGGTCCGTCCGCTCGAGGACATCCTCGCGCTGCTCACTCGCGCCGGGTTTTCCGGTGCGGATGCCCTGCACATCTACCGTGCACTGTTCGGCTTTCTCTACGGTCACGTGCTCAACGAGTTGCAGGAGATCGTGGAGCATCCCGAGGAAACCGACGAGGTGCTGCGCCTCGGGCTGCATCGGCTGCCCATCGCGAAATTCCCATTGCTGCGCGAGCTCGCCCCGGTGCTGGCGGCCTATGACGGCGCCACCGAACTCGAACGAGGTCTCGATATTCTGCTCACCGGACTCGCGGCGACGCTGCCGGGCCACCGGCAATGATCGTTGGCCACTCAGGCCCCCGCCCCGCCTTCGGAGTCCCAACGTTGCTGTGCCGCAATCGTTTCAATGTCAGCAGGGGTAACCACCGCTAGCGTGAGCTGAGCACCACTGACGCCGAGAATACTGAGCGTATGCCGGGCCTTGTGCCGGTAGCCGTCGAGCCGCACCAGGCGCCCGCCACTGGCGAGTTTCCTTGGTGCTGCGGCCCATTCGTCGAGGTGATAGATCACTCGATGGATCGGGCCGAGTCGGGTCGCAACCGCGGTGAGCAGTTCCGGCAGTTCGGCCACCAGGTCATTGCCGCGCGGACGCCACACTCCGTCGACCGAACCGGTTGCGTCCATTGTGAATTCGAGTTCCTGTCGCAGCGGACGAGGATTCGGCGGGTGTCTACCCGATTCGGTTCGGGTCAATTGGTGCGTCATGGTCGACGCTCCTCTCTCGGCCGCGTGGCGACCGGGTCATGGTGGCGGCGAGGCCGGTGAGCAGAATGTCCAGGCCCTGTTCGAGTTCGGCGACGCCGTCGTAGGCGGCCAAGTCGGTGGCGAGGCTGCGCAGCAGTGGGAATTCGCCGATCGGCAGGCGGTACAAGCCCAGGCGCAGCAGGTCGGTTGTCTCTTCGGGGCGTTCGACGAGTTCCTGTCGCTCATTGAGAATGTGGCCGTAGAGAAAGCCGAACAGCGCACGATAGATGTGCAGCGCATCGGTGCCGGTGAATTCGGCGCGGGTGAGCAGCATGAGGATGTCCTCGAGCGGACGCAGTGTGCCTGCCGGTCGGCGCCCGAGCGGGGTGGCCAGCGGGTGAGTTACCAGCAACGGAACGACATTCGGGTGCTCGACCGCTAGACGGCGGAAGTTCCGCGCGATACTGCGCAGTTGGTGGCGCCAGTCGCGGTCGGTGGTGTCGACGGTCAGCTGCTCGAAAACGATCTCGGCGACACCGTCGAGGAGCGCCGCCTTATTCGCGGCATGCCGGTAGAGCACCATGGGGTCCCGGCCGAGGGCTGCGCCGAGACGTCGCATAGATAGCCGGTCGACGCTATCGCGGTCGATGATCTCGAGCGCGGCCGCCAGCATCACGGCCCTGGTCAATGGCGGATTCCCCCCGTTGGCGCGGTGCGCGCGACCTTCCGGATTCTTGGGGGAACCGATGGGTCCTTCCCTGATTCCGTTCATCCCATTCAGCACCTCTCGATAAACAGCACAACTGTTAACGATGTAAGCCTACGCCGTAGACAGCCGGCGTAGATAGGGCCTAAGCTGTGGATATACCGAATCGTATAGCGGCTGGTCAGCCGGTTTGGGCTGTCCGAGACCGACACCGCGCAATCCCGAGACAGGAACATTGCGATGACGATCGTAGACAAGATCGCGCAGCGGGTTCGGGTGGTTCGCGCAAGCTTGCGGAAGCTGTTCGCCAGACCGAACGAAGACAGTCGGCGTCGAACCGATATTGGTGGCAAACCTCCCCACGGCATGGTCGACCGCTTCTCGAATTCGCTGAGAGACATGTTCAAACGCTGACCGAATCAGGGGCATGACGAATGGCAATCACACAGGTCGCTGCCTACGCGCATCTGAGCGCGGCCGATATCGAGGCATTCGGCGATGAGCTGGATGCGATTCGCCGCGATATCACCGATCAGCGCGGTGCGCGGGACGCCGCCTACATCCGCCGCACGATCGTCTTCCAGCGTGCACTCGACGCCGCGTCGCGACTGATCATCGGTCTCAGTCGCAAGCGAACCGGTTGGATCCTCGGGACTGCCGGTTTGGCTGTAGCGAAGAGCATCGAGAACATGGAGATCGGCCACAATGTCTGCCACGGCCAATGGGATTGGATGAACGACCCGGAAATCCATTCCAGCAGTTGGGAATGGGATATGGCGGGGCTGTCATCGCAATGGCGTTATTCGCACAACTATCGCCATCACGTCTTCACGAATGTGCTCGGCATGGACGAGGACATCGGATTCGGTGTCATACGCGTGACCCGCGATGACCGTTGGCGCCCAGGGAATCTGCTGCAGCCGTTGCTGAACCTGGTGCTGGCGGCCGGCTTCGAGTGGGGTATCGCGCTGCACGGTCTCGACTCCGAACGCCTGCGCGCGGCGACCCCGGCCCAGCAGGCGATGCAGACAAGAGCGCTCCTCGGCAAGATCGCCAGGCAAGCCGGCAAGGACTACCTGGTGTTCCCCGCGTTCAGCGGGCGACACTGGCGGCGCACCTTGGCCGCGGACACCAGCGCCAATGTCCTGCGTAACCTATGGGCCTATCTGGTGATCTTCTGCGGGCATTTCCCCGACGGCGCAGAGAAATTCGCGGCGACCGTCCTGGAACACGAGACCAAACCGGAGTGGTATCTGCGCCAGATGCTCGGCACGGCCAATTTCGACGCGGGCCGGGTGCTGGCCTTCCTCAGCGGCAACCTCTGCTACCAGATCGAACACCACCTGTTCCCCGACCTACCGAGCAACCGCTACGCCGAGATCGCCCTGCGCGTGCGGGCACTGTGCGACAAGTACGACCTGCCGTACACCACCGGTCCACTACTGCACCAATATCTGCTGACGCTGCGTACCATCCACAAACTGGCGCTGCCCGACAGCCTCCTGATCGCCACCTCGGACGACGCACCCGAAACCGCATCCGAACATAGGTTCAAGGGCATCGATTCGTCCACAGTCGTCGACACCGACCGGACGCCGGGACGTCGCGGGTTGCGCACGGCGTTGCGACGACTAGCGATCAATCGTGCGCTCGTCCGCTAACTGGCACCCTTGGCTCCCACCAATTTCCCAGCATCCGCGCAGTAAATGGCCCGCGTCGGCGAGGGCGGTCGCGGTACCGTCGTCGCGTGTCGGACTTCGCGCAATCTGCTGACGAAACAACGAATCGGGCCCAACTCCGGGCCGAGCGCGCCTCCTCATTCGGCGCACATGCCGCGGCATATGCGGAGCATCGCCCCGACTATCCCACCGAAAGCATTCGCTGGGCGTTGGGGCCGGTTGACACCAAGACACCGGTCGTCCTCGATTTGGGCGCGGGCACCGGCAAACTCACCGAGGGGCTGCTCGCCGTCGGCGCGGAAGTGATCGCCGTCGAACCCGATGCCGCGATGCGCGCCGAACTGGCCCGTCGCTTTCCCGAGGTGATCGCGTCGGCCGGTGCGGCAGAGGCGATTCCATTAGCCGACGGCTCGGTGGACGCGGTAGTGGCCGGGCAGGCATTCCACTGGTTCGACAAGGAGCGAGCATTTCCGGAGATCGCGCGGGTACTGCGTGAGAACGGAGTCTTCGCCGCGCTGTGGAATGAGGATGACCTCGGCGTCGAATGGGTTGCGGAGTTGCACAAGGTAACTCGGTCGGCCGCGTCCTTACCGCCGCAGGAGCTGCTGCCCGCGCGACTGCCCGAACATCCGTTGTTCGAGAACTTCGAGCGGGCCGACTTTCCACACCGCCAGCGCCGCACCGCCGAATCCCTCACCGCGACAATCGGAACGCATTCGCACACGCTGGTCATCCCCGCACAGGCACGCAACGAGCTGCTCGAACGAATCTCCGACTACCTGCGTGGCAGGCCAGAGACCGCGGCGGGCGAATTCGACCTGCCCATCCGCACCGACGTCATCCGCGCCGTACGCCGCCCGGATACCCAGCACCGCAGCCGAATTGAGCCGGGACGCGTCGTCTAGCGGAAGCCGCTACCTACTCGACACGTCGCGAACCCCGCAGCACCGCCCCTGAGCTGTGCGCAGACCTCTATCGCCGCTCCTGAAGCGCCCATCGAACGACCGCTGTTCGCCGCGGAACTACGCAATCCCACAAGGGAATTCGAGTAGCTACCTACTCGGGTGAGCACCCCTCCGCCGGCCATACGCTTCTTCCATCGCCGGAGTTCAGTACGAATCGGAGGAGAAATAATCGCCACAGTGGTTGCGGTCGAGTCCCCAGGATGACCCCCGAAGTGCGGTAAGACGCACGAGCGCGGGTGCAAGGAACGACGTCACCGATCCAGCGCGAGCTGGGTAATGTCAGGTCATGCGGCGGACGCATTGTGTCCGAAGCCGTTGAGTACCAGACATTTACGACCTGCGGGCGTCGGTGCGACTCGGTTCCTCGCCGCGCCACGTCACCGATCTCGGTGTGTCGGACAGGTGACCGCTCCGCGACACGTCAAAGCTTCATACCACCAACGCTACCGGGGCAGGAATGTGCGGTATACCGCTCTTAGTCCGGACGCACCGTAAGAATCCGCGGCCCATCCTCGGTAACCGCAACCGAATGTTCCCAGTGCGCGGCCCGACTACCGTCCAGCGTCACCACGGTCCAGTCGTCGTCGAGCACCTTCGTCTGCGTAGTGCCCAACGTCAGCATCGGCTCGATCGCGAGCACCGATCCGACAACGAGTTTCGGCCCCTTACCCGGCGCACCCTCGTTGGCCAGGAACGGATCCATATGCATCTCCCGGCCGATGGCGTGCCCACCGTAACCGTCGACGATGCCGTAGGCCCGGCCGTGCTGCTTTTCGGCCGCGCGCGTCCCCATCTCGATGGCATGGGAGACATCGGTCAACCGATTGCCGGGCAGCATGGCCGCGATCCCCGCCTCCATCGACATCTTGGTGGCATCGCTGAGCAGCTGATCGGCCTCGATGATCGTGCCGACACCGAAGGTCCAGGCCGAATCACCGTGCCAGCCTTCGAGAATCGCGCCGCAGTCGATCGAGACCAGATCACCTTCGCTCAGAATTTCCGACGATGTCGGAATCCCATGCACCACACGGTCGTTCACCGATGCGCAGATCGAACCCGGAAAGCCGTGATAACCCTTGAACGATGGCACAGCGCCCGCATCGCGGATCACCTGCTCGGCGATCTCGTCCAGCTCCAGCGTGGAAACACCGGGCTCGGCCGCCTTGCGCACCGCGACGAGCGCGCGGCCGACAATCGCGCCAGCCGCCGCCATCGCATCCAGTTCGCCTGCCGTCCGGAACGGCACGACCTTCTTCTTGCGGTTGAAGACCATCCGGCCTCAGTGTCCCAGGGCGCGCAGTGCGCGTGCGTTGACCTCGTCGATCTCACCGACACCGTCGACCGAGACGACCAGACCGTCATAATGCTCCAGCAGCGGCTCGGTCTCCTCGCGGTACACCCGGAGCCGGTTGCGGATCACATCCTCGTTGTCGTCCTTGCGACCGCGTGCCATCATCCGGGCGACCACGGTGTCCTCGGGCACGACGAAACAGAGCACCGCGTCGAGCTTCTTATCCATATCCGCGAGGATCTTCTCCAGCGCGTCGGCCTGATCGACAGTGCGCGGGTAGCCGTCCAGCACAAAGCCGTTCGCGGCATCCGGCTCGGCGACCCGAGCCTCGACCATGCGGTTGGTCACATCGCTCGGCACCAGATCGCCCGCGTCGATGTACTTCTGCGCCTCCCGACCCAGCGGCGTCTGGGCGGAGATATTGGTGCGGAACAGGTCCCCGGTGGAGATGTGCGGGACGCCCAGCTTGTCCGACAGGAGATCGGCCTGGGTACCCTTGCCGGCTCCCGGCGGTCCGAGCAGTACAAGTCTCACTTGAGGAACCCTTCGTAATTTCGATTCATCAGCTGGCTTTCGATCTGCTTCACGGTGTCCAAGCCGACACTCACCATGATCAGCACCGAGGTGCCACCGAACGGAAGGTTCTGGGTGCCACCGGACGCGCCGATATCGAGGAAAAGGTTCGGCAGGACGGCTACGAGACCGAGGTAGATCGAGCCGGGGAGGGTGATGCGGCTCAATACGAAATTGAGGTAGTCGGCGGTGGGCCGACCGGGACGATATCCCGGAATGAACCCACCGAACTTCTTCATCTCGTCCGCGCGTTCCTCCGGGTTGAAGGTGATCGCGACATAGAAGTAGGTGAAAAACACGATCAAACCGAAGTAGATCGCGATGTAAACGGGGTTGCCCGGGTTCACCAGGTATTTCTGGATGATCTCCTGCCACCAACTCTTATCGGTGGCGGCCTTCGAGGAGGTCAGTTGCGCGACCAGGTTCGGCAGGTACAACAGTGAGGACGCGAAGATCACCGGAATGACACCGGCCTGGTTGACCTTCAGCGGCAGATAGGTCGAGGAACCGCCGTACATCTTGCGGCCGACCACACGCTTGGCGTACTGCACCGGAATTCGGCGCTGGCCCTGCTCGACGAAGATGACCGCGGTGACAATGGCGAACGCGGCGACACAGACCAGACCGAAGACCAGTCCACCGCGGTTCTGCAGAATGTTGTTGCCCTCGTTCGGGATGCGTGCGGCGATACCACCGAAGATCAGCAGTGACATGCCGTTGCCGATGCCGCGCTCGGTGATCTGCTCGCCGAACCACATGACCAGTGCGGCACCGGCGGTCATCACCAGCACGATGATCACCATGCCGAAGATGCTGGTGTCGGCCAGGATGTCCTTCTGGCAGCCTTGCAGTAGCTGGCCGCGGGCCGCAAGCGCGACCAGACCGGTGGCCTGCAGGATCGCCAGCGCGATCGAGAGGTAGCGGGTGTACTGCGTCATCTTGTTCTGGCCCGATTGGCCTTCTTTGCGCAGTTCCTCGAAGCGCGGGATGACGACGGTGAGCAGCTGGATGATGATGCTCGCGGTGATGTAGGGCATGATGCCGATCGCGAAGACCGACAACTGCAGCAGCGCACCACCGGAGAACAGGTTGATCAACTGATAGATACCGGCGGAATCACCGCCGGAGACCAGGTCTATACATTCCTGGACGCTCTTGTAATCGACACCGGGGGACGGCAGCGACGCACCCAAGCGGTACAGCGCGATCAACCCCAGCGTGAAGAGAATCTTCCGCCGTAAGTCCGGAGTCCGGAAGGCCGATACGAAGGCGGAAAGCACAGATCCTCCTGGCGAACGACATGGTCATGCCATGGAAATAACCCATGACGAGGCTTTGGCAGACAACAATTGAACTCTAACAGTGGCACCGGACGAGCCTTCACTCGTCCGGTGCCACTTAGTGTCAGAGTACCGTCAGCCCAGCTCGGTGACAGTGCCACCGGCCGCGGTGATCTTCTCCTTGGCGGCGCCGGTCACCTTGTCGACGGTCACCTGGACCGCGACGCCGATCTCGCCATCGCCGAGAACCTTGACCAGCTGGTTCTTGCGAACCGCGCCGGCAGCCACCAGCTCCGCCTTGCCGACCGCGCCGCCCTCGGGGAACAGCTTGGCGATCGAGCCGACATTCACGACCTGGTATTCCACGCGGAACCGGTTCGTGAAGCCCTTGAGCTTGGGCAGCCGCATGTGAATCGGCATCTGCCCACCCTCGAAGGCGGCCGGGACGTTCTTGCGAGCCTTGGTGCCCTTGGTACCGCGGCCCGCGGTCTTGCCCTTGGAGCCCTCACCGCGACCCACGCGGGTCTTCTCGGTCTTGGCGCCGGGAGCCGGACGCAGGTGATGCAACTTGATGGTCATGTCAGACCTCCTCAACTGTTACGAGGTGGCGCACGACGTTGATCAGCCCACGGTTCTGAGGGTTGTCCTCACGAACCACGGTCTGGCGGATCTTGCGCAGGCCGAGCGTACGAAGGCTCTCCCGCTGGTTCGCCTTGGCGCCGATCGACGACTTGATCTGAGTAACTTTGAGATCTGCCATTACCTGCCACCTCCCGCTGCCTGAGCGCGTGCGCGCAGCATGCCCGCGGGGGCAACATCCTCGAGGGGCAGACCACGACGGGCCGCGACCTCTTCCGGACGCTGCAGCATCTTGAGTGCCGCAACCGTCGCGTGCACGACGTTGATGGCGTTGTCGCTACCCAGCGACTTCGCCAGAATGTCATGGATACCAGCGCATTCCAGCACCGCACGCGCCGCACCACCGGCGATCACACCGGTACCGGGCGAGGCCGGACGCAGCATGACCACACCGGCCGCCGCCTCACCCTGCACCGGGTGGGTGATGGTCGAGCCGATCATCGGAACGCGGAAGAAGCCCTTGCGAGCCTCCTCGACACCCTTCTGGATGGCCGCGGGAACTTCCTTGGCCTTGCCGTAGCCGACGCCGACCAGACCGTTGCCGTCACCGACGATCACCAGGGCGGTGAAGCTGAAGCGACGACCACCCTTCACGACCTTGGAGACGCGGTTGATCGCGACGACGCGCTCGAGCTGGTTCTTGTCGGCCTGCTGGTCACGACGGTCACCACCGCCACGACGATCGCGGCCACCGCCGCGGCCGTCCCGGCTGTCGCCGCCACCGGCGGCACCGTTCTGCTGTCCGGCGGGTCCGTTGCCGCCGTCACGCCTCTGACGTCCCGGCATCAGACGTTCCTTCCGTAATTGTTTGCAGTCATCAGAACTTCAACCCACCTTCGCGAGCGGCATCGGCGAGCGCCGCGATGCGGCCGTGGTAGTCGTGACCACCACGGTCGAACACGACGGCCTCGATGCCCGCGGCCTTGGCACGCTCGGCGATCAACTGACCGACCTTCTTGCCCTTGGCCGACTTGTCGCCATCCAGTGCGCGCACATCGGCCTCGATCGAGGACGCGGCGGCAATGGTCTTGCCGTTCGAGTCGTCGATGAGCTGTGCGTGCAGGTGACGCGAGGAGCGGTTGACCACCAGACGCGGACGCACGGTGGTGCCGACGACCTTCTTGCGCAGACGGAAGTGACGGCGGGTCTTCGACAGACGACGCGTCGTCGACACGTCCTTGCCACGCGGAATGCGCTTGGCCTTCTGATTTTCGGTTTGCGCCATGATCACTTACCCGTCTTTCCGACCTTGCGGCGAACGACCTCGCCGGCGTAGCGGATGCCCTTGCCCTTGTAGGGATCGGGCTTACGCAGTCCGTGGATGACAGCGGAGATCTGGCCGACCTTCTGCTTGTCGATACCGGACACGGAGAACTTGGTGGGCGATTCCACCGCGAAGGTGATGCCCTCCGGGGCCTCGATCGGCACCGGGTGCGAGTAGCCGAGGGCGAACTCCAGATTGGAGCCCTTGGCCGCCACACGGTAACCGACGCCGAAGATTTCCATCTTCTTCTCGTAACCCTTGGTGACGCCCTCGATCATGTTGGCGACCAGGGTGCGGGTCAGGCCGTGTAGCGAGCGGTTCTGGCGCTGGTCATCCGGGCGGACAACCTCGAGCTGGCCGTCCTCACCCTTGGTGACGGTGATCGGCTCGGCGACAACGTGGGTCAGGGTGCCCTTGGGACCCTTCACCGCCACGCTCTGGCCGTCGATGGCGACCTCGACACCGGCAGGAATGGCGATGGGCTTCTTACCAATACGCGACATTTGTCCTACCTCCCTTACCAGACGTAGGCGAGGACTTCGCCGCCCACGCCCTGCTTGGCCGCCTGACGATCGGTGAGCAGACCGGTCGACGTGGAGATGATCGCCACGCCGAGGCCGCCCAGGACCTTGGGCAGGTTGGTGGACTTCGCGTACACACGCAGACCCGGCTTCGACACGCGGCGCAGACCCTGCAGGCTGCGCTCACGGCTCTGGCCGTACTTGAGGTCGACGACCAGGGTCTTACCCACGGGCGCGTCCTCGGTCCGGTAGTCGGCGATGTAACCCTCGCGCTTGAGAATCTCGGCGATATTCGCCTTGAGCTTCGAGTGCGGAGCCTTCACCTGATCGTGGTACGCCGAGTTGGCGTTGCGCAGACGCGTCAGGAAGTCTGCGATCGGATCAGTCATGGTCATAGTTCGACCTTGACACCTTTCTCGCTACGGTTCCCATACAACACCGGCGTACACATCGGCACGCCAGCCGTGGGCCTATAGCAATTCGGCGGTCCGGCCGACACTTGCCGACCGGATTGAGTTCTCATATGAGCTCTCGGTGCGCGGGCCGTCCACACGTCGATGCAGCATCGCATCAAGGACATGTGGACACAGAAGTGCCCAAGCAACCGGTCTAGTGTAGGCAAGGTCGCTACCAGGACAAAATCCGGGTCCGGCCCCTTACACTCACCCGCGTGCAGGAATCCCTCGCGACCGCGTTCGTGGGTCGCGAAGCCGAAATGGCAACTCTAGCGACACTCGGACGGCGCGTGGTCGCCGGTAACGGGTGCGTCGTTTTGATCGAGGGCGAGCCGGGAATCGGCAAATCGGCACTGCTGGAAGCGGCGCGAAATCCATTGGCGGCAGCAGGCCTTCATATCCGTATCGGTGCTGCCGAGGAGTTGCGTCAGGGCGTGCCGTTCGCCGCGGCGTGCTCATGGCTGGACGACACCGGCACCACCGCCCCGATCGACGCGCTGCGCAGCGGAAATCGCGCGGGCGATGTGGCGGCCACCCATGAACTCGCCATTGCCGAGGCGATCGTGGACCAGATCGACACCTGGTGCGCGGCGGGCCCGACTGCGCTGGTCATGGACGATGTGCACTGGGCGGATCGGTCGAGCCTGACCCTGCTGCACCGACTCTGCGCGCTCGTCGACGAGCTGCCGCTGCTGCTGGTGCTCGCGGCCCGGCCGCTGCCGCGCGATCCGGACTTCGCCGCACTATCGGCCGAACTCATGGCACGGCACGCCTCGGTGCTGCGGCTCGGCGCTCTACCCGCCACGGATGCCGCGCAACTGGTACGCCATCTGGTCGGTGCCGAACCGGGACCTCGGTTGCTGGAAAAGGTGGCCGAGGCCAGTGGGAATCCGCTGCATGTCACGGAATTGGTGGCCGCTTTGGTGCGAGACGGGGCGATCAAGGTGTTCGCCGACACAGCCGATCCCGCAAGCGCTGTCGTCGCGAACACGTCCGCGTCCTTGGCCGAAGCGATTACGCAGCGACTGGACTTCCTATCCCGTCCGACCCGGGATGTGCTGCCGATGGCCGCGGCCCTCGGTCCGACCATTGATGTCGCGGACCTGGCGGTGGTGTTGAAGATCCCAATCCTGGATGCCTGGAGCGCCGTGACGGAAGCGCTGGATGGCGGGCTGCTCGTCCGCGTCGACTCCGAGTTGGCGTTTCGACACGATCTGATCCGGCATGCGCTGGCGGATCGGCTGCCTGCTTCATTGCGGTCGGACCTGCTCCAGCAAGCCGGACAAGCGCTCCAGTCGACCGATGCGCCGATCGAGCGGGTTGCCTATTACTTATCGGTCGCCGACCGCGAATTGGACCGGGCCAGCATCGGTTGGCTGATCGGTATCGCCGACAAGCTGATCGTTCGCGCGCCCGAACTGGCGAAGCAATTGTTGAGCCGGGTTGCCGCGACGCCGGATCTCGATCCGGCAATGCGTTCAGTATTGATCCGCCTGAGAATTCACGCCTTGCTCTGGGAGGGGAGCGTCGCCGAGGCCGAATCGGTGGTGCGTGAGGCGCTGCTCACCCAACCGCAGGACGGCGACGATATCGAACTGCGCTGGCTGCTCGCCCAGATCTATCAAGCCCAGGCCCGATTGGCCGATGCGGTCGCAGTGGCCGAGGAGGTGCTGTCCACCAGGCAGCTCGACGCCGAGAACGCCGCCCGGTTTCTCGGCATGTCCGGACTCGGCAATTTCTTCCTCGAGCGGTTCGCTGCGGCCGAGCAGGCCGGTCGGCAGGCCGTGGCGCTGGGCGAGAGCACCGGGAACCCGCTGGCCACCGGATACGGACTCACGGCGGTGGGCGGGGTGCGCTATACCCAGGGCCATCTCGATGAGGCGCTGGATCTGAGCGCGCGTATCCCGGCCCTCTTCGAAGACGGGACCGGGCCCGACCAATTCGATCCATACGCGCTCTACGCCCACTGCTTGATCGAACTCGATCGGCTGGGCGACGCCGAGGAGATACTGAAAACGGCCATCGGTCGCAACCGCCGATTCCGCGGCGTCTATCTGACCTCGAACCTGGTCGCCAAGGCGCGGATGTATCTGGTGGGCGGGCGCTGGGACGATGCGCTGGCCGAATGCGCGGCGAGTATGCAGACGCCCGATGTGCTCGGATATCCGACGGTCGCGCACACCGTCGCGACGCTCATCGGAATTCGCCGCGGCACCTTCCTGCCGGACCCCGACGGCCTGCCCGCACCGGACAATCGCCCGGCCAATATCGGATACGCGCATTTCCATCCGTGGGTCAAGGCGTTGACTGCCGAGGCGCGCGGCCGCCCCGACCTGGCACTGCGACTACTCGTCGAAACGCACAACCGACTCGCCGACGGATTGGCCTCCGCCACACTGCATTACATCTTCCCGGATATCGCGCGCTTGGCCGCGGAGACCGGTGACGCGCACGCGGCCCGATCGGTGGCGGCGAGCGCCGATCTGCTGCTGAGCCGACAGTCGACCGCATCACGAACCGGAACGGCCCTGCTGTGCCGCGGCCTCGCGGACTCCGATCCTGAGCGTCTCCTCGCCGCAGCGAGCGCCTTTCAACAATCGGGCCGCCCACTGTTCGAGGCTCAAGCGCACGAAAACGCCGCCGTCCTACTGGCCGCAGCAGGGCGCGGACCCGAGTCCCGCACCGCCCTGGACGCGGCGGTCGAACTGTATTCCGGCCTAGGCGCATCCTGGGACTCCGCTCGCGCGGTGGCCCGGGTGCGACCATACGGAATCCGCCGCGGCGCCCGCGGCCCACGCAACCGCCCTAAATCTGGTTGGGCCGCCCTCACCGACACTGAACGCAAAGTCGCCGCACAGGTGTCCGAGGGCCTGTCCAATGCGGATATCGCCGCCCAAATGTACCTGTCCCGCCGGACAATCCAGTCCCATGTGTCGAACATCCTGGCCAAACTCGACCTCCGCTCACGCCGCGAAATAACCACCGCCACGCCGCACGCTCGCTGAATCCGGTTCGGTCGCCGGCTCGACAAATCGCCGCATACTTTCCAAGCCCGCCGTACCTGGACGCTCGGTGAGAGCACAAAGGAAACAGCCGAAGGCACGGACTCGGGTGAGTCCGTGCCTTCGGTTGGTATTCAGTGTTGGGCGCTCACGAGGAGCGCGGCCTCACCAGGAGCTCTTGTGCACGCCCGGGAGCTCGCCGCGGTGCGCCATTTCGCGCAGGCACACGCGGCAAAGGCCGAACTTGCGGTACACCGCGTGCGGGCGACCGCAGCGCTGGCAGCGGGTGTAGGCGCGAACGCCGAACTTCGGCTTGGCCTCGGCCTTGATTCGCAGTGCTTTCTTGGCCATCGTCAGTTCTCCTTGAACGGGAAGCCGAGGTGCTTGAGCAGGGCACGGCCTTCTTCGTTGTTGGTCGCGGTGGTCACCACGGTGATATCCATACCGCGCGGGCGGTCGATGGAGTCCACGTCGATCTCGTGGAACATCGACTGCTCGCTCAGGCCGAACGTGTAGTTGCCGTTGCCGTCGAACTGCTTCGGCGACAGACCGCGGAAGTCGCGGATACGCGGCAGCGCGATGGAGACCAGGCGGTCCAGGAACTCCCACATGCGGTCGCCGCGCAGGGTGACCTTCGCGCCGATCGGCATGCCCTCACGCAGCTTGAACTGCGCGATCGACTTGGTGGCCTTGCGGATCTCGGGCTTCTGACCGGTGATCAGTTCCAGATCCCGGACCGCACCGTTGATGAGCTTGGCGTCGCGCGCGGCGTCACCGACACCCATGTTCACGACGACCTTGACCACGCCCGGAATCTGCATCACGTTGGCGTAGTTGAACTCGCTGTTCAGCGCGTCCTTGATCTCGGCACGGTAGCGCGCCTTCAGACGGGGCTGAGTCTTTTCGGAGGTGGTCATGTCAGATGTCCTTCCCGTTCTTACGGGAGATCCGGACCCGCTTGCCGCTCTCCTCGTCCGTCCGGTAGCCGACGCGGGTCGGCTTGCCGTCGGAGTCGACGACCATCACGTTGGACACGTGGATCGGAGCTTCCTGGGTCACGATGCCGCCCGAGGAGGCACCACGCTGGTTGGTGGAGTTGGCAACGTGCTTCTTGATGCGGTTCACGCCCTCGACCAGGACCCGGTTCTCCTTCGGGTAGGCCTGGATGACCTTGCCCTTGGCGCCCTTGTCCTTACCCGAGATGACCAGCACCGTGTCGCCCTTGTGCACCTTCATGTCAGAGCACCTCCGGAGCCAGCGAAACGATCTTCATGAACTTCTTCTCGCGCAGCTCGCGGCCGACCGGGCCGAAGATACGAGTGCCACGCGGGTCGTTGTCCGCCTTGATCAGCACGGCCGCGTTCTCGTCGAACTTGATGTACGAACCGTCCGGGCGACGACGCTCCTTGACGGTGCGCACGACGACGGCCTTGACGACCTCGCCCTTCTTGACGTTGCCGCCGGGGACAGCGTCCTTGACGGTGGCGACGATGATGTCGCCGATGCCGGCATAGCGACGCGACGAACCACCGAGAACGCGGATGCAGAGGATTTCCTTCGCACCCGTGTTGTCGGCGACGCGCAGTCGCGACTCCTGCTGAATCACTTCAGCCTCCTTGACCTGGATGTATACGCACGCCGGATTGCCGACCCGACGGGCATGGTCGTGTCACCACCCGAACGCGCGCCTGCCAGCGGTTTTCTCGATCGGATGGATCAACCACTGGGGGTTCGCGGCCGGATTGCGGGCACAGCTCCCGCAGGCAACCGGTTCAGTGTAGGTGAATGCCAGGTCGGACCCAAATCAGGGTCCCGCGAGCGCAGCCTGAACTTCCGCTGTGAAACCCGCGCGGATAAGTGCTCGCGGGCTGTCCCGTTACTACCCTCGAGACGAGCAAGATCACCAGATGAACTTTGCACATTCCGCATCTCGCTGAATATGGGGGTCCCTTTTGAGTTCGTCCGCGCGTTCCGCCCGGCTCGGTCGTCGCACCTTCCTGGTCGCGCTGGGGGTGATTCCGACCACCACGGCGCTGGTCTCCTGCGCCCGGGAGCAGTCGGTGCAGCTCACCGGGGCCGATATGCGGGGCGAGGACCCGGCGGTTCGCCCGCAGGACGATCTTTTCCGATTCGTCAACGGCGGCTGGCTGCGCGATTATCAGCTGCCGCCGGATAAGCCGTCCTACACCACCTTCGACGAAGTCGGCGACCGGGTGGAACAGCAGCTGCGCGAGATCATCGATGGCATCCACGAGCCGACGGCCGGGACCGCCGAGCAGCAGATCCGCGATCTCTACGACGCCCGCGTCGATCTGGCCGAAATCGAGCGGCTCGGCGTGACCCCGCTGGCGGATCTGTTCGCGGCGATCGACGGCGCGGCGACCAAACCGGATCTTGCGAAGGTGATGGGCGGGCTGCCGATAGGCGGGCTCATGGGTTTGTCCGTCGGGGTCGATGAGAAGAACTCGGCCGAATACATCGCGAACATCGCCCAGTCCGGTATCGACCCGAATATGGGCGAGAAGTATTACCGCAAGCCCGAATACGCCGAGCAGCGTGCTGCCTATCAAACCTATCTGCAACGAGTCGCTGCGAGCGCGGGCTTTCCCGATCCGGCGGGCACCGCCCAGCGGGTATTCGAGCTGGAGACGAAGATCGCCGCCGGTTACTGGGACGATGTTCGGCTGCGCAATCCCGATGCTGTCTATAACCCGATGAGCTGGGCCCAATTGACCGCGCTCGCACCGCAATTCGATTGGGAGCCGTGGCTGGCGGGCAATACCGACCGACCGCGCGCACTGTTCGATCGCCTGGTAGTCGGTCAGCCGTCGTTCGTGACGACGACCGGAAAGCTCTGGGCCGAGGTCGATATCGCGGCCTGGCGGGAGTATCTGCGCATGGCGGTGGTCAAACAGTTCGCGGCACTGCTACCCAAGGCCATTGCCGATGCCGAATTCGATTTCGTCGGCAAGGTGCTGCAAGGGTCGCAGGAGCGTCCGGAACTGTGGAAGGACGGCATCGCCACCGTGAATGAGAACCTGAGCCAGCAGCTCGGGAAACTCTATGTGCGCAAATACTTTCCGCCCACGGCCAAAGAGCGCGCTCTGGCGATGGTCGCCGATCTCATATCCGCCTACCGGGCCGACTTCACCGATTCGACCTGGATGTCGCCACCGACCAGACAGGCCGCCATCGCGAAACTCGACAAGATCGTCACCAAGATCGGCTATCCGGACAACTGGATCGACTACTCGGGATTGACGATCACGCGCGGCAAGTTGATCGAATCCGTCCGCGCCGCACAGCGTTTCGAAACCAAGCGCGGTTTCGCGCGCCTGGGCACCCCGGTCGACAAGTCCGAATGGCGAATGCCGCCGCAGCTCGTGAATGCCATGTACAACCCGAATGCCAATTCGATCACGTTTCCGGCCGCTATTCTGCAGCCGCCATTCTTCGACTCGGATGCTGCGACCGCGGTCAATTACGGCGCGATCGGAGCGGTTATCGGTCATGAGATCGGACACGGGTTCGACGATCAGGGTTCACGCTACGACGGTGACGGCAATCTGCGCGACTGGTGGACCCCTGAGGACCGGGCCGCATTCGATGCCAAGACCGAGCAGCTCATCGAGCAGTACAACGCGCTGGTCCCGACGGGTCTCGACCCGAGCAGGCACGTCGACGGCGCGCTCACGGTCGGGGAGAATCTCGCGGATCTGCGCGGTCTCGGTATCGCCCTGGCCGCCCTCGGCATCGCCGATAAACGCGACGGCAAGGGCAACCCGGACAACCGCACGCTGTTCTTGTCATGGGCCCGGATCTGGCGGGAGAAATCGACGAAGCAGCATATGGAATTGCGACTGGCCATGGATCCACACGCACCCAACGAGTTCCGTTGCAACCAGGTGGTCCGCAATATCGACGAGTTCTACACCACCTTCGCCGTCGAACCGAGCGACAAGCTGTACCTGGCCCAGGACCAGCGAGTCTCGCTCTGATCCGACGGGCTGGCAACGCCGGAGGCGGGTAGCCTCGGGCCAGCACTATCGCGCCTGACGAGGATGCGGCCGGGACCGCATCGGGAGAGGAAATCCTCGTGACATCAACCGGTCGTCTCGGTCGAATGGACCGTCGTGCCTTCCTGGTCGCGCTCGGGGTGGTGCCCGCGGCCGTCGCTCTCGTCTCCTGCTCGAAGGATGAGCAGCCGGTGCGGCTCACCGGGGTCGATATGGGCGGCGCGGACGAGCCGATCCGTCCGCAGGACGATCTGTACCGGCATGTCAACGGCAAGTGGCTGCGGGAGTACCAGCTGCCGCCGGATAAGGCCGCGGTCGGCGCGATCAGCGATGCGAGCGACCGGACACTGGATCAGCTGCGCGAGATCATCGAGGGCATCAAGGATCCGAAGCCGGGTTCGGAGGCGCAGCAGATTCGCGATCTCTACGACGCGCGCCTGGATGAGGCCGCCTTCGAAACGCTCGGCCTGACACCGCTGACCGATCTGTTCGCCAAGATCGACGGCGCGGCGACCAAACCGGATCTGGCCAAGGTGATGGCGGAGCTGCCGATCGCCGGGCTGATCGGCATCGGAGTCGGCATCGATCGCAAGGACTCCAACGCCTACATCCCCACCGTCAGTCAGTCGGGTATCACGCTGAGCGAGCAGTACTACCGCAAGCCGGAATACGCCAAACAGCTCGCGGGCTACAAGACCTACCTCGAGAAGATGTCCGCGGGCGCGGGCCTCGCCGATCCGGCGGGGATCGCGCAGCGCATGCTCGATCTGGAGACCAAGATCGCGGCGGCGCATTGGGACAGCGTGCGCAATCGCAATACCGATGCCACCTACAACGTGATGAGCTGGCATGATCTGGTCGCGCTTGGACCGCAATTCGATTGGGATCCGTGGATGGCGGGCAATACCGATCGGCCGCGCTCGCTGTTCGACAAGCTCGTGGTGGCGCAGCCGTCGTTCGTGACCGCCGCCGCGCAACTTTGGGCCGACACCGATATCGCGTTGTGGCGAGAGTTCCTGCGGGTCAATGTGATTGCGGAGTACGCCCGATTCCTGCCCAAGGCGATCCGCGACGCGCGGTTCGAATTCGTCGGCAAGGTGCTCAGCGGAATCGAGGAGCGGCCCGAGACCTGGAAGTCCGGTGTCGGGGTCGTCAACGACAATCTCGGTGACCAACTCGGCAAACTGTATGTGGACAAGTACTTTCCGCCGACTGCCAAGGATCGGGCCAAGGAGATGGTGGCCGACCTCATGGCCGCCTACCGGGAGAACTTCACCAATTCGACCTGGATGTCCAAGCCGACCAGGGATGCTTCGATCGTCAAGCTGGACAAGATCGAGGCCAGGATCGGATATCCGGATAAGTGGGACGACTACTCCGCGCTGAAGATCACCAGGGGCAAGCTGATCGAATCCCTGCGCGCCGTCAATGCTTTCGAATCCAAGAAGGCGTTCAACCGGCTCGGCACTCCGGTCGACAAGTCCGAATGGGGTATGTCGCCGCAGACCGTCAATGCCTACTACTCACCCACCAGCAACCAGATCACCTTCCCGGCCGCCTATCTGCAGCCCCCGTTCTTCGACAAGGACGCGACGACCGCGGTCAATTACGGTGCCGTCGGTGCGACCATCGGCCACGAAATCGGCCACGGCTTCGACGACCAGGGCCGCAAATACGACGCCAGCGGTAACCGCAGCGACTGGTGGACGCCCGAAGACTTGGCCGCATTCGAGGCGAAGACCAAACAGCTGATCGACCAATTCGACGTGCTGGTCCCTGAGGGCCTCGATCCCAAATACCACGTCGACGGCGCGCTCACCGTGGGCGAAAACCTCGCCGACCTGCGCGGCCTGCAAATCGCCGTCGAGGCCTACCGCATCGCCGCCAAACGCGAGGGCATCGACCCCGACTACCAGCAGATGTTCTTCTCCCACGCGCGCAGCTGGCGCGAAAAGCAGACCGAGGAATCCACCATCAGCCTGCTCCAGGATGTCCACGCCCCCAACGAATTCCGCTGCAACCAGATCGTGCGCAATATCGCCCAGTTCTACAACACCTTCGCAGTCAAGGAAGGCGACAAACTCTTCCTCCCGGAAAACCAGCGCATCACCCTCTGACAATCGCCTCCCATGAAGCCCGGCCCCTACGCCGGGCTTCATTCGCGGAGAAACGCTCGCGAGCGAATAGGGTTCGCCGCCGAGGCGAGCGGGTCAGAAGGCGCTGCCGGTGGAGGGGCGGGGGAAGTAGCCGGGCCAGCCGAACAAGTAGCCGGGGTAGCTGGGGTAGCCGGGGTAGCTGTGCTGGCCCCAGCCGCCGTGACCGCCCCAGCCGCCGTTGCCGCCCCAGCCACCGTGGCCGCCCCAGCCACCATGACCCCAGCCGCCGTGACCGTGGATGTCGTCAGCCTGGTCCACCTGCACGATCGCCGGGCCCTGGGTGTCGGTCGTATCGGCGAGCGCCGGGCCCGCGACCGCGGCGATCGGGGCCAGGGCAAGCACGGAGGTGATGGCGATGCGGGCGACCATGGGGCGGACGCGTCGGGCGGAACTCTTTTGGTTCATCGGAACTAACCTCAATTCGGTATGCGTCAGTCGTGCGAAGACCCGTGTGCTCACGGGTTCGACGTCGATGCCTCCCGGACGAGAGGATCATTATTGACGTCATTTAACGTACCGCTAGATAGCGGCACGTTCAATAGGTTCACAACAAATGACATGACAGCGATCAGCAAGTCAGGGAGAGTGCCGTGAGCAATGTAGGTTAGGCTGGCCTTTGCTATTGCGGGCTCGAAGGGAGCCGAGTCGGGGAATTCCTCGATGAAGGAGAGGGTGACGATGGAGCCTGTTCGGACGTCTCGTGGCTGGAAGCGGGCGGTGGTTGCCGTGCTGGCCGGTGCGCTGACCCTGGGTATCGCCGCCTGCGGGTCGTCGAGCGATGACGCGGAATCCGACGGTGGCGCACCCGTCACCATCAACCACGCCCGCGGCACGACAACGGTGCAGGGCACCCCGAAAAAGATTGTCACGCTGGGGAATCAGTGGCTGGATTCGACGCTGGCGCTCGGCGTCACCCCGGTCGGCTATGTCGACAATGTCGCCTCGGTATCCAAGAGCACGCCGGCGTGGGAGCCGAAGTCGCTCGAATCGGCGAAGGCCTTGAATACCAGCGGCAATATCGCCGAACAGGTCGCGGCGCTGGAGCCGGATCTGATTCTGGTGGACGGATTCCTGGCCGACCAGAAGACCTACGACGAGCTGTCCAAGGTCGCCCCGACGCTGCCCGCACTCACCTCGTCGTCGATCCAACCGTGGCAGGACCTGGTGACCGCGCTCGGCAAGGTACTGCACAGGGAAGACGACGCGACGCGGGTGATCACCGATGTGGACAAGAAGGTGGAATCCATCGGCCAGGCCAATCCGGGCCTGAAGGACAAGACCTTCGCGAGCACCTGGTTGGCGAGCCCGGCCCAGCTGATGGTGCTGACCGATCCGAACGACGGGTCGAGCAAGATCTTCACCCAGCTCGGACTGACCATTCCGAAGAACCTCACCGACCGGCCGTCGAATCAGGGCCGGCTGGCGCTGTCCCCGGAGCGGGTCGACGAGCTCACCGCCGATCTGCTGCTCGCGGGCTACTCCCCCGGTATGGACGACAAGTACCGACAGTTGCCCGGATACGCCGATCTGCCCGCGGTGCAGAAGGGTTCGGTGGTCTTCCTCACGGTGCAGGAGATCAGCGCTGTTAACCAGCCGACTGCGCTATCGGTGCCCTATCTGCTGAACAAGCTGGAGCCCGCCTTCGCCAATGCGGCGAAATAGCTTCAGCGCGCCGGAGATTCGAGGCGCACCAGTGCGTGGGCCTTCGGCCATTCCGCGGCCATGTCCAGCAGGTACCTGAGTTCATCGGTTCGATCGCGTAGGGCTGGAGTAGCGCGGCCGGAGGACATCGCCGGGGACTCACCAGCAGCTTTTGCCTGCACGGCATGCGCGATACACCGCGCGTATTCGCGAATATCGGTGTGCGCCTCGGCATCCGGTGCGTACGGCCGCAATCGCACCAGCGCATCCCGGATTTCGACCGTCATCCGATATAGCCGCGACGCGGAACCGCCGCTCGGCCGGGCCAGCACTACCTCGGGTACAGCATCCGTGAGCGCCTGCCACAGCGGACGCAGTCGGCGACAGCGGCGCCCGGCCCGGTCCAGTTCCGCCCGAGCCAGCAACGCATTCCACAGCGGGATCGCGATCAGGGCGGTGAGCAGGAACAATGTCGCGTAGGTTCCGATAGACCAGATCAACCCCTGCTCATCTGGTCGAGTTCCGTTGGTCATCCGCACGAGCGAGACCACTGTCGAGATCGCGGCATACACGGCGACGATCAGCAGTGCGCCGTAGGTCAGTCGCTCCTGCACGGTGAGGCCGGCGGCGCGCAACTCTCGCACGCAGGCCCGCGTCATCAGCATGCCGGACAAGGCGGTCGGCACCGTGGTCAGCGACCAAATGGTCAGCCCCCAGTCCAGGTGCGAAACCACAATGCCGACCAGCACAACACATCCGGACGCAAGGGCGGTCCTGTCGTAGGTGCGCTGCCGGTGTACCGCGGTGCGCGCGTCCCCACCATCGAGCAATCGTGCGAATCCGAAGACATTCGCCACCGCCAGCGCACCGAAGATCGTGAACAGATCGAGCGCTAGATCAGCCCGACCGAGCCGACCGACGCAGATGAAGATGAGCAGACCGACCAGATCCCAGGCCAGTGCGCGATTGATGAGCTGGTCGCTGAGGGTGTCGGCGACCAGGAACCACCGGCCGATGGTGATCGCCGCGACGAATCCGAGGACCGCCACCACGGGCGCGACCGGCAGCGAGTTCATGGCCCAGACAGTAGAGTCCGGGCGCGGCAGGCACCAGCCGTGCGTCAGCGCGCGGCGACGAGTTCGTCGGCCTCGGCGATTTCGGCCAGTTCCTCCTCGACGTACTTATCGCCCGCGAAGTACGAGGCCGCGGCGGCCAGGAACATCATCACGGCGGCCGAGACGAATACCACGATCAGACCGGAGTGGAACGGCCCGGTGAGCAGATTCGGGAAGAACTCCTGACCGGTGAGGGTGTCCGCATTGACGCCCGGCTTGGCCAATTCACCACTGGGTCCGAGCAATTCCTGGATCGGGTTGTATCCGAGGAAGGCGGCGAACATGCTCGCGACGGGCGGCAGGTCGGCGAGTTGGGATGCGGCGCCCGCGGACACGCCCTGGGCACGCAGCCCGCCGTCGAGGGCCGAGGGCAGGCTGGCAGCCAGGCCGACGACCATGAGCGAGAAGAAGATTCCCATCGACAGCGCATTGCCGCCGTTGAACAGGGTGCCGCGCATACCGGATGCCGCACCGCGCTGGGACGCGGGCACGCTCGACATGATGGCGGCGGTATTCGGCGAGAAGAACAGCCCGCAGCCGACGCCGTTGAGCAGCACGATCGCGGCGAATACCCAGTAGTTGAAGTCGACCGGGATGACGAGCAGCAGCAGGAAGGTGAGCCCGGCCAGCGCCGCGCCGCCGGTGGTGAACGCGCGCGATCCGTAGCGGTCCGACAGCCAACCCGAAACCGGTCCGGCGGCAAGGAATCCCACGGTCAGCGGCAAAAGATAGATACCGGCCCACAGCGGCGTCGATTCGTAGTCGTAGCCGTGCAGTGGCAACCAGATGCCCTGCAACCAGATGATCAGCATGAACTGCAGGCCGCCGCGGCCGATCGAGACCATCAGATTGGCGAAATTGCCCAGACCGAATGCGCGGTTGCCGAACAGCGACAGCTGGAACATCGGCTCGGCGACCTTGGTCTCCACCACGCAGAACGCCGCGAGCAGGGCGGTGCCGCCGATCACCGCGCCGAGCACCCAGGGGTTGGACCAACCGGTGGGATGTCCGCCATAGGGCTGGATGCCGTAGGTGATGCCGGTGAGCAGTGCGGTCAGGCCGAGGCCGAAAGTGATGGTGCCCGCCCAGTCGACCTTGCCCTTGGTTCGCGTGCCTACCTCGTGCAGTGAGCGGTAGGACCAGATCGAGCCGATCACCGCGATCGGCACGCTGACCCAGAACACCGCGCGCCAATCCCATTCCGACAGCACGCCACCGATGATCAGGCCGAGGAAGGAGCCCGCCACCGCGGCAACCATATTGATGCCGAGTGCGGTACCGCGCTGTTTGGCCGGGAAGGCGTCGGTGAGGATGGCCGCCGAATTGGCCGTCAGCATTGCGCCGCCGATGCCCTGCAGCACGCGCCAGACGATGATCCACATCGCGCCCGACCCACCGTGGGATGGATCGAACGACAGCGCGACCGAAGTAACCGCGAAGACCGCGAAGCCGAGGTTGTAGATCCGGACGCGCCCGAAGATATCGCCGAGCCGCCCGAACATCACCACCAGCACCGCGGTGACGAGCAGATAGCCCATCAGCATCCACAGCAGATAGCCGACATTGCCCGCTTCCAGCGGATTCAGTCCGATGCCTCGGAAGATCGCGGGCAGCGAGATCAGCACGATCGAGGCGTTGACCGCGCTGAGCAGCACACCGATGGTGGTGTTGGTCAGCGCGATCCATTTGTAGTTCGGATGGTCTCGGTCGTAGCGCAGGCGGCGGCGAATGGTCTGGACATCATCCAGATCGAGATCGGCGGATGGAATCGTCACGGTAGTCCCTTGCTGATTGTTACCTCAGGAAACTATATAGTTAGCCGATGTAACTATCAACTGGCCGCCCCACTCAATGGACTGGTCAGCTCTCCGCGGCCTTGCGGTAGCCGCGAACCGCGAAGGCGCCGAAGACCAGCGCAAGCCCTGCGGACCAGGCGACGGTCTGCAGCAGCGGGGTGGCGATGGGACCGCCGATCGTGCAGCCGCGCATTGCCTCGATGGCGCAGCTCATCGGCTGGACGCGCACCACCGGCTGCAGCCAACCCGGGTAGTTCTCCACTGGCACGAAGCCGGAATTGAAGAACAACCCGAGCAGCACGAGTGCCGAAAACAATTGCACGACCTTGTCGCCCGCCTTGCTGACGGCGACCGTGATCACCATGGTGGCGAAGCCGGGAATCAGCAGCACCGGAACCGCGAGCGCACCGAGCACGCCGGGCCAGCCCTGCTCGAAGCGCAATCCGAGCGCCACGCCGAGGGCGACCACGATGATCGTCGCGATCAGCGTCCGTCCGCATTCGGCGAGCAGTCTGCCGATCAGTCCGGCCGCGCGGTGCACCGGCAGCACCCAGATGCGCCGCAGCAGACCGCTTTCCCGCTCCGCGTACAGCGACAGTCCGGTGCCCATGGCACCGTACATCGCGCCGGTGACCGCGATCATCGGGACGAAACCGTAGATGGCGTCCACGCCGGACGATGCGCTGAGGAATTTGTGGAGCACCAGTTGGTACATCAACAGCAGCAGCACCGGCAGGATCAGCGTCGAGGTCAGCACCTCCTGCTCACGCGGCCAGCGGCGCAGCAGTCGGCCCGTTTCGACGAAGCTCTGGTCGATCAGTGTTTTCACGGCCGCCGCCTTTCCACCAAGACCGAGATCGCGGTGAACGCCATGATCAGACCGAGAATCCAGACCGCCGCTATCGCGACGGCCGAGGTGGATTCGCCATTGGCCAGATCGCGCAGGGCGGCAGCGGCCTGGGACACCGGCTGATTGCGGACGAAGGGCTGGATCCAACCCGGAAACCCCTCGGCCGGAACGAGACCCGTGGACATCATGATGAGCAGAAGTTGCGGTGCCAGCAGCGCGGATGCGCCGATTTCCGGCCTACCGGTGGCGACGCCGAGTGTGTCGGCGCCGATCACCAGTGCCACGGCAAAGGCCAGCGACAGTGCGATGAAGACGAGAGCCGCTGTACCGCTGTGGAATCGGAATCCGAAGATCGCGCCGATGACCAGCGCTCCGGCTAGTCCGGCCAGCGCGCGAACCAGGTTCGCGGACATTCGGGCGGCCAGCGGGACCCAGGATTTGACCGGCATGGATCGCATGCGGGTTCCCATGCCGCTGAAAGTGTCTCGGGCGGCGCGGTCGCCCGCCGACATGGCAGTGAAGAACATGCCCTGCAGCACGATTACCGGCAGCAGGTACTGAGCGTAGTCCGCGCCGGTCTGCTCCATCGACTTGCGCAGTGGGACATAGAAACAGACGAAGAAGATCATCGGCGCGATGAAGCCGAAGGGCAGATCACCCTCGCGGACCGCCGCGCGCACGGTGCGCCCGCTCAGCGCGGTCCATTGCATTCCGGCGGGAATGGTGACTGATTCGGTCATGCGGTCACCAGCCCCGGTTCATCGGTGGTGAGCTTGATGAAGACCTCGTCGAGTGAGGGTCTGCGCAGGGCGATATCGATGAGTTCGATACCGGCTTCGGTAATGCGGCGCAGCGCTTCGGCCAGTGTGGCGGCACCGTCGGGGGCCGGAAGCGAAACCCGGTCCTTGGATTCGGCGACCGTCACCGTGCCGAGGCCGCCCAGCGCGGTTACCACGGCGGGCAAGTCACCGGCATCGACCGGCACGACCTCACAGTAGCTCGAACCCGAACGTGCCTTGAGTTCGTCCGCGGTGCCCTCGGCGATCACGCGGCCCTTATCGATGACGATGATGTTGTCGCTCAACGCATCCGCCTCCTCGAGGTACTGCGTCGTGAGCAGGATTGTCACACCCTGTTCCGCGAGCGAACGCACCAGCGACCAAACCCTCTGTCTACTCACCGGATCCAGGCCGGTGGTGGGTTCGTCGAGAAAGACGACCTTGGGCAGGCGCACCAGGCCGCAGGCGATATCGATGCGCCTGCGCATACCGCCGGAATAGCCGCCGACGCGACGATCGGCCGCCTCGGTGAGATCGAACTGTTCGAGCAGTTCGGTGGCGCGGACCTTGGCCTGCTTCGGACGCAGACCCATCAGACGACCGAAGAGGACGAGGTTCTCCCGACCGGTCAGCACCTCATCGAGCGCCGCGTACTGGCCCGTGAGCATGATAGATGCCCGCACAGCCGCGGCCTCACGCACGACGTCGTGGCCCGCAACCAGGGCGCGGCCCGCATCGGGCTTGGTGAGCGTCGACAGGATGGAGACCGTGGTGGTCTTGCCCGCGCCGTTCGGACCGAGCACGCCGAGCACACTTCCGGCGGGCGCCGAGAAGGTCAGGCCGCGCACGGCATGGACGTCGCCGAAGGACTTGCGAACGTCCTCGACCACGATGGCGTTTTCGATCGCGTTCATCGTTCTCCCGGAGTTGCGCTTGGTATGGCGGCGGCCACTGCGGTAACGCAGCGCTGCCAGATCGTTGCGAAACGGTCGATCTCGGTGGTGTCGAAAAGTGCGTCGCTCCAGCGGAACAGGGTGGCCAGCTGGGGTCCGTCGGCGCCGGGGTAGACGGCGACGACGAGGTCGAGTGCGTAGCGCAGCGGCATTTCCGGTTCGGGGGCGACCGGAAGCCGTTGGTGCAGGGTGAGATCGGTGATCGGGGTCCATGGGCCCGATGTGCCTGCGGCGAGGTCCATTCGCCCCAGGTAGTCGAGCATTACCTGCGGGTCCGTGTGCGGTTCGGTGTCGCCGTAGCGAAGCAGGCCGTAGTCCAAGCCCTTGTTCGGGACGCTGTCCAGCTGTGCTGCGACGGCTTTCAGCAGGCCTGCTGCTTCGGCCGGATCGGATTCGGCGCGGGAGATGTCGAGTGTCGAGCCCGCACCGACGCGCAGTGGATAGACGGTGGTGAACCAGCCGACGGTGCGCGAGGTGTCGACGGTGCGCCAGGTGTCGGCGTTGCCGACGGTGGCATCCTCGCGGCCGTGGCCCTCGAGGGCGACCAGTGTGCCGGTCGAGCCGTCCTGGTTGCGTTGGGCTCGCCAAGTCGTGACCGCGATTGTCAGTGCGGTGAGCAGCAATTCGTGCATGCTGAGGTCGGTTCCGAGGCCGTCGAGGATGCGGCGGGTGATGTTTGTCGGCGTGAACGATGGCGTGAGGCGGTAGGAGGACCAGGTGTCTCGGGTCGGATCCGGGTGCCGCAGTCCGAGTTCTGGATCGGGGCCGGTTAATTGGTTGGTCCAGAAGTCACGTTGTGCTGTTACTTCAGGTGCGGTGCGGCGCTTGTCGAGTAGTTCCGCCCAAGTGCGATACCCAGTGAATTCTGGTGCGACAGTGAGGGTTTGCCCGTCAAGGAGATGCGACCACGCGTCGGCGAGATCCGCGAAGATGATGTGCCAGGAGACCGGGTCCACCGCGAGGTGGTGGATCGACAGCAACAGCACATCTGGGCCTGCGAAGCGGACGGCCTGAATCATGGTGCCCGTCTTCGGATCGATGCGGTCGATCGCCGCTCGCGCATGCTCCTCGAGTGCGGGGCCGAAGTCACCGGAGACCTGAACCTCGTGGAGGATATCAGCGGCGCGCACGCTGCCCTGTGCTCTGGTTTCGAACCTGTCTTCGGTCGTTGACAGTTGGCCGCGCAGCATGTCGTGTCCATCGAGGAGTGCCTGCAGCACCGCTTCCAACCCGACTCGATCCAACTCGGCGGGTAGCGATACCAGTGTGGAGAGTGCGAGCCTGCGGAAGCCGCCGTACTCGTACATCCAGGACATGATCGGTGTCGGGAGCACCGCACCGACCGCGGTTGGCGTGTTCTCCTGCTGTGCCGCACAGGAATCGATGGCGGCCGCCAGATCGCGGACGGTGCGGTTGGTCATGACCATGGCGGGGCTGATCGAGAGTCCCGCGCGTCGCACGGCGTTTACCAGGGAGATGGCGACAATGCTGTCCATGCCGAGTTCGATGAAATCGTCATCGATGCCGGGTGTGGTCCCGCCCAGTGTCTCCGCGAGCGCGCGGCACAGGGTTCGCTCGGTATCGGTGCTCGGCAGGGTGCGCTGAGCCGAACCTTGCAGCGCCTCCAGCCCAAGAGCATGCAGAGCGCGGACATCGAGTTTGCCGTTAGGGGTGACCGGTAGCTCGGGCAGCGAAATGACCCGCGCCGGAACCATATATGCAGGCAGGCGCTCGGCAAGTCCGGCGCGCAAGTTGGCCGAATCAGCACCGACCGCGAAGGCGAGGAGACTCGGGCCACTCGGCCGCCGCACAACCAGTACGGCGCCCGCGCGGACCTGCGGAAGCTGCAGCAAAGCTGTTTCGATATCGCCGATTTCGATCCGGTAGCCGCGAATCTTGACCTGGTCATCGATGCGGCCGCGGTAAGCGAGATCGCCATTCGGCAACTGCCGCACCAGATCACCTGTGCGATACATTCGGGCACCGGGTCGGAATGGGTCGGCGACGAAGCGGCCCGCGGTGATGGCGGCCTTGCCGATATAGCCGCGTGCCACCTGAGCGCCCGACAAATACAGCTCACCGATGACACCGCGCGGCACCGGCCGCAGCATGGCATCGAAGACATAGGCGGACATGCGATCCACCGGTCCGCCGATGGTGGGCTGGGCACTGCCCGACTCGCTGCGACCGGTATTCACCGTCGCGACCACCGCCTCGACCGTGGTCTCGGTGGGGCCGTAGCAGTTGTAGACCGCGGTGCCCGGCAGCGCGCGCAGTTGCTCCCACATGGGCGTACCGATGGCCTCGCCGCCGAGGGCGAGCACGGTCAGCCGCTCACCGTCCACTAGGCCGGCGGCCGAGAGCTGGGTGAACATGGACGGCGAGGTGTCGATCATATCGATCTCGTGCCGGACGATGCCGTCGACGAGGCCCTGCGCATCGCGCATTTCGGTCTCGTCGAACAGGTGGACGGCGTGGCCGTCGAACAGGCCGATCATGGGCTGCCAGGAGGCGTCGAAGCTCAGCGACCAGGCATGTGCGATGCGCAGTCGGCGGCCGAGTCGGGTCAATGCCGGGCGGTAGACGCGGTCGCGGTGGTCGGTGAAGTAGCTGGTCAGAGCGGCGTTCGTGGCGATGACACCCTTGGGTTCGCCGGTTGAGCCGGAGGTGAAGATCAAGTACGCGGCGGTCTGTGGGGGAACCGGGTGGTAGGACGGGATGGGGTGGTTTGCGATTCTTTCGGCTACGGCCGGCTCGTCGAGTACCAGAACGGGACGCGCGGTCTCGCCGAGCAGCGGGGCAGACTCGGCGACCGTCAGTACGAGTTTCGGGTCCGCCTGGCGCAGGATGGATTCGATGCGTGCTGCGGGTGCCGAGATATCCACCGGCACATAGGCTCCGCCGGCTTCCAGTACGGCGAGGATCGCGACGATAGACCTGCCCGATCGCGGTAGCGCAAGGGCGACAACGGTTTCCGGACCGATACCGCCGGCGATCAGCTCATTGGCCAGTTGCCCGGCGGCTGCACGCAATTCACGGTAGGTGTAGCGATCCGAACCGGCGCTCAGGGCGATCGCATCCGGAGTGTCGGCGACCTGGTTCAGGAAGAGCTCGTAAGCCGTCCCATTAGCGTCGACCTGCTTCGCGGCCACGGTAACCTTCTCATCGGCCAGCAGCAGGTCCAGCGAATCAGGGCTCGAATCACCATGATCGGGCAATTGACGCAGCACCGACAGTATCCGCTCGCCGATATCGGCGATCGGGAAGTGCGGCAGGGCTTCGGCAATCGCCTCGAGCATGACGACGAGTGTGCCGTCGTTCAAATGCGACACCACCGAAAGCGGATAGTGCACCAGACTTTCCATCGCCACTGGCAGGAACCGGGTGCCGCTCGCGGTGACGATCGGATCGGTGGCCGCACCGATGGGCGCGTTCTCGAAGACGAACAGCACGTCGAACAGCGCACCGTGACCGGCGGCCCGCTGAATGGTCGACAGGCTCACACATCCCGCATCCCGCATGGCCGCCGATTCGCGCTGTAGCTGCGCGCATTGCTCGGCGACGGTGCGGGTTCGGTCGATGAGGACGCGCGCGGGCACCGTATTGATGAACAGTCCGATCATCGTTTCGACGCCGGGCAGTGCATCCGGACGGCCGGAAATGGTGGTGCCGAAGACGACATCATGTCGATCGGTGAGTCTGCCGAGGACGACGGCCCAGGCGAATTGGACGACCGTGCTCATGGTCAGGCCGTTAGACCGTGCCCATCGCACCAGCCGCGCGGTTTCGGCATTGCCCAGGCTGAATCGGCTGCGGCGTGGAATCGCCGCGCCGATTTCGGTTGCCGCACTACCGGCCAGCATGAGCGGACCGCTCAGCGGCGCAAGGTATTCGGACCAGCGTCGGGTAATGGCCGCGGTGTCCTGCACGGCGAGCCAGCCGATGTAATCGCGGTACGGCCGTGCCGGTGGCAGCGAATCCGCCTGTCCCCCGGCTTCATACACCGCCATCAGCTCGCGGAAGAACACCGCGACCGCCCAGCCGTCCATCAGGATGTGGTGCGCGGTCACGATCATCCGGCGCCGCTCGTCGGGAAGCGTTACCAGCGTGATGCGCAGGGCCGGACCGCGAGAAAGATCGAACCGCCGTTGCCGGTCGGCCGCGGCGATGGTATCGAATTCCGCCGGAAGCGCCGAGATTTCGAACCAGGGCAGATCCACCCAGGTCGGGACGATCTGCACCGGCCTGGGCAGATCTTTATCCCAGAACGCGGCCCGCAGATTGGCGTGCCGCTGCAGGATTGCTTCGCTGCTGCGGCGCAACATCGGCACGTCGATCGGACCGCCGATATCGATGACGAACTGCATGGTGTACAGATCGACCCCGTCGGCGGCCAACCGCGCCAACGCGAACAGCCCCTCCTGTAGTGGGCTGAGCGCGAGCACATCCTCGATTTCGGCCGGGACGCTCCGGTCCACAGTCATCGCAACGCCTTTCGGCCCGAGGTCATCGTATCGCCGCACGTCGGGCCAGCCGCTCGGAAGTAGTCGCCTTTCATTGCGACTGCTTCCAAGCCGCGCCCAAGGCGACCAGCGCGTCCGAACTGAGGCCGGATACGCTCATCGCGGCATGTTGGCGCTGATCAGGTTCTGCTGGTTGGGCCGTATCGGGATGGCCGTCATCGCCGTTCGCGTCGGCTGCCACACCGAAGGTGTCGCCGATGGTCGTGGTCACCCCCGCAGCCACCGCCTCGTCGACCGCGGCCGCGAGTTCGGCGATGGTGAGGTGCTCGAATACCAGCTGTGGAGACAGTGGGAGGCCGAGCTGATTGGCGCGTGCCGACCACTGAATGGAGATCACGCTGTCGCCGCCGAGTGCGAAGAAGCCGTCATCGGCGGCGACATCCTCGATTTCCAGCAACTCCTCGAGGATTGCGATGAGCTGCTGCTCGGTCTCTGTCTGCTCGGCAGCGGAAGATGCTGTACCTGTGGCGGTTTCAACAGTGCCACCGGGCCTGGTCGCGAACACGAGTCGTCCTGCGGTGTCCCAACGCGCCCGCTGTTCGGTGCGGAACAATCGAGCTCCCGGCAGGTACGGGTCGTCGATGAATGCTTTTGCCGAATCCTCGACGTACCCCTCGGCAAGTCCGGCCCCACCGACGTACACGTCGCCGTCGACGCCGGGCGCAACCGGTCGCCGGGCTTGATCCAGCACCAACACCCGCGCACCCGGAATGGGACGCGCACGTCCGCTTCCGTCGACCGCCCCGCGCGCCACCGCGCCCGCGTACTCCGGAATCCGGAAGTCGAAGGTCGCGACCGAACCGGCCGCGAGCGCAGGCAGTAGATCGGGGAGTGCTGGGGGCCAATCGGTTCCGATGACCTCCCAGCTGCGCACCGACGGCAACATGGAGACGCCGGTCTGCACGAACCGCGACAGCGTGATGGGATCGGCAACCACATGGGTTACCGAATGTGCCCCGATCAGCTCGACCAGCGCGACCGGATCTTCGTGTTGCGGTTCGGTGGCGAGGATCAGCGTCGCCCCGTCGGCGAGCGCAGCCAGCAACTCGACCTCGATCTCGGGTCCGGACCAGGGTGCGGCGACCAGTCGAACATCCGCCGAACCCGTTGCCCGATCCAGCGATTCGCTGCGGCGATCAGCGGCGATGGCCCGTCGATCGGCAACCACGGCCGCCACAGCCTCGCGGCCGAGCACAACGTGCGAAACCGCGATAGTTCCATCGGTATTCGCTACCGCGTCCAGTGCGGCAAGCCGTCGCACCACCCCCGCCGCCGAAGCGCCATCGGGCACCTGTGTCACGCCTCGATCGAGCTGTTCGAATAGCTCGCCATAGGTGAGTGTCTCGGTACCGGAGCGCAGAGCGATCCGATCGGCCGGAACACCGCGACCACGCCGGATCAGCTCGGCAAGGCCCGGTACCCAGGTCAGCTCCACACCGGTGGCCCATTCACCGAGGACCCGTTGCCGCTCGGCGGCGGGCATCACGTCGAGTTCGCCGACGGTGCTGTCGGGAGTTTCGGCGAAGGCTGTGAGTACCCGAAGCATGCGCTGCGCGAACAACTCTCCGGTCGCGGGCTCATACAGATCGGTATTCACGATGACACTGGCATCGAAGCCGCCGTCGGATCCCGCGAAGAAATTGATGCTGAGATCCAGCAGCGAGGTGTCGAAATCCAAAGGCAATACCGTCAGTGCGGTGTGCGCGTCCAAACCCTGACCCGCGCCGTCCCAGTTCTCCTCGCGGAAGTGCATCATGGCCTGGAACAGCGGGTTCCTGGACCGGGACCGAGCCGGATTCAGCGCGTCGACCAGGCGTTCCATCGGGATATCCTGGTTGCTGTACGCGCCGAGTGCGGTATCGCGGGAGCGCTTCAGCACGGTCCGCAGCGTCGGCTCGCCGGATAGGTCATTGCGCAGCACCACCATATTGGCGAGCAGTCCGACCAACTCGGCCGCGGCCGGATCGACCCGACCCGCGATCGGCGTGCCGAGCGGAATATCCACACCCGCACCGAGTTTGTGCAGCAGCGTCGCGACAGCGGCCTGGTAGAGCATGAACTCGCTGCCCCCGCTCGCCTCGGCGAGCGCCTTCAGCTTGCCGCGCAGGGCGGCGGGGACCGCGAACGGCACTACATGTCCGTTCTTGCCGAGTATGGCGGGACGCGGGCGGTCCAGGGCGACATTGATCTCGTCCGGCAGGTCGGCGAGTGTGTCGCGCCAGTAATCCACCTGCGCACCGAGCGAATCGACCACATCGCGCTGCCACAGTGCATAGTCGGCGTACTGAATGTCGAGGGGCGTCCAGTCCGGAGCAGCGCCCGCGGTGCGAGCACGGTAGGCGGTGGCGAGATCGTCCAGAATCGTCCGGAACGACCAGTGATCGGCCACCAAATGGTGCACGAGCAGCGAGAGCACGTGAGTCCTGTTGTCCAGCATGAAGACTCGCGGTCGAATCAGCAGCTCGGTATCGACCGCGAAGCAGTGGCCACCGGCTGCGGCGAGTTCTGCGCGCAGTTTTTCCGGATCGTCCAGCTGCGTCACTGGCACAGCTATCGGCCCTGCGGGCAGCACCAATTGATATGGCACGCCGCCGTTCTCGGGAAAAACGGTGCGCAGCACCTCGTGCCGTGCAACGACGTCGGCGAGCGCGGCAGTCAGCGCATCGAGATCCAGCCGACCGTCGACCCGAACCGCGAATGGGATATTGCCGATCGCACTCGGTCCCTCCAGCTTGCGCTGGAACCACAACGCGAGCTGCGAGTACGACAGCGGAATATGATCGGGCCGTTCGCGTTTCAGCAGTGGGCGCACAGCGGCAGTGACCCGCGCCGGTGTAGCTTCGATCTGTGCGGCAAGTCCCGCGACGGTCGGGGTATCGAACGGTGCGCGCACATCGATCTCGACGCCGAATTCGGTGCGAATCCGCACGACCAGGCGGGTGGCAAGCAGCGAATGCCCGCCGAGTTCGAAGAAGGAGTCGTCCGCGCCGATCTGCTCGCGGCCGAAGATCTGCGCGAACAGGCCGGCCAGACGGATTTCGGTGGCGGTGCTCGGCTCCCGGTAGCGGTGGCTGGTGGCGCGTTCCGGATCCGGCAGCGCACGACGGTCGAGTTTGCCGTGTACGGTCAGCGGGATCTCGTCGATCACCGCGAAAGCGCTCGGCACCATGTAATCCGGCAGCGTCGCGGCGGCATGTCCGCGGACCTCGTCCATATCGAGCGTCGACGCCGAAAGCCCGTTGGCCGCAACCACATATGCGGCCAACATCGCACCGACCGCCGCATCCTCGACCGCGATGACGACACAGTGTCCGACACCCGGATACGACGCGATGGCCGCCTCCACCTCGCCGAGTTCGATCCGGAAGCCACGCACCTTGACCTGCTCATCGGCCCGGCCGACGAATTCGATCTCACCATTGGCATTGCGCCGGGCGAGATCTCCGGTCCGATACAGCCGAGCGCCCGGCGCGAACGGATCGGCGACGAAGCGCTCCGCTGTCAACCCACGCCGATTCAGGTAGCCTCGCGCCAATTGCGCTCCGCCCAAATAGATCTCACCGACAACACCCGGTGGCACCAGCTGCAGCGCCGCATCGAGCAGGTACACCGTGACGTTCTGATTCGGCACACCGATCGGCACGATCCGGGTGCCCTGCGGGCCTTCCACATTCATATGCGTCGCGCACACAACTGCCTCGGTCGGGCCGTAATGATTGCGCAGCTCGGCATCGAAGACACCGGCGAACTTGTCGGCCACCTCACCGGGCAGCGCCTCACCACCCACCGGAACATGCCGCAGCGCCCGCCATTCGCTCACCTCCGGCAGCAGCAGGAAGGTGCTCAACATCGACGGCACCATATGCAGCACCGTGACCCCGCAGCGGGTGATCAACTCGGCGACGTAGGGAATATCGCGGAAGGCATCGGGCTTCGGGATGACCAGCCGGGCGCCGAGCGTCAGCGTCACGAAGATATCGAGCAGGGAGGCATCGAAGCTGACCGAAGAGGACTGCAGCAGCCGGTCCTCGGCGGTCATACTCCATTCCGCGACGAAGCCAGCGAGATGTTCGGCGATCGCGGCGTGGGATACCGGGACGCCCTTGGGCTTTCCGGTGGACCCGGAGGTGTAGATGACATACGCGAGATGGCCGGGCAGCAGCGGCCGCACCCGGTCCGCATCGCCAGGATCGGTATCCGGGAGTCCGCCGGCCGCGGCTTCGGCGGTATCCAGTTCGACCCGACCGAGCACCAGTCGGGGTGCGGCGTCCTCGGTCAGGTAGTCGATGCGGTCGTTCGGGTAGGCCGGATCGATCGGTAGATAGGCCGCACCGGCTTTTAGCACGCCCAGCACCGCGACCACGAACTCCACCGAATTCGACAGCCGCAGCCCGACGATGTCTTCGGTACCGAGTCCCTGCCCGATCAGCCAGTGCGCCAAGCGATTGGCGCGCCGATTCAGTTCGGCGTAGGTGAGTTCGGTGTCGCGTTCCGCGGGGGCGACAATGGCGAGCGCATCGGGCGTTGCCGCGACCTGATTTTCGAAGAGCGCGACCATGGTGGTCGGTTCCGCCTCGACAATCGGGCCGTGCGACAGCGCGAGGATCGCGGCGCGATCGGCCGCGCCGAGCATATCGATATCACCGAGCCTGCGATCGGGATTCGCGAGTGCGTTGTCCAGCAACTGCAGGTAGTGGTCGAGCAGCTGTTCCACCAGGGCGCGGTCCAGATCGGCGATCCGGTATTCGGCCTCCAGATAAGCGCCATCGGCTTCCGTGACTACGGTCAGCCCCAGCGGAACCTGCGCCACCGCACTGCCGAGATCGAGCAGTGTCGCCTCGACACCTGCCAGGTCGAATCCCTGTGCGCTCCTGCGCACCCCGAAGCCGAGTCGGACCAGCTGTTCCAACCCGTCCCGGCCACCGATGCGATCCGGATTCGCCTCGCGCACAACGCGATCGATGCCGACATTCTGATGCGCGAAGGCACCGACGCAGGTGTCGCGAATGGTTTCGGTGAAGCGGGCGAAGTTGTCTTCGGCACCGATGGTGGCGCGCAGCAGCAGCGTATTGCCGAAATAGCCGATCAACGAGCCGGCGGCGGCATCGCGGCGCACGGTAACCGGGACCGATACCAGGAAATCCGTGGCCGCGGTGTAGCGATGGATCACCGCGTCATAGGCGGCCAGCCACACCATGAAAGGGGTGGCGCCGTGCGCACGCGCGAAGGCCTCCACGCGGCCGACGAGCTCCCCGGGCAGCGACAGGGTGCACCGGTCGGACTGCTTCGCCGCAGCCGTGGCGACCGTGGCTGGACCGGGGAGTTCCAGGGCTTCCGGTAGCGGGCGCAGGGTTGTACGCCAATAGTCGATATCGGTGTTGTCAGTGAGATCGCCGAAAATCGCGACGTCGACGAATTGCGCACGGTCGGACTGGACGGGCTCGGCACGGTAAGCGGCATTGAGCTCGGTGAAGAAGACAGCCCACGAGTCGTCATCCCAGCTGATGTGATGCGCTACCAGCAGCAAAGCGAATTCATCGGCACCGATGCGCACCAGGCTGACGCGCAACGGCGACTCGGTCGCGAGATCGAACGGTCGGCCGAATTCCCGGCGAGCCAGCACTTCCAGCCTGCGTGACCGGCCGGTCTCCGGCATATCGGTCAGATCGTGTGTCTGCCAAGACAATTCGAGATCCGAGCGGACGGTCTGGTACGGCTCGCCGTTCTCGTCCAACCCGTAGGTGGTGCGCAGAATGTCGTGGGCGTTTACCACGGCCGTGACCGCATCGCGCAGCCGTGCCTCGTCGAGCGCACCCGTCAGCCGATAGGCCACACAGATATTGAGGGTGGTGTCCTCCGGATCACGCGTCTGCAGAAACCACATGCGCCGCTGTCCGGCCGAAAGCGGATGACGTTCACCGGGTTTCGATCTCCGAATGGGCGCGGCCTCGGAAACCGGTGCGGTCAGCCCACTTTCGGCCAAACGCTGGCGCAGCAGCGCCTTCCGGCGGACCAGCACGCTGGCCGGCTCGTTGTTCGACATCGTCAATCCCTCGCCTAGACGTTGCTGTCGGCCATCAGGCGCACGACGTCGTCCAACGACGCGCCGCCCAGAATGGCCGCCACCGGAAGATCGCGGTTCAGTTCGGCCTGCACCCGCTTGCGGAAGTCCAACGCCTGCAGCGAATCCAGACCGAGCGCCACCAGCGGCACCGAGCTGTCGATGGCGTCGAGCCCATCGGCGCCCATCACCTTGCCCAGTTCGATGCGCACCTGATCGGACAGTGAACCGGCGGATGGCACGACCCCCTCCGGCACGACCACGACGGCAGGGGCAGCGACTCTGGGCTCGACCCGCGGCGGTGCCGGTTCCACTTGCGCGAGCACATCGGCGAGCAGCGGACCCCAGCCGACCGCCGAAATGATGTCGTTCAGCTGCGACCAATCGGCCGCCATCACAATGCGATTGCTGGGCCGTCCGATTTCTGCGTACTCGGTGAAACCGACGGCGAGCGCGTCACGCGGGTCCATGGACTGGCCGCCCGCGGCGGCGATCCGATCCACGCCGACCGCATGCAGTGGGCCTTCGAGATCCCAGATACCCCATTGCATCGCAACGGCATTCGTGCCAGCCGCACGCAAACGCATGGCCAGCACATCGAGCATGCGGTTGACCGTGGCGTAGAGAATCTGCCCGCGACCGCCGAAGGTAGCCGCCGCGGACGAGCAGATGACAATCCGGGCGTCAGCGGCCACCGGTAACAGCCGTAGCAGATGGTCGGTGCCGATGATCTTCGATGCCGCCATCTCGAACAGCTTTTCGGCGGTCACATCGGTGAGTTCGGCGCGCACATAGTTGACTGCGGCGTGTACCAGCATGGTCGCCGGTGTGTCGGCCAGCGCGGCGGCGAGCTCGCGCACGCTGGATTCGTCGCCGACATCGCACGCGAGAACCGCGACCGCGGCGGTGCCTACCTGTCGGATAACCCGCAATCGGCCTGCGACGGAATCGGTTTCGCCGGACCGGCTGAGCAGCGTGATCCGCCGCGCACCACGACCGGCGAAGTACTCGGCGAACTTCAGGCCCAGAGTGCCGGTCCCGCCGACGATGACGACGTGCTCGAGCTCCGCATCATCCGGAACTCCGCCAGCCGGTTCGAGTTCCACCTCGAGCCGCTTGGCATAGAGTCCGCCCGCGCGCAATGCCAGCTGCGGTTCGTCCTTGGCATGCAGCGCGCGCACCATCTTGGCGGCCTGCCCCGCATCGGCGGCGTCGAGGTCGAGGTGTCGGAAGGCGGTGCCGATATTCTCCAGTCCGATGCAGCGGAATCCGGCGGAGACCGCGCCGTGGAACAGGTGTGGTGCCGGGTCGTCGGCGACCGCGGCCTCACCGCGGACGGTCACCAGCCAGCAGTCGGTGACCGTGGCATCCAGAGCGGGCAGCCACCGCGCGTCATAGAACCGCGCCAGTTCCGCGATCGCGGCGGGCCCGTCCAGATCGGGCAACTCCGGCAGCAGCACGACGATCGAGTCGTAGTCGGCGGTGTCGGCGGGCCGATCGGGATCGTAAATCGCCGCGCCGCCGCCGTGATTATGAGCCGCGGTGCACAGCGCCGCCGCGAGTTCGGCGCACTGACCGGTGTGATCGACGACGAGCATTGTGCGCGGCGAAATCAGCGAACGACGCTCGAGCCGCACCCAGTGCTCCGCCAGCCGGGTCGCGGTGTGCTCGGGGGCGACCGGCGTCGTCGTCCGGTAGGGAGCCCACAGTCGCTGCGGATTCAGCACGGTATTGGGGAAGTCGCGCAGCGGCAAACGGACCGTGTCCGAATCGGATTCGACCCGCAATGCATCCCATCGGTAGTTCAGGTCGTGCACCGCGACGGTTGCCAGGTTGCGGGTGAACTCACCGAGTCCCGCCGCCGTGCGCAGCGAGGTTCCGATCACCCGGAATTCGCGCTGCGGCCGGGCCGGATCCGGACGCACCGTGCTCAGGTTCTCCTGAATGGCCAACTGCAGCATGGGATGTTCCGACATCTCGACGAAGGTGTCGACGTCGGCGGTGGCCGCCGTGATCGCCCGATCGAACCGGACCCGGTTGCGCAGATTCCAATACCAGTACTGGTCGTGCCGCAAATCGGGCGTAATTGTCGTGCCGAGTGTCGCACCGTAGCAAGGGATTTCGGTCGCGATGAAGTTCGGCCCGCTCATTTCGTCGCCGAGCGCCGCTTCCAGTCCCTTCCGATACTCGCTGACCACCGAGGTGTGCGCCGGATACGCGACGCGGATTTCCTTGGCGAACTGCCCCCGCGCGGTCGCGGTCGCCACCATATCGACGATGGTCTCGCGATCACCCGAAATGGCCAGGATATGTGCCGAATTGACCACCGACAGCTCGGCCCAGCCGGAGTGCCTGGCCAGCAGCGCCTCACACTGATCGCGGTCCATGCCCAGCACCGCCATCGAGTAGCCGCGCGGCGAAAGCTGATCGACGGCCAGGGCCCGATGCGTCACCGCGAGCACCGAATCCCGCAGCGTCATGATTCCCGATACCGCACCGGCGGCCAGCTCGCCCTGACTATGTCCGATCGTCGCGGCGGGTTCGACACCGGCCGCGCGCCACATGGCGGCCAAGGCGTACATCTGGAACATCAACGCAGGCTGGAGCACCCGCACGTGGTCTTCGAACCGATCATCGTCGCCGAGCAGATAGTGCAGCGGCTCCCGGTGACCGAAGCGCTCCTCGAAGATCGCGGTGCATTCATCTACCGCGCGACGGAAGCTCGGGGAGATCTCGTAGAAGAGTTTGCCCATGCCCGGCCGCTGACTGCCCTGTCCAGGGAAAACGAATCCGATGCCGCGCGCGGTGGCGACGCCGGCTGTCACCGCAGGATGTTCGGCGCCAGCGACGATCGCTCGCAACGCGTCGAGGAGGCAGTCGCGGTTGCCGACCATCGCGAGCGCCCGCCGCCGACGTGCCATCCGAGTGCGAAACAGCGTGTCCGCCACCCGCTCCGGGGTCACGCCGGGATGCCGCTGCAGGTATCCCAGAATCGCCGCCGCCTCGCCGCGCAGCCCATCTGCCGTATCGGAGGACAGCAGCACCGGGACGGTTCCGTCCGGAAGTCGGTAATCAGGCATCGATTTCCTCCAGCACGGGCATCGCCAAGATCGCGTGCGCATTGGTGCCCGCGACGCCGAACGAGGAGACGGCGCCGTAGCGGACGCCGTCGGCGGGGTCCCAGGGTTCGAGTTTCGTGGCCAACCGCAGGCTGGTGGCGTCCCAATCGACCTCGGTGGTCGGATTGTCCGCGTAGAGGCTCGGCGCGATCTGACCGTTCGCGCCGCTCAGCAGCATCTTGATCAGGCCGAGCACGCCCGAGGCGGCCTGTGCGTGGCCCATATTCGACTTCACCGAGCCGAGTCGCGGGCCATCGGTGCCGCGGTCGCCGCCGCCGTAGGACCGTGCGAGGGCGGTCAACTCGAGCGGGTCGCCGACCGGTGTTCCCGTGCCGTGTCCTTCGATCAGCCCGATGTCATCCGGCCGAATTTCAGCCGCCGCCAGGGTTTTCTCGATCAGCCGCTGCTGTGCCGCCGCGCTGGGTACCGCGAGCGGTGCCCCCTTGCCGTTGTGGTTGACCCGGGTGGCGAGCACGCGGCCGTAGATGCGGTGGCCGAGTCCGCGTGCGCGCGACTCGTGTTCGACAACGACCACACCGGCCCCCTCAGCCCACAGCGTGCCGGTCGCGTCGGCGGCGTAGGCGCGACAGTGTCCGTCCACGGCGAGCGCGTTGTTCTTGGCGAACTCGAAAAATGCCGCGGGCGAGCCCATGACACAGACGCCACCGGCCAGCGCCCAATCGCATTCACCGGCACGTACGGCATTGGCAGCCAGGTGCAATGCGGTCAGCGATGACGCGCAGGCGGTATCGGTGGTCAGCGAGGGCCCGATCAGTCCGAGACTGTGCGAAATCCGACCGGCCACCGCGCCGAGGGCCGTCCCGGTGGCCCGGTATCCGGAGTACTCGGTGACCACACCGGACTGCGGCCCGTATTCATTGATGGACGCGCCCATATAGCAGCCGACCTCGGCGCCATCCAGCGCCCCCGGATTGATGCCCGCGTTCTCCAGCGCCCGCCAGGCCACCCGCAGCGCGACCCGCTGCTGTGGATCCATCGAAATAGCCTCGCGCGGCGTGATACCGAAGAACATCGGGTCGAATTCGGTTGCCTCCGAGAGGAACCCACCGGCATCGGCGACCCGGCTCCACCCTGCGGTGCGGTGCAGCGCAAGCAACTCCTCGATCGGCCATTCCCGATCGCGCGGGAATGGTCCGATGAGTTCGCGCGATTCGGCAAGCGCCGACCAGAAGTCGGGCAGCGTCTCGATCCCGCCCGGCGCCTCGACGGCCATACCCGAGATGACGATCGGATCCGTTTCCGTACTCATCCGACGCGATCCAGCTCGGGCGCAAGCAATTCCGCGATACCGGCGGCATTGTCGTTCAGATAGAAATGCCCGCCGTCGAAGATGGTGACGTCGATTTCCTGTGCGCTGTGATTGGACCAGCCGTACAGCTCACGCGGCGTGATGAGGTGATCCTCGGCCCCGCCGAGCACGTGAATCTTGGCCTCCACTCGGACATCCACCGGGCAGCTATAGGCATCGAAGGCCCGGTAATCGGCCTTCACCACCGGCAGCGCCATCCGCATCACCTCGCGGCTGCCGAGCACATCCGCGCCGGTGCCCTCCAGCGCGCCGAGGTGGTCGAGGATCTGCTCGTCCTCGGTCGGATGCGGCGGCAAGTCGACCGCCCGACCCGGCGAGACCGCAGCGGACGGCGCGAGTAACCGCACCTCCAGTCCGGCCGCCTCGGCATTGCGCACCAGTTCGAAGGCCACCATCGCGCCCATGCTGTGGCCGAAGACCGTCAGCGGCAGACCGCGATTGTGTTCGGAGCTATGGAATTCCGCGAACGCACCGGCGGCGAGTTCGGGCAGCGTGGCGAGTGCCGCCTCGCGGGCGCGGTCCTGGCGACCCGGGTACTGGAAGATCAGGACGTTGAAGTGTTCGCTGAGCACCTTCGACAACGCGCGATAGGTGGACGCGCCGCTACCCGCGTGCGGGCAGATCAACAATGGCGGGCGTGCTGTGCCGACCTGCGAGCAGCCGCTAGCGGCGAAGCGGGGCTGGTGGAATTGCCGGATCCATCCGAGATTTGCTGGCATTTCTTGACTCCTGCGCTCCCGCCGGACGTCCCGGCGCAATGCTCGCGCCAGGCGTCATTCAATCGGCGGCGTACAACACCCCCCGGCTCGCTGCACTGATCTTTGGTTACTTCTGAACGGTCGCTCGATATTAGTGTAGCCTACCCTAACAAGTCTAGGTCGACTCCCCCTGCGTCACTGATCGGTGAGATACCCACCGCGCGTGAAGAATTCCGCGGCCGAATGGTCGGTGCCGTCCTCGGTGCGAATCCGGGTGAGCACCAAGCCGCGATTGCGCCCGCGATGGGCCTCCGGACCACAAACCACCGCGCCGCCACCCTCCTGCACGATCACCCGGCCGGGCGTCCCGCCGTAGCGCGCCTCGGAAACCGCCGCCTCGAGCACCTCGATCCGCTCGCCGCGGTAGTAGGTGAACGCGCGCGGGTACGGCTCGGACAGTGCGCGCACGAAACGCTCCAGATCGACGGCGGACCAGCTCCAGTCGATGCGGCTGTCCCGCTCGGAACGCTTGTGGAAGTAGGTGCGCTCGGATTTGCGCTGCGGCTTCCATTGCGCGGTACCGAATTCCAGGGCGTGCAGCGCTTCCCGCAGCGCGCCTGGGATGAGTTCCATACCGCGCAGCACCAATTCGGTACCGGTATCGGTGGGGCCGATGGGCAATGCGCGTTGCACCAGGATGTCGCCGGTGTCCAAGCCCTCGTCCATCCGATGCACGGTCAGGCCCGTCTCGGACTCGCCGCTGATCAACGCCCACAGCACCGGCGAGAAGCCGGTGAACTTGGGCAGCAGCGAATCGTGCAGGTTAAGGGTGCCGTGCGGAGGCAGGTTGTAGAGTTCGGCGGGCATCCAGGTGTACCAACTGTTCACCACGATGACGTCCGGTTCGGCCCGCTTCACCAGATCGATGGTCTCGGCATCGGCCCGTTCGGTCAGATGCACCGGAATGCGGTGCTCACGGGCGAGGTCCTCGACCGAATCCGACCAGATCCCCTTGTAGGAGTCGGCACTTGCCGGATGGGTGACCGCGAGCACGACCTCGTGTTCCGAATCGATCAGTGCCTGCAGGGTTTTACGGCCCCAGGTCTGGAAGCCGAACGAGACGATGCGCATGAAAACCTCACGTAGATGTATTTGGGGATATCGAGGCCGAGTCAGCCCAGTCGAGGGGCCGCACCCCGTCGCGCACCGACCACCTGACGCGCCGGCGCCGTACGCAATACCCGATCCGAGAGTTCGCCTAAGCAGCTGAGATTCGGGAACCCGGGCCCCTGCGCGATGGCCGCCATATTCGGCAGATAGAGCTTCGCGTCCAGACCGGAAACCGCCAGGTCGTAGCCGATCGAGGCCTCCAGCCTGGCTTGGGTCAACGGACCGCCGACGGCGAGTTCGAGTAGGTCGGCGGCATCGGAATCGAAGAGCTCCAGGAACCACAGCGGCTGCCCGCCGGTCGCGTCGACCACCAGGTCGAAGTTGTGCACTTGATCCGGACGGCGGTCATTGCGCAGCGTCACCGCCACGCCGTCGCCCTGTTCGGCCACCCGCACGACCCGCCCCTGCAGATGGTGCACGCGGTTGTCGCCGATCACGCTCTCCTGCACGCGAACCGAGAAGACGCCGCGGTCGGTGCGCCGGATGACATCGCGGCGCTCGTCCATGCTCAGCGCGTTCCACTTGGTCGGATCGCTGAAGAGCGCGTTCTCGAAATAGCTTTCACCGCGGGTGTAGATGGTGGCTTTGGGCGTGATCACCGAGATGGTCAGCATGTCGTGCCGGACCAACTCGTCCAGCGCCGAACCCGCGGTTTCGCCGCCGCCGATCACCGCGACCCGCGAGGAGACCGGCAGCGCGCGTTTGCCTGCCAGGTTCCAGAACTCGGCGATGCTGAGCACCCGGGGGTGTTCGGCCAGGGCCCGACCGCTGTTGCCCGGACCTGTGATCATCAGTGCGTCCGTATCGATCTGGGTGATCACAGCAGTGTTGTTTCGAGCGACCTGCGAACAGTCGCTAGCGGCGGCGTCGGTCACCGAAACCAACCACCCATCGGCCGCCGCGGCGACCGAATCCACTGTTCCGAGGACCAATTCGAGATCGATCGCGCGGGCCACCCACTGCAGATATTTGGCCCATACGTGGTGGTGCGGGCTCGGGCGGCCGCGGTCGATCCATTCGGCGTAGGTGCCGTGCTCGACCAGGAACGAGGTCCAGCTGTAGGCCATCATCGCCTCGTCGATGGCCCGGTTGTGCCCGCGCGCCCAGGTCGAGTGGTACGGGAACCCGATGTCCTTCTCCGGACTGGTTCCGAGCCGGTGCTGTCCGTCGGTCCAGCCGCCGCTCGGCAGCCAGTTGCCGCCGACGGCATGCGCCTCGACGACGATCACGCGCGGGGCAGCGAGCCCCAATTTCCGCAGGACGTGCGCTTTTGCCGCCACCGCAAGGGCTTTCGGCCCTGCTCCGACCACCAATAGTGTGTCCACGGTTCTCCTGCGTTCGATCCAGGGGCGGGAGCCAGGGTCACCTAACTTCCAACTTTCAGCTTTGCATAGGCTTACCTTATATTGCACTGTAGTGCCAGTCCCGGACCGGCACACTCCCGGCAAACGAACGATTGGATGATCCGATGCTCAGCACCAGAAATAGGCCGGTGGCACGCCTTGCCACCGCGGCCTTCTCGCTCACCGCGGCCGCCATGGTCGGCGCATTCGGCACCGTCGCCACCGTGGCCCCGGCCATCGCCGCGCCCATCGGCGCGCCGATGCGGACCGCCACCCCCGGCCTGGGCGAGTTGAAGGCCAAGCTGCAACTGGTGCTCAACACCGGCGCTTCGCGCTCCGCCCGCGCGGCCGAGCTCGAGGCGGGCGAGGCCGGTCTGAGCCTGGTCGACCAGGTCGGCGGCGCGATGGCCTCGGCCCCGCCGAGCTTCCGCTGGGATGTCCTCGGCCCGGTCAATGTCTCCGGCGATCTGCTCACCGCCCAGCTGACCACCGCCATCGACGGCTGGGACCCCTGGTACTTCGACCTGTCCTGGAAGCAGATCGATGGCACCTGGAAGCTGACCCGCGAGGCCGAATGCACCATCGCGAGCGTCGCGATGCTGCCCTGCAACCTGTAATCGCCTGCGCCACGCGCGAGTTGGCCCCGAGGTAGCTCACCACCCCGGGGCCACACGGCCATTCGGAGTCGTTTCATCGGACACCCCAGGACATCAGAGTATGTTTAGGCTAACCTTAGCTGCATGGGTAGAGGCTTCGAAGGGTTGCTGCTGAAGGCGTGGCGCGCCGAGGATTACCGGCTCACGGTGACTTCGACCGAGTACATCAGCGACAAATACATGCGGCTCGGATTCGATGCCGGCGGACTGCTCACCGATCATCCGGTGCACCCGACGCAATGGGTGCGGCTGTGGATTCCGAATGATGAGCGCGAGCACCAGCGTGGCTACACGCTGGTCGATCCCGATCCGGCCGGGAACAAATTCTCGATCGAATTCGCGGTGCACCACGGGCCCGCCTCGATGTGGGCGCAGCAGGCGGCCGTCGGCGACCAGATCGACGTCTCGGTGCTCGGCTCGGATTTCCAACTGCCCGAGCCACTCCCGAGCGAGTTCGTCATCTTCGGCGATACCGCATCGCTGCCCGCCATCAATTCGCTGCTCGACGCGATCGGCGATGTGCCTGCCCGGGTCTGGCTGGAATGGCAATACGAATCCGATACCGGGCTCCCGGTGCGCAATAAGCCGCACCACCAGGTGAAATGGGTGCAGCGGATCGATAACGGTCGATTGCTGCGCGAGCAGGCCAACGAAATGCAGTGCCCGAACGACGCTTTCGCCTGGGTCGCGTGTGACGGCCACACCACGCGTTCGATCGTCAAGGCGCTGAAGACCACCCACGGGCTGCCGAAAACCGCCATCAAATACCGCGCTTATTGGAAGTAGTCATCCTCGGGGATGACACCGGACTCGTATCCGATCCGGCGAGCCGTGGCTTCGTCGTACTCGCCATCGACCATCTCTACGAGGTGGCGGTCACCGAACTCGCGAATGGCACCGTCGCGAGCGGCCGCCGGTCACCCGAATATCCACCGCGTGCCCATCCCTTAGAGCGCATCTGGGAACTCGGGGTTCGGTGGCAGGCTGCTCGCCGAGGGCAGCAGTCGATCAGCCAAAAGTCCCTGGAATCGCGGGCAGGTCATGATGTCGTCGTACGGGCATTCGCCCTCGAGCATGTCGAGTGCGGCCTGCGCCCGGGCAATCCGTGCCAGCAGCCGCTCGCGGTGGCGGACCGTCACCTCATGACGGGCCGGTGCGGACCGAGCGGCCAGCATCGTGCGGATATCGGCGAGTCCGAAGCCCGCCTCCTTCGAGATCAGGATCGCCGCCACCCGGTGCAGATCCGCGTCGGTGTAGCGGCGACGGACACCCGCGCGGGCCGGTGTCAGCAGTCCTTCGGCCTCCCAATATCGCAGCACGTGTGTCGGCAAGCCGAACTGAGCCGCCACCTCGCCGATTGACTTCATGTCGACATTAAGTCGCACAATGGCGGCCATGTCCACATTGCTCACTCTGCTCGACACCTTCGATGACCTACCCCAGGTCCGTAACCTGCGAGAACACACCTACGAAGGGCTTGGCGACACCGTTGTCGACGTCGGCTGCGGGAGCGGACGCGCCGTCGGCGAGTTGGCTGCCCGCCGAGTGCGGGCCATCGGCGTCGACCTGGACCCCGCCATGATCGAGATCGCCAGCGAGCGCTGGCCCACAGGTGAGTTCCATATCGCCGACGCCACCGCGTTGCCTCTCGATGACGGCTCGGTCACCGGCTACCGCGCCGACAAGGTCCTGCACACCCTCGACGAGCCCGAGCGAGCCCTCGTCGAGGCCCGCCGGGTCCTGGCCGGCAACGGTCGCGCGGTGCTCATCGGCCAGGACTGGGACACCTTCGTGATCGACTCCGACGAGCCCGAACTCACCCGCACGCTGGTCCACGCTCGCGCGGACGGTATGCCCAACCCGCGAGTCGCCCGCCGATACCGGAACCTCCTGCTGGACAACGGGTTCGTCGAGGTTACCGTCGCTGTCCACACGATCGTGTGGACAGATGCCACGGCCCTGCCGGTGCTCGCCAGCATCGCAGGAGAAGGCACGTGGCTCGAAGACCAAGCCACCAGGGCACGCAACGATCGGCTGTTCGTCGCCGTCCCTATCGTTCTCGCCTCTGGGAGGCGCGGCGATTGAGAACCAGTTCGCCGTCGTCGGCGAAATGGCCTGCCATATCGGGACCCCACCCAGCCATCACCGGAGCAGCCAGTTACGAATTCGCTAGACCGGCGCGGGCTCCAATCGCCAACCGGTGGCTCGCGACCGCTCGTTCCAGAAGTCGGCATAGCGGCCGTCGAGCGCCAAAAGTTCGGCGTGCGTGCCACGTTCGACGATCCGACCACCATCCAGGAACAGAATCTGATCGGCATGCGCGATGGTGGCCAGCCGATGCGCGACGACGATTACCGTTTTATCCCTGCTGAGTTCGTGCATCCCGCGCACCACGACCGCCTCGCTGTGCGGATCCAGCGCACTGGTCGCCTCGTCGAGCAGCACGATCGGCGCATCCTTCAGCAGCGCGCGGGCGATCGAAACCCGTTGCCGCTCACCACCGGATAGCGTCGCGCCGCCCTCACCGACCGCCGTGTCGTAGCCGTCGGGCAGCCGCTCGACGATCTCGTCCACCCTGGCCGCCTCGGCCGCGCGCTGCAGTTCGGCGTCGGTGGCATCGGGGCGGCCGATCCGAATATTGTCCGCCACCGACTGATTGAACAGATAGACGTTCTGGAAGACGAGTGAGAGCTGGTCCAGCAGTGTCTCCGACGGTTGCTCGCGCACATCGTGTTCGCCGACCACGACCCGGCCCGCCTCGACATCGTAGAAACGTGCGGCGAGCCGCAGCAGCGTTGTCTTGCCCGCGCCGCTCGGCCCGACGATGGCGGTGGTGGTCCCGGCGGGCACCTCGAAGCTCAGCTGCGACAACACCGGGTCACCCGGCCGGTAGCCGAAGGAGACATTGTCGAAAACAACGGATGGCGCACCCGGCGTCACCGACGACTTCGCCTCGGGCAGTACGGGTTCGGCGAGCAGTCCGGTGACCCGGTCGGCGGCCGCCGCGGCCGACCGCAGCGCATTGCCCAGCTGCGCGGCCTGGTTCAGCGGTTCGATGAACCGGGAGCTCACCGCGATGAGCGCGATCGCGGCTGCCGCCGAAACGGCGCCGTCGGTAACCCGGCCCACCGCGATGTAGACCAGCACCAGGAACACGGCCTGCACGAACAGCGCGAATACGATCAGACCGGGCACCGATGCGAACATCAATCGGGTAATCGCCGAACGTTGTTGTGCCAGTGCGCTATCGAGTGCACGGTTACCTGGTCCCACCGCGCCGAAGGCTCGCAACACCGGCTGCGCCTGGGCGAATTCCACCACCCGCGAATCGGCTTCGGCCGCCGTCTCGTGCATCCGCGCGTCGGAGCGGGTGTAGGCACGATTGGCCAGTCCATTGACCACGAATAACACCGGTGCGGCGAGCAGCATGGCCAGCGAGATCCGCCAGTCGATGAACAGCATGCCGACCGCGACACCGAGCGGAACCACGATGCTGGTCAGCACCTTGGTCAGCAGATACGCGATGAGGCCCTGGATCTCGCGTACATTCTCGACCACGATCCGCGAGAGCGGTCCAGCACTGTGCGTCTCGAACCAGCCGAGCGGCAAGGCATTCAGATGATCGCCGAGCCTGGTCTGCAGTCCGCGCTGCATGCCGACTCCGATGCGCAGACCGATTACGGCCTGCAGATATCCGAAGACAACGACCCCGGCGACCGCGACCAACATCCACAGCGCCCAGAACCAGGCGCGGCCGAGATCGTTGTCGAACAATGCCTCCAACACCGGCACCAACAGCAGATATGCCACGGCCTGACTCAACGCCTGGGCGATGATGGCCGCCAACAGTTTCGGCGTCAGGTGGGTGAACTCCGCCGGAATCAGCCCGAGCACCTTGCGAATCATCGTGTCACCTCGACATTTTCGATCAGCGCGAGCGCGCCGAGAGCCGCCTCGTTGATTTCCCAGAGCCGCTGATAGGTACCGCCCGCATCGCGCAGACGGGCATGATCCCCCTGCTCGACCAGGGATCCGTTCGCCAGCACGAGAATTTGATCGACACCGGTGATGGTGTGCAGCCGATGCGCGATCACGAGCACCGTCCGACCCGCGACCAGCGCTGCGAGCGCATCCTGCACAGCCGCCTCGGATTCCGGATCCGCGAAGGCGGTCGCTTCGTCGAGGACCAGCACCGGGGTATCCGCGAGCAGCGCGCGGGCAATCGAAAGTCGTTGTGCCTCACCGCCAGATAGCGTCGCATCGACGCCGATCTCGGAGTCATAACCACGCGGCAGCGCCAGAATTCGGTCGTGGATCTGGGCCGCCCGCGCCGCCTGCTCCAGCGCGGCATTATCGGCATCGGGGCGGGCCAGCCGCAGGTTCTCGCGAATGCTGCCGCGGATCATGCGCACATCCTGGAAGACGAATCCGACAGTGCGGTAGAGCTCCTCGGTCGAGAAATCGCGAATATCGCGGCCCGAAATGGTGATTCGCCCGGCGCCGACGTCGTAGCAGCGCGGCAGCAGCTTCGCGAGCGTCGACTTACCCGACCCGCTCGGCCCGACCAGCGCGGTAATCGTGCCCGACCGCAGTTCGAGGTCGATCTCGCGCAGCACCTGATGATCCGCGCGATAGCCGAAGCTCACGCCCTCGAACCGCACCACACCCGCGGTCACCGGTTCGGGAGCCGAAGTTGCCTCGGGCACAGTCAATTCGGGCGTCTGCTGCAGTTCGTACAGTCGCACCGCGGCCGCACCAGCGGCCCGCAGTGCCTGAGATCCGTACCCGAGACCGAGCAGTGCACTACCCAGACCGAGGCCGACGAGCAAGAACGGCAATACATCCAGTGGCGCGACCCAATCCAGCCCCACCGCGGTGAGCCCCGCGATCACCACCACAAGCATCACGGATACCGGCATGACCACGATGTCGGAGGCCGACTGGATGCGAATGATCGGCATCTTCAACCGATTCAGGCTATCGGCCTGGCCGTCCACCGCCTCCTGGAATACCGTGTGCGCCTTACCCGCTTGCCCGAATGCCCGCACCACCTGGATGCCGTCGACGAATTCGATGGTGGCGTCCTGGGTTCGGCGTTCCCAGCGGGTATAGACGGCCATGCGATCGCGGCCTTCCTGGTCCATCATCCGGCTGAACAACACCATGTAGGCGATCAGCGGAATCAGCAGTGCCAGCGTGAGTCGCCAGTCGACGGTGATGAGGTAGCCGAGGGTGACCAGCGGCACGGTGAGCGCGCCGACGAACTCCAGTCGCGCATGCGCGACCAGATAGTGCAGCGCCTCGACATCGTCCTGCAGATACTTCTTCACCTCGCCGGAGGACCGCTCATCGAACCAGCCGAGCGGCACCCTGGTCAGCTTGGCCGCCAATAGTCGACGCAGCGTCAGCTGGTATCCGGCGTCGACCAGATGCGACCAGGTCAGCGCCGCCGCCTGCAGCAGCCCGCGCGCGAGGAGCACCAGCACGGCGATCAGCAGCAGTCGCCACACCCGATCGGTATCCACCTGGTCGGCGAGCAGTTCCCGGCAGGCCGCGACAATCAGCACGAACGGCACCACGGTGCCGACCGAGGCAATGGCCACGATGATGCTGGCGAGCGTCAATGTGGCGCGCACGGGCGCAAGGATCTCCTTGCGCGCCGCGGTTTCCTGCCGCTTTCGCGCCTTCAGCACCGTCTTCGGCGGCCGGTTTCCGGTTTCCTCCACCGTCATCTGCCTTGCCCCTCTCGCCCCTTCGCGGAGCCTCTTGCCGGAATCGGCACCCATCCTCACACAAGATGGGCCGAGAAGATAGGTTAGGCTAAGTTATCTAGTGGTGGTTCCAGCCGAGGTCACGTCCGATCAGCTTCTCGTTCCACGGGCGATAGAACTCGCGTAGCCGGGCCAGCGGGCCACCGCATTGACGTACACGCCGGTGCCGAGCATCGGCACGGATGGCAGCGCGGTCGGTGGCGGCGGCGCGGAGACCACTGAACCCGGCTGTCGAGACACAGACGACGATGCACCCCATCTAGGCGACTTCACTAGACCGCCAACAAGGGATGCGCCAGCCACCGCTGCTCAGCGGTCGAAATCCCGCACCGGGCAGGACACTTGCCGACGAGCTCGATGCGAAGCTCGCACGGTGGGATCTCGCCGCCGGCGCCGATTTCCACGGACACGAGCGGTGGTGAGAAGCGACCGGATCGGATGCTGCGGGAAACCACCCACTACTCAATACCGAATGACCGGTTCTCATAGCGCACTTGGCAACACATTTTCGACGTGCCGGGGAAGCCTGTGTGAACGGCCGACTTTCCCAGCAACTTTCGCGCACGAGCATTACTAGCTTTGGCATCTACACAGATTGCGACTGCGGTTGGAGTTGTGAAAATGTTTGTCACGACAATTATTTCGAATTTCGGCGATTGCTACCGCGACCCCGGCACCTTGTCCGAAGTGCAGGCGCACCGGGCGATGCAGGTGCACTTGTATTGCAGCGTGGACAGCTGCAAGGTCCGCCGCCGCGCCAGGCAGACGCTCGTCGAGTCCCGGCGAATGGTGCTGGACGAACGTGCCGAGCCGTAGTCGCCGTGGCACATCTGCGCCGACGCGGAATCGACTGCACCGCGTCGGCGTTGCGACAGCTATGACCACCACCGAACCCGATCGCTCCGCCACGCCCGTCGTCGACACCGGCACCGCATTCGGTGCCAGGGTCGCCGCCCGCCTGGAACGCGAGAATGTCATCTGGCTGAACACTGTCGGCCGCAGCGGAACACCGCAGCCGAATCCGGTGTGGTTCCAATGGCGCGACGGCGAATTCCTGATCTTCAGCCAGGCCGATAAGTCGAAGTTGCGCAATATCGCCCGCAATCCACGGGTGTCGCTACATCTCAACAGCACCGAGACCGGCGGCGACGTGGTGATTCTCACCGGCACCGCGCGCATCGACGAAGCCGGGCCCACCCCGGCGGAAGTCGCCGCGTTCACCGAGAAATACACCGAGGGACTCGCCTCGCTTCCGATGACCGAGGAACAGTTCCACGCCGAATACTCGGTCGCGGTGCGCGTCACGCCGGATCGGCTGCGTGGATTCTGAGCCCGACCCGGCCGTGAGCTGGGGCTTCGTCGCCGACTAAGGTCATCGGTGATGAGACGCAGGCAGCAGCCGCCGTTGCCCAAGCGGCACGGCCTGGATCCGGCCCGGCTCCGCCTGCCGGAGCAGGGCGATTGGGCGACCATTCGCGACCATTTGGTGGACCGGCTGCCTCGCGTCCCCGCCACGCGGATCGATGAACTGCTGGATGCGGGCGGAATCGTCGATCTATCCGGTCCGGTCGCGCCGGACGCGCCGTATGTGCCGGGCGGCGCGGTCTGGTTCCATCGCGACCTACCGGACGAGACCGAAGTGCCGTTCGATATCCCGATCGTCTACCGCGACGACGATCTGCTCGTCGTCGACAAGCCGCATTTCCTGGCGACGATTCCGCGTGGCCAGCACATCCTGCAGACGGCGTTGGTGCGGCTACGTCGCCAACTCGACCTACCCGATCTGATTCCGGCGCACCGACTCGACCGCGTCACGGCGGGGCTGGTGCTCTTCGTGATCAATCCGGCCCGGCGTGGGGCCTATCAGACGATGTTCCACAAGCGCACGGTGCGCAAGGAGTACGAGGCCATCGCCCCATTCGATCCGGAGCTGACGCTGCCGCGCACGGTACGCAGCCGGATCATCAAGGAGAAGCAGGTGCTCGCCGCACAGGAGGTGGCTGGCGAGCCCAATGCGGAGACCTGGATCGAGTTGCTGGAGCAGCGCGACGGACTAGGTCGCTACCGGCTACGGCCACTGACCGGGCGCACCCATCAGCTGCGGCTACATATGAATGGGCTGGGCATTCCGATCCTCGGCGACGACTTCTACCCGGTACTCACCGACAAGTCTGTGCACGACTTCACTCGGCCCCTGCAACTGCTGGCCACATCGCTCGAATTCACCGACCCGGTCAGCGGCGAACCGCGCCGGTTCGACAGTGCTCGGACGCTGCAGGCATGGGCGGATCCGCAGGGTTGGCGAGGTCGGAATTAACGCCGACGGTGCGTAGCGCGAAACAAGCTACGACCATGTTGATGACGCAAACCCCCGAAGCCGAACCCGTCGCGCCAGTTGCGGGCATCCGTAAACTGGGCCGGGTGCTTCAACAGGACCTCGACGAAGCGGCACCGCCCCGCCACAAACTGCACGCCTATCTCGACGTGGCCGTTGTGGTGATCGTCCTGGCCGGCACGAATCTGATCGCCCACTTCACCACCGCATGGGCGAGCATCCTTACCGTTCCGATCGCCGCTGTGGCGTTGCTCGCGCTCATGCGCCGACGCGGACTCGGCTGGGCCGAACTCGGACTCTCACCGCGGCACTGGCGACGCAGCACGCTCTGGGCGCTCGGTGCGGCCGGCTTGGTGCTCGCCGTGGTCGCGATCGGGGCGCTGCTGCCGATCACCCGGCAGTTCTTCCTCGCCGACCGCTACGCCACCATCTCCGGCGCACTCATCGCATCGATGATCGTCATCCCGCTGCAGACCGCGATTCCGGAAGAACTTGCCTTCCGCGGCGTCCTGCACGGCACGCTCGACCGCGTCTACGGCGTCCGCGGCGTCTTCGCGGCGGGCTCGCTGCTGTTCGGCCTCTGGCATATCGCCTCCTCGCTCGGACTGACTGCCAGCAACCGCGGCCTGACCGGCTTCATCGGCGGTGGCACGGCCGGTCAGATCATCGGCGTCCTGCTCGCCGTTTTCGCCACCGCCGCCGCGGGCGTCGTCTTCACCTGGCTGCGCCGCCGCAGCGGCAGCCTCCTGGCCCCCATCGCGCTACATTGGTCGGTCAATGGCGCAGGCGCATTGGCCGCCGCCATCGTTTGGCACACCACCCTCACCTGAACCCGGATCGAGCGTAAATTCCGAGCATGCCCCTCGGACACCTCGGCATCAACGTCGCCGTCTCACTGCGGCCCGATCCTATTACGACGAGCTGACGCCGCTGCTCGACTACGCGCCGCTGCTCAGTGCGGCCGACCAATTCGCCTACTTGCCCGCCGACAACAGGCCCGGCACGTATATCTTCTTCTACCCCCGACGTCCCCAGCTACGTGCGCACCGCTCCCGGCCTGCAATACATCGCCTTCATGGTCCATACCCGAGCTGCTGTCGACCGCGTACACGCGTGGGCCACCACCCGAGGCGACGAAATCATCCACGCCCCACAAGAATTCCCCCCGTATCGGCCCCCGTACTACGCCCCTTCCTGGACCGGCCCCGATGGCCTCGTGCTCGAGGCGGTCTGCCACACGAACGCATGACGCCGTAGGACGACAGGGCGTCCGATTCGCGCATTTGTTCGAGTTTTCGGAGTGCGCAGCATTGACCTCGGACGGGTAGCGGTTTAATCTCGGTGCGATCACACATATGTTCGAGCATGTAGGTCTGCGTCGGTATGACACCTGCTATGACACCTGCTCCTGGGAAGGCTCGCGATGCGCGACAAACAGTCGACCGGTAGGTCCGAGATTGCCGCATTGGCCGAGCGGGTCGCGAATGCGCGGGGTCGGTTGCCGCTGCAGGATGACGCGGCGCTGGTGCAGGCGTTATCGGATGCCGAGATCGATGCGGAACGTGAACTCGCGCAATGGGTTCGGACGCAACGACGGGGACAGCGGAAACGGGCGGTCCAGGACGAACTCGCGGCGGAGAAGCGTAACCGGCGGACCATGTCCGCCATCCAGCGCGCCGATGACGCGGACGCGCGCTGGCATCGGCGGGCGCTCGCGGCGCGACGGCGGGTCTCGAATCAGGATGCGCGCCTCGCCCAGTTGTACCGCCGGGCCGAATGGTCCTCGCGCGCATTGATCGCCGTCGTGGTGCTCGGCATGGTGTGGGCCGGGGTGAATGTGCAGCACAACCTGGTGCCCAGCGGGAATATGGCAGATCCCCTGTACTGGTTGAGCTATGGCATCGAGGCGATGATCTCGATCCCGATCATCACCATCATGGTGGCCGCGACCACGGCCGCCCGCTGGGGCCGCGAACTCGACCGCGGCAAGGTCGTCTTCTTCGAAACCGCGCTGCTCGGCACGACCATCGCGCTCAACGCGGGCCCGCATCTGGCTGCCGGATCCTTCGGCCAGGCCGCCGAATACGCGATCGCCCCGGTCATGGTCGGCGTCGTTATCTGGTTGCACGCCTGGGTTTCCGCGCGTTACGCCCTGCTCATCGACAGCGTTCCGATGGTCGAGGACGAACCCGACCTGCCGCCCCGGCATCGGGTCACCACCGAACGCGGCGCACCTGTCGACACCTTCCGCGACGAACCCACCGACCGTCGAGAACTGCTCGCCGCCAAGGGTTTCGATCCCCTGCTCGACCAAGCCGGCGTCCGCTTCCCGGTCGATATCGATCCCCACGTCGCCGAGGCGGCGATGCGCGCCGCCCAACCCGACACGGTTCCCGTCTCACGCCTCGATTGCACGGAAACCCTGGTGTACCACGCGCAAAGCACGCGCTCGACCAACGGCCGTCTCACCCAACCGATCCCGAGCGAGGACTACCGGTCCAGGCACTCAGCGCATGGGTCGGATTCGATCCATGACACCGCGCGCACCTTTACCGACGCCAACGGCACACGGCCTGCGCATGCATCGGCCGCTGCCGCGAACACCTTCGACGAAAACGCATTGCACGCCGCCGAAGTCGATCAGCACATTGCACCCGGTGCCGCCGCGAGCGCCAGCCAGCGCTCGCCTCATGGCACCGTGCGTGTCCAGTCAGCGACGGCACAGGTACCCGCTCGCGACGCGCACACGAGCGTTACCCCAGCCGGATTCGATTCAGCGACCGCGGCGACGGCTGCCGACGCGCGTATTGCCCCTGGTGCCACCAGATTCGAGTCCGATACCGCACCTGCTACCACTGCCGATGAGCACACGACTTCCGCCGCCACAGGTTTCGCCCCCCAGACGGCTGCACCGAATGCTGTCAGCACACGCAACGAGCACACGGCCGTTGCCGACACCGCATTCGCCTCCCAGACCGCTGCCGATGAGCGCACAGCTTTCGCTGCCGCAGGCTTCGCCCCCCAGACGGCTGCACCGAATGCTGTCAGCATGCGCGACGAGCACACGACTGTTGCCGCAACCGGATTCGATTCCCAAGCTGCGGTGACTGCTATCGATGAGCGCGCGGCTGCCGCCGATATCGCTACCACGTCCGCGGCTAATGCTTCCGCTGGCGACGAGGTCACGGCCTCCGAGAAAAGCGGCGGCGATGCCCGGACGGCACCTGTGACCGCCGATCACGCGGCTTTTTCTGCCTCAGGCATCGACGTCCGGACCGCGACGGCGGCTGACTCCAGTACTGAGCGGGAGCGCACGCCCCCCGGTGCCACAGGCTTCGAGCGCGATACAACAACAACAGCTTCCGTTCGCGATGAGCGTTCCACTCGCGACGCGAGCACGACAGCTATTGGCGCAGAGGTCGAATCGCAGAAGGCCGCAACACGCCCCGCAGCGCAATCGCAGCTGAGCATCTTCGATACGGCGACTGTCGAGCCAGCACTGCAATCCAGTGATGACACCGCCCACACACCACGGGGCCGCGCACAGGCCGACAAGAGTCGCGCCACGGTTTCACGCACCGCGGCGACAGCAGGCACGGGCACGGGCACGGGCACGGGCACGGGCACGGGCACGGTAGCTGACACTCCCCGCCCCACGAAGTCCAGCATTCGCACCGAAACCCCCACGCGCACAAGTTCACCCGCCGATCCCCAGGGTGCCGCCCGTAGTTCCGTGGCACCCACCCCGGCCGAACGAATCACGCGAGCAATGGAGGTTCCCCTCCCTTCGAGCGCGGGCAACACCGCAACAGATCCCCAGGCGCAGACCGCAGAGGACGAGGCCGAGGTCAGGAAACTCGTTCCGGATGAAGCACCGCGCCGCACCACCAGCGAGGTGATCAGCGAAGTCGTGCAATCACTTTCGGCGGAGGACCTGCTGACCGAGAACCTCGGCTCCGAGAGCGATGATGTCGAGGTATGGTCGGTCGCCCGCGCGATCGCGGGCCGCGGCCTCTCGGTCATCCCGGTGGAACAACTCGCCGAAATCCTCATGCTCGCCGACCAATCATGGACCCCGACCAGCATCGGCGCAGAAGTCGGCCTCTCCCGCACCGCCATCGCCCAAGTCTTGGAATTCGCCCGACGAGTCCGCCGCCCCTACGCGATCAGCAGCTAGCGAGACCCCGCCGCCGCGACCTCGGCGGCGGGTTCGAGCACGTATGCGTGAACGGTGCCCCCGTCGGTAGCGACCGTTCGCGACATGTCGCCTGTCGACACTGCGGGATATTGCGTGTCAACGAAATCACCGATAGCGGCCGATTAAGCACTGCGGCAGACTCGATACCGTCGCCGCCGAGCGCAAGGATCTGCTCGTGTGAGCGCATTGCGGCAGCGCACATTCCGCGACGGCGAGCGAGCAGCGGGTGGTCCGGGGGACTTGGCCTGGCTGTCACATTGACCGAAATGCAGGTGCTCGGGACCCGCGAGATGTCGGACCTCAACTAATTAGCTGACCCACCATCTGGCCGACTGGACTTTCACCGACGTCCGACCCCACCTCACCGCAAACGAACTGATCGGTGAGATACGCGACGAAATCGACCGGCTGAACGAGCGACCGAACTCGACCGGCCGATGCCTCGCCGCACCGACTGGCCGCAGATCCGTGTCGCGGTCATGGCTCGACTGATACGCGCGAAATTCGACCAGCACCCCGAGATCGCCGCCGTCCTTCTCGGCACCGCACCGATCCGATACTCCGACTCGACGTCACCGCACTGGGACGAGCGGGGCCGCGACTGGACCGGTCGACTCCTGGAACTGACCCGTTCCGAGCTGGTAATCATCAGCAATGCATGAGACGAAAGGCCGTCCGACTTGGATATCCCAAGTCGGACGGCCCTGTTCACTCAACGGCTGAACTACCGGCGTTCCCCGGTAGACGCTGCCCCTAGTTGTTGTACGTATCCGAGTACGCGTACTGATCCGAGCGCGCATCCTGCGATTGCCCCTCGGACGCACCCTTCGAATCCCGGTCTCCATGCCCCGGCCACCAGGCCCGGTGCCCGATCAGCGCCGTCACCGCCGGGGTGAAGAACATCGCCATGACGAATGCGGCGATCGCGATGCCCACCGAGATCGCAAAGCCCATCTGCGACAGCACATTATTGCCGGCCAGCATCATCGAGGCGAAGGTGCCCGCCAGGATCACACCGGCCGCGGCGACCGTCGGACCGGTATGCCGAACCGCGAGGGCCGCAGCCTGTTTCGGCTCGTTTCCGGCCCGCGCCTCCTCACGCAAGCGAGCGACCATCAGAATGTTGTAGTCGGTACCGAGGGCGACCACGAACAGGTACATGATCACCGGCAGGGTGAAGATCAGTCCGGAATTGCCCTGGAGGTGCTGGAAAACCAGTACCGCGGCACCGAGCGTCGCGGCGAAGCCGAGGAAGACCGAGACCATCAGGTACCACGGTGCCACCAGACTGCGCAGCAGCAGCGCGAGCACGATCATGATCAGAATCGCCGCCACCGGGAACACGATCTTGTAGTCGTGGACCATCGCGTCCTGGAAGTCGACGTACACCGACGAGATGCCACCCACCACAGCGGTAGTGCCCGTGGGTGCCGACGAATGCGCGGCCGCACGCAGCGGATCACGCACCGTATCGAGCGCGGCATCCGATTCGGGCGCACCAATGAGGGTCACCTGGAAGTCGGCGGCCAGTCGGTCACTCGATACCGTCGGCGCGCCGACCTGACTCACACCCGGCACCGCCGCGAGCACGGCACGGTAGGCGGTGAGCTGGTCATCGTCGAGCGGTGCGCCGGTGTCCGAACGCAACAGCACTTCGGACGGTTGGGTCGCCCCGGCGGGCATCCCCTTGAGCAATTCCTTGTTGTAGACCGTCGATTCGGAGGAATCCGAGGTCGAGCCCGAGCTCAGATCGAACGTCGGATGGAAGCCGAACGCCAACACCCCGAGGGCCACCAGTAGCCCACCGGATACCGCCGCGAACGCACCGGGCCGCCGCCCCATCGCCGCGCCGGCCGCGCTGAAGCGCGCACCTTTCGGCTCCTGCTGCCACGCCTTGGACGGCCAGAACACCTTGGTGCCCAACAGCGAAACCACGGCGGGCACCAGCGTCAGCCCGGCCAGCAGCGCCACCGCGACGGCGATGGCCAGCGCGGGACCGAGCGCACGGAACATGCCGAGCGTCGACAGGGTCAGCGCCATGAATGCGATGATCACCGCACCCGCCGCCGAGGTGATCGCCTCGCCGACCTTGGTGACCGCACTGACCATCGCGGTCTTCGGATCCTCGCCGGCCCGCAGTCGCTCCCGGTACCGGAACATCAGGAACAGGATGTAGTCGGTGCCGACACCGAAAAGCACCACCAGCAGAATGGAATTCACCGAACTGTCGACCTTCAGATCGAAGGCCTTGCTGACCATCGCGATCAGGCCGCCGACAGTGCTGGAGATCGCGCCGATCACGACGATCGGCAGTAGCGCGATCACCGGACTGCGGAAAATGATCAGCAACAGCACCAGAATCAGCACCACTGTCGCGATACCGATAATGGCCATACCCTTTTCACCGGACTCGGTCTGATCCAGCATCTGCGCCGCTTGACCGGTGACGCCCGCCTTCAGATCCGTGCCCTGCACCTGATCCCGCAATGCGTCTCGCAGTTTCTCGACCGCATCGCTCTGCGTCGTATCGCCCGCATTGGTCACCTTCGTCATCTGCACGGCGGCGATCTGCACCAAGCGGTTCTCCGAGGCCGGAACGGCCTGGATGCCGATGACATCCTTGATTCTGTCGCCATTGAGCTTCGACGCGATTGCCGTCACGCTCGCCGAATCGGCCTCGGTTAGCGGTGCGCCGTCCGCGCGGACGAAGACCAGTAGCGCTGCGGGGGCCTGCTGCTGTGGAAATGCCTGCTGCTGCAATTGCATTGCCTGAATCGACTCGTAATGCGATGGCAGGAATTCGGATTGGTCGGTGGTCGATTTCAGTTGCGGCGCCGAGGCCACCACCGCGATCACGATGAACAGCCAAAGACCGATCACCTTCCACGGGTTGTGCACAACGATCGCGCCCAGTCGAGCGAACATGTGGGAGAAGTCCTTTCGAGGTCCGAACGAGCGGACCGGTCTCAGATGTCGAGTTCGTCGATCTTCGGACTCGTCGCGGTGTCGACGAGTTCGCGGTAGATGCGGGCCGGAACCCGCCCGGCGAGTTCCTCGACCGAGTCGACGATGTCCACCGTGTAGTCGCCCCAGGTCTGGTCGTCGACGTCGAAGATCTCGCGCCAGTTCTTCAGATCCCTGGTCCAATTCGTGAATGCGAAGTCCATCCAGTCGGCCTGCTGCCGGTGCACCACGTATTTGCCCTTGCGGCTCAGGTAGACCCGGATCACCGCGAGGCCCGACTTGGTGAATTCCCGTGCCTCACCGAGCTTTCGCCCGACGAAACGCTGCCTGTGCAGGCCGCCGGGACCGGTTTTGAGCAGCACATCGCGCATATCCGATGCGCTCTTATCAATATTGACCGTGACAGTGTCGGCCGGTGTGTGCGGATCCGCGTTCATGATTCCCCGTCCCATTAATAGATATGCAATAAAGCATGAGATCTACGCCAGCGGACCCCGATTCGGTCCGCTGCGATGAGTTGATCTGCTGTTTTCCGGTCCCCTCGAGCAGGCTCGTCAGCTTCCGTCGGGAATCACTATAAGTAGATGTATACGTATAACGCAAGGCCTGCATCGAGCGGCTTCAGATCGCGCCGACCGGCCGCCGCTCCCGGTCGACCCGACGCACCACCTTGACCAGCAGCAACAGTCCGATTCCGAGTCCGAGCCCGAGTACCGCGGCCGCCGCGAATCCCGCCGGGAAACCGCCCGCGTCGATCGCAACCCCGCAGAGCGAACTGCCGATGCCGTTGCCGAGCGTCATCGCGGCGCCGTGCCAGCCGATCGCCTCGCCGCGCCCGCCCTCGGGAACAATTCGACTCAACTGATCGACGGATGCGACAAGCGTTGGCGCACAAAGCGCTCCGGCGATGAGTCCGGTCACGCCCAGCGATAGCGGACCGACAGCGAAGCACATCGGAATGGTGACGGCGCCGAGCCCGGCGAGCAGCACATACGTCGAAATGGATCGATGCAACGCGCCGTAGACGAGCCCACCGACCAGCGAACCGAAACCCCAGACCGCCATGACCACGCCGAGCCATCGCTGCGCGCCGAACTCGCGAATCGCGGATACGAATGTCAATTCCGACCCCGCGAGCACCGCGATCGCCACACACGCGCCGATGCACAGCGCGACGAACTCGACCCGGAACCATTCGCGCCGCGGCACCGTCGCGGCCTCGGCCTTGTCATCCCCGCCTTTGACATCGCAGCGCAGCGGCGGATTGCGGACCCACACAAAGACTCCCGACAACACCAGCGCCATCTGCATCCCGAAGAGGGTGAGCGTCGTCGACCAAGCCGTCGCGGCGGCGACACCGAGCACCGGCCCGACCATGAACGCCATCTCCACCGAAACCGATTCCAGTGCCAGCGCCGGTTGACGGCTCTGCTCGGTCGTCGCCGCGATCACGGCCTGCCGCACTACCGTGAAGATCGGAATATCGAAAAGCCCGGCGACCGCCGCGAGCACCAACAGCGCCGCATACCCCACAAACGGCGCGATCGACCAACACACCGCCCCGACCACAATCGACGGCAGAATCGTCCGACGCAATCCGAACCGATCCAGCATCCGCCCCCGCCAGGGCCCACTCGCCGCAACACACAGCGTCACAACTGAACTCAGCGCGCCCGCCTGCCCATACGACCCGTGCAACGTCTGCACCACATGCAACGCGAGCAACACCGCCCCGGCGAAAAACGGAATGCGAACCATCACCCCCAGTAGCAGCACACTGCGCACCGCCGAATCCGCCAACACCTCCCGATAGGCCCGCACCCGACCGAGCGTCCCACGCCCACCCACCCCACGCCACCAATTAATCCCATGATTCGATCTACAGCGCACCAATGTCGCCAGTTCAGATTCGCACGTACCCAAGCCTTTCGGATCCGGCCGAATCGCTCAGACGTGATCGCGGCCTAATAGCGCAGTAGCTCGACGCAGTACACGAGAATCCAGCTGACCCAGCCGAGCCATCCGATGAGGCCGATGAGTGCGCCGCGGCTGGTTCCATTCGCGTTGTAGGGGCTGGTCGACGCGGAGATGAACAGTAGTGCGGCGCTGACGTATCCGAGCGACGCGTGCCAAACGGCGATAAGTCCGGTACTCACTCCGGCGGCGGTGAAGCCAAGCATCGCCATGGCGAGGAAGACCTGGTTGAACCCGAAGAGCACGTTGCTCAGCGCCCACAGGCCTGCCACCGAATCACGGTCACGCGAAGCGGCCGCGGCCATGCCGAATCGGAGTGCCTCGACGCAGGTGAACGTGACGTTCTGCATGAGCACTCCGGCGAAACCGACCAGGGCCCACGCCTGCGGTCCGGACCCGCCCTGCCAGAGCACCGATAACAGCCCGGCGGCGAAGACGGTGAGGCACACCCACCCGGCCGGAGCCGCGACCGACGGTTTGCGCAGTGCGCCGCCGACGGAGGCGAAGGATGCGACGACGGTGTCGAAGCCATCCCTCGACACTGGACGCGGTAGTCGGCCGCGCACATAGACGGCGTTGATCACGACCGCCAGCAGCACGAATCCGAAACCGCCCAGGCCTGCCAATGCGGTGAACTCCATGAAGCCACATCCTTCTACAATTAGGTTTAACGAGACTATATTGAATGTAGTTAGCAACAACCCAGGAGGACAATGGAAGCGCAGCCAGACCGACGCCGCTACGACTCGCTGCGCCGACTGACGCAGGCCAAACAGACGCACGCCGAGATCGCCGAGGCCGCGCGCCGATTGTTCGTCTCCCAAGGCTGGACGGCCACCACGGTGCGCGAGGTGGCGCGCGAAGCGGGGGTTTCGGTGCCGACGGTGTATGCGGCATACGGGAGCAAGAAGGGATTGGTCCAAGCCCTGGTCGATGCGGCCGACCTCGCGGCCGACCCGGCACGGATGGTCGCGGAGTTGGAAGCCACCCCCGACCCCGAAAGCCAGCTCGCGGGAATGGTCGGCTATGACCGCAGGCTGTTCGAGCGCGCCGGAGATCTCATCGCATTGTTACGCGAGGCGGGCCGCGTCGAATCCGATCTGGCCGCTGTGTATCAGCAAGGCAGGCTCCTGGCTGATCGAACTCGCATCCAAGTGTTCTCTACCTGGCCCGACAACACCCTGCGCGTAGACCTCGACCTCCCCACCGCTGTCGACATCTACGCCGCCCTGTGCAATATCGACGTCTACACCACCCTCACCACCGAACGCCGATGGCCACCGCAACGCATCGAACATTGGTGGACCCAAGTCCTGACCCGCGAACTCCTCAACCCGCACCGCCCATAGGCGAGCGCGAGGGCAGTGGCACAAATGCAGCGCAGCTAGCCGATTCGCGGTGCGGACTAGAATCAACGAGCTGGACACCTCACGGCGCAGACTCGCCGTGCTCTAGGTACCGGGTCACAGCTTCGGCACGTGCGACACCGGCTTGCCGCAGACGTCGGGCGAGAGAGTCTTATCACCTTCGCCCTCGCTCGGTGCCCAGTCGTGGACGAGCAATCGCTTTGGTAGGCGGTCGATTCCGAGCTCTTCACGAACCTCGCGGCGGCACGCCGATGCGGGTGCTTCACCCGGCTCTACATAGCCACCGGGTATATCCCAACCATTGCCATAGGTCTTGTGTACCAACAGCACCTCGTCGCCGCGCACGAAAAGCGCTCCCGCCGCCAGCCGTGCGCGCGCAAAATGATTGTCCTCGTCGGTCATTGGTTCACCTCACGACATGCATCCGTTGGGCCAAGGATTGCAAGACGAACGAAGGACCGCCGTGCGCATTGCGCATCCAGGTGAGTACGAGTTGTCGGCTGAGGTAATGGTGGCGAACTTGTTCCGGTGCCGCCTGCTCGGCATCGAGTAGGGCCGATACCGAATCCTGTTGGCGACCTGCCAAATTGAATGCACGCGCAAGCTCGAGCTGGTGCCGAATCCGGCGCTCCACCGGCAGGGCGGAGGTATCCAGCCCGGGACCCAACCGAAGCGCGATCTGCACATCGCCGAGTTCCATCGCGGTGTTGACTCTGAATGATCCGAACCGCTGAGCAAATATGAAAAAGGCCCGCTTCCCAAATGGGAAGCGGGCCTTTGCTTTACCGCCGGAAAAGGCTGACCGTTTCGAGCGACCTGCAAGCAGTCGCTACGGTTACTTGGCCTTCTCCAGGACCTCGACCAACCGCCAGTGCTTGGTGGCCGACAGCGGGCGGGTCTCCATCAGCTGGACGCGGTCGCCGACACCGGCGATCTCGTTCTCGTCATGCGCCTTCACCTTGGTGGTGGAGCGAATGATCTTGCCGTAGAGCTTGTGCCGCGTGCGGTCTTCCAGCTCGACCACGATGGTCTTGTTCATCTTGTCCGAGACCACGTAGCCGATGCGGACCTTGCGGGTGCCGCGCTTGACCTCGGGGGTCACTTTCTCTTCACTCATGCCGCATCTCCCTTGCCAGCGGGTGCCGAGGCCAGGCCGAGCTCGCGCTCACGCATGACCGTGTAGATGCGCGCGATCTCGTGACGCACGACGCGCAGGCGACGGTTGTTGTCCAACTGACCCGTCGCCATCTGGAAGCGCAGATTGAACAGCTCTTCCTTCGACTCGCGCAGGCGGGCGACGAGCTCCTCTTCGTTGAGCTCGCGGAGCTCTGCGGCCGGTGTACCGGTAGCCATCAGAACTGCTCCTCCCTGGTCACGATCCTGCACTTCATGGGGAGCTTGTGCATCGCGCGGCGCAGGGCCTCACGAGCGATCTCCTCGTTGGGGTAACTCATTTCGAACATCACGCGTCCGGGCTTGACGTTCGCGATCCACCACTCCGGCGAGCCCTTACCGGAACCCATGCGGGTTTCGGCCGGCTTCTTGGTGAGCGGGCGATCCGGGTAGATGTTGATCCAGATCTTGCCGCCACGCTTGATGTGGCGGGTCATCGCGATACGCGCGGACTCGATCTGCCGGTTGGTGACGTAGGCGGGCTCGAGAGCCTGGATGCCGAATTCACCGAACGCGACCGAAGTGCCGCCCTTGGCCATGCCGCTGCGGCTCGGGTGATGCTGCTTCCGGTGCTTGACCTTCCGTGGCATCAACATGCGTCAGCCCTCCTGTGTTTCTGCCGGGGCGTCGGCAACCGCGGTAGCAGCGCCGGCACGCCCGGCCTCGGTGCTGGTCGCGGTGGTGCCTGCGGAACCGGACCGACGCGGGCGGCTCGGCCGCTCCCGACGCTCGCGGCGGTCACCAGCGGCGGGCGCGGCCGCAGCCGTGACCTCACGCTTGCCACCGACGATGTCGCCCTTGTAGATCCAGACCTTCACGCCGATGCGACCGAAGGTGGTCTTGGCCTCGTAGAGGCCGTAGTCGATGTCCGCGCGCAGCGTGTGCAGCGGGACGCGACCCTCGCGGTAGAACTCCGAGCGCGACATTTCGGCGCCGCCGAGGCGGCCCGAGCACTGCACCCGGATGCCCTTGACGTTCGGCGAACGCATGGCCGACTGGATGGCCTTGCGCATCGCGCGACGGAACGCCACACGGTTGGACAGCTGCTCGGCGACACCCTGGGCAACGAGCTGCGCATCCGACTCGGGGTTCTTGACCTCGAGGATGTTCAGCTGCACCTGCTTCTTGGTGAGCTTCTCCAGTTCGGCGCGAATGCGATCGGCCTCGGCGCCACGGCGACCGATGACGATGCCGGGACGCGCGGTGTGGATGTCGACGCGAACCCGGTCACGGGTGCGCTCGATCTCCACCTTGGAGATGCCCGCCCGCTCCATGCCAGTGGCCAGGAGCTTGCGGATGGCGACGTCTTCCTTCACGTAGTCCGCGTACTGCTTGTCCGCGTACCAACGCGACTTCCAGTCGGTGGTGATACCGAGGCGGAAGCCATGGGGGTTGATTTTCTGTCCCATTTACTTTGCCCCTCCCTTCCGGCGGTTACGAGTGGATCCACCGGCGGTGGGCACGCTCTCGACCTCGATGGTGATGTGGCTGGTGCGCTTGCGGATCCGGAACGCGCGGCCCTGGGCCCGCGGCTGGAAACGCTTCATGGTCGCGCCCTCGTCGACGTAGGCGGTCGAGATCACCAGGGTCGACGGGTTCAGGCCGAGGTTGTTCTCGGCGTTCGCCGCGGCGCTGGCCACGACCTTGGCGACCGGTTCGCTCGCGGCTTGCGGCGCGAACTTCAGGATCGCGAGGGCGTCCTCGACCCGCTTGCCGCGGACCAGGTCCACGACACGGCGAGCCTTCATCGGGGTCACGCGAACGTGCTTGGCGGTCGCGCGCGCAGTCGGGTTCTGAGTCTCAGTGGTCATCGCCGCTTGCTCTTCCGGTCTTCCTTGACGTGGCTCTTGAACGTCCTGGTGGGCGCGAACTCACCCAGCTTGTGGCCGACCATGGACTCCGAGACGAACACCGGCACATGCTTGCGGCCGTCGTGGACGGCGAAGGTGTGTCCGATGAAATCGGGGATGATGGTCGAACGACGGGACCAGGTCTTGATGACCTGCTTGCTGCCCTTTTCGTTCTGAACGTCCACCTTCGCGAGGAGGTGGTCGTCGACGAACGGGCCTTTCTTGAGGCTACGTGGCATTTCTTACCTCCTCCTTCAGCGCTTCTTGCCGGTCTTGCGACGGCGGACGATGAGCTTGTCGCTCGGACGGTTGGGCTTGCGGGTACGGCCTTCCGGCTGACCCCACGGCGAGACCGGGTGGCGACCACCGGAGGTCTTGCCTTCACCACCACCATGCGGGTGGTCGACCGGGTTCATGACGACACCACGGACCGTGGGGCGGCGACCCTTCCAGCGCATGCGGCCGGCCTTACCCCAGTTGATGTTCGACTGTTCGGCGTTGCCGACCTCGCCGACGGTGGCGCGGCAGCGCACGTCGACGCGACGGATTTCACCGGAGGGCATACGCAGCGTGGCGTAGGGGCCTTCCTTACCGAGCAGCTGGACACTCATGCCGGCGGCGCGGGCCATCTTGGCGCCACCGCCCGGACGCAGCTCCACGTTGTGGATCGTGGTACCGGTCGGGATGTTGCGCAGCGGCAGGTTGTTACCCGGCTTGATGTCGGCGGTGGGGCCGGACTCGATCGGGGTGCCCTGCACCACGCCCTTGGGGGCGATGATGTAGCGCTTCTCGCCGTCCACGTAGTGCAGCAGCGCGATATTGGCGGTGCGGTTCGGGTCGTACTCGATGTGCGCGACCTTGGCCGGGATGCCGTCCTTGTCCAGGCGACGGAAGTCGATCAGACGGTAGGCACGCTTGTGGCCGCCACCGCGGTGACGAGTGGTGATGCGACCGTGCGCGTTGCGGCCACCCTTGCTGTGCAGCGGGCGGATCAGCGACTTCTCGGGGGTCGACCGAGTGATCTCAGCGAAGTCCGAGACGCTGGAGCCACGACGGCCCGGCGTAGTCGGCTTGTACTTACGGATTGCCATGAGTTCTTCTCTGCTTTCTGGATTCCCAGGCGCTTACGCGACCGGGCCTCCGAAGATCTCGATGGGCTTGCTGTCGGCCGAGATGGTCACGAGCGCGCGCTTGGTGTCCTTGCGCTTGCCGTAACCGAAGCGGGTCCGCTTGCGCTTGCCCTGACGGTTGGCGGTGTTGACGCTGGTCACCTTCACGCCGAAGACCTTCTCGACGGCGATCTTGATCTGCGTCTTGTTGGAATCCGGGTGCACGATGAAGGTGTAGGTACCTTCCTCGATCAGTCCATAGGACTTCTCCGAGATGACCGGCGCCAGCAGAATGTCGCGGGGGTCGGCGATCGTGGTCACTTGCTCTCCTCCTGTGCGGATTCGGCGGGGCCGTGCACGAAGGCGTTCAAGGCCTCGACGCTGAACACCACTTCGTCGCTCTCGAGCACGTCGTAGGTGTTGAGCTGATCCGGCGCGATCGGGTGCACGAACTCCAGGTTCTGCACGCTCTTCCAGCCCGCGACGTCCTCACGTCCGAGGACGAGCAGGAACTTCTTCCGGTCCGAGAGCTCGGACAGGAACGACTTAGCGGTCTTGGTCGACGGGTTCTGACCCGAGACCAGTTCGGTGATCACGTGGATGCGCTCGTTGCGCGCACGATCCGAGAGAGCTCCACGCAGCGCGGCGCGGATCATCTTCTTGGGGGTGCGCTGGCTGTAGTCGCGCGGCTGCGGACCGTGCACGGTGCCACCACCGGCGAACTGCGGCGCGCGGGTCGAACCCTGACGGGCGCGACCGGTGCCCTTCTGGCGATACGGCTTCTTGCCACCACCGGAGACCTCGCCGCGCGTCTTCGTCGAGTGCGTGCCCTGGCGTGCGGCAGCGAGCTGCGCGATGACGACCTGGTGCATCAGCGAGATGTTCGCGGTGACATCGAAGATCTCGGCGGGGAGCTCGACGGTGCCGTTGGTCTTGCCGCCGAGTTCCTTGACCGGGAGGGTCAGATTGGTCTTCTTCTCGACGCTGGTCATGCGTGCGCACCACCCTTCACTGCGCTCTTGACGGTCACGACGCTGCCCTTGCGACCGGGGATCGCTCCCTTGATGAGCAGCAGGCCGTTCTCGGCGTCCACCTTGTGAACCGAGAGGTTCTGCGTGGTGACGCGGTCGTTACCCATGCGACCCGACATGCGCATGCCCTTGAACACGCGGCCGGGGGTGGCGCAACCACCGATGGAACCCGGGCGACGGTGCACCGCCTGGGCACCGTGCGAGGCGCCCTGACCACGGAAGCCGTGGCGCTTCATGGTGCCTGCGAAGCCCTTGCCCTTGCTGGTGCCGGTGACGTCGACGTAGGCGCCCTCTTCGAAGACATCGGCGTTGATCTCCTGGCCGACCTCGAAGGTGGAGGCGTCCGCGACCCGGATCTCGGCGACGTGGCGGCGCGGAGTGACACCGGCCTTGGCGAACTGACCGGAGACCGGCTTGTTCACCTTGCGCGGGTCGATGGCGCCGAAAGCGACCTGGACGGCGCTGTAGCCGTCGCGCTCCACGGTGCGGATCTGGGTAACGACGTTCGGTCCGGCCTTGATGACGGTCACGGGGACGACGCGGTTCTTGTCGTCGAACACCTGGGTCATGCCGAGCTTGGTGCCCAGGATGCCGGCCGCTGGCCTGTTCTTGTTGTCAGTCATATCTCGAGTCCCCGTCACTGAATGTTGACGTCGACGCTGGCCGGCAGGTCGATGCGCATGAGGGCATCAACCGTCTTCGGCGTCGGGTCGAGGATGTCGATCAGCCGCTTGTGCGTCCGCATCTCGAAGTGCTCGCGCGAGTCCTTGTACTTGTGCGGCGAACGGATGACGCAGTACACGTTCTTTTCGGTCGGCAACGGCACCGGCCCGACCACACGGGCCCCGGTGCGGGTCACCGTCTCCACGATCTTGCGCGCGGACGCGTCGATCGCTTCGTGGTCATAGGCCTTGAGCCTGATGCGGATCTTCTGTCCCGCCACGCTAAGTGTCCTTTTCTCCGCTTATCGTTCGTGGTCCGGAAGCCGGCTTCCGTACCACCTTCAATTGCACAGCCCGAACACACGAAGACGTCCCAGCCCGAGTGGATCAGGCCCGGAGGAGGCAGCCTGCGCAACCACGCAGGTCCCCCGCTCGGGCAGATCCAACACAGTGAGACCGCGACCGGGCACCGCCCGATCCTCGCCGCTGTTCATCTGTCATGGTTCTCCGGTCCACGCGGTCGGGCGTGTCGCCCCTCCGCTCATTCCTCGGCCCCGGTTCGAAACTTCACCTGGCCTGGAACGTTTGTCCCGGACGCACCCACGCTGGATGTCCAGCGAGGTACACGATTGGGTGTTGCTCGCCTCACCACCCGCCACAACCGTCGAACGGCATGACCCGGTGCAAGGCAACCCGAACAGTATGCCCGACCGCGTTGGCGACTTCAAATCCGCCCCCCGCCAATGACTCCTCAGCAGGTCAGGTTGTGAATCCCGGGCGCGCCCCGGTCGCTACCCGCACGAACTTACTTCCGAGTAAGATAAGGGCATGACGAAACCGACCGCGACCCATCGGATCTGGAACAAACTTCCGGACAACCGGCTCGGGCACACCCTGTTCTCGCTCGGCATGGTGGCCCGGGTGCCCTACTTCGGCACGGTGCTGCCGAGCGTCGTGCGTTTGGAGCCCGGACTATGCGAGGTGACCTCGCCGAAGTGGTTCGGCATCCACAACCACCTGGGCACATTCCATGCGATCGCGGCCTGCAATCTGGCCGAGGTGGCGATGGGAATGCTCAGCGAGGCCACGGTGCCCGATACCCACCGCTGGATTCCCAAGGCCATGAATGTGGAGTACCTGGCCAAGGCCGAGACCGGTCTGCGCGCAGTGGCCGAGCTGGCCGAGGTACCCGACTTCACCCAGATCACCGAGGGGCAGGAGCTGACCGTCCCGGTCTCCATCTACGACAAGCACGGCCGCGAGGTGGTGCACGCCGACATCACCACTTGGATTACACCCAAGTAGGCAACACCGTGAACGCGGCGAAGTCCCAACGCCGACGCGGCCGGTGCCCTGCGCCAGCGAGGTACACACCCACTGCGCGACCTACACACTATTTTCAGCGGGTGTGCAGGTCACACGGGGGTGTGCGGTTGGCCGCACCTACGGGGAGCATTGTTGCGGGCGAACGGGGGGAGCGGATTGAATGCGGAATATGAGCGACAGGGCGGTCCGGGAATTCGACCTCTGCGTGGTCGGGCTCGGACCGACCGGTCGGGCGCTGGCGCATCGGGCGATGCTGGCCGGGTTCCGCGTCGCCGCCGTCGATCCGCGGCCGGACCGGCTCTGGATGCCCACATTCTCCTGCTGGATCGATGAGCTGCCGGAGTGGTTGCCGTCGAGCGCCATTGCCGCGCGCATTCCGAAGCCGACGGTCTGGACGAAGTCCGAGCATCGGATCGACCGCCCCTACTGCGTGCTCTCGAAGACCGGACTGCGCGATGCCCTGCCGCTCGACGACGCCACCGTCATCGCCGGGCGGGCCACTCGCGTCGAGGCCAATGAGCTGGAGCTCGCGGACGGCACGACTTTCAGGGCCACAACAGTTTTCGATACCCGCGGGCTGCCGACACTCGGACGGCGTCGAGCCGCCAGCGCGCACGGCATCTTCGTCGACGCCGAAACCGCCGCGCCCATGGTGACCGAAGGCGAGGGACTGCTGCTGGATTGGCGTGCGGAGAACGGCGCGGGACCGAATGAGCCGCCGTCGTTCCTCTATTCCGTCCCGCTCGGTGACGGCACAGTGATCTTCGAGGAGACCAGCCTCGGCCTGCGCGGCGGCATGCCGCAGCACGAGTTACGCAGGCGCACCCTGAATCGTCTCGCCGCACACGGCATCCGACTCAAAGGCGACGAACCGACCGAGGCTGCGCACTACCCACTCGACCAGCCACCGCCGAAAAAGGGTACCGCCCAGGCGATTCCTTTCGGCTCCCGCGGCGGCATGATGCATCCCTGCACCGGCTACAGCGTCGCTGATTCGCTGGCTTTGGTCGACACCGCCGTCGAAGCCCTGCGACAAGGCCGTGACCCCATCGCCGAACTCTGGCCACTGCAGGCCCGACTGGTGTACTGGATGCGCATGCGCGGCCTCTGGGGCATGGGCCGCCTGACGACCGAACAGTCCATCGCCATGTTCGACACCTTCTTCCGCGCCTCCCCCCGCGGCCAGCGCGCCCTGCTCTCCGCCCACGACGACTACACCGCGCTCGGCGCCGTCCTCTTCAACACCGTCGCCCGCACCTGGCCGTTTCGCTGGCGCTACGACCTGGTCGGCTGGACGAACCGGAACCGCTGGGCCGATTTCGAATTCGCCGCAGCCGAACGCGAGGAAGGCCGGATCGGCTGACCCGGACCCGCGAGCCATCCGAACCCGCGGGGACCCGATACGTCAGGCGCCGGTTTCGGCGGCGCGCTGGTAGCCGCGGATCGCGGGGTACGCGAACACGACGATGAGCCCGAACACCCAGGCGATGGTCTTCAACAGTGGGTCGGCGACGGCACCGCCGTAGGACAGTCCCTTCATCGCATCGATGGCGCAGCTCATCGGCTGATTCGCGACCACGTCCTGCAACCAGGTCGGGTAGGCGATCACCGGCACGAACCCGGAATTGAAGAACATCAGCAGGGTATTGACGATGCCGATAATGCTGACCAGCATGACGCCCTCGGTAATGGTTGCCAGCGCCGTGACCAGCACCGCGAAGCCGACGCCGAACAGCACCGGAATGCCGATCAACGCGATGGCCGCCAGCGGACCCTGCCCGAAGCGGAAACCGAGGCAGAAGCCGACCACGATCACGAACAGCGTGGTGACCAGCACGCGGACCGCTTCGGCGCAGAGCCTGCCCGTCAGTCCGGCCGCCCGGTGCACCGGCATGGTCCAGAACCGACCGAGCAGTCCGGTGTACTTCTCGCCCTTGAAGCCGAGCGCGCTGACCACCGCACCGGACATCGCCGCGACCAGCGTGATCAGCGCGACCTGTCCGTAGATGCTCGGTTTACCGGTGGCCGCGGTAATCGAATTGCCGAGCACGACACGGAACATGAACAGTGTCAGCGCCGGATAGATCAGCGTCTGGATGGTGGTCGCGGGATCGCGCGCCCACACCAGCAGCAACCGCCTGCACTGGATCAGGCTGTGCGCGATCCAGGTCGACAGCGCGCGTTCGGATGGCGTGGCCACCCGCGGCAGCGGGTCGAATCCGTCCACCTCGATGCGCTCCAAGGTCTCGACCGAACTCATGACCGCCTCACACTCGCCCAGATCGCCAACGGGGTGAAGACGATCGCCATACCGCCCAGCCAGGTCAGCGGCACCCACAGCACATCCCAACTCACCCCGTCATGCGCCATATCGCGCAGCGCGAAGGAGAACTGGGAGATCGGCTGATTGCGCACGAACGGCCGGATCCACATCGGAAAACTGCGTTCCGGGACGAATCCGCAGGACAGCATGCCGAAGATCAAGGTGGGCAGCGTCAATGCCTGACTCAGCGATTCCGGACTCTTGGTCAGGCTGCCGAGCGCGTCCGCACCGAGTGCGAGGACGGTACCGACCGCGATCGAGAACACACAGAACAGCACGGCCTGACCGAGTCCGGCAATGAAATGGAAGCCGATCATGTAGCCGAAGATGATCGCCGCGGTCAGCGCGGTCAGCGAACGCACGAGGCCCGCGCCGATGCGAGCGCTCAATGGCACCAGTGCGCCGATCGGCATCGTTTGTAGTCGGGTGCTCAGACCGGTCAGCGCCTCGTATGCGGACAGCTGCGCATTCGACATCATCGTGAACGCCATGGTCTGCAGCACGATGATCGGCATGACGAACTGGGCGTAGTCGATACCCTGGAACTTCATGACGAACCGCAGCGGCAGATAGAAGCCCAGGGTGAACACCAGCGGGGTGACCATCGCGACGATCAGTTCGCCCTTGACGGCCATGGTCCGCACAATGCGTCCGGCCAGCGCGCGCCACTGCGCGAAGTAAGAGAGCCTGGCCACGGGCAGCTCGGCGAAGAGCAGCGCCGAATCGGCCCGCTCGACGGTTCCGGAACTCACTAGTGGCCGCCCGAATGGCCGGTGATGGAGAGGAAGACATCGTCGAGCGACGGCCTGCGCAGTGCGATATCGGCCAATTGGATCCCGGCGGCATCGAGCCTACGCAATGCCTCCGACAGCGTGGCCGCGCCGTCGGGGGCGGGAATCGAAATCCGGTCGCCGCCATCGATATCGGCGAGTACGGCGGCGGGCACCAGATCACCGAGTGCGTTGGCGGCCTTGCCGAGCTGACCCGGAACCAGTGGGACCACCTCGCAGTAGCTGCCGCCGGTCTTCTCCTTGAGTTCGTCGGCGGTGCCCTCGGCGATCACCGTGCCCTTATCGATGACGATGATGTTGTCGCTGAGCACATCGGCTTCCTCGAGGTACTGCGTGGTGAGCAGCACCGTGATGCCCTGATTCTTCAGCGCGGTCACCAGATCCCACACGCCCTGCCGGCTGCGCGGATCCAGACCGGTGGTCGGCTCGTCGAGGAAGACCACCTCCGGCCGCACCACCAGTCCGCAGGCGATATCGACCCGACGACGCATACCGCCGGAATAGTGGCGCACCGCGCGACGGCCCGCGTGCACCAGGTCGAATTCCTCGAGCAGGGTGTCGGCGCGCTTGCGGGCGGCCGATTTGCCAAGTCCCATGAGTCGGCCGAACAATTCCAGGTTCTCCCGGCCGGAGAGGTTCTCGTCGAGCGCGGCGTACTGGCCGGTCATCATGATCGAGCGGCGCACACCCGCCGGATCCTTCAGCACATCGTGGCCCGCGACCACGGCGGTGCCGGAGTCCGGGCGCAGCAGGGTCGACAGCACTTTCACCATGGTGGTCTTGCCCGCACCGTTGGGCCCGAGGATGCCGAGCACACTCGCCCGCGCGGCGGTGAAGCTGATGCCCTGCAGCGCGTGCACATCGCCGAATGACTTCCGGACATCCGCAACCGCGACCGCCGCGTCACCACCATCGACGGGTGGTGGCTCGCTGGTATGCGAATCCGCTTGGTTCAAACTCGGCATCAACTCTCCACTGTGTCTGATCGGCGGCGTTCGCGGGGCCGGGGCGGCGACCGCGGGTCGCCAAAAGCGTGGGCATGAATACGTCCCGGTTGGTGATCCCTGTCGCCACGCGTGATGTTACCGGCAGAGCCATCCCTGCAGGGCAGACCGCGCCATACCCAGCGGACTGCAGCCTAAGTGTGTGCTTACTCACATTTCTTTCCGCCGACCCACCCGACCGGAGAACGCCGCTGGTGACGGCCCTCGAGGGGCAGCGTAGGGGCGGTAGCGACACCTTGTCCGGCCGTCGCGGCGCCCATAGTCTGCTAGACGGGGGAAACGCACTCACTCGTTTGCGGCAGCGCTGCTTCGCCAAGCGTTCAGCGACCTGCGGCGGATCGACCCTGCGAGAGGTGACCATGGCCGAGACCGCGCAGCCGAGGCTGGCAGCGCATACGGGAGGATCGGGCCGACCGAACGTGCTGACGTCCTATGACCCGCGCACCGGCGAAATCGTCGGCAACTACGCCGTGATGGGCGCGGGCGAAATCAACCGCACCGTACGCGCCGCACGCTCCGCTGAAAAGTGGTGGGCGGAGCTGGGATTCAGCGCCCGCAAACGCTGGCTACTGGATTGGAAGCGCAGTATCGCCAGGCGCGCAGGCGAATTGGTGGAAATCCTGTGCGAGGAAACCGGAAAACCGGAGGCGGACGCGGCAATCGAGGTGATGCTCGCCGTCGAGAATCTGGATTGGGCGGCCCGCAATGCCGCACGCGTGCTGGATCGACGCAAGCTCGGCGCCACCTGGCTGACCCGCAATCAGCACGCCTCCGTCGGCTATCTGCCGCTCGGCGTGGTCGGCGTGCTCGGGCCGTGGAACAACCCGGTCTTCACCCCGATGGGCTCGATCGCCTACGCGATGGCCGCGGGCAATGCCGTGGTGTTCAAACCCGATGAACTCACCACCGGCGTCGGGGTCTGGCTGGCCGACAGCTGGAACAAACTGGCGCCGAATCAGCCTGTGCTGCAGGTCGTTACCGGGGATCACGCCACCACCGCGGCTCTATGTCGGGCAAAGGTGGACAAAATCGCCTATGCCGGTTCGGATGCGGGCTCACGCGAGGTGATCACGCTGTGCGCGCAGACCTTGACGCCGGTGGTGGTCGAACGGAACGGCAAGGGCACCATGGTGGTTCACGTCGACGCCAAACTCGACGAGGCCGCCGAGGCCGCGGTATTCGGCGCGATGGCCAATGCGGGCCAGAACTCCACCGGCATCCAGCGGGCTTATGTCGCCAACTCCGTCTACGACCGATTCCTGGAACTGGTGATCGAACAGGCGCGGCGGCTGCGGCCCGGTGCGGATAAGCGCGCGTCCTACGGTCCGATGATTCTGGAATCGCAGGTCGAGGTGGTGCGCAAGCAGGTGCGCGACGCAGTGGCCAAGGGCGGGCGCGCGGTGGTCGGCGGACTGGATTCGATTCGCGACCCCTATATCGAACCGATCGTCTTGGCCGAGGTGCCGGAGGAGAGCCTCGCGATCACCGGCGAAGGCATCGGGCCATTGCTGATCGTCAACAGGGTCGCGAATATGGACGAGGCGGCGCAGCGGATCAACGCGGTCGGCAATGGTGTCGCGGTGTCGGTGTTCACCCGGGATGTGCACGGTATCGAATCCTTCGCCGAGCAACTGCGGGTTGGCGTTGTGACCATCAATTCTTCGACCACGTATGCCGGGATTCCGGCGCTACCCTTCGGTGGGGTCGGTGAATACGGACAGGGACACCATCACGGCGATCAGGGACTGCGCGAGTTCAGCCGGACGTTGGCGATCGCACGCAAGCGGTATCGGGCCCCGGTCAATCTGTCCACCTTCGACCGGCACTCACGGCATCTGCGCACGGCCAAAGCGATCTTCCGGATGCGTCACGGAGGTGTTTGATTTGCCGCGCCTGCGGCGCGACCCGTTCGCGGCCCATGGTGTCTCGCGTCCGTGCCGTCGAGACTCGCTCCATCGGGGTCGTAATGGCGGGCCCTACAGCACCTGATGCACGCGCGTGCTGCAAGGGCGAGTCCCGCGCCTGCAGCGCATACGCTTCGACAACTCAGAAGCGAGACCGGCCGCGAACGCCGCTCGTAAGACACGCTCCGTTGGGGGCGACGATCGTGCGAGCGTCAGCCCAGAAGGACGGCCTCCATCAGGGCGCAGACTCGGGCCAGTTGTTCGGGGCGTGGGTCGAATTTGGTCAACCGGCCCACGTCGATCACCTGAGCGATGGCGGCATGCACGCGAAAGCGCGCCTCCACCGAGTCGCCGTCGAGCAGGTTGGCCCACTCCAGCACGTTCTGGCGCTGGATGGCGCGCAGCTTGTGCTGTTCGGCCTGCGGCAGGTTGCTGAATTCGGCGTAGTAGACCGGCATGATCTCCGGCATCGCGAAGGTGAGCCGGGCCTGGCGGTAGGCAATGCGCCGCACCGCGTCCGGACGGCTGGTGGCCTCGGCCAGCGCCTCGGTGATCGCGATGGCCACCCGGTCGCCGGTGCGGTGGAAGGCGGCGGCGAGTAGATCGGCCTTGCTGCTGAAGTACCGGTAGACGCTGGAGGCGTTGATGCCGACGGCCGCGCCGATTTCCTCGATGCTGGCCTCGTGATAGCCCTGGCGACCGAAGATCCGGATCGCCTCGGTGAGCAGCTGTTCGCGTTTCGAGGTGACCGGCAGGCCGCGGGTGGCCGGTCCGGGCGTGGGCTCGGTCGGTGCGGGCGGCAGTTCAGCGCGCAGGATCGACCAGCTCATCTCGCGCAGCAGTGGCATCAGCCGGGCGGTGGCGAGCGTGGTGCGATGCGAGGAGATGCTGGCGATGGCGCTCAGCACGCCAGCGGCGAGCATTGCCACGTCGGCGGGCGGTGCGCTGGGACGCAGCTGTCGGATCGGTTCGGCGAGCGTCGCGTTGAGCGCGTCGTAGACCTTCCTGATCCGGGCGCGGTCGTCGGCCTCCAGGTAGCGCCGCTCCCAGCGGTACAGTCCGGCCTCGCGACGAATATCGATGGTGTGTTCGCTGATCGCCTTGATCAGCGCGTCGAGCCGGGATTGCGGCTCCAGATTCGGATCGTCCGCGGCGCGCGCGACCTTCAGCAGATGCAAGGCACCTTCTTCGGCGGCCGCGACCAGCAGCGCGTACTTGTTCGCGAAGTGGCGATACAGCGCGGGCCCGGAGATGCCGACCTCCGCGGCGATCTCGTCGACGCCGACCGGGTAATACCCGCGTTCGCTGAATGCACGCGCGGCGGCCCGGATGATCTGGACCTTGCGATCCTTCGGGCGACGCCGCACCGTCTGGGCCGGCTCCGCCCCCGTCCTGTTCCCACCCGCGTCGGGCCGCGCGGAAGCGAGACCGACCTCGCTGCGATCCGCGACCATGTAGCTCTCCGTTCCGGTGCGGCGCCGTTGGTTGACAGCGCCGGACAAATCATCCTAAGTTAACCACAATTCGCAAAGTTAACCACCATTCATGGGAATGCCCCGCCGGATTCCAGACCAGGAGCACCAAATGAGCAACCCCGATTCCGCGACCACATCCGCGGGTTTCAGTGCCGTCAATGACGGCAAGGTGCTCCGGGTCACGCTCACCAAGCCCAAGCGCAAGAACGCCATCGACTACGACACCATGGTCGCCCTCGGTGACACCTTCCTCGCCGCCGCCGAGGACCGTTCGGTGCGGGTGATCGTACTGACCGGCGAGGGCGGCGACTTCTGCACCGGCGCCGATCTTGCCGCATCGGCCGCCGAGGCGCAGCGCGGGATCACTTCGGACATGGTGATGGATGCGGCCAACCGGCTCGTGAAAGCGATTGTGGACGCGCCGATTCCGGTCATCGCGCGGGTCAAGGGCGCGGCCGCGGGTGTTGGTGTCGGCATCGCGCTGGCCGCCGACCTGGTCTACGCCGCCGAGGATTCCTATCTGCTGCTCGCCTTCATCAATATCGGTCTGATGCCCGACGGCGGTGCGGCAGCCATGGTCGCCGCCGCGGCCGGCCGACCGCTGGCCGCGGAAATGGCTCTGCTCGGCGAGCGACTCCCCGCGCCGGCGGCCAAGGCGGCCGGACTGTTCACCGCCGTGGTCCCGCAGGACGAACTCGACGCCAAGGTCGAGGCCGCGGCCGCCAAGATCGCCGCGGGCCCGCGCCGCGCCCTCGAACTCACCAAGAAGGCATTGAACGCCGCGACACTGCCCGCCTTGGACGCCGCGCTCGCCGCCGAAAAGTCCGGCCAGAGCGAACTGCTCCAGTCCCCCGACTTCTTCGAGGGCGCGACCGCCATGCTCACCAAGCGCAAGCCGGTCTTCGCCGACTGATCGGGTCGGCGAGCGAGCATCGAACCGAGCTCGGTGCGGGGATCGTCAGCGTCCCACGGCTTACCGCTGCCTAGCGAGTGATGCGCGGGGGCCGCGCCGACCACAGGTGCGGCGACCGTCCCGAGGGCGGAGCGTGATCCCGGACACAAGCGTGCCCGCACGAGCGACTATGTTGATCGGCTATGGCTTACCTGGTTACCGGAGCAACTGGGTTCATCGGTCGATTTCTTATTCCCGAGCTGCTGAAACGGGAGCGGGATATTCATGTGCTGGTCCGGCCGGGGGATGATTCGGCGGACCGGTATACCTGCTGTGCTCGGGAATGGATGGGCGGGGAGCGGGTGCGGGCGGTACACGGGGATATGGGAGCGCCCAGGCTCGGCATCGATCCGGCCTGGATCGCCGAGCATCGGGGCTCGATCGAGCATGTCTTCCATCTGGCGTCGAGCTATGACCTCGCCGAACGCGGCGACGGCACCAGACATGTCGTCGATGTCGTGCAAGAGTTGAAAGCCACTCTGCTGCACCATGTCTCGACGGTGGATGTGGCGGGCGGGTTCGACGGCCTGTTCACCGAGGATATGTTCGACGAGGGTCAGGTGCTGAGTTCGCCCATGCAGCGGGCGAAATTCGAAGCCGAGAAGATCGTGCGCGAATCCGGGTTGGGCTGGCGGATCTATCGGCCCTCGATCGTGATCGGACATTCGCGCACCGGTGAGATCGATCGAATCGAAGGGCCCTACTACTTCTTCCGGCTGCTGCGGATGGCCGCGCAGCTGCCGAGGATCCTGCCGGTGCTGGTGCCGAAGCTGGGTGAAACCAATATGGTCCCGGTCGATTTCGTGGCTCGCGCACTGGCCCACATCGCACACCAGCCCGACTCGAACCACACCACCTACCACCTGGCCGATCCGCGCCGACAGAGCGCGGCCGAGGCGCTGAATCTGTTCGCCGACGAGGCCGGTGCGCCGCATCTGGTGGAGGTGATGCCCAAGCGCACCCTGGAGATGATGCTGCGCGTTCCCGGCACGAGCTGGCTACTACCCCGCGTCGGCGTCCCCCAGGATGTGTTGGAGCACAGCGAATTCAGCTGCTGGTTCGACTGCCGCAACGCCACCGCCGCACTGGCGGGCACCGACATCAAGGTGCCGCCCCTGGCCGCATATGCTCCGGTGATCTGGAAGTACTGGATCGAAAACTGGGTGTGATCAGCCCGCCTGCTCGTATTCGGCTCTGGCCGCGTCGATTTCGTCGATGTGCTCGATGGCCCAGGCCCGCAGCACATCGACGGCGGCACTCAAGCTATGGCCGAGCGGTGTCAGCGTGTATTCGACGGTGACCGGCACGGTCGGATACACCGTGCGCGACACCATGCCGTCGCGTTCCAGACCGCGCAACGTCTGGGTGAGCATCTTCTGCGTAATGCCCTGCACCTGCCTACGCAGCTGCGAGAAGCGCAGCGTTCCCGGCTTCAGGGCCAGCAGCACGAGCCCGGTCCAGCGTTCACCGAGCCGATCGAACACCGCGCGGGACGGACAGTTCAGGTTGAAGATGTCGTATGCCATGAGATCGTTGGTATCCACCAGGTACCTATACCACTAATTACTGCCTTCTTTCATCTGGAAACCAGCCCTCTTAGTGTCGTTTTCGTAGCAATGACCAGGAGGAAGTCAGATGAAGGCCCTTGCAGCAACCGGTGATCCGACCTTGGTGCGGTTCGTCGAGGTCACCGAACCCACGGCCGCCCCCGATGCGGCGGTCATCCGGGTCGAGGCGTTCTCGGTGAACCGCGGCGAGATTCTCGCCATGACCGGTGCCTACGGCACGCCGACCGTACCGGGCACCGTCATGGGACAGGACGTTGTCGGCCGGGTCGTCGCGGCCGCCGCCGACGGATCGGGGCCCGCCGTCGGAACCAGGGTGGTCGGCCATGCCGAGGGCGGCGGGTGGGCCGAGCGGGTAGCCGTCCCGACCTCCGCACTGGCCGAACTGCCCGACACCCTTGCCGCCACCAGTGCGGCCGCCTTGCCGCTCGCGGGTTTGACCGCATTGCGTCTGCTTCGGCACGTCGAGGCCCCGGCGGGCAAGCAGGCGCTGATCACCGGCGCATCCGGCGGCGTCGGTCATTACCTGGTGGAATTGGCAACGGCCGCAGGCATTTCGGTGACGGCGGTGGCAGCATCGCCCGAACGCGGCGCCCGGCTGGCCGAACTCGGCGCGGCCGTCGTCCATGATGTCGCGGACGCCGACGGTCGCTTCGATGTCATCTTCGAATCGGTCGGCGGCGATGTCTTCGCCGCCGCGCTCGCCCGGATCGCACCCGGCGGTACCGTGCTGTGGTTCGGTCAGGCCAGCCTGCAACCGATCCGGCTCAGCTTCTTCGAATACCTTGCGGTCACACCGTTCACGCTGCGGCATTTTCCGCACTGGGTCGCCGACACCACCGATGCCGAGGATCTGCGCGTGCTGGTCGACCTGACGGCTACCGGTCGCCTGCATCCGGAACTCGGTAGGGTCGCCGACTGGGCCGAAACGGCGAGCGTGCTCACCGATCTGAACAACCGCCGGATCCGCGGCAACGCGATCCTCACCATCGCCTGAAGGAGCGAGCGATCATGTCGACCACCGAGCAGACCCGCGCCACCATCCTGGCCTATATCGAGGCACTCGGATCCGGTGACGCCGCACGCGCCGCCGGGTTCTTCACCCCGGATTCGACCTGGACCCTGTTCGGCGAGCTGCCGACCGCGCGCACCTGGACCGGCCCCGAGGAGATCTTCGGGCAATTCGTCGCGCAGATGATCGAGCGGATGGACGTGTCGCAGCCGATCGGACAGGAGGTGCGGACCGTGCTGGCCGACGGTGCGCAGGCGGTCGCCGAATGGACCACCCGCGCGACCACCAAGGCGGGCGAACCGTATGCCAATAATGTGGCGATCGTCTTCCGGGTCGAGGACGGCAAGATCGCCGAAGCCCGTGAGTATTTCGATACGGGCTATGCCCAGCGCACGCTGTTCGCCTAGTTGCCCGTGACGGTCAGGTAGATAAGGGCCACGTTCAGCAGGCTGATGATGATGGCGACGAGCCAGGCCAGGCCGGTGGTTACGCGATGGTTGACGTCGGCGCCCATCAGGATGCGGTCGCTGGTGAAGCGGACCAGGGGGATCAGGGCGAAGGGGATGCCGAAGGACAGCACTACCTGCGAAATGATCAGTGCGCGAGTGGGATCGATGCCGATCGCCAGGATCAGGATGGCCGGGATCAGGGTGACCAGCCGCCGAACCAAGAGCGGAATCTTACGGTTCAGCAGGCCTTCCATGATCATTGCCCCGGCATACGCGCCGACCGACGTCGATGCCAGCCCGGAGGCCAGCAGGCCGATCGCGAGCAGTAGCGCGGCGACGGGACCGAGCGCATCGCCGACAGCGGCGTGCGCACCCTCGAGGGTGTCGACATTCTCGCGGCCGCGCAGGGTATTCGCGGCCATCAGCAGCATGGCCATATTGACCGTGCCCGCGAGCACCATGGCCAGTCCGACGTCGTATCTGGTGACCCGCAGCAGCCGTGCCCGCAGCGGACCCACTTCGGGCTGACCGTGCCGATCACGGGCCAATCCGGAGTGCAGGTACACCGCGTGCGGCATGACGGTCGCGCCGATCATGGCCGCTGCGAGCAGCACACTTTCAGCGCCCTGGAACCGCGGCAGCAGACCACCGACGGTGCCGGAGACCGACGGCGGCGAAATCACCACGCTGGCCAGGAAGCCGATGGCGATGACGGCGAGCAGACCGGTGATGACCCGCTCGAACGGCTTCTGCCCGCGCTGGTTCTGCACCAGCAGCAGTGCCATCGAAACCACACCGGTGATCAGTCCGCCGAGCAGCAGCGGCAGATCGAACAGTAGCTTCAGCGCGATCGCGCCGCCGACCACCTCGGCCAGGTCGGTGGCCACCGCTACGGTCTCGGCCTGCACCCAATAGGCAAGGCGTACCGGACGACTCGACTTGTACCGCACCGCCTCCGGTAGCGACATCCCGGTGACCAACCCCAGCTTCGCCGATAGGAACTGCACCAGTCCGGCCATCACATTGGCCATCACGATGACCCACACGAGTAGGTAGCCGAACTGAGCGCCCGCGCTGATATTCGACGCCACATTGCCGGGATCGACATAGGCGATGGCCGCTACGAAGGCTGGACCGAGCAAGACGGTGACGGATCTCGCCCGGGTCGTCACGTTCCGCGCCGACTCGACCAGGGTTGTACTCATAGAACAGAATTTTACGGGTTCCCGAACTTTTTGTTTAGCACTATCTATATAAAACAGACCGCCCCGGTTGTGTACAAGGTCACAATCGGGGCGGTCGGTTGGGAAGCGCGGGGATCGACTCAGAGACCGAGGCCCTTGGCGAGGGTGGGCCAGGAGGCGTGCAACTCGTCATTCCAGTAGCCCCAGGAGTGGGTGCCATTGGGACGGAAGTTGAAGGTGGCGGGGATGCCCAGCGAATCCAGCTTGGCCTTCATGTTGTTGGTGCAGTAGTTGGTGCCCGCCTCGATGACACCGCCGATCAGGATCTGGTTGGCCAGACCGCCCGAGCCGGGCAGTGCGTACTGACCGTCCAGGGTGTCGTACGGGCCGGGCAGACCGTTGCCGGTCGAGATGTAGAGGTCGGTGCCGCGCAGACCCTCGGCGTTCACGTAGGGATCGTTCGCCGTCCACTCCGGCCCACCGATCGGGCCCCACATGTTCTCGACATTGCCGCCGCCCCAGGTCTCGACGGTCAGCCTGACGAACTCCGAGCCGACCGGATCACTGGTCTGGGCGCAGCCGCTGTAGGCCGCGGCGGCCTTGTAGAGGCCCGGCTTGGCGATCGGCAGCGCGAGCACGGTGGTGCCCGAGGTGGACAGCCCCGCGATCGCGTTGGTGCCGTTGGTACCGAGCGCGCCGTCGATCAGCGGCGGCAGCTCCTCGGTGAAGAAGGTCTTCCACTTGTTGCGGCCGAGAACCGGATCGTCCTTGATCCAGTCGGTGTAGTAGCTCCACTTGCCGCCGATGGGCTGCACCACATTGACGTTCTTGTCGCCGAGGAACTTCAGCGCATCGGTCTTGGCCACCCAGGACGCGCTGTCCTCACCGCCGCCGGCACCGTTGAGCAGGTAGAGCACCGGGCGCGGCGCCGAGGCGTCGGCGGGGCGCTGCACGTCGACCGGGAAGGTCCGGTCCATGGCGGCGGAGTAGACATACAGGCGGATGCTGCGGTCGCCCTTGTACTCCGCCTTGGTGATCTTCGAGCCGTCCGGCGCGACCGGGTTCGCCAGCAGCGTCTTGGAATCCATGATCGGATCAGCCGTCGCGGTAGATGCGCCGAAGCCGGACATGACCCCCGCGAATACCGCGGTTGCCGCGATCACCGCCGCCGCACGTGTGCCGCGACGCCGGATCAGACTACGCATCAATTTCACACCTTCACTTCGTATTGTGATTACGGTAGGGCTTCCCCTTGCCGCGGGCATGCACCGCGGCCGACCATACGGCCTATTTAGTCGTGACGATAGTGGACATCGTTACCGCAATGTTGCTCCATCATGCCTGAACGGCCGGAATGTGATTATGGTCGCCCCGGATATCGCTGACCGTATTCGGCCAGCCCGCCGAGGGCTCGGATCCAATGTTCGGCGAAGGTCTTGACCTCGTCACCGCCGAATACCTCGGCCGCGTAGTCGAAGCGAACGAGCAGGCCCTCGGCGGTGGCGTCAGCGGTGATATCGAGCAGCAGATCCCCGGCCGGTGCGTCGGTGTGCACGCGCGCCGGGCGCAGATCTCGATAACGCAATCCGCACCGGCCGGTGGGGAGTGCGCTCAGGGCGGCGGCGGTATCCGGATTGAGATAACGCAGCAGGCCGTACCCGACGCCATAGGACGGCACGGCACCGGTGAGCCGTTTGACCTGCTCGATCGCGACACCCGCCGCGTGACCACCGACCAACGCCTCCTGGATGTTCACCCCCGCCAACTGCAGCGGGAGCGGGTAATCGGTGGTGAAGGCGCCGACGAGGGTATCGGCCTCGGCCATCGCCCGGCTATCGGCGTGCAGCCGGACCACCGGGCCGATGGCTTCGGTGACGGTTTCGCCCGCGGAGGTGATCTGGGCGAGCGCGAGGGCGGTGAGCAGGACTTCGTCGACGCTGACACCGTGTGCGGCGGCCGCGGCGACGACGGCGGCGGTGCCCTCGGTGGTGATCGTCAGCGAGACCCGGCGCCGCGAGCGCAGGTTCTTGTTCGTGGCACCTGCCTTGGCGGCGGGAACCACGCTCAGGGTGTGGTGCCACCACGCCATTTCCTCGATTGCCGCCGGGCCGCTCGCACCCTCGGACAGGACTCTCAGCAAGTCGGATAGTCCGGACTCGGGAACGGCGGGCGTGCGGTGTCTGCCGCGCGACCAGGCCAGTGACAGCTTGTCGATGATGGTGCGCCAGGAGGTGTCGTCCACGACGAGGCCATTGGCGACGATGACCATGCTCGTGGGCACCTCGCGGCCGCCGACCAGTACGAAGCGGATATTGCGGCCATGTGCCGGATCGAGTTCGCTGGCGACCGCGCGCACCACATCGTCGACCGGCGGCGGGGTCTGATCGATGCCGTACTCCAGGCCGAGGAAGGCCTCGTCGAGCCGCTGTGCCTCGGCCGGGATCTCGAAGACCGGATCAGTACCCGCACCGTCGCGGTGCAGGCGGACCCACAGCATCGGATGCTGTTCGAGCACCGTATCGACGGCGAATTGCACCGCCTCCGGTGAGTAGTTGGGCGGGATCTCGAGGGTGACGACGCGCAGTTCGACGCCGATATCCAACAGCCGCACGGCATTCGGGGTCAGCGATAGCGGGATGGGCGCGTCGTCGGGTTCGTCCGGGCGGTGCGGGACGGCGAATTCGATCGGGTCGTCGTCGTGGATGACCGCGAACGGGACGCGCTCGGGTTTCTCGGCAATCTCGGGTTCGTCGTCGTCGAGATCCAGTGCCGGGGCCTCGACCGTCGGGGGCAGCTCATCGGGCGCGGCCGTGTCCTCGGTCGGTTCCGGGACATCGATAGGTATCGGGACCAGGACCGATGTCGGGTAGTCGTGGTCGAACGCGGCCGGATCGGCGAGCGGTGCCGCGTACTCGTATCCCTCCGGTACGGCGGCGGGTTCGACCGGCGCGAATGCCTCGGCTTCGGTTGGCTCCGCGGCATCCTCGACCGGCTCCGGCGCTGCGAGCAAGGCGGCCAGGACCGGTCCGATTTCGGCGAAGGCCGCCGGAGACGTCATCAGCTCGTGGGTCGCCTCGACCGGATGCTCGTTGATCGTGCCGTCGACGTACGGCCGCCAGGCCCGGGATTCGGCGGTGTGGCCGGCGGCGCTGAAGAACTCGAGCGTGCCGTGGAAAACCTTGTGCTGATGGTTGATTCCGAGCTCTACCGAGCGCACCGCACCGCGGTAGCTCTGACGCAGTCGGTCCGGGGTCAGCAGCGCCAGTTCCGGCGGGATGTTGGCGTACAGCACCGCGAGCGCCTCTTCGGTGAGGTTGCGGATATTGCTGTCGCCCAGCATGTCCGGGCCGATGCCGAGTTCGGCGAAGGCCGAGCGCAGCTCCGCCCAGAAGTCGGCGATATTGCCGCCGGTGCGACTGTCCAGCATGGCGAGTAGCGCGACTTCGGCACCCGCGGACTGCAATTCAACCGCGACCGCATGGGCCAGCGCACCACCGAGCGACCAGCCGAGCAGCCGATACGGCCCCTCGGGCTGCACCGCGCGGATCTCCTCGACATAGCGCCGAGCCATCGCATCCAGCGAATCCGGCCGGAAGTCGGATTCGGACAGCGCGGGCGATTGCACACCGAAGATCGGGCGGTCGGCGGGCAGATACTGGGCGAGACCGGTGTAGCACCAGGACAATCCGGCCATCGGATGGATACAGAACAGGGCTTCGCCGGTGCCGTACCGGATCGGCAGCAGCACATCGAGTGCGGCCTCGGCGTTCAACCCGTATTCGTGGGCCTCGGTGTCATCGGCCGCCATGATGCGCTGGGTGAGCGCGGTGACGGTCGGATCGGTGAAGAACCACTGCACCTGGACCGCGATACCGGTCAGCTCGCGCAGCCTGTGCACCGCGCGCATGGCGGCCAGCGAACTGCCGCCGAGTGCGAAGAAATCGTCATCGGAGCCGACCCGATCGATGCCCGATCTCCGGAGATCCAGTACCTCGGCGTATACGTCGGCGACGGCCTGTTCCTGCGCGGTCGAGGGCGCGCGGTAGGGGCGCGGGGCGAGCTCGGGTGCGGGCAGCGCGGCGCGATCGAGCTTGCCGACCGGGGTCAGCGGCACCATATCGAGTACCACCACCGCCGAGGGCACCATATGCCGAGGCAGGCTGCGCGCGGCGTATTCGGTGAGCGCACCGGTGTCGATGGTCCGCCCCGCTACCGCAAGCACATAGGCGACGAGAATCTTCTCGTCCGTTGGGGTTTCCCGACCGATCGTGACTGCGAATTCGACATCGTCGTGGCCGCCGAGCACCGCGTCGATCTCACCGAGTTCGATGCGCATACCGCGGATCTTGAGCTGGAAGTCCGTGCGACCGATGTATTCGAGCTCCCACTCCCCCGGTTCGCCGACCCAGCGCACCAGATCACCGGTGCGATACATCCGCGCACCGGGCGGACCCCACGGATCGGCGACGAAGCGTTCCGCGGTCAGCGTCGGACGGTCGTGATAGCCGCGTGCCAGTGCGGTGCCACCGAGATATAGCTCGCCGACGGCACCGGGCGGCACCGGGCGCAGCCGCGAATCCAGCACCACCATCGGCGTTCCCGGCACCGGGCCGCCGATCGTGATGCGCCCTCCGGCGATCATCTCGCTCCAGGACGCGGCCACCGTCGCCTCGGTCGGCCCGTAGCCGTTGATGAAGTGCCGTCCCGGTTGCCATCTGGCGACCAGCTCGGGCGAGGTGGAATCGCCACCGCAGCACAGGTATCGGAATTCGTCCAGACCGGCCGGATCGACCGTGCCGAGGACAGCGGGAGTGAAGATCGCGTGCGTGACCCGCTCGGTGCGCAGCAGCGCCGCCAGATCCGGTCCGCCGAGGATGGTGGACGGCACGATGACCAGCGTCGCGCCGTTGTGGAAGGTGCAGAGCCACTCCAGAATCGACGGATCGAAGCTCGGCGAGCACAGATGCGCGAACCGATGCTGCGGGCCGAGCTGGAATACGGCGCTGGCGTTCTCGACGGCGCCCCCGACGCCGACATGGGTGACGGTGACGCCCTTCGGTGTGCCCGTCGAGCCGGAGGTGTAGATGACGTACGCCGGATGCTGCGGCAACAGTGTCGCCAGCCGCTCGGCATCGGTGATCGGCGCTGGCGACTTACTGGCGACGGCGGCATGGATCGCGGGATCGTCGAGCTGTAGCCAGCTGGTTTCGGTCGACTCGTCGGGCAGCCGCTCGCTGTAGGTGGAAGTGGTGATGCCGAGGACGACACCGGAATCGGTCACCATTTGCCGGATCCGGTCCGTCGGATACGTCGGGTCGATCGGCACATGCGCGCCACCGGCCTTGGCGACCGCCCAGAAGGCCGCGACCATCTCCAGCGAACGCGGGAAGGCTAGTGCGACAAGGCATTCCGGGCCGACACCGCGATCGATCAGCACCCGAGCCAGTCGCGAGGAGTATTCGTCCAGTTCGCGGTAGGAGATCGAGCGACCGGCCGTGCGCACCGCGACATGTTCGGGATCGACGCTGACCGCGCTGGTCAATAGGTCCGGCAGCAGCCGGACGGCGGGCGGCTCACCCCTCCGCACCGGTGTCAGAGCCTGCTCTTCGGCCGCGCCGAGCAGCCGCAGGTCACCGATCGGGGCGTCCGGGCGTGCGACGATCTCGGTGAGCAGCCGGGTGAACCGGGCGGCGAACATCTCGATCGTCTTGTCGTCGAACAGATCACGCGCGAAGTTGAACTCACCGCGCAGGCTTTCCGCGGCGGTACCGGGTGCCCACATGGTCAGCGAGAGATCGAATTTCGCGGTGTCGACGGCGAAATCGAAGGTCTGCGCGCGCAATCCGGGCAATTCGAAGGTGCTGGTCGGCAGGTTCAGATACGACATCGACACCTGGAACAGCGGGTGCCGAGCCGTGGAACGCGGCGGGTTCAGCAGTTCGACCAATCGCTCGAACGGCAGGTCGGCATGTGAAAAGGCTTGCAGGTCAGCGTCTTTGGCGTTGGCGAGCAGGTCACCGAAGGTGCGGTCGTCGGGCACCCGCAGTCGCAGCACCAGCGTATTGACGAACATGCCGATCATGTCGTCGAGTTCGGCCGCGCCACGACCGGCCACCGGGGTGCCGATGGCGATATCGTCGGTGCCGGACATGCGCGCCAGGAATACCGACAGCGCGGCGTGCACCACCATGAACATGGTGGCGTTGTGTCGGCGAGCCAACCGCACGAGACCGGCGTGCACCAGCGGATCGATCTCGAATTCGTGGCGCCCGCCGGTGAAGGTCCGCAGCGCCGGGCGCGGCCGATCCGCAGGTAGATTCAGTCCATCGGGCAGATCCGCCAGTGCGGTCCGCCAGTATTGGGCCTGTGCCGAGATCAAGCTCTCCGGATCATCCTCTGAGCCGAGCACCATACGTTGCCAGACACTGAAATCCGCGTACTGTACCGGCAGCGGCGACCATGAGGGAGGTTCACCCGCGCTGCGGGCGGAGTAGGCCAGCATGACATCGCGGACCAGCGGCGACATCGACCAGCCGTCGGCGCCGATGTGATGGGCGACGAATACCAGGATGTGATCACCGGTATCGAGCCGGAACAGGGTCGCGCGGAAGGGCACCTCGACCGTGACATCGAAGCCCGCCGCGACGATCTCCTGCACCTGCCGCACCGCATCCGATTCCGCGATCGGAATAGGGACCAGATCGATCGGCGCCTCGTTGGGTGCGAGCACCTCTTGCACCGGCCCATCCGCGGTCAGCGGGTAGACGGTGCGCAGCACCTCGTGCCGCGCAACCATATCCTCGACCGCCGAACCCAGTGCGGCGATATCGAGTTCGCCGGACAGCCGGACCGCCACCGGGATGTGATAGGCCGCCGAGCCGGTATCGAACTGGTTGATGAACCACATCCGCAACTGCGCCAGCGACAGCGGGACCTGCTCCGGCCGCAGCCCGGCCAGTAGCGGCTGTCGCCGACCGGAACCGGCATGGGTCTCGACCTTGGCGGCGAGTCCGGCCACGATGGGTGTCTCGAAGATCGCGCGCACCAGCACCTTGGTATCCAGCGCGTCGCCCACCCGGGCCGCCACCTGCGTGGCCAGCAGCGAATTGCCGCCCATGGCGAAGAAATCGTCATCGCGCCCGACACGCTCGACACCGAGCACCTCGCCGTAGACACCGGCCACGATCTCCTCGACCGGGGTGGCAGGGGCGCGGAAGACTTGGGTCTCGAACTCCGGATCGGGCAGCGCGGCACGATCCAGCTTGCCATTCGCATTGCGCGGCAAGGACGTCAGCGTTACGAACGCATTGGGCATCATGTACGACGGCAGCACCGCGGCCAGCGCGGCCTTCAGTTCGGCGGCCTCGACCGAGCTCGCCTCGTCGGCCGGTACGACATAGGCCACCAGCCAATCACCGATCCGTGCATCGGATTTGACGAGCACCGCGGCCTGCGCGATCTCGGGCCGGGCGAGCAGCGCGATCTCGATCTCGCCGAGTTCGATGCGGAAACCGCGGATCTTCACCTGGAAGTCGGTGCGGCCGTGGTACTCCAGTTCGCCCTGCTCATTCCAGGACACCAGGTCGCCGGTCCGGTACATCCGGGCACCGGATTCGAACGGGTTGGCCACGAACCGTTCCGCGGTCAGATCGGTCCGTCCGAAGTAGCCGCGCGCCAATTGGGCACCAGCCAGATACAACTCGCCGGATACGCCGACCGGCACCGGCCGCAGACGCGAATCCAGGACGTAGACATGGCTGTTCCACTGCGGCCTACCGATCGGCACGGTAACCGTGTCGGCGTCGGTCACCCGATGGTTGGTGATGGAGACCGCGGCCTCGGTCGGGCCGTACAGGTTGAACAGGTCCGCGCCATTGTCCTGACGGAATCGCTGTGCGGTGGCGGCCGGTAGCGTCTCACCGATGGCCAGCACCCGGCGCAGTGATCGGGACAGGTGACCCGTCGACAGCGCGTCCAGCATCGAGGGCACGACATGCAGGGTCGTCACCGACTCGCGAGCCATCAGTTCGTTCAGATAGGCCGGATCCCGATGACCATCCGGAGCGGCGATGACCACCGTGCCACCGCATACCGCCGCCGTCCAGAACTCCCAGACCGAAAGGTCGAAGGTGGCCACCGTCTTGAGCAGCACCACCTCGTCGGCTCCGAGACCGAATTCGGCTGTCTCCCAGAGCAGTTGGTTGACGATCGCGCCGTGCGCCACCGCCACGCCCTTCGGCTGCCCGGTCGAACCCGACGTATAGACCACGTACGCGGTATTGCTCGGCAGCAGCGCACCGCGGCGTTCATGCGCGGCGAGCGGCGCGTCCGAGTAGTGCAACAGGTCGAGCTCATCGATCGTGACGGAATCGACGACATCGGTATGGAAGCCGTCGTGTACGGAGCTCAACAGGCAGACCGGTCCCGCGGTCCGCAGGATGTACTCGATGCGTTCGGCGGGTTGATCCGGATCGATGGGCACATACGCCGCACCGGACTTCGCCACGGCGTACATCGCGACGATCAGATCGACGCAACGGCGGATGCCCAATGCCACCCGGTCCTCCGGGCGCACGCCGCGTTCGATCAGATACCGCGCCAACCGGTTCACCCGGGCATCGAGTTCGCCGTAGCTGAGCTTGCGTCCCGGCTGATCGGATACCACCGCCACCGCATCCGGGTCGGCGGCCACGGTCGCATCCAGAAGTGACACCAGGGTCGCCGTCGTATCGATCGGGTGTGCGGTGGCATTCCAACTCGCGAGAATCCGCGCACTCTCGTCACCGGCGAGCAGTTCGATCTCGCCGACCCGCACCGACACATCGGCGAGTACGGCATCGAGTACCCGGACGAACCGGTCGGCGAAGCCGCGCACTGTCGTCTCGTCGAACAGGTCGCTGGCATAACCGAAGTCGGCCACCATCCCGGCGGGCGCGCCGTCGTCGGTGTAGCGGTCGGTCAGTGAGATGTGCAGATCCGTCTTGGCCAGCTGCAAATCGAAATCGACCGGCGCGACGGAAAGTCCGGGCAGCTCCAGGGTAGTTTCGGCCAGGTTCTGGAAGGAAAGACCCACCTGGAACAGCGGATTGCGGGCGATCGAGCGAACCGGATTCAGCGCCTCGACGATTCGCTCGAAGGGCACATCGGCATTGGCGAAGGCCTCGAGATCGCGCTCGCGCACATCGGCGAGCAGAGCGGCGAAGCTATCACCGGGACGCACCCGCGTCCGGAACACCAGCGTGTTGACGAACATGCCGATCAGGTCATCGAGTTCGCGCTCACCACGACCCGCGATTGGCGTGCCGACCGCGATGTCGTCGGTGCCCGACAGACGTGCCAGCAGCACCGCGAGCGCCGCATGCACGACCATGAACAGCGAGGCGTGGTTGGCCCGCGCCAGCGCATGCAGTCGCGCGTGCCGGTCCGCCGAGATCGCGAACCGCACCGACCTGCCCTGGAACGACTGGGCCGGCGGGCGCGGGCGGTCGGTCGGCAGCTCCAACTGGTCCGGCAACTGCGCCAAGGTTCGCCGCCAGTAGGCGATCTGCTGGGCGGCGGGCGATTGCGGATCGTCCTCGTCACCTAGCGCCTCGCGCTCCCACAGCGCGTAGTCGGCGTACTGCACCGGCAGCGGCTGCCACAGCGGCGCCTGCCCGTGCATCCGCGCGGCATAGGCGACCATCAGATCGCGGGCGAGCGGACCCATCGATGCGCCGTCGGCCGCGACATGATGCACGGTCAAGGCGATCACATGCTCGCGCGGCGCCAGGCGGAACAGTGCGACCGCGATCGGAACCTCGACGGTCACATCGAAGGTCAGCACGGCGAAGTCGATGAGCCGGCGCACCAGTTCGTCCTCGGCCACATCGACCGGCACCATGGCGAACCGCGTATCCGGCACCGGATGGATCACCTGATGCGGCCGCCCACCGATGCTCGGATAGGTGGTCCGCAGTACTTCGTGCCGGGACAGCACATCGCCGATGGCCAGCCCGAGCGCCGCCGCATCCAGCTCACCGGTGAGCCGCACGGCGAGCGGAATATTGTCCACCGCCGAGGTCTCGGTATCGAACTGGTTGAGGAACCAATACCGCTGCTGCGCCAGCGACAGCGGAATCAACTCGGGCCGCTCCCCCGCGACCAGCCGCGGTCGACTCCGGCCGGATCCGGCGGTCCGCTCGACGACGGCGGTGAAGGCGCCGACCGTCGAGGCATGGAACAGATCGCGGACCGCCAACTGCGTGTCCAGCGCGGCATCCAGCCGGGCGGTGACCTGGGTGGCCAGCAGCGAATTGCCGCCGAGCTCGAAGAAGTCGTCGTCCAGGCCGACGCGCGCGACACCGAGCACATCGCCGAAGGTGCCCGCGACGATCTCCTCGACCGGTGTCGTGGGTGCGCGGAATACCTTCGCCTCGAATACCGGCGCGGGCAGCGCCCTGCGGTCCAGTTTGCCCATGGGCGTCAGCGGCACCTGGTCGAGCACCGTGATGGACGCGGGCACCATATGTGCGGGCAATTTTCGCTCTACCAGGGCCTTCAGCTCCGCCATATCGACGTTCCGCCCGTCGACGGGGTGCACATACGAGGCCAATACGGTGGTACCGCTATCGAGTTCGTGCCCGACGGTCACCGCGAAATCCACACGATCGTATGCACCCAGTACCGCGTCGATTTCGGTGAGCTCGATGCGGAAGCCGCGGATCTTCACCTGGGAGTCGTTGCGGCCGAGGTACTCCAGTTCACCGGTCGCGGTCCAGCGCACCAGATCGCCGGTGCGGTAGAGGCGGGTGCCCGGTTCGAACGGGTTGGCCACGAATCGGGTCGCGGTGAGCGCCTGTTGGCCCAGGTAACCGCGCGCCAGTTGCGCACCGGCGACATATAGTTCGCCGACCACCCGGTTCGGCACCGGCACCAGCCGATCATTGAGCACATAGGCGGCGATGCCGTGGATCGGCGGACCGAGGGTCACCGGCTCCCACGGCACCATCGGCGCGGTGATATTGGTGGCGATGGTGGCCTCGGTGGGACCGTAGGCATCGAAGAATTCGCGCAGCAGCCCGCCCGCGATCGGTAGTACCCAGCGCCGCACCAACTGCGGCGGACAGGCCTCACCACCGGTCACCACGACCCGCAGTTCGTCGAGTCCGTCGGGCTCCACCGAGGCCAGAGCCGCAGGCGTCACGAAGGCGTGGGTCACCCGCTCGCGCCGCAGCACCGCGGCCAGTTCCGCGCCGCCGTAGACAGTCGGCGAGACGACCACCATGGTGGCCGCACCGCCCAACGCCAGCAGCAGTTCCAGCACCGACGCGTCGAAGGACGGGGAGGCGAAATGCAGTGTCCGGGCCGAACTCGTCACCCGGTATCGGGTCCGCTGCTCATCGCAGAAGCCGGATAATCCCTGGTGGGTGACCACGACGCCCTTGGGGACGCCGGTCGAGCCGGAGGTATAGATGACGTAGGCCGGATGTGCCCCGTGCAGTGGTCGCACCCGATCTTGATTGGTCACCCGGTCCACCGGATACCGCTGCAGCAGTTGCGCGGTGATGGGGTCGTCGAGGACCAGCCATTCGGCGAAATCGGGCAGGCCGCGGCGAACCGCGCCGACGGTCAGGCCGAAGCTCACAGCCGAGTCGGTCAGCATGTGCGCGACCCGATCCGCCGGATAGTGCGGGTCTACCGGCACGAATCCGGCGCCGGTCTTGGCCACCGCCCACACCGCGAGTACCGAATCCACCGATCGCGGAACGGCCACCGCGACCAGATCCTCCGGCCCCACACCACGATCGATGAGCAGCCGGGCCAGCCGGGTCGAACGCTCATCCAACTCGGCATAGCTGAGCCCACCGGAAGTGGTATCGACATCTGCGAATACGACGGCGAGGCCGCCGGGATTCGCCTCGACGGCGGCCGCCATCAACTGCGGCAGGGTGATGACGCGCGTCCGCTGTGTCCGTGTCCGAGCCGGCCGCACCCGAGCCTGGCGCGTCACTGGCTCACCGCTTGCGACTGCTCGCAGGTCGCTCGAAACAACGCAGCTTCCTCATGCCGACGTTGTGCAACCACCCGAAACATGAAGGAGCTCACCTACCCTGTAATCCCTAAAAAGTGCTCCCCTCCCAGCGCTTGCTCAGAAGCATCGCATGGTCAGACCCCGATCGTAACCGCAATGGCCGCTTGTTCCCGCCGACGATCCACCTGCGTTCCCCGGCCGATCGCTACCGCTCAGGGGTTTCGAGCAGCTCAGCGAGCCGGGGACCGATCTCGGTCAACGCTTCAGCAGAGGTCATCAACTCGTGCGTCGACCCGATCGGGCGATCGATGATCTCATCGGAGACGAAAGGCTGCCAGTCGGCGGGGGTGCGATCGCCTCTGGCCTGGGCATCTACCGTGGCGCTGAAGAACTCGAGTGTCCCCTCGAATACCCCTGGCCGGTATTGCGACTGCAGCTCAACCGTGCGCACCCGATCCTGTCCCACCGACCGGTATCCCGGCATAGGAACTTTCCTCCCCTCGCTCATCGCCACTACCCGGACCGGTTGCTACCGGCAACGACCCGTGCGAGCACCTGCCGCCGAATCTTCCGGGTGGAAGATCAACCCAGGTCCGGGACGCCCAATAGCGCACCGAGGTCGACTACAACCGGGACGGCCCCGAATTCCGGCGCGGGCGCGCCATCATCGAGCACCACCGCGTGCAGATCCTCCAGCCCCGTCACCTCGACCGGCCCGAGCCCGGCCCGATCGATGAACAGATGCGTCACCCATTCGTCGGCCAATAGTGCCGAAAGCGTTACGTTGTCCAGGTTACCGGCGGTCACCACAACCGACGCGCCGTTCTCACCGGCCGCGACCACTTCCAGCAGCGCCGCCGCCGAATCCGCGCGGCCGTGCCGGAACAGCCTGGACTCGAAGGTCAGCTCAGTGCGGGCTCGCAGCCGTTTGGTCGCGACGGAAATGTCGTTGTAGGACAAGGTAACTCCGGCGACGAAGGCCGGATCCTCACCGCGCAGCGCCTGGGTCCGGTTAGCGTAGGTCACCGGTCGCGGCGATTCGGCGGCTATCTCGGCGAGCACGTCCGGATCGTCCAGAACCAGCCAGTCGACACTGCTATCGGCGGGCCATGCACCGGCGGTAAGTCCGACCTTGACCTCGAGACCAACCGGTAGCGGACCGTTCAGGCCGGTCACCGGGGTCAATGCGGCACCGGCCTTGAGCACCGCCCAGGTGGCGACCACCGCGTCCACCCCGCGATCCAGCCGGATCACGACCCCGGTGCGCGGACCGCAGCCGCGGCCGATCAACACCCGCGCCAGTCGCGAGGACCGCGCGTCGAGATCCTGGAAGGACACCGCGTCCTCGCCGAAGACCACCGCGGGCCCGTCCGGATCCTCCTCCACCGCGGCGGCCAGCGCCTGAGTCAGGGCCGCACCGCTGGTGAGCGGTACGCCGTCGGCGGCGGGCTCCAGCACGGTTTCCGGCGCGGCCAACGCGCGATCGCGTTCGGCGGCATCGAGGATATCGATATCGCCCACGCTGACCTGCGGGTCCGCGACGACGGCGGCGCAGATCCGGGTCAGCCTGCGACCGAATGCCTGCACCGTCGATGCGTCGAAAAGGTCTGTGGCGTAATTGAATACCGTGACCAGCTCGCCGGGTGCGCCGTCCGCTCCGTGCCGTGGCTCGACGGTCAGCTGCAGATCGAACTTCGCCGCGACCGCACCGGTATCCAGTGCCGCGACCGTCAGACCTGGCAACTCCAGCTTCGGCGGCTCGAGATTGTCGAAGGACAGCACCACCTGGAACAGTGGGTTGTGCGAGGTCGCGCGGTTCGGCAACACCGCCTCGACCACCCGCTCGAACGGAATATCGGCATTGCCGAAGGCCGAGAGGTCGGTCTCGCGAACATGTTCGACGAGCGCGTCGAAGGTGGTTGCCGATTCCGTCGTGGTGCGCAGCGCCAAGGTGTTGACGAACATGCCGACCAGATCGTCGAGCGCGCGCTCACCGCGGCCCGCGATGGGAGTGCCGATCGTGATATCGGAACTGCCCGACAGCCGCGCCAGCAGCACCGCGAGCACAGCGTGCACCACCATGAACAGCGACGAATTGTGCTCCCGGGCAATGCGAATCAGTCCAGCGTGCACCTCGGGCGAAAGCGTGAAGGCCGTCGACGCACCGCGCATGGACGGCACGGCCGGCCGCGGCCGATCCAGCGGCAGCTCGAGCGCACCGGACAGTCCGGCCAATTGCTCGCGCCAGTAGGCCAATTGCTGTGCGGCTACGGAGTTCTCGTTGTCATCGGTGCCGATGACCTCGCGCTGCCAGATCGCGAAGTCGGCGTACTGCACCTCGAGCGGTGTCCAGGTCGGGACATCACCGGCACAGCGCGCGGCATAGGCGAGCATCAGGTCACGGGCCAGCGGTGCCATCGAGGCGCCGTCGGCCGAAATGTGGTGCACCACCATAGCGAGCAGATGACGCTCCGGGGTCCCACGCAGCAGCACGCCGCGCACCGGAACCTCTCGGGTCACATCGAATCCGGTCGACATCAGCTCGGTGATGCGGACGATCGGATCGCGGCTCGACTCGACCGCGAGCCCGCCCGGCCAGGCCTCGGCGACCGGCAGGATCTCCTGGTACGGCAGCCCGCCCGGTCCCGTCGACGGGTAGCGGGTGCGCAGCGCCTCGTGCCGTTCGAGCACATCGGCGATGGCATCGCGCAACGCTTGCACATCGAGTGCACCGGTCAGGCCGATGCCGAGCGGGATGTTGTAGGCCGCCGAGCGGGTATCGAACTGATTGAGCACCCACATGCGCTGCTGCGCCAGCGATAGCGGCACTCGTTCCGGACGCGCCGTCACAACCAGCGGGGTACGGGTTCCGGTCGAGGAGCCGGGCACGATTCGTGCGGCCAGTGCCGAAACGGTCGATGCCTCGAACAGTTCGCGCACCGAGACATTCGCGTCCAACGCTTCGTTGATTCTGCTGACCGCCCTGGTAGCCAGCAGTGAGTTACCGCCGAGGACGAAGAAATCGTCGTCCAGGCCGACATCGCGCACACCGAGCAGTCCGGCGAATACCCCGGCGACGGCCTGCTCGATCGGGGTCTGCGGGGCGCGGTAGATGGCGCTGCTGACGAATTCCGGTGCGGGCAGCGCCTTTCGGTCGAGCTTGCCGTTCAGGGTCAACGGCAATGTGTCCAGTACGACGATCGCGTCCGGAACCATATAGCTGGTGAGGAATTCGGCGATCGTGCTGCGCAACTCCGCGCCCTGCACCTGCGAATCCACCTCGGCCACAACATATCCGACCAGGCGATCACCCGCGTGTTCGTCGGAACGCACAAGCACCACAGCCTGGCTGACCGAGGGCTGGGCAAGCAGCGCCGATTCGATCTCACCGAGTTCGATGCGGAAGCCGCGCAGTTGCACCTGCTGGTCCGTGCGCCCGGCGTATTCGAGATTCGCGTGGCCCGCGAAACCAGCCCAGCGACCGAGGTCGCCGGTGCGGTACATGCGAGATCCCGCCGCCCCGAACGGATTCGCCACGAAACGGGTCGCGGCCAGACCGGGCCGACCGAGGTAGCCACGAGATAACTGCGCACCGCTGACATGGATTTCGCCCGCCACCCCGACCGGAGCCGGATGCAGCCGATCATCGAGCACATAGCTCTCCAGCCCGGGCAGTGCACGACCGATGGCACTGGCCGGATTCTCGGCGAGCTGCTCATCCAGCGCCAGGAACGACACGTGCACCGTGGTTTCGGTGATGCCGTACATATTGACCAGCCACGGCGCATCGAAGGGGTGCCGCTCGTACCAGCGCCGCAGCTGACGCAGGTCCAGTGCCTCACCACCGAATACGACATAGCGCAGCGCGAATTTGCCCTGGTCTCCGGCATGCGAGGCCCGGTCGGCCTCGGCGAGCTGGTAGAACGCGGACGGCGTCTGGTTCAGCACGGTGACCTGTTCGCGAATCAGCAAGTCGCGGAACTGTTCCGGGGAACGGGAGGTCAGGTAGTCGACCACTACCACGGTGCCGCCATTGGCGAGCGCGCACCACAGTTCCCACACCGAGAAGTCGAAGGCGAAGGAGTGGAACAGCGTCCACACATCGGTGTCGTCGAACTCGAACATCAACTGGGTGTTGGCGAACAGCTCGACCACATTGCGATGTGAAACGCCGACGCCCTTCGGAACACCCGTGGAGCCCGACGTGTAAATGACGTAGGCCAGGTTGTCCGGACGCAGCCGGGACGTGCGCTCGATATCGGTGATCGACGATTCGCCGAAGCCCGCGGTTTCGTCGAGCAGCACCACCGGAACGTCTGTCGCCGGAATGTCGCCCAGCAGATCCGATGTGGTCAGCACACAGGTCGGCTGCGCGTCGGTGAGCATGAACTCGAGTCGCTGCGCCGGATACGTGATGTCGATCGGAAGATATCCAGCACCGGCGGTGAGCACACCGAGCAGCGCGACGGGCAGCTGCTCGGACCGCTCGACAGCAACGGCAACCAGCGCTTCCGGTCCCGCGCCACGCGCCATCAGCGCCCGCGCCACCCGGTTCGCGCGCCGCTGCAATTCACCGAAACTCAGTGCGGTATCACCGAATCGGACCGCGATCGCATCCGGGCGGCGGTGCGCCTGTGCCAGGATGAGGTCGACCAGCGTCACATCCGGCACCATCGCGCCAGCCGAATTCCATTCGTGCAGAACCAGATCGCGCTCGCCGGGCGCGAGCAGATCGATATCGCCGAGCACCGCATCGGAATCGGCGGCCACCGCGGACAGCACCCGCAGGAAGCGATCGGCGAAGTCCTGCACGGTGGCGGCGTCGAACAAGTCGGTGGCGTAGGTGAATGTCGCCGACATGCCTTGCGCCGCAGTGTCCGATTCGCGGCGCTCCCGGTGCCCTCCGTGGATACGCTCCGCTACCGCCTCCGGGCCCGACGCTCGCGCCGCAGTGTCCGATTCGCGGCGCTCCCGGTGCCCTCCGTGGATACGCTCCGCTACCGCCTCCGGGCCCGACGCTCGCGCCGCAGTGTCTAATTCGCGGCCCTCCCGGTGCCCTCCGTGGATACGCTCCGCTACCGCCTCCGGGCCCGACGCTCGCGCCGCAGTGTCTAATTCGCGGCGCTCCCGGTGCCCTCCGTGGATACGCTCCGCTACCGCCTCCGGGCCCGACGCTCGCGCCGCAGGGTTCTCCGCGATCTCGAGCTGCAGATCGAACTTGGCCAGCGCCACCCCGTGTTCCACACCCGCGACCGTCAGGCCGGGCAACTCCAGTTCGGTGCGCGCCAGGTTCTGGAAGACCAGCATCACCTGGAACAGCGGATGCCGCGCGGTCGAGCGCACCGGATCGAGCAGTTCGACCAACCGCTCGAACGGCACGTCGGCGTGTCCGAAGGCCGCGACATCGACCTTGCGCACCGCACGCAGCAGATCGTCGAAGGTCATGGCGGGATCGATCTCGGTGCGCAACACCAGGGTGTTGACGAACATGCCGATCAGATCGTCCAGTGCCGCCTCACCGCGACCGGCGACCGGGGTGCCGATCGCGATGTCGCGGGTGCCCGACAGCCGGGCGAGCAGTACCGCGAGCGCGGCGTGCACGACCATGAACAGCGTCGAATTATGTTCGTGCGCGAGTCGATCGAGTCGGGCGTGAATGTCGGCATCGATGTCGAAGGCGACGACGGCACCATTGTTGGATGACGTGGCGGGGCGCGGCCGATCCGCGGGCAGATCCAATTGTTCCGGCAGCGCGGCCAATTCGTTGCGCCAGAACTCGATCTGCTGCGCGAAGACCGATTCCGGATCGTATTCGCTGCCGAGGGTTTCGCGCTGCCAGAGGGCGTAGTCGGCGTATTGCACCGCCAGCGGCGGCCATTCGGGCCGCCCGCCGCGCACGTGATCGGAGTACGCCGCCATCAGATCGCGGGCCAGCGGGCCGAGCGAGAAACCGTCCCCTGCGATGTGGTGCACCACGCACACCAGCACATACTCGGATTCGCCGAGCTGGAACAGCCGCAGGCGCACCGGCGGCGCGGCCGTCACATCGAATCCGCCCAGCACCTCGATACTGATCAGATCCGAAAGTTCTTGTGTCACAGCGGTGGTCACCGGAAGGTCGGGTACTGCGCGCGCATCGGTGATCGGCAGGACGACCTGGAAGCCCTCACCATCGATGTCCGGATAGATAGTGCGCAGCACCTCGTGCCGCTCGATCAGATCGCGGGCCGCCGCGCGCAATGCGTCGACATCCAGTCGCCCGGACAGTCGCACCGCCAGCGGAATGTTATTGACCGCGCTGGCCGTATCGAAACGGTTCAGGAACCACATCCGCTGCTGCGCATACGATAGCGGAATCCGGTCGGGCCGGGTCTGAGCGGTCAGCGCCCGTCCGACGGCCGAACCCGCGTGCTGCTCGACACGTTGGGCCAGTAGCGAAACCTTCGAGGCCTCGAAGATCAGCTGCACCGGCACCCGGAGACCGAGTGCGAAACCGATGCGCGCGGCGGCTTGGGTGGCCAGCAACGAATTGCCGCCGAGTTCGAAGAAGTCGTCATCGACACCGACGCGTGCGTCCGTATCGGGACCGAGCAGCAATGCCGCGAATACATCGGCGATGATCTCCTCGACCGGCGTTGCCGGAGCGCGGAACTGACGTGCCGCGAAGACCGGATCGGGCAGGGCCGCCCGGTCCAGCTTGCCGACCGGGGTCAGCGGAATCTCGCCCAACACCATGATGGCGGCCGGAATCATGTAGTCCGGCAACGATTCCCCGATATGCGCGGCAAGCTGACCGGTATCGAGGGTGGCACCCTGGCGCGGCATTACATACGCGACGAGGGCGGTCGTACCCGAGGGCAGCGTCTTGCCGAGCGTGGCCGCGAAGTCGACATCCGGATGTGTAGTGAGCGCGCTATCGATCTCGCCGAGTTCGATGCGCAGACCACGGATCTTGACCTGGAAATCAGATCGGCCGAAGTACTCCATCAGGCCGGTTTCGTTGCGCCGCACCAGATCTCCGGTGCGATAGAGGCGCGCACCCGGATTATCGACCTCCGCGCCGAACGGGCTGGCCACGAAGCGTTCTGCGGTCAGCGCCGGTCGACCGAGGTAGCCCTGTGCGAGTACCGCACCCGAGACGTAGAGCTCACCGACGACACCCGCGGGCACCGGCCGCAACCGCGCATCGAGAATGAAGGCGCCCACGCCCGCGATGGCCGAGCCAATGGTGACGGGCTCTCCGGCCGCGATGGCCTCGGTGGTGGTGACCATGACGGTCGCCTCGCTCGGCCCGTACGCATTGAATACCGAGCGGCCGTTATCCGCCCAGCGCGCCACCAACTCCGCGGGCAGTCGGTCCCCGCCCGCGACCACGACCTGCACGTCATCGAGATCGGCCGGATCCAGCGATTCCAGCGCACCCGGGGTGATCAGCAGATGGGTAACCTGCTCCCGGCGCAGCAGATCCGCGAGTTCGACACCGCCGAATACCGTCGGCGGCGCGATGACCAGCGTCGCGCCCACCGAGAAGGTGAACAGCGTCTCCATCATCGAGAAGTCGAAACTGGGCGAGCTGAGATGTGAGACGCAGGAATCCGCGTCGATCAGATAGTGCTCGCCGATTGCCGCCAATCCCGCCAGACCCGTGTGGGTGACCGCCACCCCCTTCGGCTTACCACTGGAACCGGAGGTGTAGATGACGTAGGCCGGATGGTTTTCGTTGACAGCCCGCACCCGATCGGCATAGGAGACCGGGTGATCGGGCCGGGCGGCGATGCGCTCGGAAACCACCGGGTCATCCAATTCGATCCAATAGGCCGAGGTGCCGAGCTTGGCGCGATGCGCCGAGGTGGTCAAACCGTGTGCGGCACCCGAATCGGTGACGATGTGCTGGATCCGCTCCGCCGGATAGTTCGGATCGACCGGCACATAGGCCGCACCCGTCTTCGCGATTGCCCACAGCGCGACCATCGATTCGACCGAACGGGTAATGCCCATCGCCACGTAATCGCCCGCGCCGATGCCGCGGTCGATCAGCTCGCGCGCGACCCTGGACGAGCGGGCATCGAGTTCGCGATAAGTGAGTTCACGCTGGTCCGCGGGATCACCGGTCGGATTGAAACGCAGTGCGATCGAGGTGGCCGCGGACTCCACCGCGGCCGTGAGCAGCTGAGCGAACAGCGGGCTGCCCGACCTACGTCGGCGACTACCTCGGGCGGAACGACGAGCAGTTTCCATTCGGGTGTAATCACCTCTCGGGTCGAGCTAAGACCTGCCCCCGACCCCGTCAAAGGCGTCGTGCACCTGGGGCCAAACCAGTCCGAGTCATCATATAAGTCTTGCAACATGCACTGATACGCCTGCGCCTCAGACGGTGCAGACGTGACAGCTATGTATCGGTCTCAGACGGTAGATGTTGCGACGCCCCACGCCCAGTGAACTACGTCACATAGCAGATGTGCATCGCCAGCGCGGATTCCCCATTGAAGAAACCCACCCGCACCTCATTCGTCGAGCCACCGCTCGATCTGGTCGAGGTCCGCGGCCGAATAGGTAGTCGCGCCGTCTTCGGCGTCGAGAAGCATCCAGTCGTAGGGCACCGTGGAAGCGCGTTCGAGCCGATACCCCGCCCGTCCCGCTCGGGCCGTGAGTTGCCGAATCCGCACCGCCGTGGGTTCGGTCGGCACCAACCGAAGCCGCCTGTCATCGTCCACTAGGCGAACCGTCCTCGTGAATTTCTCGGAGGCGGAGTGAATTCCGCCCAGTACTCATGCCGAATCGCATCCCACAACCGAGACAGCTCCGGAAATTGCTCTCGCATCTGCGCCAAGTCCGGTGCCGCAGCCGCCGTGCACGAAACCAACGGTTCCTCGGCCCCATTGCGTCCCAGCATCATTCGAATGTCGTGGTGGTCTATCCGCCACTCGGCCAGCCAGCCGTCTACCTCGGTGCGACGCGCGCCCACGCCTCCCCCTGCCCGTGCGGATCGCCTGCCAGGGACTCGAGCCTCTCCAGCACCTCACGCAATGTCCGCACCGACTGGCCGCCGGACGGTAGCGCGTCGACCTAGGACGCTCTCGGGAAATCGATCCCTCTGGCGGCGGCGCGTTCACGCGGGCTCATCGACTGCGGAACCAGCCGTCCGGCGAGAACGAGCGTCTGATACGCCGCCGATTTCCACACGCACCGGTTGATTCGGCACGCGCGATGCCGTTGCCACAGCCCATGCGCCAGCATCACATCCGCCGCATCGCACAGCGGTGGCACGGCGACGAGTACGGGCCGCAATTGCTTCGCCTCCTTCCGTCTCGCGCGCATCAGTTCGCACGCCACGCACGTTTTTGCCCACGATTTCGTGCCTGGCGTGAAAACACCTGCGCGGCAGAGGGTTCAGCGCATCAGGGACTTCCGGTCATGAGTCGGATGCGGATTTCCACCACAGCTCGGTCAGCAATTGCCGATTTCGGCGAGTCCAGCAGCGGCCGTCATCTGCCAGTGACTGGCCGATACTCCACGGCTGACCACCGCCCCCTCGACCCCCACCACCCTCATGGACGGCCCCAGGTTGGACACATGATCACGTGGAAACTGGGGCGGCATCGCCCGAGAAGCCACCGCCACCAGCGCCACCTGATCTTGATCGTTGGGCGAGGTGCGGAGGGTCGCCAGAGGTTCGAGCGGGCGGGTTGGGGGGTTGTCGGTGGGGGTGGGGATAGTGGGGGGATGGGGGTATTGGATGAGCCGTTTGTGGGGTCTTGGGCGGTGGCGGCGGGGTTGGTTACGCGGTGGGAGCTGCGGCACAACTTTGTGCGGGTGTTTCCGGATGTCTATGTGCGCAAAGGGTGCTCGCTCGATGCGAGAGGGCGCGCCCGTGCCGTTGCGCACTGGGCGAAGGGTGATGGTGTGCTGATCGGGTGCTCGGCGGCCGCCATGCACGGCACTCGCTGGCTCGATGCAGATCAAGCAGCAGAGATCGCCAGGCGCGGACACTGTCGTCCGCCCTGCGGGATTCGTGCCGTCCGCTCGGTTATCGAGCCGAGCGAATGCTGTGAGGTCGACGGGTTCACGGTCACAACACCGGCGCGCACTGCATTCGACCTCGGTCGGCGGCTGCCACGCGAGCGGGCCGTACCGATCCTGGACGCACTGTGTGCGGCTACCGGACTCGAACCAGGTGAAGTCGCGGTCTTGGCATCGAAACATCCGGGCGCACGTTTCCTCAACCGTTTGCGCACAACGCTCGCCGTCGCGGATCCAGGCGCCGAATCCCCACCCGAGACCCACACACGCTTGCTCCTGATCGACGACGACTTACCCCGTCCCGCAACACAATTAGTGATCCGCAATCACTACGGCGAATTCGTCGCGCGCGTCGACCTCGGTTGGCGCAAATGGCAGGTAGCCGTCGAATACGACGGCGCCCAACACTGGACCGACCCCACCCAGCGCACCAAGGACATCGACCGCATAGCCCGCATCGAAGCCCTGGGCTGGCGCGTAATCCGCATCAACGCAACCCTCCTCTACGACCGCCCCCACGTAGTCCTCGACCGCGTCCGCACCGCCCTCACCACCCAAGGTGCACAACTGAACAAATGATCACGTAGAAACCGGGGGCGGCAAACCCCGAAAACCCACCGCCCCCGTCATCCTCAACCGCACCCACACCGCCCTCACCCCAACGTGCACAACTGAACAAATGATCACGTGCCGGATTCCGAGCATGCGGATCGGCCGCCGTTGACGCGGGCCGTGCGCCCGCAGCGCATCCCGCTGTCATTGACGCAGCGTCGGATGTGGGTACTCAACCAGGTCGATACAGAATCCCCGTGGAAACCAGGGCGGCATCCCCCGAGAGGCCAGCGCCGGAGTTTTCGCCACCCGCGCACCGCACCGCCCCAACCCGATCGGTCTGCACCACATCCATATCCGCACCGTCAGCGCATGTCCGCAACCTCGAAGCCGTGCACGGCACACCGATCCTCGACCTCAAACCCCTCCTCACCTCCAATCGCTGACGTGGCTGCGAGTTTCAGTCACGAGTCCGCGCTGCGACTTCCCGCCAAATGTCGGTCAGCACCCGGCCGATTTCGGCGAGTCCGTCGGCGGCCGTCATACGCCAGTGGGTGGTCGGCACCGCGCGGTTATCCACGGTTCCGTCGACCACATCAACCCAGATTCCCGCGCCGATCGAACCGGTGGGGTCGTCGAGCGCCGCAGTGAAGTAGATGACGTCGCCGTGGAATCGAACAGGCTGATAGGCGTTGCGCAACACAACCGAATGCACAGCCGTATCCAGCACCCGGGTGAACCGCTCGGAGCCGAAGGAGGCGAACGGCTCCGGCAGTTCGACCAGCCGCTCGGCGAGTTGTGCCAAGTCAATATCGGCGGCGAAGCCGAGGTCACCGGCCTGTTCGCCGAGCAGGCCACCGATCAGCTCGGCCACCGGCACGGGTGAGCCCGCGCCCTGCGCGCGTTCGTCTGGCGGATCGGCCATATAGCTGTCCATCACCGCGAGCGTGGCCACCCGCTGTCCGGCCCGCTGCAATTGCACCGCGATCTCGTGCGCGAAGACACCGCCCATCGACCAGCCGATCAGGTGATACGGCCCAATCGGCTGGACCGAGCGGATCGCATCGACATAGATCGCGGCCCACTCCTCGATCGTGTCCGGCAGCTCTGCCGGTGCGGCCAGGGTGGGTGCTTGGATGCCGTAGATCGGCCGGTCGGAATCGAGGTAGGCCGCCAGTCCCGCGAACGACCATACGATGCCGGAGACCGGATGGATGCAGAACAACGGATCGGCGGTACCCGTCGCGCGCAGCGGCAGCACCACATCGAAGGCCACCTCGCCCTCGACCTGCCCACCCGCCCGGCGGGCCAGCTCGGCCAAGAAGTCCGACGGGGTCGGTGCGGTGAATACCCGCATAACCGGGATCTTTTCACCGAGAAGCGAGCTCAGCCGTGCCGTCAGCTTCGTGGCGATCAGCGAATTGCCGCCGCGCTCGAAGAAGTTGTCGTCCATACCGAATCGGTCGAGGTCGAGCACCTCCGCGAAGGCGGCGGCGACGGTTTCCTCGATCGGCGTTGCCGGTGCACGGTACTGCCGTGCCTCGAACGCGGGCTCCGGTAACGCGCGCCGGTCCAGCTTGCCGTTCGGGGTCAGCGGCATGACATCGAGCACCACGATGGCGGCGGGAACCATATAGCCGGTGAGGAATTCGGCCACCTGCACCCGCAATTCATCCGGATCGATGCCGGCACCGGCTGCGGGCACCACATACCCGACGAGCTGATCCCCGAGACGTTCGGTCGAGCGGACCAGCACCACCGCTTGGCTCACGCCCGGACAGCGCAGCAGCGCGGATTCGATCTCGCCGAGTTCGATTCGGAAGCCGCGCAACTGAACTTGCTGATCACTGCGCCCGGCGTAGGCGAGTCCGGCCTGGCCCCAACGACCAAGGTCACCGGTGCGGTACATACGAGATCCGGGTGCGCCGAAGGGATTCGCGACGAAACGTGTCGCCGCCAGCCCCGGCCTGCCGAGGTATCCCCTGGACAGCTGAGCTCCGGCCACATAGATCTCCCCCGGTGTTCCGACCGGCACCGGATGCAAGCGCTCGTCGAGCACGTAGCCATCCAAACCCGGCAGCGCCCGTCCGATCAGGCTGTCCGGACTGTCCGCGATCTGCTTGTCCAGCGCAAGGAACGACACGTGCACCGTGGTTTCGGTGATCCCATACATATTCACCAGCCGCGGCGCATCCGCGTCATGGCGCTCATACCAGCGCCGCAACTGACGCAGATCCAATGCCTCGCCACCGAATACGACATGTCGCAGCGCGAATTCGCCATCGACATCGGAGGCGGCCCGATCGGCCTCGATCAGCTGATAGAAGGCCGACGGTGTCTGGTTCAGCACCGTCACCTTCTCGCGAATCAGCAACTCGCGGAACAGTTCCGGTGCCCGTGAGGTCGCGTAGTCCACCACGACAACCGCACCGCCGGTGGCCAAGGCGCACCACAGCTCCCACACCGAGAAGTCGAAGGCGAAGGAGTGGAACAGCGTCCACACATCGGTCTCGTCGAAACCGAACAGCGGCTGGGTATTCGCGCACAGCTCGACCACATTGCGGTGCGCCACACCAACACCCTTCGGCACGCCCGTCGAACCCGAGGTGTAGATGACGTAGGCGAGATGATCCGGTAGCAGTGGCGCGATACGGTCGGCGTCGCTGACCGGACGATCATCGAATTCCGTTGTCTCTTCGAGCAATATCACCGGCAGCTCGCCGACCGGCACATCGGCACGCTGCTGCGCGGTGGTGAGCACACAGACCGGAACCGCATCGGAAAGCACGAAGGCCAACCGCTGCGCCGGATAGGTGATATCGATCGGCAGATACGCCGCACCCGCAGTGAGCACGCCGAGCAGCGCGACCGGCAGCTCCTCGGTACGCGGAACCGCAACGGCCACCAGCGATTCCGGACCGGCACCGGCGGCAATGAGCGCCCTCGCCACCCGGTTCGCCCGCCGCCGCAGCTCCGCGAAGCTCAGTGCGGTATCGCCGAAGCGAACCGCCACCGCATCGGGCCTGCGCCTGGCCTGATCGGCGATCAGCTCGGGGAGTGTCGCGGCGGGCACCCACGCACCGCGCGAATTCCATTCGTGCAGCACCCGGGTGCGTTCGTTCGGTCCGAGTAGCTCGATATCACCGACGGTCACCGCGGCGTCGGCGACGACCGCGGTGAGGATCCGGGCAAACCGATCAGCGAAGCCCTGCACGGTGACCGCGTCGAACAAGTCTGTCGCATAGGTGAATTCGGCCAGCACGCCCTGGGTTTCACCGCGCGGACCGATTCGCTCGTTCAGCGAAAGCCGCAGGTCCACCGTGAGCGGATCCGTTGCGGCGCTGCGCTGCCCCATCGCGACCTGGAACAGCGGATGCCTGCCGGTCACCTGGACCGGATCGAGTATCTCGACGAGTTGCGCGAATGGCACATCGACGTGCGCGAATGCGGCGGCGTCGACCGGGCCGACCGCGGCGAGCAGTTCATCGAAAGTCGCACCCGGGTGGTATTCGGTCCGCAGCACCACGGTGTTGTCGAAGGTTGTCCCAGGGACCCCGGCCGCGTCGGTCGGACCGACCGCGGCGTTCAGTTCACCGAAGGTCGCACTGGGATTGCTATCGGTGCGCAGCATCACGGCGTTGTAGAGGGTTGCCCACGAGGCCGGTGTACCGATCGCGATATCGGTCGTGCCGGACAACCGCGCCAACAGCACCACGAAAGCCGCATGCGACACCACGAATACCGAGGTATTCCTGGTCTCGGCAAGCCGACGCAGTTCGTGGTGCAGGTGTACACCGATCTGCAGCACGACCTGCCCGCCGTCATAGGAGGGCACGGTCGAACGCGGACGATCCATGGGCAACATCAACTCATCCGGCAGTCCTGCCAGCGTGCTGCGCCAGTATCGAACCTGCCCGAGTACGTCGGACCCCACACCGTCACGCACGGTTGCAACCGAATCCGCGGTGACGAATTCACCCAGCACAGTGCGCAACCGCTGGGTCAACGCCTGCGCCGCCGAATCCGCGACGGCATCGCCGCGATACAGCACCTCCACCCGCAGCTCGGCAGCCAGTTCCGCTCGGACGGTAACCGGATAGTGGGTGTAGTCGACCGAACTCACGCCACCGACCACCAGCCCGTCGACCGCGCTACCCGCCTGCCGCAGGCCATCGGCATCGATCGGATACGACTCGTAGGCAACCAGCGTGTCGAACAACTCGGTGCCGCCCGCGATCGCCTGGACATCGGCCAGCCCGAGATAATGATGCTCCAGCAGTGCAGCCTGCCCGGCTTGCAGCTCGGTGAGCAGCTGCGAAACCGTTGTGGCCGAATCGAATCGGACGCGCACCGGGATGGTGTTCACGAACAAACCGACCATCGCGTCGACACCGTCGAGCTGCGGTGGACGTCCCGAAACGGTGACGCCGAAGACCACATCATCGCGGTCGGTGATACCGGCGAGGACCACACCCCACGCCGCTTGCAGCACCGTATTGACGGTGACCTCGGTCGCCGCGGCGAAGGACGTCAGCGCGGCCGTCTCGGTCGCCGACAGTTCGAATGCGGACCTGCCGAATCCATCGGCCGGCGCTGTGGGCCGCACCAACACGGGCGCGAGCAGCGTCGGCGCGAGCTTGGTCAGCGCGGTTTCCCACGCACGCAGTGTGACTTCACGGTCCTGGCGCGACAGCCACGCCAGATAATCGCGGTACGGCCGCGCGGCGGGCAGCAGCGCGGTATCGCTCCTGGTCGCATAGAGGATCAGCAGATCCTTCATCAGCAGCGGCATGGACCAGCCGTCGAGCAGGATGTGATGCGCCGTCAGCACCAGGTGCGTGCGCCCGGATGCGGTGCGGTACACCGTGAATCGCAGCAGCGGCGCCAGCGCGGAATCGAATCCGGTGCGCTGGTCGGCGGCGAGCAGATCTGGCAGGTCAGCGTCGGGCACCTCGGCGACCACTCGCCACGGCACCCGAACCCCTTCGGCAATGAGCTGCACGGGTTTGCCGTTCGCGCCGAAGGCAAAGGCGCTGCGCAGATTCGCGTGCCGGTCCAGCGCCGCCTGTGCGGCGCGGCGCAGGCGGTCGAGTTCGAATTCGCCCGAGAGTTCGACCGCCACCTGAATGACGTAGGGGTCCACCGACTCGGCCAGCATTTCCATCAGGAACAGCAGGCCGGTTTGCAGCGGCGACAGGGGCAGTACCTCGACCAGGCCCGGGTAGTTCGCCCGCCAGGTGTCGAGTTCGTGTTGGGTGGTCGATATGAGCGGCACATCTGATGGTGTGAGACCACCGGCATTCGGGTCGGCTACATGCCGGGCCACCGCCGTCAGGGCGGTGAGCCAGTCGTCGGCCAGTTCCTGTACTGCCGCCGCGTCGAGGATTTCACCGGCGTACTTGAAGGCCACATCCATCCGCGGTCCGGCATCGGTGTCGACGACGATCGCATTGATATCGACCACGGCCGATGCGGGCAGCGCCGGATCCTGGCCGTCGTCGAGGTCACCGAGGTCACCGGACGGGAGCCAGGCCGGATCGGTCAACTCCGGTGCGCCGCCGGTGGATACCCGGCCCAGATAGTTGAAGCCGATCTGCCCGATATCACCGGCCAGACTCGAATTCGACTGGCGCAGTAGCCCGAAGCCGATACCCCGATCCGGAACCGCGAGCAATTGCTCCTTCACCGACCGCAGCACCGCCGCGGTCTCGTCGGCAACGCCGGTGAGATCGAGCGCCACCGGATACACGCTGGTGAACCAACCGATCGTACGAGTCAGATCGGCGCCGGGCACAGTCGCTTCCTCGCGGCCGTGACCCTCCAGTCGAATCCTGGTGACCGGGAGGGCGATACCGCGTCGCGCCCGCCAAGTACGCACCGCCATGGCCAGCGCCGCGAGCAGACCGTCATTGACGCCGCCCCGGTACAGCGCGGGCACCGTGGTCAGCACCGCATCGGCCACATCGACAGGCACCTCGACCGTCAACTGCCGCACCGACGCGTGGGTATCCACAGTGGGATCGAGCGCACGTGTACCGAGCAAGGGATCCGGTGTGGCCAGCACGGTACGCCAGTAGTCGAGCTCGGCCATCCGCGACGGCGAGCCCGCTGCTTCGACGAGACCGTGCGCCCAACGCCGGAATGACGTTCCGACCGGCGGCAACGCGATGGCCATCCCGGCGCTGCGCTGTGCCCATGCGGTGATGAGGTCCGGGATCAGAATCCGCCACGACACGCCATCGATCACATAGTGGTGCGCCGCGAAGACCAGTAGATCGCGTGCATTCGACCTGCGCAGCCAGCTGAACGCGACCATCCGCCCCACGGCCGGATCCAGTGCCGCCAGCGCGGAAGCCACGGCGGCATTACCGATTCGGTTGAGCTCGGCCTCGTCCGGTACGTCCACCTCGGACAAGAGCGCCGACGCGTCGAGCGTTCCGGGCGCGGCCACCTGCTGCCACCACCGGCCGTCGACCTGCCATACTCGCCCGCGCAACATGTCGTGGTGGTCGAGTACGGCGGTGAGCGTGGTGGTCAGTCCGGTGCTGTCGATGCCTTCCGGCAGCGCGAGCACGAGGGTCTGCGCGAATCGGCCGAATGAACCGTTCTCGAGGAAGCCCGCGAGCACCGGGGTGAGCGGGATATCGCCAACCCCGCCACCGGGCAACTCCGCCAGCACGACGGGCGCGGGATCCGTGCCGAGCACCGCGACCCGCGCTAATCCGGCGACGGTCTTCTGCTCGAAGACATCGCGCGGCGTGAAACCGATTCCGACCGACTTGGCCCGCGAAACCAACTGGATCGAGACGATGCTGTCACCGCCGATGGCGAAGAAGGAGTCATCGGCTCCGACCTGGCGCACGCCGAGCACCTGCGCGAACAACTCGGCGATCCGCGATTCCAGCGGGCTGGAAGGTGCCCGCGACACCGTGACTGCGAACTTCGGTTCGGGTAGTGCGTTGCGGTCGAGTTTGCCGTTGGTGGTCAGCGGCAACTCGTCGAGGACGACGATGGCCGAGGGCACCATATGCGAGGGCAGTACCCGCGCCGCGAATTCGGTGAGTCGGTCGGGCTCGACGACACGGTCGGCCACCGGGAGCACGTACGAGACCAATACCGTTGCTCCAGCGGCCGTCTCACGGCCGAGGGTGACCGCGAATTCGATATCCTCGTGGCTGCCGAGCACCGCGTCGATCTCACCGAGTTCGACACGGAAGCCGCGGACCTTCACCTGGAAGTCGCTGCGCCCCACATAATCCAGCTCCCACGTTCCCGCCGGAGTCGCGGACCAGCGGACCAGATCGCCGGTGCGATACATCCGGGCACCCGGCTCACCCCACGGGTTGGCGACGAAACGCTCCGCGGACAGCCCGGCTCGATTGCGGTAACCGCGCGCCAGCGCGCCGCCCGCCAGATACAGCTCACCCGTCACGCCGGGCGGTACCGGGTTCAACCGCGCGTCCAGCACCAGCGCGGACATACCGCGCACCGGAGAACCGATCGTAATATGCTGTCCCGCAGTCAATTCCGCATACGACGAGATAATGGTCGTCTCGGTCGGGCCGTAGCCGTTGTAGTACCTGCGACCGGGCTGCCACTTGGCCAGCAGTTCCGGTGTGGTGACATCGCCACCGACGGAGAGCATTTCGAGGTGGTCCAGACCGGTCGGATCCACCGTGCCGAGGACCGCCGGGGTGATGATCGCGTGCGTCACCTGTTCGGTGCGCAGCAGGTCACCGAGCTCGTCCCCACCCGGCACGGTGGACGGCACGATCACCAGCGTCGCACCGACCGAGAAGGCGCACAGCCATTCCAATACCGACGGGTCGAAGCTCGGCGCGCAGATATGCAGGAAACGGCGTGTGGGCTCGAGCCGGTACAGCTCGATCGCATGGTCGAGCAGACCGCCGAGTCCGGCGTGGGTCACCGTGACGCCCTTGGGCACACCGGTCGAACCCGACGTATAGATGACGTAGGCCGGGTTGTGCGGACGCAGCGGGATGATCCGATCGGCGTCGGTGATCGGCGCGGCGGATCGGTTGGCGCACAACGCTTCCATTGCGTGGTCGTCGAGCGCGAGCCACTGCAGGTCATCGGGGAGCTCTGCTTTGTATTCAGTCGAGGTCAGTCCGACGACCGCCGCCGAGTCGGTCAGCAGATGCCGAATCCGTTCCAGCGGATGGTTCGGATCGATCGGCACATGTGCGCCACCGGCCTTCGCGACGGCCAGCACCGCCGCGACCATCTCGTAGGAACGCGGCAATGCCAGCGCGACAAGACTTTCCGGACCGACGCCACGTTCGATCAGCACCCTGGCCAACCGCGACGAGTACCGGTCGAGTTCGCGGTAGCTGATCGATCGGCCCGCATACCTGACCGCGGTACGGTCCGCACCGTGGCGCAGTCCGCGCAACAGCAGATCGGGCAGCAGCCCACCCGCCATCAGATGATCCGGGTGCACGCGGGTCAGAAATTCGACTTCGGATTCGGCCAGCAGCGGCAGATCACCCACCGGCGTCTCCGCATCCGCGACGATGGCGGTGAGCAGCCGCGCGAACCGATCCGCGAAGACGCGAACCGTCGCGTCGTCGAAAAGGTCGCGCGCATAGGTGAACGCGGCGAACATGCCCGCACTCGACTCGCGAATCGCCAACGACAGATCGAATTTCTCGGTAATGATATCGAAATCCACTGGAGCGACCCGCAACCCGGGCAGCTCGAACGAGTTGTCCGGCAGGTTCTCGAACGAGAGCGCCACCTGGAACAGCGGATGCCGTGCCGTCGATCGTGCCGGTTCGAGCAGGTCCACCAAACGCTCGAACGGAATATCCGCGTGCGCGAAAGCCTGTAGATCCACATCCTTGGCGTGGGCAAGCAGTTCGGCGAAGGTGCGGCCACCCGGGACCTCGGTGCGCAGTACGAGAGTATTCACGAACATGCCGATGACATCGTCGAGTTCGGCCTCACCACGCCCTGCGACCGGCGTACCGATGGCGATATCGTCGGTGCCCGACAGGCGCGCCAGCAGTACCGCGAGCGCGGCGTGGACCACCATGAACAGGGTCGCATTGTGATCGCGGGCCAATCGCAGTAGCGCCACGTGCAACTGCGCATCGATCGGGATATCGCACCGGCCGCCGACAAACGACGGGACGGCAGGCCGAGTCCGATCCGATGGCAGGTTCAGCTCATCCGGCAGCTCGGCCAGGGCCTGTCGCCAATACGACACCTGTTGTCCGGCAAGTGAATCCGGATCGGATTCCGCGCCGAGTACGGCCCGCTGCCACAGCGCGAAGTCGGCGTACTGCACCGGCAATGGCGTCCAGTTCGGAGCGGATCCGCCGGTGCGCGCGATATACGCCAGCATCAGGTCACGGGTCAGCGGCCCCATGGACCAGCCATCCGCGCTGATGTGATGGGCCACGAGCACCAGCACGTAGTCGCTGTCGCAGCGCAGCAATTCGGCACGCACGGGCACGTCGGCGGTGACATCGAACCCGGTGCCGACCAGCTCGACGATCCGATCGCGCAGCTCACCCGCAGTGATGTCGACGACCGTAAGATCCGGAACCGCCTGTCCCACAGGCAGAATTACCTGATACGCGACACCGTCGCGCGACGGATACACGGTGCGTAGCACCTCATGCCGGGCCACCACGTCGGCGACCGCCAATCGCAGTGCATCGATATCGAGTGCACCGGACAATCGCACCGCGACCGGCACGTTGTAGGCGGCCGATTCGGTATCGAACTGGTTCAGGAACCACATCCGCTGCTGTGCCAGCGACAATGGCACCCGGTCCGGTCGCCTGCCCGCGGCCAATCGCGGCCGCCGACCGGAGCCGACCCGATTCTCGACCCGGACCGCCAATGTCGCGACGGTGGGCGCCTCGAACAACACCCGCACCGGCACCTGCGTATCCAGCGCGGCACCCAGCCGCGCCACCACCTGGGTGGCGATCAGTGAATTGCCGCCGAGTGCGAAGAAGTCGTCATCGATCCCGACCCGATCCACCCCGAGTACATCGGCGAACACCCCGGCGACAATCTCCTCGATCGGTGTCGACGGCGCACGGAACACCTGGGCCTCGAACTCGGGCGCGGGCAGAGCCTTTCGATCCAGCTTGCCGTTGGCGTTGCGCGGCAGCGCGGGCAGAACCACGTAGGCGGCGGGCACCATATAGGACGGCAGCACGCGGGCCAGCGCCGACTTCACCTGTGCCACATCGACATCGACGCCCGCCAGATAGGCGACGAGCCGATCACCGGTCCGCTGATCCGCGTCCGCGATAACTGCCGCCTGCGCGATCTCCGGCAGCGCGACCAGGGCCGCCTCGATCTCACCCAATTCGATCCGGAAGCCACGGATCTTCACCTGGAAGTCGGTGCGCCCGCGATACGCCAGCTCACCGTGAGCATTCCAGGCCACCAGATCACCCGTGCGGTACATGCGCGCACCCGACTCGAACGGATTCGCCACGAACCGCTCCGCCGTCAGATCGACCCGCCCGAAGTAGCCGCGCGCCAACTGCGCACCGGCCAAATACAACTCACCCGAAACACCGACCGGCACGGGACGCAACCGCGAATCCAAGACATAGACCCGGCTGTTCCATTCCGGCGCACCGATCGACACCGATACCGCATCTTTGTCGGTCACCCGATGATTGGTGACCGACACCGCAGCCTCGGTCGGCCCGTACAGATTGAACAGTTCCTTCTGCGGATAGGTGTCCCGGAACCGCTGCGCCAGCTCTGCGGGCAGTGCCTCACCGATCACCAGCACCCGCCGCAAGGTGAACGGCAGCCGACCGGTCAACAGCGCGTCCAGCATCGACGGCACCACATGCAGCGTGGTCACCGACTCCCGCGCCATCAGATCGTTCAGATAGTCCGGATCGCGGTGCCCGTCCGGGTGGGCAAGCACCAATCGCCCGCCGAATACTGCCGCCGACCAGAACTCCCACACCGACAGATCGAAGGTGGCGGCCGTCTTCAGCAACATGGCATCACCTGGTCCGACCCCGAATTCAGCGGTCTTCCAGAGCAATTGGTTGACGATCGCGGCATGCGAAACCGCGACGCCCTTCGGCCGCCCGGTCGAACCCGAGGTGAAGATCACGTACGCGGTATTCGCCGCGCGCAACGGCCTGACCCGCTCATCATCCGCTATCGGTGTCGCGGGCAGCCAATCGAGGTCGAGCCGGTCCAGTCGCACCACCGGGGCCAGCTCCGTATCGAAACCCGCTGCGGCATTGGTCAATACGCAGACCGGCGCCGCGGTACCCAGAATGTAATCGGTTCGCGCCGCGGTCTGGTCCGGATCCACCGGCACATACGCGGCACCGGCCTTGGCCACCGCGTACATCGCGACGACCAGATCCACCGACCGGCGCAAGGCGAGCACGACCCGCGACTCCGGACCGACGCCCCGCGAAATCAGGTGTCGTGCGAGGCGGTTCACCCGCGCATCCAGTTCCGCATAGGTCACCGGTTCGCCGTCCGCGCCCATCAGCGCCACCCCGCCCGGTGTGGCGGCCACAGTCGCATCCAAGAGCGACACCAGCGTCGCCGCCGCATCCACCGCATGGTCGGTCGCATTGCGACCGGATACCAGCTCGGTCCGTTCCGCGGCGTCGAGCAGTTCCAGCTCACCGACGACCGTGTGCGGCGCCGCGGCGATCTCACCGAGCAACCGCGCGAACCGAGCCACGAAGCCCCGCACCGTCGGCTCGTCGAACAGATCGTGCGCATAGGTGACGGCACCGCTGATTCCCGCGGGCTGCCCTGTCTCGTTGTAGTGATCGCCGATGATCCAGTGCAGATCGAACTGCGATACCGCGGCATCGAAGTCCACCGCCGAGACGGTCAATCCGGGCAGCTCCAGACTCGTCGCAGCCAGATTCTGGAACGACAATCCCACCTGGAACAGCGGATGCCGCGCGGTCGAGCGGACCGGATTCAGCACCTCGACGAGTCGTTCGAACGGCACATCGGCATTCGCGAAGGCCCCGAGATCCGTCTCACGCTGCCGCGCGAGCAGTTCGGTGAACGGTCCGGATTCATCCACCCGGGTCCGGAACACCAGGGTATTGACGAACATGCCGATCAGCTCGTCCAGCGCCGCCTCACCGCGACCGGCCATGGGCGTGCCGACGGCAATGTCATCGGTGCCCGACAATCGGGCCAGCAATACCGCCAAGGCCGCGTGCACGACCATGAACAGTGTCGCGCCCTCGGCGCGCGCCAATTCGACCAGCGCCCTATGGGTTTCGGCATCGATATGCACCGGAACCTTGCCACCGGCGAACGACTGCACCGGGGGCCGCGGCCGATCCGTCGGCAGCTCCAGTTGATCGGGCAGCTCCGCGAGTGCATCACGCCAGTAGGCAATCTGTCCGGCTGCCAACGACTCCGGATCATCCTCACTACCCAGCAACTCGCGCTGCCAGATGCTGTAGTCCGCGTATTGCACCGGCAGCGGTGTCCAGCCGGGCACGGAACCAGCCGTCCGTGCGGCGTAGGCGGTCATCAGATCACGCGTCAACGGCCCCATCGAGGTGCCGTCACCGGCGATATGGTGCACCACCAGCGCCAACACGAATTCGGCGGGCGAATCCTCGACCTCGAACAAGCCGACCCGCAGCGGCACTTCTGCGGTCACATCGAATGTCGTGGAAAGCAGTTCGCGCACAGCGGATTCGAGCTGCTGAGCGGCAACGGTCTGAACCGTCAGCTCCGGCACCGATTCGTCCGCGGGCAAAATCAGCTGTTCCGGACCGGCATCGGTGTGGGGATACACCGTCCGCAGAACCTCGTGTCGCGCAACCAGATCTGCGACCGCCGCCCGCAGCGCGGCCACATCGAGCGCACCGCTCAACCGCACCGCGATCGGAATGTTGTAGGCCGCCGACGCGGTGTCGAACCGGTTCAGGAACCACATCCGCTGCTGAGCCAGCGACAGCGGAATCGCCTCCGGACGGGGACCGGCAACCAATGCCTTGCGGTCACCGGCACCGGCATGTTCGGTCACGGCGGCGGCCAGTCCGGCGACGGTCGGTGTCTCGAAGAGCAGACGCACCGGGATCCTGGCATCCAGCGCAGCGCCGAGTCGCGCCATCAGCTGGGTGCCGATCAGTGAGTTGCCACCGAGTTCGAAGAAGTCGTCATCGGCACCGACCCGCACCTCGAGCGCAAGTACGTCGGCAAAGAGTTCGGCAACTACCGGCTCGATAGAACCCGACGGCGCGCGGAAAGTCTTGGTGCGTAACTGTGGTGCGGGCAGCGCCTGTCGATCCAATTTGCCGACCGGGGTCAGCGGGATCTCGTCGAGCACCATAATGGCGCTCGGCACCATATGGGCGGGCAGTTTGCTTGCGGCCAACCCGGTCAGTTCCGCCGTATCGATCGCGGCACCGGCGACGGCACGCACATACGACACCAGAATCGTTGCGCCACTGTCCTGTTCGTGACCGATGGTGACCACGAAATCGACGCCGTCGTGCGCGGCGAGCACCGCATCGATCTCGCCGAGTTCGATGCGGAAACCACGGATCTTCACCTGGAAATCATTGCGCCCCAGGTATTCCAACTCCCGCTCGGCCGTCCACCGCACCAGATCGCCGGTGCGGTAGAGCCGCGAACCCGGCGCACCGAACGGGTCGGCCACGAACCGAGCGGCGGTCAGACCCGGCCGGTCGTGATAGCCACGGGCCACCTGCGCACCGGAAATATAGAGCTCGCCGACAACCCGACCCGGCACCGGCGCGAGCTCCTCGTCCAGCACATATTCGGTGATCCCGCGGATCGGCGCACCGATGGTCACCGGTTCGCCCGGCACCAGCGGCGCGCTGATATTCGTCATGATCGTGGTCTCGGTCGGGCCGTATCCATTGAAGAATTCCCGGGTGCGGCCATCCGCGATCGGTAACACCCAGCGCCGCACCAACTCCGGTGGACAGGCCTCACCGCCCGCGACCACTACGCGCAGCTCGTCCAGTCCATCTGCGGGCAGCGAGGCGAGCGCGGCCGGGGTGATGAAGGCATGCGTCACCCGCTCCCGGCGCAACAGTGCGGCCAATTCCGCGCCGCCGTACACCGTCGGTGCCGCCACGACCATGGTCGCGCCCCGACTCAGCGCAAGCAGCAACTCCAATACCGATGCGTCGAAGGAGGGCGAGGCGAAATGCAGTGTGCGCGAATCGGCGGTCAGCGTATAACGCTCGCGCTGCTCATCACAGAAATTCGACAACCCCGCCTGGGTGAGGACCACCCCCTTGGGCGTTCCGGTCGATCCTGAGGTGTAGATGACATAAGCCGGATGCTCGGCCCGCAGTTGCCGGATCCGATCCGCGTAGGTGATCGGTTCCGCCGAATATGCCGCGATGTCGGAGGTATCGATGGCGACCCATTCCGGGCCGTCCGGCAGATCCGCCGCCGCGACGGTACAGTCCAGTGCCGCAACCGTAAGCCCCAGCGCCGCACCGGAATCCGACAGCATGTGCGCGACGCGATCGGCGGGATAGTTCGGGTCAACGGGTACGAATCCGGCACCGGCCTTAGCGATCGCCCACACCGCGACAATCGATTCCACCGACCGCGCAATGCCGACCGCGACCAAATCCTCCGGGCCGATACCGCGCTCGATCAGCAAGCGCGCCAAGCGGTTCGACCGATCATCGAGTTCGGCATAACTCAGCTGCGCCAATGTCGCTGTGGCATCCGCGAACACGACCGCGGGTCCGGTCGGATTACCCTCCACGGCGGTGGTGAGCAATTGCGGCAAGGTCTTGATCCGTGGGCGTCGAGCCCGGTTGGGCCGCTCGCGATTCGGCCGCGTCATGCGCCCAACCCCTGTCGCGCACCGCGCGCGAACGCCAACACACCTTCGAACAAGCCGAGCATCTCCGGGACTACTTCCTAGCGTTTGTCGTTACATCTCACCCCCCCAGGCACCGTCATGTACTCAGCTCGACACCACCGGCAGCAGTTCATCCAACGGCACTATCTCGGCCGATTCGGGCACCACGACCTCGGCGGAGGTGACCTGCTCGAGCACCACCGCCCGCAGATCCGCCAGCTGGGCGGTATCGATGGCGGCCAGTGTGGCCCGATCGGCGATCAGATGCGTCACCCACCCCTCGGCGAGCGAGGCACCCAAGTCTTCGACGCTGCGTAGCACGATCCTGGGCACCACGATCAGTCCGGCACCGGTCGCACCGGCGCTCACCAGCTCGAGCAGCATCGCCGCCGAATCGGACCGGCCGTGCTGGAAGGTGCGCGATTCGAAGGTCAGGCCGGTGCGCAGGCGCAGGCGATCGGCCGCGGTGGCCAGCTCGTCGTAGCTCATCCGCACCCCGGTCGCGGCAATGACGAGGGCCGGATCGGATCCGCTGAGCACCCCGGTCCGATTGGCGTGGTTGACCGGTCGCAGCGACTGCGCGGAGATTTCGGCACTGGTCGCGGCATCGTCGAGACGCAGCCATTCGATGCCGTCACCAACCGGACCCGCACCAATGGTCAACCCGACCCGCACCGAAGGCTCATCCGGTATCGAAGCTTCCGCGGGCAGCAGTACCAGCGCCGCACCCGCCTTGAGTACCGCCCACGCGGCCACCGCCCAGTCGGCACCGCGATCCAGCCGGATCGCCACCCCCGCCCCCGGACCGCATCCACGCCCGATCAGCACCCTGGCCAGCTGAGACGACTTGGCGTCGAGTTTTCGGTAGGGCATTTCCTGCTCGCCCCACACCAGCGCGGGTGCGTCCGGATCGTCCTCCACGGCGGCGGTCAGCAGGTGGGTCAGCTCGGTGCCATCGGTGGTCGCCGTGGCATCGGTCGCGGTGGGCACCAGATCCTGCTCGTCGACAATATCGATGCCGCCGATACGCACGCCCGGATCGGCGACTACCGCGGTCAGAATGCGCTCCAGCATGCGTCCGAGTCCGCGCACCGTCGATTCTTCGAAAAGGTCTGTGGCGTAAGTGAATACCGTGACAAGCTCGTCCGGCGTCCCATCCGCCCGCAGGCGCGGTTCGACGACCACCTGCAAATCGAACTTCGCGACGACATCGCCCGCATCCAATGCCGCGACGGTCAGTCCCGGCAGTTCCAGACTCGGTTGTTCGAGATTCTGGAAGACGAGCATTACCTGGAACAACGGCCGCCCCGGGGAGACCACCTCGACCACCCGCTCGAACGGCAGATCCGCATGCGCGAATGCGGCCAGATCCGTCGCACGCGTCTGCTCGACCAGCTCGTCGAATGCCATGCCGCGCTCGACCGATGTGCGCAGCGTCAGCGTATTGACGAACATGCCGACCAACTCGTCCAGCGCCCGCTGACCACGCCCGGCAACCGGCGTGCCGATGGCGATATCCGAACCACCCGACAGCCGGGCGAGCAGCACGGCCAGCGCCGCGTGCACCACCATGAACACCGAGGATCGATGCTCGCGTGCAATCCGGATCAGACCCTCGTGCACCTCGGCCGGCATGGTCCAGCCGATCGCCGCGCCGCGGCCCGACGACGCTACCGGACGTTGCCGATCCAGCGGCAGCACCGGTGCGTTCGAGAGTCCGGCGAGCTGCTGACGCCAGTACGCCAATTGTCCTGCGGCCACCGAGTTCTCGTCGTCATCGGTGCCGATGACCTTGCGCTGCCAGAGCGCGAAATCCGCGTACTGCACCGGCAGTGGCGACCAGCCGGGTGCCGCACCACCGACGCGGGCGAGATATGCGGTCACGAGATCACGGGCCAATGGGGCAAGCGAGGCACCGTCGGCCGAAATGTGGTGCACCACAACGACGAGCACATACTGGTCCCCGTCGGCCAATAGCCGAGCCCGCACCGGAACCTCTTCGGTCACATCGAATCCGGCCGACACCAGCTCGACGACCCGACCGAGCACATCGGTGACGGTCTCGACCTCCAGTCCATCGGGCAGCACCTCGGCGGCAGGCAGAATCTCCTGATACGCCTGTCCGCCGGTACCCGCCGTCGGGAACCGGGTGCGCAGCGCCTCGTGTCGCACCAACACGTCCTCGACGGCCTGTCGCAACGCCGCGACATCGAGCTCGCCGGTCAACCGGATCGCGAACGGCAGATTGTATGCCGGAGATTCCGGATCGATCCGATTGAGCACCCACATCCGTTGCTGGGCAAGGGAAAGCGGCACCAGCTCCGGGCGCTCGGTTCGGGTGAGCGGTACCCGCTCGGCGGTGGAACGGCCCGCACCGGGGATGATTCCGGCGGCGAGTGCGGCGACAGTCGGGGTCTCGAACAGGTCGCGCACGGCGACACCAGGGGAATGGCCGCCGGTGGGGTTGGTAAATACAGCATCGAGCGCATCGTTGATACGCGCGACGACCCGGGTGGCCAGCAGGGAATTACCGCCGAGTGCGAAATAGTCGTCATCGAGGCCGACCCGCTCGATGCCCAGCACCTCGGCGAAGACGGCGGCGACGATCTCCTCTGTCGCAGTGATCGGGGCGCGGAACTCGCGTGCGGCGAAGGTCGGCGCGGGTAGTGCCTTGCGATCCAGTTTGCCGCTGGTGTTGAGCGGGAAGGCATCCAGCACCACAATGGCGGCCGGAACCATATACGCCGGAAGCACTTCGGCCACCGCGGCCCGCAACTCCTGCGGTTCGACCTGTTGCCCCGGCCGCGGCACCACATATCCGACCAGCTGATCACCGGTCGCCACCAGCGCCGCAGCTTGGCTGACCGAAGGTTGGGCGAGTAGCGCGGTCTCGATCTCGCCGAGTTCGATGCGCTGACCACGGAACTTCACCTGGAAGTCGCTGCGGCCCAAGTACTCCAACCGGCGCGGATCTTCCCGCCACACCACGAGGTCACCGGTGCGATACATCCGAGCCCCAGCGGTGAACGGGTCGGCGACGAAACGATCCGCCGTGAGATCCGGTCTTGCGACGTACCCGCGCGCCAGCTGCACCCCGGCCAAATACAGCTCACCGACCGCTCCCGCCGGCACCGGTCGCAATCGCGAATCCAGCACGTAGACCTGCGAATTCCACTGCGGCAGGCCGATCGGCACGGTGGTCTGCTCGCTCGCGGACGCGCGCCATGCGGTAATCGACACCGTCGCCTCGGTCGGCCCGTACAGGTTGTGCACAGCCGCATCCGATACCGCACCCAGCGCGGTCACCGTCTCCGGCGGCAATGCCTCACCGATCACGAAGATATCGCGCAGTGTCGGGCAGGACCCGGGAGGTAGATGTGCGGCGAATACCGTCAGCATGGACGGCACGAAGTCGGTGACAGTGACACGTTGCGCGGCAATCGTTTCCGCGAGATACACCGGATCGCGGTGACCGTCGGCAGTGGCCACTACCAACTTCGCACCGGCCCGCAACGGCACGAAGTACCCCCACAGGGACACGTCGAATGTGGTGGCGGTCTTCTGCAGATACACATCGTCGGAACCGAGCGGGTAGTGCGCGAGCATCCACTCGATCTGGTTATTGATGGCCGCGTGGGTGACCGCAACACCTTTCGGGCGGCCGGTGGAACCCGAGGTGAAGATGACGTACGCGGGATTATCCAGCGAAACCGGACGCAGCAGTTCCGTCGGCAGCACCGGATCGCCCGAGAATGCTGTCAGCTCACCGGTATCCAGGTAAACGAGCGGCGTATCCGATACCTCGACGACATCCGCGGTCGTGGTCAGCACACAGACGGGTGCGGCGGTATCGAGAATATGCGCTATCCGCTCCGCCGGATGGTCCGGATCCAACGGCACATACGCACCACCGGCCGTGACGATCGCATACATGCCGACCACCAGGTCGATCGAACGCCGAACCGCCAGTCCCACTAGTGCTTCCGCACCGACGCCCCGCTGGATCAACCGCCGTGCGAGCCGATTGACCCGCTCATCGAATTCGCGATAGGTGAGCTCGATCCCCTCGTAGGCCACCGCGATCGCATCCGGATGTGCCTGCACGGCACGGCGATATCCGTCGAGCAGCAGTTCCGGGACGACCGGGTGCGCGGTGTCGTTCCAGTCCCGCAGCATCCGCTGCCGCTCGGCGGGCGCGAGCAGTTCGATTTCCCCGACCACCCGGTGCGGATCCTCGGCCACCGCCGCCAGCACCCGATTCAGGCGCTGAGCGAACCCGGCCACCGTAGCTTCGTCGAAAAGGTCGGTGGCATAGGTGAACGATGCCGCAAGACCGTTCGCCGCACCATGGTCCTCGCGCGGCACGACGGTCAGCTCGAGATCGAACTTCGCCTGCACCACACCCAGATCGATGCCGGAAACGGTGAGGCCGGGCAACTCCAGCTCGGGCCGCTCCATGTTCTGGAACGTCAGCATCACCTGGAACAGCGGATGCCGGGCCATCGAACGCACCGGGTCGAGCAGCTCGACCAATCGCTCGAACGGCACATCCGCATGTCCGAAGGCCGCCACATCGGCGCGCCGGAAGTTACGCAGCAAATCGTCGAACGATAGTTCGGGGTCGACCTCGCCGCGTAGCACCAGCGTATTGACGAACATTCCGATGACATTGTCGAGTGCGGCATCCCCACGACCGGCAACAGGGGTTCCGATGGCGACATCGGTGGTTGCCGCCAGTCGGGACAGCAGCACCGCGAGCACCGCGTGCACCACCATGAATAGCGTCGAATGATGCTCGCGGGCAATCCGTTCGAGCGCGGTATGCACCTCGGCGTCGATCTCGAAAGCGAAGACGGCGCCGCTACTGGACAGCACCGCCGGACGCGGCCGATCGGTGGGTAGCGCCAATTGCTCGGGCAGTCCGGCCAATTCGGTGCGCCAGAAGGCGATCTGCTGCGCCAGCAGCGATTCCGCGTCGTCCTCCGCGCCGAGCATCGCACGCTGCCAGATCGCATAATCGGCGTACTGCACGTCGAGCTGCTGCCACTGCGGCCCGGCACCGCGCACCCGAGTCGAATAGGCGGACATCAGATCCCGCGCCAGCGGCCCCATGGAGAAACCGTCGGCCGCGATGTGGTGCACCACGCACACCAGCACCTGCTCGGTCTCACCCAGCTTTACCACGCGCAGCCGGATCGGCGGCGCGACGGCGACATCGAAACCCGCGACGGCGGCGCTGATGACCAGCTCGGGCAACTCGGCCGCGCTCGCGGACACCACCTCGAGCTCCGGCACCGCGCGAGCATCATCGATCGGCAAGACGACCTGCATCCCCGCGCCATCGATCTCCGGATACACCGTACGCAGTACCTCGTGGCGCGCCACCAGATCGCGCGCCGCCGCACGCAGCGCCTCGACATCGAGCACCCCGGACAAGCGCACCGCCAGCGGAATGTTGTTGACACCGCTGGTCGGATCGAAGCGGTTCAGGAACCACATGCGCTGCTGTGCGTAGGAGAGCGGAATCCGATCCGGGCGCGGTTGCGCGCGCAAAGTATGTCCGGCCGCCGCAAGTACTGTCACGCGCTGCGCGAGTTCGGCGACTCCGGGTGCCTCGAATACCAACTGCACCGGCACCCGGGTGCCCAGCGCGGTACCGATGCGCGCGGCGGCCTGCGCGGCCAGCAGCGAGTTGCCGCCGAGTTCGAAGAAGTCGTCATCAACACCGACTTCGAAGAAGTTGTTATCAACACCGACTTCCACACCGTCGGCACGCAATAGCTCCGCGTACACCTCGGCAACAACCTGCTCTTCTCGTGTGGACGGCGCACGGAACTCCCGCGCCTCGAAAACCGGATCGGGCAGCGCGGCGCGGTCCAGCTTGCCCACCGGCGTAAGCGGTAGTTCGTCGAGTACCACAATGGCCGTGGGCACCATGTACTTCGGCAGCTTTCGCTCCAGCGTGGCCACGAGCTCGGCGGTATCCACGATGGCATCGGTGCGGGGCAGCACATAGGAGACGAGCGCGGTCGTCCCAGAAGGCAATGTCTTGCCGAGCGTGGCCGCGAAATCCACATCCGGATGCGTGGTGAGCGCGTTATCGATCTCCCCGAGTTCGATGCGCAGACCGCGAATCTTCACCTGGAAATCGGACCGGCCCAGGTACTCGAGCACACCGGTTTCATTGCGCCGCACCAGATCTCCAGTCCGGTACAGTCGCGCACCCGGCGCACCGGCTTCCGCGCCGAACGGACTGGCCACGAACCGTTGCGCGGTCAGCTCGGGACGTCCGAGATAGCCCTGTGCGAGCGCGGGTCCGCCCAGATACAGCTCGCCGACGACTCCCGATGGCACCGGCCGCAAGCGCGAATCGAGCACAAAGGCCCCGACCCCGGCGACGGTGCCGCCGAGCGTGACCGGTGTGCCGGGTTCCATCTGACCGGTCGTGACCATGACAGTGACCTCGGTCGGGCCATAGGCATTGAAAACGGCCCGCCCGTCCCGCGCCCAGCGCTCGACGAGTTCGGCGCCGAGCTTGTCGCCACCGGTGACCACGACCCGCAGTTCGTCCAGTCCGGCCGGATCGACCGATCCCAGCGCACCCGGAGTGATCAGCAGATGGGTGACCCGTTCCCGGCGCAGCAGATCCGCGAGTTCGGCACCGCCGAATACCGTCGGCGGCGCGATCACCAGCGTCGCACCCGCCGAGAACGTGAAAAGTAGCTCCATCAGCGAGAAGTCGAAGCTCGGCGAACTCAGATGCGTCACCCGCGAATCGTCGTTCAGCGCATACCGCTGACCGATCGCGGCCAACCCGGCCAACCCGGCGTGCGTCACCACGACGCCCTTCGGTCGCCCGGTGGAACCGGAGGTGTAGATGACATAGGCCGGATGCCGCTCGTCCAAACGCCGCACCCGATCGGCATAGGAAACCGGCCGCTGCGGCTGTGCGGCAACCCGCTCGGCCACAACGGGATCATCGAGCTCGACCCAATCAACTGATGTGCCCAGCGCCGCGCGATGCGCCGCAGTGGTCAGACCGAGCGCAGCGCCGGAGTCCGCGACCATGTGCGCGATTCGCTCCGGGGGATAGGCCGGATCGACCGGGACATAGGCCGCACCCGTCTTCGCGATCGCCCATACCGCGAGCACGGACTCGACCGAGCGGGCCAGCGCGGTAGCGACAATGTCACCGGGTCCGATGCCCCGCGCAATCAGTTCCCAGGCCAGCCGCGAAGACGCCTCGTCGAATTCGCGATAGGTCAACTCACGCTGGTCGGCCGGATCGCCGGTCGGGTTGAAGCGAACCGCCACCGCATCGGCGGCGGATTCGACGGCCGCGGTGAGCAGCTGTCCGAAGAGTGGGGCGCTGGCACGGCGCCGACGGTTGGTCCGAACAGATCGACTCGCTCTATCCATTCTCAACCATTAACCTTTCACATCTAACATACGCCAGAGGCGATCTGCCGCACGCGGAATTCCGCCGCCGCATTCGCTTCCTGCGCAATGCAATCGGGTAACCGTAGCGATGAGAGCTAACTGTCCGCGAACACGAAGTGCATGGCGCTAGCTCCGAATCCGTTGTGACACAAGCCCTCAAACTTCCCGGGACATTGATCGTTCAGCATTCGTCCCATGTTGTCCACTCGAGCGTTCACTTGCCAGTGCTACAGCCATCCGCGCCTGGTCGCCTGCACGCCCGCTTGGAACCGGGTGCTCGCACCGAGCCGCTCCAGCAGCCGCGCGGTGCGCCGGACCACGGTTCGACGGGACATGCCGAGTCGGCGCGCGATGGTGTCATCGGTCGCACCCAGGCCCATCAGGGTCAGAATCGCTTTATCCCGCTCGTCGAGTTCGTCGGCGGCCGGATTCACCGAAATCGGCGCCGCCAGCGACCACAGCACATCGAAAGTCTTCACCAGCAACCGCAATCCGGGCGATCCGGTAATGCGCAAACCCATCGGATCCGGGCGGCGCTCATCCGCGTGCAACACCAGGCTCGCCCGCTCGTCATCGCTGATGATCAGCTTGAACGGCGGCTCGGGCAGGGTGCGCGCCTGTGCCCCACTGGCATTGGTGGACAGCGCGTGCCGCAACCTTTCGGCATCCTGGTAAATAGTATCCTGATATAGCGTCTGGTAGCGGATGCCGTCACCGATCCGAGAGCGCTTGAGCAGGAACAGTTGTCGCTCGCGTTCCGGATCGCTGAGATAGGGACCGCGTTCGATCACCTTGACCGTGTGGCGGGCCGAGGTCTGGACCTCCTCGAAATCCGCGAGCATTTCCAGGCGTTCGAAAACCGGCACGATCGCGCCATTGGTGCGCGGTGAGCGGCGCACCGAGCGGAACGTCTCGCTCAGTCGCGCAGCCGCGGCGTGCATCTGGTTGATCTCGTGCTGCCTGCGCCGCGCCTCGGCCTCCGATAGCGATTCGGGGGCGTGCGCGTCCCAGATGGCCTCGCCGTCGGCGGAGAGTTGACCGACCGCGGCCTGCAGGTCGGTCAATACCTCCAGCGATGCGGCGGCGGTCTCCTTCGAGACGCCCAGATATTCGGCGACCTCGCCCAGGCTGGATCGCGGATGATGCACCAGCACGGCGTAGGTTCGCCCATGCGGTGATCCAGGCTCGAAGATATCGCCCAGCGCAGTCACAAAGCGAGCCTAACGACCGTACGGTCCCCACGGGGCCGTTGTGATCGTCGGAATATCAAGCCGGACAAGAAAATCAGTGCGCCGACGGGCCCCACTGCAGCGGCACACCCTTGGCCGCCAAGTACGGCATCGGGTCGACCTTGTTGCCGCCCTGATCCCAGATCTCCAGGTGCAGATGCGGTCCGGTCGAATTGCCGCGGTTGCCGACGGTGGCGATGACATCGCCCGCATTCACCCGCTGCCCGGCATGCACGAACATCTCATTGACGTGGCCGTAGACCGCGATGGTGCCGTCGTCCTGCTGGACCCGCACCCACAGGCCGAAGCCGGAAGCCGGGCCCGCCTCGATGACGGTGCCGCTGCTCACAGAGTGGATCGGCGCGCCGAGCTGATCGGCGAAGTCGAGGCCGTAGTGGAATTCGCCCCAGCGGGAACCGAATCCGGAGCTGATCTCACCGGCCACCGGACGCACCGCGGGTGCCGGGGTGAACTGCTGCTGCGCGCCCTTGAGGACCTGTTCGACCTGGGCGAGCGGGCCCGCGATCTCCGGCGGCAGATTGCTGATGCCGAACGGAGTGGGGACGGGGTCCGCGATCGGCGCGGCCACCGGAGTGGCGAGGGCCTGCGCGGCTTCAGCGACCGGGGCAGCGGCCTTGACCTCTTCGACGGGTAACTCGGCCGTGCCCTTGAACGTGATGGGCGCGGCGGCTTCCTCGTCCCCGTCGTGCGCACCCGGCAGGAGTGGGGCGGCAATTGCAGGCGCGACCTGGGCTGCGGTGCCGATGAGGGCGCCGGCTGCGACGGCGACACCGGCCGCGACCTTCACCCTGTCGCTGGTCGACGGCCCGGCGCGATGCCGCGTCGGCCGACCCGCAACGCCGTCGCCGATGAGGCTCATGACGGTTATGGAACTGGGGCCTACCCGATGCTGCGACAAAGCTGGTCCTAGCGCTCGACCTACAGTTGCTCAACGGCTTCGGAAAGTTTGTAACGTTTCGGCATCCGTTGTGACGGGAACTCTACCCCGCCGTGACCATTTCGCAACCTTCTCGGCAAAAGTCGCCGTTTAGGGCCTGGTCAGACGCCTGGGCCGGTATCACGATGCCGTGACCGATACGCCACAATGGACCGGTGATCCTCAACGAGTTGAGCGTTCCGATCGTGCTTGCGCCGATGGCGGGCGGGCCATCAACGCCGGAGTTGACGGCGGCGGTCTCCGCGGCGGGCGGGCTCGGCCTGCTGGCCGCCGGATACCTGACCGCGACCGATACCGCGGCGCGACTCGCGGCCACCCGAGAACTGACCACCGCGCCGTTCGGCGTGAACCTCTTCACCCCGGGCTCCACCACCACGCCCGCGGATTTCGCCGATTACCTCGCCGAATTGGGCCACACCCACGAGGTCGGCACGCCGAAGTACGACACCGACGATTGGGACGCCAAGCTGGAGCTGCTCATCAAGGCGCCGGTCGCGGTGGTCACCTTCACCTTCGGCTGCCCGAGCGCCGACGAGGTCGCGCGGTTGCACGAGGTCGGTTCGGAAGTGTGGGTGACGGTCACCTCGGCCGCCGAGGGCCGCATCGCGGTCGCGGCGGGGGCCGATGTGCTGGTCGCCCAGGGCGCGGAGGCGGGCGGGCATCGCGCCACCTTCATCGATCGCGTCGCCGATGACGCCACCGATCCGCTCACCTTGCTCGCGCTGCTGCAGATTCTGCGCGCGACCGTCGACCTGCCGATCGTGGCCACCGGCGGCATCACCACCGGTGCCGGGATCGCGGCGGCGCTCGCGGCCGGTGCGGCGGGCGTGCAGCTAGGCACCGTCTTCCTGCGCTCGCCGGAGGCGGGCACCAATCCCGTGCACCGCGCGGCGCTCGGCGCCGACACTCCCACCATGCTGACCCGCGCCTTCACCGGTCGCCGGGCGCGTGGGCTGCGCAATCGGTTCATGGACGAACATTCCGCGACGGCACCGGTCGCATATCCGGAAATCCATTACGCCACAGCGCCATTGCGGGCCGCCGCACGAACAGCGAGCAATCCGGACGATGTGAACATGTGGGCTGGCCAGACCTACACGCTGGCACCCGAGCTACCGGCTGGTGAACTGGTCCGCACCTTGGCCGCAGATGCGAAAACCGCGCTGACCACAGCACTTTCGGGACGAATCCAGTCTTGTTGACAACAGTTTCCGTTTAGAATCGAGGGGCATCGCAACAGCCATCCAGGTCAGGAGAGCGCTATGTCCCTCGATGTTCCAACCGCCCTACTCGAACGCGCCGAACGCGGCGAGGTCGACGACGCCGACTTCGTCGAGGTCGTGCGGGTCTCCCTCCCCTACGCCTGGGAGGTCGTCAGCCGGGTGGCACGTGAGCTGCGTTCCGGCACAGCCGAATTCGCCGACAATGTCGTTCCACCACCCGACGAGGTGGCCCGCGGACAACTCCTGCGCGCCATGGCCTCCGATGCCATCCGCGGCGGCCTGGAACGCCATTTCAAGGTGAAGCTCGCCTTCCAGAACTGCCACCGCGTAGCGGCCTTCCCAATCGCCGCCGTCGGCGGCGAAACCTACTCCACCTTCATCGGGACTCGCGCCCAACTGCTCAATCAGAGCCCGGAACTCCGCAACTGCTAGTCCCCCAGTCCAGATAGCTTCTGCCGTATCGAGCCTTGGCTCGGAGGGGCCATCGAACGCAGCATCGACTGCCACATCACCATGCTCGGCGAGCAGCGGAGCGGGTGGGCGGCAAGCTATCTGGACGGGCACTAGTCCCGAGGCCGCCAAAGTCGGCGCGGTCGAGATATCGGCCGCGTCGGCTTTGCGTTTGCGCGCAGCGTAGCGGGCGTGATCACGGGCTGGTGATATCTAGTTTTGAGAATAGATATCACCGATCGGGAGGTTCACGATGGCGCGAACAAGTGATCGATCTCGACAATGCCCCCTAACCGGGCAGATCGGTACGTGGGCGCCTCTACCAGTTGGAACACCGTCAACGCAGCCCTACACGAAATCATCGATCGCCTCGGCGAGCGGCTGCTGTCGCGCGAATGCGCGAGATGGTCACACCGGGCGAGATCGACTTCTCAATCCCCGAAGCGGGAGCGCGTCGTACCTGATATCACGCGTAGTGTGAACTGGCATGAGCGGCAACGATCTTCGCGACGAGATCGATCGGCGGCTGCATCCCTGGCTGCCGCAACTCGGCTCCGATCGCGGTGCGTACACCAACCATGTGCTGCGGGTGCTGGAGCTATGCGATCTGTTGGACAGTGGCGCGGGCAGCTTGCCGAGCACTCGCGAGGAGTTCCGTACTGCCGCGGCGTTTCACGATCTGGGGATCTGGACCGCGGGCACCTTCGACTACCTGGCTCCCTCCGCCGACCTGGCACTGCAATGGCTCGACCAGATCGACCGCCCCGACTTGGCCGATCTGGTCGTCGCGATGATCGACGAGCACCACAAAATTCGATCCGCGGGTCCAGCCACCGACCCGATCGAGATCTTCCGCCGAGCCGATGCGATCGACGTCGAATACGGCCTGCTCGGCCGCTTCGGGATACCTCGCTCCGCCTACCGCGAACTGGCGAAGCGGTACCCCGACAAGGGCTTCCACCGCCGGTTGGTCCGACTGGCCGCTGAACGAATCCGGACGCACCCCACGTCACCACTGCCGATGCTGAAGTGGTGACGCGGGTTCGGCGTTCTAGGACAGTGTGGTGACGGTCAGGTCACCGTCGGCGTACTGGGCGCGCAGGCGCTTCTTGTCGAATTTGCCGACGCTGGTCTTGGGGACCTCAGCAATGAAGGTCCACCGTTCCGGCAGTTGCCATTTGGCGAATTTGTCGGCGAGGAAGTCGCGCAGTTCCTCCGGTTTGGTCTCGGCCCCCTCGGCGAGCACGATCGCGACGAGCGGGCGCTCGTCCCACTTCTCGTCCGGCACACCGATAACCGCGGCCTCGGCGACGGCCGGGTGCCCCATGACCGCGTTCTCCAGATCGACCGAGGAGATCCATTCGCCGCCGGACTTGATGACATCCTTCGAGCGATCGACCAGGGTGAGATAGCCGTCCGGGCTGATCTTGCCGACATCGCCGGTGCGCAGCCAGCCATTGTCGAACTTATCGGGATCGATCACCGCGCCATCCGGCGAGTAGTACGACCCGGTAATCCAGGGACCGCGAACTTCCAACTCGCCCAGCGACTCACCGTCATTGGGGACCACGCGGCCGTCATCGCCGACCAAGCGGGCCTGCACGCTCGCCGGGAAACGGCCCTGGGTGAAGCGGTACTCCCATTCGTCCTCGCCGGTCACCCCGGCGGGCGGATGCGCGACACTGCCGAGGGGGGAGGTCTCGGTCATTCCCCAGGCGTGCAGGATGCGAACGCCATGCTTTTCCTCGAAGGCGCGCATCATCGACGGCGGCACCGCCGAACCGCCGACGACCACCGAACGCAGATGCGAGATGTCCTGCGGCTTGGCGGCCAGTCCGGCGAGTACGCCGCCCCAGATGGTCGGAACCGCGGCGGCGAAGGTCGGCTTCTCGACAGCCATCAGCTCCAGCAGCGGACCGGGCTGCAGGAAGCGGTCGGGCATGAGGACATTCGCACCCGACATCAGCGCCGCATAGGGCAGACCCCAGGCATTGGCATGGAACAGTGGGACGATGGCGAGCACATAGTCGCGGTTGGAGAAGCCCATGCTGGTCGGCTGGCACACCTGCATGGCGTGCAACCAGTTGGAGCGGTGCGAATACACCACACCCTTGGGGTCGCCGGTGGTGCCGGAGGTGTAGCACATTGCGGCGGCGGATCGCTCATCGATCACCGGGTAGTCGAAGGTATCCGGCTGCGCGGCCAGCAATTCGGTGTAGGAGTGCACCTGGACGCCCTCGGGGGCCTGCAGCGCGGCGGCATCGCCATTGGCCACGATGACGTGGCGGACGGTCTTCAGATTGGGCAGGTACTGGGCGAACATCGGCACCAGCGTGCCGTCGACGATCACCACCTGATCCTCGGCGTGATTGGCAACGAAGACGAGTTGCTCCGGGAAGAGCCGGATATTGAGCGCGTGCAGCACCGCGCCCATCGCGGGTACCGCGATATAGGCGACCATATGCTCGTTGTTGTTCCACATGAAGGTGCCGACCCGATCGCCGTCACCAATCCCCAAGCCGCGCAACGCATTTGCCAGGCGAGCCGATTCGGTTCCGAGCTCGCGGTAGGTCATGGTGCGTACGCCGGTGCCGGTCCAGGTCGAGACGGTGGAATCGCCCATGAACGTCGATGCGTAGCGCAGCAACGTCGCCAGCGACAACGGCTCGTCCTGCATGGTGCTCAACATCGGTACTCCTTTTCTTCGGTGGCTACGGCGGCCTGCCGACCATGAGCCACATCACACCGGGGATGCTACCCAAGAGTAGGACGCCCCAGCGGCCCCCATCGCCGATACATCAGCAGGCAGGTGCCCTCAGTTTGTCCACCCGGCCGCGATCTCGCGAGGCGAGTCGAAAGGCGGTCCCCAGGGGTTTGGGTTCAAGCACGGCGGATTCACTGAGAGCCGCCATCCGACTTACGCTCGACGGCCTGTCAGACCGCGGAGTGAGCGGGGTAGGCGTGAACGAGGACGGTGTCGAGTTTGGGCACGGCATGGGTGAGGGTGTGCTCGGCACCGTGCGCCAGGCGGTGGGCGTCGGCCAAGGTGATGGTCGGAGCGACATCCAGTTCGACATCCGCGTGCAGGCGGTGGCCGATCCAGCGCATCCGAAGGCTGCGCACGCCGAGCACACCGGGTTCGGCGACCAACGCCCGCTCCGCGGTACTCACCAGGGCGGGCTCGACGCCATCCATCAAGCGGCGGAACACATCTCGCGCGGCTGTGCGCAATACCGCCAGGATCGCGACCGTAATCAATAGTCCGACAAGCGGATCGGCGAGCGGAAAGCCGAGCGCGACACCGCCCGCACCGACCAACACCGCCAAAGAGGTGAATCCATCTGTCCGCGCATGCAATCCATCGGCCACCAGCGCCGCCGAGCCGATCCGACGCCCCACTCTGATCCGATACAGCGCAACGGTCTCGTTGCCGACAAACCCGATGAGCCCCGCCGCCGCAACCCAACTCAGATGCTGGATCTGCACCGGCTCGATCAGCCTGCGCACCGCCTCGTACCCGGCGATGATCGCGGACAACGTGATCATCCCGACCACGAACAACCCGGCCAGATCCTCGGCCCGCCCGAACCCATAGGTATACCGCCGCGTCGCCGCCCGCCGACCGAGCGCGAACGCGATCCACAGCGGCACGGCAGTCAGCGCATCGGAGAAGTTGTGAATAGTGTCCGCCGCCAACGCAACCGAACCGGAAACCACCACGATCAACACCTGCAGCACCGCGGTCAGCCCGAGCACCGCCAGGCTGATCTTCACCGCCCGAATTCCGACAGCACTGGACTCCAACGCATCGTCGACACTGTCGGCGGCATCGTGACTGTGCGGCACGAAGATCTCGCGCAGCGCACCCCGCAATCCACCCGGATGGTCGTGGTCACGATGCGCCCCGTGGGTGTGGTCATGACCATGGCCCGCACCCTGCGCATTCCCGTGGTCGCGGTCCGCGTCCTGCGTGTGTCCACGGTCCGCACCCTGCGCATGGTCGTGGTCATCACCGGTACCGTGCACATTCCCGTGGTCGCCGTCCGCGCCCTGCGCTTGCCCGTGGTGGTAACGGCGCGAAATGCTTTGCCAGCGTTCGGGATTGCGTTCGTGACTCATTCCGCCACCGCCTGATCGCGAGCAGGCAGTTCGCGTACGGAACCAGCGCCGCGGTGATGCGCGGGTACGCCGGGGCCCGCGTGTTCGGCGTTGTACACCGCATCCACGACCAACTGGCGGACGTGTTCGTTCTCCAGGCTGTAGAAGATGGTGGTTCCGGCACGGCGGGTCCGAACCAGCCGAGCCATGCGCAGCTTGGCCAGGTGTTGCGATACCGAGGGGCCGGGTTTGCCGATGTGATCGGCCAGATCGTTGACCGAGAGTTCCCGGTCGACCAACGCCCACAGGATCTGTACGCGGGTCGAATCGGCCAGCATGCGGAAGACCTCGACGACAAGACGGACCTGGTCCTCCGCGATCGATGGTCGCAGCGGCTCACTATCTGCATTCATACGCAGATAATAGAACTATGCTGCCTTCGATGGAACCGGCCCCTTCGGATCGGCCCGACGGCGACACCCTCTGCTCGGCCGCCGACAGACCGGTCAACCTCAGCTCATTGGTTCAGCGTCAGTACCGACGGGCACCCGCGTAGGGCATCGAGGACATCGGCGACATGATCACACCGGTCCCATAGGTGGATGCGTGGATGACCTTGCCGTCACCGGCATAGAGGGCCGAGTGGCTGCCGTCGTAGAAGGACACCACATCACCGGGCTCCAACTCGTCCCGGGAAACCGGGGTGCCCGAGGAAAGCTGCTCATAGCTGGTGCGCGGCACCTTCACCCCGGCCTGCCGGTACGACCACTGCACCAACCCGGAGCAGTCGAAGGCATCCGGCCCCGTCGCGCCCATGCTGTAGTCGGTGCCGACCTTGCCGCGTGCTGCCTCGACGGCGATCGCGCCGTGCGTGCGTTCCGGCGACACCGCGGGCGCGGTTGTCGTGGGAGGTGGCTTGATGCCGAGAACACCGCTGAGGAATGCGAGTTCGCTGCGGAACATGTCTGCGGGGACCGTAATCCCGGTTCCCGGAATCGTCGCCGGAAGCTCAGCGCCGGGCACCTCGGTGGGCACCGGCGGGGCGGAACGTTCGCCCCACGGAATAACGAAAGGCAGTGAGCGTTTCACTCCTGGAGCCGCATGCGGCCCGTCCCGTTCCGCACCGGGTATCGCGAGCGGAGCCGGCCGCTCCAACCCGAGCACCCCGATGGGTATCGAGATTTCCGCACCCGGAAGCGCCAGCGGGATCGAAAGTTCCTGCCCGCGGATCTCGACAGGCGCGACCCCGGAGACACCGATGAGATTCTCGACCGCGGGGATCACTGGGAGCGCCGACCACTCGACACCCATGGCCCGCAGCGGAACCGCGAACTCAGGACCTGAAACTGTCAGCGGCTCAGAAAGCTCCTTGCCCGGCACCGCAACAGATGCGGCCCCCGAAGGAGCAATAGAGTTCTCAACCGCAGGAACCAGCGGAAGCATCGCCCGCTCGATACCCAAAGCCCGCAACGGCACCGCAAGTTCAAGACCCGAAAGCGGCGCAGCGAGCTCCTTGCCCCGCACCGCAACAGATGCGGCCCCCGAAGGAGCAATAGAGTTCTCAACCGCAGGAACCAGCGGAAGCATCGCCCGCTCGATACCCAAAGCCCGCAACG
>NZ_JBITIL010000005.1:0-174921 GCF_044458905.1 Nocardia sp. NPDC050408 | reverse complement strand
GGCACCGCAAGTTCGGAACCCGGAAGCGGCGCAGCGAGCTCCTTGCCCTTTATCGCGACAGGCGCGTCACTCGAAGGAGAAACCTCAATAGCGGAAAACAATGGAAGTGCAGAACGCTCGATATTCAAAATCGCCAGGGGCGTCGAGAACGTCGCGCCCGGAATCATTGGTGGAATAGAAAGTTCATTACTCGGAACCCCGAGCGGCACATCGAGTTGCGCGGGATCCGCGAGTGGCGCCGAAAGCTCCTTCCCCGGAACTTCAGCGGGCGCGATTTCCGAAGACGCGACGGAATCCGCTACCGCGGGAATCGGAGCGGGCAACGATTGCCCATCCGTCGGAACCGCGATGTCGGGAATCGAAAACTGTTCCGGGACTTCGAATGCCCCGATACCTGGAACTGTCAGCGGTTTCGCTGACGCTTGACCTCCTGCGAGCAGAGTCGCGACGATTGCCGCGCCCGCGATGACTCCCGCGCCGACGGCCCATGGGAGCGCGCGCCGCAGGAACCGAGAATATCGACCCTCCGTAGTTGATGCCATGATCCGGTCCTCCGATGCTCGTATCGAAGTTCCTGGCTCGCCGTGCGACGCCGAACTGCATTGGCGTGTGGGACTTCACCAAGACCTCGAATGAATTCGAAAACCATCACGGTGATCTGTAGTCCAGCGGATCCGATCGCCATATTTCGCGCAATAATCACCAATTAGACGACACGACACGCGCATTAACGATAACAAAAGTGTAACTAAAACGAAATGCCCCGCCGGGGAACCGCTTCCGCGACGGGGCATTCGGCACTCCAAAACGACTCAGGCGATGATCTGCTCCTCGATCTGTTCGGCGAGAGTGCGCAGTTTCGCGGCGAATTCGCGCGCCGCCGCCGGATCATTGTTCGAGCCCTTGACAACTCGTCGCGTCAGCGCGGCGAACCGCGATTCCACCGCCGCGAACAGATCGACGGCCCGCTCATTCGACCGGTGGCGCAAATCCCCGCGCAGCCACGCCTGTAGCAATTCGACCACCTCATCCTTGTCGAACCGCTCGGGCAGCAGCGCGACGGCCTCGCGAAGCTTGCCCGCAGTGACCTTCACATCATCGGCACCGGCAATCGTGGTGTACACGGTTACCGCCGCGTCTTCGCCGTGCTGCGCGGCCACTGGTAGCAGTTCCCGAACCTGCCCCTCATTGATAGCGGGCGCAACAGGATGCAATTTGGCGGCGAGCGGCCAGGCCCGAATCAGCTTGTGCGCGTATGACCGCTGCATATCCCAGCGCTGCTCCACATACTCGTCGAAGCTCGCGTGCCGATCCCGGTAGAGCCGACCGTCGCGCACTATTTGCAGCGCGCGTCCGGCCGACCAGAAGGCGACGCGCAGGCCATCGATCGAGGATTCGCAAGCCGTCAACTGGGCCTGCTCGCGCTCGTCGAGCGGTTCGTCCGGCGCGGTTTCGTTCGGCGCGGGCAGCGGCATCGTCAATACATTCGCCTCGGCCGGCGGCGCGATTACCTCCAGCGACGCCGCGCTCAGCGGGACCGTTCGCCACTCGGCATCCCGCAGCGGGGATACCGGGGGCGTGTGCTCGGCGCTATCGGCCAGCGGATTCGCGCCGCCGATCGAGCCCTTACCGATGGAACCCTTCCTACGCTGCGGAGGCATCAGGCGGGCACCTCCACCGCGACCCGGTACGGACTCACCAACTCCTCGCCGACCTGCCGATATTCGCCGAGATCCACGATCGGATTCTCGGCGCCGTCACCGACCTCCCCGTCGGCCGCCTCCCGATACCACTTCCACGCGCTCAAATAGGATCCGAATACGTCATAGCCCGCATCCTCCAGATTTCTGCGCTGCGTGCGGTATTCGGTCGAGACGTTCACGCCGTTCTTAATCGTCACCGGCACCTTGGTCATCAGTACCCGCACCCGGATCTCGCGGCCGCTATCGGCCGCGGCCTCCTCGGCGGCCTTATACGTACTCGGCACCCGCTTGACCTCCGATGGGCTGACACTGGTCAACAGAATCAGCTCATCGCTCTGCGGTATCGCCGCCTTGAATATCTCGGCCGACTCACCACCGGCATCGATGATGATCACGTCGAATTTCCCTGCATTGTCGGTAATGCAATCGTCGACATGTCGCGACGGGAAGGCGATCAACTTGAACGGCACCTCGATCCCGCCCTTGAGCAGGCGCCGGTACCAGGAATATCCGGTCTGACTGAGCGGGTCGGCGTCGATGACTAGCACACGCAATTCGTGGACCTGTGCGAAATATGCGGCCAAGAAAAACGCTGATGTCGTCTTGCCGACGCCGCCTTTGAGATTTCCGAGCGTTATGACCAACGGCTCGGGTAGCTCCAGTGGCGCAACAGAATTCTTCATGGACAGTCCTCCCAGGGTGAGGAGTGCAGAAGTGTGGCGGGGCCAAGTTTCGCATAGCGAAGATGAATTACCGCTGATTGCGGACACGCCATTTACGCGCGCGCGTGCGTTGTGCCCGATTTGGGCGGCGAAGGTGTGTCCAATTGGACACACCTTCGCCACACTGTCGCGCCCCCGCACCGACCGGGTAGGCAGGTGATATGCCTGTTGACCGGATGCCGCCGACGCCCGAGGCCCGCAGCCTGATCGAGCTCACCCGCGATATCGCCGACAAGGTGCTCGAGCCACGCGTGGTCGAATCCGAGAGGACCGGAACCTTTCCGGACGGCGTCTTCCCCGCACTCGGCGCGGCGGGATTGCTGAGCCTGCCGTATCCGGAGGAGTTCGGTGGCGGCGAACTTCGCCAGGACCGGCGAGGGTTCGCGCGGCATCTCCTGTTTCCTGGCGCCCAGCGACACCGAAGGTCTGAGTTCCGGTAAGTCCGAAGAGAAGATGGGCTGCGTGGAATTCCGACCACCGCCGCCTACGACAATGCCTTTTTACCTGCGGAAAGACTGATAGATGTTGAGGGACAAGGGCTTTCGATCGCATTCAGCGCTCTGGACTCGGGTCGCCTCGGCATTGCGGCGATCGCGACGGGACTCGCGCAGCGCACCCTCGATTTCGGCCGCCACATCATCGACCATCAGAGCCCCGGTTTCGTACTCGCCGATATGGCCGCGGCCGTGGATTCGGCGCGCGCGACCTACCGCGCGGCGCGGCGATGCCGGACTCCCCCACTCGCGTCAGGCAAGTGTCGCCAAACTAATCGCCACCGATGCCGCGATGAATGTCACCACAGATGCCGTGCAGGTGTTCGGCGGCTACGGCTACACGCAGGACTTCCCGGCGGAGCGCTATGCGCGAGGCCAAGGTGATGCTGATCTTCGAGGGCACCAATCAGATCCAACGTCTGGTCATCGCCCGCCGGCTCGCCGGACAATGGACACGGCGGGACACCGCCCGCCGAAGCTCAGCCGAGTCTCAGCAATCCCCCAGTAAACTCGGGGCGACCTGGACCGATGACGAAAGGGCGCGAGCGATGCTGTGGGTACTGATCGGCGTTGTGATCCTGCTCGCGGCGGCCTACGTCATCTATCAGACGCAGCAGACCAAACAGCGTGCGGTACGCGAGTTCGATGATGCGGCCGCCGACGCCAGGCAGATGATCGAGCGGCTCGGGGGTCAGGTCTACAACCTCAACAGCAGCGACGAGGCAGCGAAGCAGGCACTCGCCGACGCCTCGGAGCGGCATATCGCGGCCGGCTCGCAGATCGAGCAGGCGCACACGCCGGCCCAGGCGCGGTTGGCGAAGCAGACCGCGGTCGAGGGCATGTACTACATCCGCGCGGCGCGTACTGCGATGTTGCTGGATCCGGGCCCGGTGATTCCGGCGCTGGACGGTCAGGACACCGCAGGGCGGGTCACCGAGAAGCGCGTCGTCGAATACGAGGGCCGCGAGGTCGCCGCTTCGCCGAATCCCTCCGCGGAGACGCCGAACTACCATCCGGGCGGCCGCGTCGCCGGGCGGCCGGTGCCCGCAGGCTGGTACTCCGAGCCATGGTGGCGACCCGCATTGATCGGCGGCGCTTGGGGTTTGGGGTCCGCCCTACTGTTCTCATCGCTGTTCTCCGGGATGTCCGGGGTGGGGTATGACGTGCAGGGGTTCGAAAGTGGTTACGGCGAGGGGTATCAGGACGCGCTCGACACGGCGGGTGGGGATCAAGGGCATGACTCGGGTGATCAGGGCGGGTACTCCGGCGATCAGGGCGGGTACGACTCCGGTGGCGGGTACGACTCCGGTGGCGGGTTCGATGGTGGGGGTTTCGACGGCGGCGGGTTTGATGGAGGTGGCTTCAACGGCGGGTTCTGACGGCCTGGCTGAGCACGGCCGATACGGGTGGAGTTAGCCGCCTGAGCACGGCCGTTATGAGTGGAGTTGACTGCCTGAGCGCGGCCGATACGAGTGGAGTTGACTGCCTGAGCGCGGCCGATGCGGGTGGAGGTGACCGCCTGCGCACGGGCGATGCGACGGGAGCGACCAGATCTCGACCACACGTTGTTGCGGCTGGGGATAGTTCCGAGCGCACTTTTGCCGCTTCATTGTCTGAGACAGTTGCGTCGTCCCGCCCAGTTTCCCGTATTGGCAACTAGGCCTATGTCCACCCACTACCCGGCAGCCGATCTCGCCCGCATCACACCCCCGACCAAATCGATGCGGCCCACCCGCCCCCGAACCGGTAGACTCCCGGTCGTCCCAAACCGGTGCCCCGGCGCCACCAGTTCAGCCCTCGTAGCTCAGGGGATAGAGCACCGCTCTCCTAAAGCGGGTGTCGCAGGTTCGAATCCTGCCGAGGGCACAAACCTGCGACGCGTTTCCGCAGGTCAACAGGTTTTCCTGATCTGTGCATCGCTTCCGGATAGCCAACAAAACCGAAAGGTGCAGGTCAAACGGTTGCCTTGGTGCGAGCCCCCCAGGAAACACAAAACATGGGCAACCGGGCCGGCAACTCGCCGGAATTCAGGACCGGCCGACTTCGGAGCAACCCGCCTGCCATTTCAACAGCGCGGCAAGCGCCTTCGCCTGCGCGGCAGCGATGCGCTCTCCTTCCGCACCACCGACGCATCGAACCTCGAAGGACGCCGTCAACCCGTCACACACCATGTCGACACCCGTTGGACAGGTATCCCGACCGGACTACCGTCCGATCCGGCTGATGCATGGTCGTCACCTCCGCCCCGGTCGCCCATCGAGACCCGGCTCACCGGCACGTCCGACTCGGATATCACCGAGTCGACGGGATCGACCTCGTTGCTCGCAGCCACGCGCAAGGTTCTCGATCAGATCACACTCCAACTCGGGCATGCGCGCAGACGAGAGCCGATCCGCCCGACGATGACGCCTGCGGTCAGCGCCGGTCTATTCGACCGGGGGTCGCGTCCGGCGAGGTGCCCGATAGCCGCTGCGGTGAGCGTGAAATAGGTTGGCGTGGAATGCGGTACGCGAACGAGGCCATGTACCCACAGGAACCGGACGGCAACAACCCTAACTGTTCGGTCTGCAGAAGAGATGATGCCCCAATGAGGGCGCACCGTTGCTTGTGTGGCGAACATACTGGCCGGTTCGGCACCGATAACGATGACGTCCGCTACGCCTATCTCCTGTCTCCGGTCCGAGCACCGTCAACTGCACGCGTGGCGCGAGAGAGGAGCTCATGGGCCCGTAGTGTCTGGCGGACCTCGAGGTTCCTCTTCGCGAGTTGTAGTGCCCGATGGGGGTCGGCACCTGCGTTGAGCCAGAACTCCGCTGCGTGGTCGGCGAAGGCCTCGGGATGTCGCGCGACCAGTTCGTCGTAGCGGGCTGCCGCCCGGGCACACCATTCACGAGCCTCTTCTACGCGGCCGACCTCGCTCAGTATGCGGGCGAGTTGTGCCGGGTAGTCAGGGTCGTCGGAGGAGATCGTCAGCGGGTGCAGCCGGGCGATCGCGGAGTCGGTCTCGCCGAGGGCCGCCTCGACTTCGGCCAGATGGCCTTGCGCGGGGGCGTAGGCCGGAAGGCGGCGATGCGCGGCACTGAGCCAACTGTGCCCGTGTGGGAGATTCCCCTGCGCGAGCCACATTTGGGCGCGCCGAAAGTAGAGCTGCGCCAGCGGAATCGGCGAGACCCCACGGTAGTGATCCCGACTCTCGTCGAATAGATACTCAGCGGTGGCCACATCCCCGCTCTCAGCGCAGAGCGAAGCCAGCGCCGCGACAGAGGCGAAATCGGCTCGGCGTTTCACAGCCTCCCGCATGAATGTGAGGGCTTCGCCGTAGCGTCCGACCGCCTGCAGGATCGCGGCGTGTTCGGCATCCACCACGGCGGCATCTGCTCCGAGCCGCCGGGCTTCATCGAGGTCACCCAGCGCATCGGTGAAGCGATGGAATGTCGCCCGCGCCCGGGCGCGAGCGATGAGGGCTACGTCGTCGGCGGGGCGATCGCGCGCGAGCTGTTCGGCCCGCGCTTGCGCCCATTCGTAGTCTGCGATGCAACCGAGGATGTGCCCCCGCAGCGCCACTAGTTCAATGAGCTCGGCTCGACCACCAACATCGAGCCCTCCCCCGAGGGCCATCCGCTGCTGGCCGTCGATCTGCGCTTGCAGATTCGCCAGCGCGAGAACACCTGCCGTCGTTGGTAACTCGCCATCGATCATCCCGCCGGTGGCTGCCGGGTCGCTGCGTCTCGTCATCACCGTCCTCACCCGGACTTGTCAAGGGAAAGCTCGATCTTGGCCGGAGGGTTCAGTTCCGGGGGAACGAGATATGGGAAGGTGCGAGAGGCCCGAACTGCCTGTTGGTCGACACCGTCGCTGATCCGGGCGCCGTTGCCGGCATTGACCAGCGTCGTCACAATGGTGTCTCCGACATCGTCATTGAGGCTTCGGCCACCACAGCTCTGATGGCTGGCGCCCTTCAGTAACGCCCGCTCGATCTCGAAGTAGCTATCCTCGGCATACGGTTTCGACACATCGATCACCATGAAATCGGCCAACAGCAGCTCGGTCAGAGGGTGGGTGCCGTGCGCGTCCGGCGGCCAGTCGGTCTTGTGGTCGAGGCCATCCCAGAAGCCGAGATTCGCGTTCATCCGCGCCCGATACGCAGCAAGGTATGTCGGCCCCAGGTTATATGGGTCCTCCTGGTTATACAGATCGCGAATATCCAGATCCCGGTTGACGGTATCGAAGTCCTTTGCGCCGAGGACGACGCTCTTCATCAGGGGGCGGCCGAAGCGCTCCAGACGGACCGTGATCGGCCCGGGAATCATCGTTTCGCCAACGACGGCAAACAGCGGTCCGGCGTCCGCCCCGAAAGTCGTGGCGATGTCGAGCTCGACGACGATGCTGAGGACGTTTTGGCGGTACTGCCTGCTGTCGCCGACGCTGACAAACGCCAGCTGTCGGGTCATTATGGTTTGCGCCGCCCGGACGCCGTCGAAGAAAAATGGATCCATCCGCCGTCCGGCAAAGGCGCGCAGGCCGTGAGCCTTTCCACCCTGTTCGTCGTTCACCAGGAAGGACGCGGTCTGGCCGGTCGAGGCGGTGCAGGTGCCTTCCTGCGCGAGCGGCGAGCCGGCCTGGTGCTCGACCGGGCCCGCGAAACGGAAGCTGAAGGTGTATTCCTTCTCGCCGACAACAAACGCGGGAGCGGTTCCGCCCGGGATCGTGACCGGCCGCAGCCGGAATCGGTAGTCGACCGCATCGGAGAACAGCGCGGCTGGTTCTGCGTTCGGAAACACGTTGAGCACCAGGACTAGACAGCCGGGCTGTTCCGGACTGGGGAAGGCGTAGACGTCGGTGATGTCCACAACGGGATCTGCTAAGGCCCGAGGCCCGGAATTATGGTCAGACATTTCTCACCAACTCCTGTAGACCATCGAAAAGACTCTGGTGGAGCGCGATTTCATCCAGCGCAGGTGCCGACCATCCCGTCGGGAAGTGCGGGCGGGCCAGGGCGCGTCAGATCGCTGCGTTCTCCTCGTCAGGTCTCGAGATCGGCCAACCAGTGCAGGGCGCGCAGGCCGGGCACGAAGAAATACTCGCCTCCCCGTGTGACGACGAAAGCCGGCAAACCCTGTAGCCGCCGGCGAATCGGCTGTTGAGGGATGGTGAAGTGATCGCTTCCGCTGTTCGCGCCCGCGATCGGGTCCTTATCGCCGACGGGGCCATGAAAGAACTGCCCCTTGTTCACCCACTCCGACTGGACGAACTCGAATTGCCGCTCCAAGTTCGCGCCGACAAAGACGAACGCCAACCCTCGTTCGGCGCCATCGTCCTCGATGCCCCCGGGCGCAAGCATCGGGCCGTAACTGGTGCCGCGCCGGATCATGCGATGAAAACGCGCGAAGCCGCTGATGTCCGAGTCGCGCGGATTCAGACGTCGAATGTGCGAGCCGGGAGGGGTTTTCAAGCCCTGCGGATCGTCTTCCTTGAAAAGAAAATCGTTGTTGCGTTTCGGGTCGGCACCTAACTGAGGGTCATCGTGCATGGGACATAGCGCCAATGGCGCGCCGCTCTGCCAGCGCCCCATCATCTTCGCCGCGAGAAAGTCTTCCTCTTCCGGGCTCGAGGAGTTCGCCTTCAGATACTGGCGAAACGCCGCAACGCGTTGGTGCAGCTTGCGAAAAGCGACGTAGGTGCCGTTCTTACCCAGGACCTCGGGCCGCGGCATCGGAGACAGCTCATGCCGCTCATTCTCATAGCCCAGCAAAAACTCGCCCGCCTTAAGGGGCTTCTCTCGGGGGTTCGATCCCGGAATACCGCTGCCTTCAATTGCTGGATGACTGATGCCATCCCGGAACCCGAAGGCTTCTTTCTCCGTGGGCAGCACGTGACAATCCAGGCTCCATAGAGCGGTGACCCCGGAGAGTCCCTCAAACGCCGTCCGGGCACGGGCGAGTACGGGCTCGAGCCGCGCCGCGTCGGGCGAGAGCGCGCTGAGCCCGACATGGACATCCGGGGTCCCAAACGGCTTCTCCCAGTTTTCGGGGGCGCTGTCACCGACATCCCCCAGCTCTGCCGCGCGCGCGGCCATGCCCTGCTGGAACGCCAGGGGGAAGCTGTCGAGCGAGTCCTGCGCAACACCCAGCGCCTCGAGGCCCCGGAAGGTGAGTCCGGCACTGACCCAAGCCTGGTGGCTTGGATCCATCGGACTGGTGGCGTCGGCGATCGCCGGAATCAGCCTGCGTAACAGCTCGCGACCGGCGCGCCGGTCGTCGATGCGCAGCACAATATAGGCGCCGACATACGGCGAGGGCCGCGGATGTATGGCCCCGTTCTGGATATCATCCAATTCGAGCACGACAGGCTCTTCTTCTACTGTTGCCATGGATACGTTCGTCTCCATAACCGGTGGCCTCCGCCAACCGTTGCGCCGTGCGGGTTCAGCCCGCCGCTTCCTCCAGCAGCGGCTTCAACGCCGGGTGCTGGAGCGCCTGCGCGGCATCGGGGTGGTCGAGCACCTGTTGGAACGCCTGCTGCACACGCAGCGCCTTGTCGATCTCTTGCACGGTCGCCTCGTTGGTATTGGCGAAGATATCGGCTTCCGTCTGAGTCTCGACCAGCCAATTCTTGAACTCCTCCCACGACATGGAGTCGTAGCCGCCTTCGGGTGCCTCCACAAGGTGATTCATCCAGCCGAACTTGATCTGGCTCTTGTCGCCGCCAACCAGGGATGCGATGGCGTCATCGAAGTAGGGGTCGAAATCCAAGTCGAAGCTAATCGTGATGAGAAGCCGCGTACCGTTGTCGAGAACCACATACCTGGCGTCGTGAACGCCGATCTTCTTATACATGTCCCGTACATCCCCCCGGCTCGAAAGGCCCGCCGCAATCTCATTGATCACCTGCTCGGCATGTCCGGGCTTTATATGCCACAAGGCGCAATACTCGGTCACCGGCCCGCTCTTCTTGCCCTTTCGTGGCCGCCTGCCCGGCGTTGCCTGTTGCGTACTCGCCATGGCTATCTCCTTCGTAGTCGGTCACTTCTGACGTGTGACTCACTCCTCGCCCGTCCGGTTCATGAACCAGACCAGCAAAGGGATTTCGAAGTACCAGATCCTGATAGCCGGCAACGAGAACAAGGCCTCTCGTCACCCACGAGAGTCTCCGCCTGTGTGGAGCCGCCCGCCACGATCGAGTCTTCCACATCGATCCGTCGCCCACGACGTTTCCCCGACGTGAAGACAAACTTCGCAACTCTCACGGATTCCCGCTTCCTGCAACATTTCCGCACAAGTCGGGCCGGACTCCGTGATGCCAACGAACGAGACGGAACATTGACGTATGTGCCCCCGATTGGAGAGACAATTGTTATAGCTCTGCAAAAAGATCACAAGCAAATGGAGTTTTTGATACGAACGTGACAGCCACGTGCCCAGAACCCCGCCGCCAACCGCCCCGCCGGTCAACTCTCCCGCGAACGTTCGACACGCCCTGCCCTGGGCACGACGAAGTTGGGAACGGGGAACCGATCCGTGCGGGCGCACCGCAATCGTCAGACCGGGTAGGTACCCACGATGACCAGGCGTTTTTCAGTTGCCCATGTTTTGCGTGTCCTGCCGAGAGCACTTACCTGCGACAGTGTTTCCGCGGGCTAAGGCGACTTTTGGCGTCGCAGGTACGATCCCTCAAAGGCACTATTCGTCGTTCATACGCGATTTCGCGCACACTGAAGACGCACAGGTCAAACGGCTACCCTGGTACAAACCTCTAGCAGCACGAGACCAGGAACCAAGTCGTCAGCGCGCTAAATTCAGCACCGGTCGACGTCGCAATGGTCCGCTTGCCATTTCAACAGTGCGGCAAGCGCCTTCGCCTGGGCGGTGGCAATGCGTTCTCCTTCCACACCGCCGACATATTAGATGTCGATCGGGGGCAGGCCAGGGTAGATGTCCTGCCAGCGGCAGCGACGGCAGTGGAAGTGCCAGTACACGTAGCCGGTCAAGAAGCGGTCTAGGTGCGGGCGTTGCTCGTCAGTGGCGAGATCCAGGATTCGGCGGTAGGCGGCCCGGCCGCCGTCGAGGCTCCTGCGGTAGGCGGCGAGGTAAGGAATGTTCTCCTGTACCGAGCGGCGATAGATCCTGCTGACGAGGAAGTCCTCACCATGCACCGCCTCCTTGTAGAAGGACAGGACGTCATTCATGTCGCTGAGAAACGCCTCACCGGAGCTCAGCGCCGCCGACCAGAATGCCCGATTGCGGTGGGCGCTCAAGCAGGGGTCGATGAACTGAAGTGAGGTGAACCAGAACTGGCCGTAGCCGTTGAAAGTGCGGACGAAGTCACTGTCGATCTCGTCGGACGCTTCCGGCGTGAACTCTGCCTCCATGAGGACGCCGGTAATCGCGTTGTAGAAGAAGGTCTTGTAGACGGCTAGGAATGTCGGATCACAGAACCGCGCGACTTCGGTGAACATGTGCTGGATGTATCCGGTGTACGACGATGATGCGGACTGCCCAGCCAGCATGCCGTCCCGCATGATGGCTTCGGCTTCCACGGGATCGTGGCAGCACACATCGTCGACGTTGAGGGTGAATACCCAGAGGCGGTCGAGGGCAAGGGCGAGCGCGTCGTCGGCGACGGGCACCAGCAGGGCGCGCATCTGCGTGAGGTCCCTGGTGGTGGCAGCGGGAACGGTGACGCCAAAGGCCTCGAACTCGGTGGTGAGCGTGTTGACGTTGGCGCGGACCTGCGCGAGGTTGATGGGCGGGTCGAAGTCCGCAGTGCGGGCGATCATTTCGTCGACCAGGCCGGAGGCCAGGACGCTGGCGACCATCGCGCGGTGGCCGGCGTCGGGGACGGCGGCAAGGGCGCGGCGCCCGGAGAAGTGAAGGACGTCAAGGCCGGGCGGTCGAAGGTGCCTGATCGGAGGGCGGCCTGTCGACGGGAGGCGTACCGCGCGGCCCCGTGGCTTGGGCCGGGACCGGTCCGGGGTTCGATTCGCGGTGTGCACGCTCGGGGATGCTGCTTCCTTGAACGCTGCTTCCGTGAACAGGGTCTCGGCATCCTTGCCGGTGAGTGCCTCCGCCGCCGCGACCCCCGAGGCGCAGCCGGATTCGTGGAAGCCGTCGCCATGGTAAGAGCCCGCGAAGGCGAGGACGTGATCGGACAGCGCGGGCAGGCGGCGTTGGGCCGCGGCGGACCGCAGGGTCATGGTCGGGTGGCGGAAGACCTCACGGGCCAGCACACTGGCCGGATTCACCGGAGTGAAGGGGTCGTAGGTCACCCAGTACGTCGTGGACGATGTCTCACCGCGCATTCGATTCATGTTTGCGTGGGCAGTGAGCGGCGGCAGATGTGGGTTAGTACAGGACAGTTGGATCGCGACACCGGCGCTGCCTGATCCGGTGGGCAGCATGCTCTCGTCCGTGTGCAGCACCGCCTCGAGCGGCGTGTAGTCGAACGCGTTGAGTACGGACCGTTGCTCGGCGGTGGGTTCGGTGAGCAAGGCGAGCGCCTGCGGGGCGTGCAAGGCCAGCACGGCCTTGTCGAAGTGGTGGATGTTCCCGGCGGCGTCCCGGATGGCGACTCCGTCGCCGGTACGGCTGACCGCGCGTACCGGTGTCGAGGTTTTGATCGAGGTCACGGTAGCGGCGATGCGCTTGATGTAGGCCGCACTACCTTCGGACAGCACGTACCAGGATCGGAATGCCTCGGCACCGCCGAGGAGCCCGTAGCGGTCCAGCACGTTGGTCAGATACCCGATGGGGGTGTACCTGAGGTCCGTCAGGAGCCATACCCGCAACCGGGGGTAGACGAAGTGCTCAGCGAAGTAAGTGGAAAACTCTTCCTTGAGCAGAAACTGCTCGAGGGTGGTGTCCGGCTCGGCGTGAATGGCCTCTCGCAGGTGCGACACGAATCGCTTGGAGTCCTCGACGCATCGGTGCCAGACGTGTTCGCTGACGCCAGGTGGGCGGCACGGGAGGCTGGCCAGCTCCATGGGATCGTCGCTGCGGTGGGCGAATCCACAGTCGGAGCACGACACCTCCGTGGACACGTCCACTGGCTTAGTCGCCACTCCGAGGTCCTTCACTAGCCGGGTGAAGTTCGGGTAGTGGATGGTGCTGGCAATCGCGAACGCCATCTCCGCAGGCCAGCCGGGTTCGGGATGCCGGGTGTCGACGTGACCGCCCAGGCGGGAGTCTGCCTCGAACACGGTGACCTCGAACTTGTTGCGCAGCAAGTAGGCCGCAGTCATACCGGACACACCGGAGCCGATGACCGCAACACTCGGAGCCATCTGTATTCCTTCCATATCGTCGAGCGCGATGGGGGTCGCGCGTGAGCGGATATCGGCCCGATCAACGAAACCCACGCCGAACTACAGAGCAGAGGTAGTCACCGTCGCGCGCCTGCCAACAGCTTGCCGCGCGGTGGCGGTGCCGAAACCGTTGGGGCGCACGGGGATCGCCCCAGTGATGTCGGTGATATCCAGTGCCGTCGTGTTGGGCCCAGTCGTGTTGGGCACAGCGCTGAGCCGTTGCGCGATGGACATTAGTTCCGCTGCGGCTTTCGACTCCGGATTCGCCGCCCGTAGACACTTCAGAGCCGCATCGCGTTGGCGCTGCGCTTCCGCACGTGCCCAAGAGTGTCCCCCAGCCTGCTCGATGAGCTCGGCGCAGGTCCGCAGATCGGCATCGTCCAGCGGATCGGCGCGATAGTACAGCTGGGCCAACCGCCTGGCGGCGCTGTTGCCAGTGACCAGGGCGGCCACCACTGGCAGTGACTTCTTGCGGGTACGTAGGTCGGACAGTACGGGCTTGCCGGTGGTGGCCGGATCGCCCCAGATGCCGAGGAGATCGTCGACGAGTTGGAATGCGAGGCCGAGGTGCTCGCCGAACTGGCGTAGCTGCCGGACTCGTTGTGGCGTGGCTCCGGCGGCAATCGCGCCAAGCTCGCACGCGGCGGCGAACAATGAGCTGGTCTTGTTGCCGGCCATCTCGATGCACTCGTCGAGCCGCACGTCAGACCGGCCTTCGAACGCCATGTCGGCGACTTGGCCGTCAACCACCCGCAGCAGTGCCGCATTGAGTCGAGGCACCCCCTCGGTGGCCAGCGGCGGCCTGTCGGCGATGAGAGCCTCAGTAGCCAGTGTTACCAGGGCGTCACCGGCGAGGATGGCTGCAGGTATGCCGTAGACCGTCCACGCGGTGGGGCGGTGGCGCCGGGTGCGGTCGGAGTCTATGACGTCGTCATGCAGCAATGAGGAGTTGTGCGCCAGCTCGACCGCGATGGCCGCGTTGGTCGCGCGTTCGGCGGTGCCGCCGACGGCCCGCGCCGCGAGCATCGCCAAAGTGGGCCGCACCGCCTTGCCCGCACCTTCTGCCTGGGGACGGCCCTGTTCGTCCCACCAGCCGAAGTGGTAGCCGATGACCTGGCGCGTCGCTGGGTTCATCTGGTCCACCGCTGCCTGTAGGCCGGGGGTGATCAGCTCACGGGCGCGCGCGAAGGGGTCCGCATCAGCGGTGGGGGCCATGGGCGCTCCCGAGCTGAACGTTCTCCAGCACGCCCAGGGCGTCCGGCACCAGCACGGCCACCGAGTAGTAGCAGGTGATCAGGTAGTTGACGATCGCCTTCTCGTCGATGCTCATGAACCGCACGCTCAGGCCGGGCTCGTACTCGTCGACCAGGCCGGTCTTGCGCAGACCGATGACGCCCCGTTCCGCTTCGCCGGTGCGCACCACCATGATCGACGTGGTGCGCCGATCGCTGATCGGGATTTTCCAGCAGGGATAGATGGGCACACCGCGCCATGCGGACAGTCGACCGCCGGGGACGTGGATGGTTTCCGGGGAAACACCCTGTCGGGTGCACTCGTCGCGGAAGGCGGCAATGGCATCCGGATGGGCGAGAATGAAACTGGGGTTCTTCCAGACGGTGTTAAGCAACTGATCCATGTCGTGCGGAGTGGGCGGGCCGCTACGGGTGTAGATCCGTTGGCTGAAGTCCGCATTGTGCAGCAGGCCGAATTCCTTGTTGTTGACCAGCTCGTACTCCTGACGCTCCCGCACCGCTTCGATGGTCAGTCGCAGTTGCTGCTCGAGCTGGTCGATCGGTTCGTTGTAGAGGTCGGAGACCCGGGTGTGCACTCGAAGGATGGTCTGCGCGATGTTCAGCTCGTATTCGCGTGGCTCGAGTTCATAGTCGACGAATGTGCCTGCGATGGGAACCTCACCGCGATGACCGGACATGACGTCCACACCGGCCTCGCCATGAGCGTTCTGCGATTTTCCTCTGGTCGCTTGATAGCGCTCCAGCTGGTCGCGCAGTGCCTCGGACTGTTCGAGCAGCTCCTGGAAGGCCGACTTTGGCAGTGACATCACCGTGCAGGCTGTGGTGGCCTTGATCGAGTAATTCCAGGCACTCTCGGGGCCGATCAATGCTTCGTTGCCGAAATAGTCACCGTCGGCGATGATTTCCAGGATCGACTCTTCCCCGAACTCGCCTTCGCTGAGTTTGGTGAGCCGTCCGTGTACGAGCAGATGGAGCTGGTCGGCTTGAGTGCCTGCCGCTACCAACACTTCCCCCGGTTCGTATTCATGTTGGGTGAATCTGTCGGCAAGGGCTTGCAACGCGTCGGTATCGGCGAAATTCCGCAGCCATGGGAGTTCGGTCAGCTCGGCCGGAATGACCTGTACCGCATTGCCGGTGGCGTGGAAGTTCAGTCGCCCGTCGCCCAGCGTGTAGTTCAGCCGCCGGTTGACCCGGTACGCACCACCCCTGGCCTCCACCCAAGGCAACTGGTCAAGCAGCCAGCGCGGGGTGATGCCCTGCATCTGCGGTACGGACTTGGTCGTCGACGACAGCTTGCGCGCGGCCGCTGTGCTCAGACTGAGCTGCCCGGCGCCGTTGTGCCCGTTGAACTCTGGCACGACTCACCACCATTCACAATAGACAGATATAGACGGGACAGACGGTGTCACAATGACCTGATCTCAGCAAGATCGCCAGTGTGTTGCAGGCGATTCGAGCCGATCCCATTCGGTGTCGGTGAACCGCCCTGGGTTTGGTAGCAATGCCGTTAACTTTGGAGGTTTGCTCAGGTCAACGCCGTGGACTGGTGCTGATTCGGTCCGCATGTGAGATCGGCTGTGCAGCAGTTGGTTTCGGACTATGGTGCCGGTTCGTGGCGGAGTTGGAGGCGGCCGGTCGGCTGACTGATCGGATCGGTCTGGGTGTGCTGACGAGGGTTGTGGGTCCGGATCCGGTCGATGAGGTGCTGGTGGCGACCGGGCGGACCGAGAGGCGGCGGCGACTGTTGCCTGGCGATCTGGTCAGCCGGTCGTTCACGCGATCGCGGCCAAATCAGTTGTGGGTCACCGACATTACCGAGCATCACACCCGGGAAGGCAAGGTGTACTGCGCGGTCGTGCTCGACACGTTCTCCCGCCGAGTCGTCGGCTGGTCGATCGACTCGACCCAGACCGCCGCGCTGGTGACCAACGCGCTGGGAATGGCCATCGCCAACCGTTCACCGCGGGCCGGGACGATCATTCATTCCGACCACGGGGTGCAATTCACGCCCTGGGCCTTCACCGACATGGCCCGCCAGTCGGGGCTGGTCCCGTCGATGGGCTCGATCGGCGACTGCTACGACAACGCCGTCATCGAATCCTTTTGGGGCAGAATGTAAATCGAGCTACTGAACCGGCAACGATGGAGAACCAGAATCGAGCTGGCCAACGCGATCTTCGAATACCTGGAGATCTTCCACAACCGTCGACGCCGTCATTCGGCCCTCGGAATGCGATCCCCGATCGAGTACGAGATGATGCAGTCATCCATCCAACCCGTGGCCTAAAGTCCAGTATTCCGACTCCACGAAACCCGGGGAACATCAGCATCGCTACCAAACCCAGGGCGGTTCACTGCCCCCCCTGCGGCGAAGCGATCACCATTGTCGCGCTACTCACCACCCTAGAAGCAGCCCGGCCCAGCATCCCTACAGACAACATAATCGTCCCGCTACACCGCCCAACCTGATAACCTCAAACCCTGCTCCGCCTGGGGAATTTCGGCGAGCAAGTCTGAGGATTCTTCTCAAGCGCTATCACCGTTCCAGCGATCTGCGGGTTCAGCAACTCCGGATAGCGTCCAGGAGTTGCAACACGGCATATCCGTCCGAACGTCAAATCGGATAAACACCCACGATGACCAGGCGTTTTCCGGTTGCCCATGTTTTGCGTGCCCTGCCGAGGGCACAAACCTGCGACAGCGTTTCCGCAGGTCAACAGGATTTTCCGGACAATACCGGAATAGCCGCATTGAGAAATGCCAGGTCAGACGCGGTTCTTGTAGGGCACATCGAACATGGGAACCCACACCGAGCAAATGCGACCGTCCGCGCCGGACAACCGGGCCGACCGACACGAGCGCGTCACACCCCGCCCCCTTTCGATCAACGATGCCCCGCTTCACTGAACTTGTTGCAAAACAACAATATTGAGTCGCACACGCTTCTACACCCCCTGCGCTCTCGACCGCCACCGATCACCCGCTCAGCAGCACTATCGTGCGTTGCTGTAGGGACGTAATATCGGGACTTCGCTTACGGCCGGATCAGGTTCTGGCCCTTCAGGAATCGAGAAAGTCGACGAGTAGCGGCACCAGCGTCGCCGGGCGGTCGAGGGGGATGATGTGACCACAGTCCTCGATCAAGTGCCCGGTCAAGGTGTCGGCGACCGGACGGAGTTGGTTTTCGAGTGTGGTTCCGACCGGGTGGGATCCGATGGCCATCGTCGGCACGGTGAGCCGGGCGGTGTCGACAGCCCGCCGGATCTGCTCAGCGCTGGTGGGCATCGCCCGATAATAGGAGAAAGCGCACCGCAGGGAATCAGTGCCGGTGTAGGCGGCGACGAAGGCATCGCGGGTTTGTGCGGGGATGCCGCGGCCCTGGGTTCCGGTCGTCAGAAACCAGTCGAGGTAATCGGATTCGTTTCCGGCAAGGACTTTTTCGGCAAGACCCGGCACCGCGTGAAAACCGAACCACCAGGGCGGCCCACCGGCTAGAAAGGTTTCGGCACCGGGCAGCGTGCCCAGCAGCGATTCCATGAGTACCAGCCGGTTGACTCGTTCGGGCCGCCGCATCGCCAGTAGGAATGCCGGCGGAGCACCGGCATCGATCGCGACGACGGAGGCGCTGGTTTCACCCAGGGCGTCGAGCAGCCCCTCGGCGTCGGTGGCAAGTGTGCCCGCGTCGTAGCCGTCCTGTGCTCGTGTGCTGGCGCCGAGGCCGCGCAGGTCCGGCGCGATCACCCGGTGTCGTCGGACGAGTGGGCCCATCACCTCGCGCCATAGCTGCCAGGTGTGTGGAAAGCCGTGCAGCAGCAGGACTGCCGGTCCGGTGCCGGCGATCGCCACGTTCGCTTTGATCCCGTTGGTTGCCACCATCCGCACTGTGAGATCTGGCAGTTCGTGAGACATTCGATCCTCCGCTAGCCGGTTACTGATAGTTACTAGCTGACCGTAGGTAACCTGAGGTAGCCTGCCAAGACGGCACTTTCGATACAGGTGGTGAGCTCCAGGTGGCTACCCGAACCAGCACAGGCCAGCGCGGGGATCTGTTCGCTCCGGACTGCCCGACCCGTCGGCTTCTGGATCGGCTCGGCACCAAATGGGTGTCCATGGTGGTGAAACTGCTCGCCGAGGCCGCGCCCGGCGAGGTGCGCTTCGCCGAACTGCAGCGTCGGATGCCCGGCGTATCGCAGAAGATGCTGTCGGTGACTCTGCAAAGCCTGTCCCGCGACGGGTTGGTCGCCCGCCGCGTCGAACCCACCGTTCCCCCGCGCGTTCACTATCGCCTTACCGATCTCGGGCTCTCCCTGGAAAATCCGCTGGCCGCGCTGCGGGCGTGGGCGGAGGAGCACATGGCCGAGATCGACGCCGCCCCAAAACCTGAGGACCACGCATGACCCTCAGGTCGATCCCGGCGATAGCCACGAAGATTCCCACGGTGTGTGGCGGCGTTACGTGGCCGTCAGCGGGTCGAAGACGAGACGGCGCACCTAGCGGCCGTCGCTCGGGTCGATTAGGCGAATGATCCGCTAATCGGCCTTACCGCGCGTTCGACAGAAGGAGTGGATGCTCGGCTGGGTCTGACCCCACCCCTGCCGTCGTCATTCGTGAACATCGTCGAAGTGGGTGTAAGTGGCGACACGCCACCAGGATTCGCGAACAACTGACACCACAGTTCGCGGGCAGAGCCAATCGTTGTCACGGTAGTCGAGTCCGAGCCGGTACTACCTGTTCTGCGACAGGAACGTCACCAGCAAGGACTGTGCAGGCTGGTCGCTGTGTGTCTGCCGCAGAACGGATCCGGGAGCCAGACACGTCCTCAGTGTGCGAGTCTGGTCAACGATATGGAGGCCAACCGCGATTGGCGACAATTGGCGTCAGCCGGGTAGTTTGCCGAGCAGCCAGCTGCCGACACCTTCCGGATTCTCGTCGAAGTAATAGTCGTGGATGGCTTGTAGCAGATCGTCAGTGGTGACTAAGCCGTCGCCGTCGGTGTCGAGCCTGCGGTGGATTTCGCGGGCATCGTCGGCAGGCAGGTGCATGAGCGCCCCCGTCCAGCGGACGTGCTCCTCGGCGCTCAGTTTGCCGTCGCCGTCGAAGTCGGCGATCGCCATGATCGCTGCGAGGAACGGCCGATAGCCCTGTTCGAATGATTCCTCGGTCACCAGCAGACCCTCCGCGAAAGCCTGCTTGTACTCGGATAGATCGACCGATCCGTCGATGTCTACATCGCCCGCCGATGCCAGGCGCCCCCACAACTGCAGGCTCAGTTGCAGCAACTGTTGCGCGGCAGGCGAATCCGGCTCGTGGCCGAACTCCGCGGCTACCGCGCGCGCCGAACTGTCGAAATCGCTGCGCTCGATCCGGCCGTCTCCGTCGAAGTCGAACGTCTCGAACCGCCGCTCCAGCTTGCGCGTCAAGAACTCACTGATCTCCATGGCCTGCCCCATCCACTCGAATCCGATCGCGACATCGTCGGCACCGTGACCGGTCGGCCACCAGCGGAATTCTCCGCTGATCCCGACCGCGCCACGCCACGAATCCCGATTCCCGGCTCTCAACCACAACGCCGTTATTCCAAAGGCTTGCCGCCGTCGACAGTGACGACTCGCCGGCCGGTCTTCGCATCGGGTAGCACCACGTGGTCGCATAGGCAGTGGGTGTGCAACCGGCCGACCGGTGAACACGCCGGTAGGACCGCGGTCTATAGATGAACATTGAGTCAGACGCGCGATCGCCGCCCGGCTGCACAGCGACTCGCTGGAACGCCCACGCAGCGGCATGAGGGTGTGCCGAGTGCCGTTGTTGTCCGGGTGCCTATAGTATTCCCGCCGCGCGGAAGAGCCGGTCATAAATCGCACGTACGGTCTCCTGCTTGCGTGCGTTGTAGTCCATGACGTGCCTAGGCCGTGTCTCAGTAGTGGTTTGTGTTGTGGGGCGCTGGGAAGCGGCGTCCGGCCGAGGTAGCAACTGTAAGTGGATATAGCGGTCGATACCCAACATCAGTCGTGAGCTTGCGGCCATACTCGCCGGATCCAAACGCGTCGTCACCGGCTGGCTGAACACACTCAATTCGGCATTCTCGGACGTTCCACGCGGACGCCAACGGCCCGAGATAGCCTCGGGCCGTTGATCTTCGTACTGTCGCATCTGGCCCGCAGGCAGGGGTGCCGACAGCATCCTCGATGACGAAATCCAGCTGGGGACTTCGAATATGCCGCTACTTGACCGAGTTGGCCAACCGATCGGCATAGGGGGCAGTGAATTTTCCGACGATGGGAAGCTGCGCGCGGACACCGCCGGTGTTGTTCGCCTGGACCATGGCCATGATCCAGACGACGACCGCGAAGACCGCGACTGCGAGTCCGGCGAGGCTGAAGATGATCCCCAGGACTCCGAGGAGCGAGCCGACGATGCTCAGAACAATATTGACCACCGAGACCGCCCCGAAGAAGACGATCGATTGCGAGGCATGGAATTTCACATCGGGATCGTTCTTTCCCACGAACAGGAAGATGATTCCGGTGAGCCACCCCAGTGCGTAGGACAGGATCGCGCTGGTCTTTTTGTCCAAACCGGCGGACTGCGGTTGGTTCATGGGAGATTGAGAAGATGTCATGGGGCAAGTAGATGCCGCGCGCGCCACCTACCGATCCCAGGTTTCAGCCCGAGCCCACAGGTCGCAGGCCAGCCGGCGACCGGGATCCCGGACGTGGTTCTCTCGACGAGACGACTGCCGGCGACCTCGAAACGCCTGGGTGATGGCTCATTACACAATCGAGCACCGAAAGATCCGCAGAGTAGCCGAGTCAGTCTTCGAGCAAGGGTCGCTGGACGGTCATCGTCATGGCGCGGTGCGTTCGGTCGGCCTCGGATCGATACAGCCACTTGCAGGTCGCCTGCACCGCTCCGACCGGTTCGATCAGCGCGGTTGCCGACATGAGCGCGCACAGATGTCTACAACCATGCGGCATTTGCTGGTCGGTCCACATAGGGATGGTTTCGACGATCATCAAGCATCCTCACCGACATGGCCATCCGCGTGAGGCCATTCACGCGAGCATGACAGAACACATCCGGAATTCGGCAGATCAGTGCGTTCGTCCGGTCGAGATGAACTCGGCCCGTTGATCTTTCAGTCCTGCCGCATGGCCGCTTCGAACCGCCCGCCTCCGGTGATACAGCGCCTTTCGGAACGAGCCACAGTGGACGCGGCCCGCGCTGGCGCTTACACGGTAGACGTGCAGTCGGTCCTCGCGGCCCTCCGAACAGAGGTCGAGGCAGCGGGCTCGGCCTCAGCTTGCTGCCGCCAGCACCCTCCATACCTTTCTGGAACGCGAGCGGGCCTGCGGAGCCGCGTATTCGATTCGCTGGCGCGCTTCGTGGGCACTGATACGCAGCAGATCAGTCAATAGGTCCACGGTGTCCCGATAGCCTGTGTCTGCGGCGAGGCTACGACGCTCGGCTTCGGCGACGGCCGCGCGCATGGCAGCATCCAGTCGCCTCCGACGGCGTTCGGTTTCAACGAGGGTGCGCAGCAAATCGACATCGGCCAGTTCCGACCATCCCGGTGCTGGAGCATCGGGCGCCGCCGCGATCGAATGTATGTTCACCTGAACCAGTCTACTCCATTGTCGAACATATGTTCGACAATTCGGCTTGCTGGATTATGCCCGACCCTGGCGTCACTGTCGGTGCGCTGTTGGCGGCCTGGCGGCGCGGCGCATTCGCACGGCATTCGGCAGAAGCGGACATTCGCCAACCGCGCGCCCAGCGGCAGATGCGGACGTTCCCGAACGCGCGGGTCGCGGCATTACCGAGTGTTCGAGCGTGTCCTTCCCAGCAAACCAGCTGATACGAGACACAGACACATTGCGGCACGCCACCGGGCACTGTCAGGCCCTGCCGCCTCGGATCAAACAGTCTCGGCGGATCGTTCGTGGTCCCGTCCAAGTCGGGGGTTACAGTGCTCCCGACATCGTCAATCCATGAGGGAGGGCCCTCCTCCGTCGGCCAGTGCCGCCATGGCGATCGGAGCGACAGACCGTCAGGCGTTCGAACCCGCCTTGTCCCCATGACTGCAGGCTGTGGATCCATCTCCCCGACGCACGAGTCTTATTCCCGATGCTGGTCGAACGCACCGGTCATTCCACAACTCGCGCCCAGGCGTCTCGAACCGTGGCCAGCGCAGTCTCAGCCGTAATCACCAGCCGGGTCTGCCCGGCCAATTGGGTGTTCCAGTCGTCTTCGCCCGGTGCATGATCGAACAATTGCGGGCTGGGGAACCGGTTTGTCGGACCGTATCTCCTGTACAACGCTCCCGCAGCACTGTCGATCGCGCCGATGCGGCTCAGTGCCCAAAGGTCCCAGAGGTCGCGTGATGCGCGCCGGTCGTGCCATGTCACCGTCTTCCCTGCAGCAAAGGCCGACAAAGTGGGAACGAACAGCTCGGCCGGCGGCACGTCGCTGTAACGCTGCTCTAGACCGCGGAGTTCGGCAGGCCACACCGTTCGCCCGCGTGCCGACAGCAACTGGATCTTGACGGACACACCGGACGCGGAGCGAAGGTTGGCCAGCCCCGCGTCCGAGACATCGCTCAGCGACGGCGCCCATTCCAGCCGACCGTAGCTCCGCGCGACGGATCGCGGCAAAGCTGCGTCGAGTTCGGCTGCCAGTACCGTTCGGTTGTCCAACGCAACCAGATCGATGTCTTCACTGAGCCTGCCACTCACCAGATGCGTACGGGCAAGAGCAGTTCCGCCGATGAAGTGCAACCGGTCACCGAATCCTCGGCTGACTGCCGCCAGCAGATGGGAGATCAGATAGTCGCGCTCGACCTGCTCCGAAGAAACTCCGAATTGAATTGCGACACTGTCACGTTCGTCGATGCTCATACTCCGCCCCAACTTTCCGCACGTCGAAGCGCCACACCCAGACGCTGATCCGTAGCGAGCTGTGTGAGTCTCGCCGAATCACACCGGCGGTAGAGCGTCTCGATCGCCGAACGAACCTCGGCCTCGGCATTGCCCAGCTCCGGGCGTCGGGCAAGATCGAGCACCGTCTGTTCCGGAGTTGTGACCAGCGCTGGACCCAGTGAAGTTTCGATACGCTCGGCGTCGAGAGCGTCGGTATCTCGGCGGACGAACCGAACCTGTGCCGAACGGTCGGTCAGTGCGATCGGCCGATGCTGACTCGGAACCGCGACAACCGCAGTCGCCAATGCACGAGGTATGGCTCCCAGCAGGCGGGCCGCGCTGATGCCCATGACGACGATCTGATCCGCCCCGTAAATCGATGACGCGATACCCGCGGCCGCCGCCTCGAGACCAGGCAGCCAGGGCCGGCCGATGTAGTCCGGTGGGACGATGATGTAGTAGCCGTGAGCGATGCGGTGCAGCACTCCTCGATCGACGAGCCGCGCGATCTCGGGCCGCGGTTGGGCGTAGATGTCGGCCAAGTCCTGGGGCCGCACAGTTCGAAGCGGTGCCCGCCAGAGCTTACTGGGCAGCGGTGTACTGCGACGCTCGGCCACCAGCACCACCTCCGGAACTATGCATATTGTTGGCTATTACCCAACGAAATGCATACTACCGCAGAATGGCCACTACCTCGTCCACCGCCCGGATTTGTCGGCGGCCCCGTGGTTGCCAACGGACACTGCGCGATCGGCAGCGCTCAGACCGGATACACCTCCACGACGACCAGGCGTTCTCCGGTTGCCCATGTTTTGTGTGCCCTGCCGGCACAACCTTCGGACGGTCAGAACTGTGGTAAGTCCTCCCACTCGCTCGACAGCCGGGCAGACCACGCCGGTTTGCGGCGGCCGAGCCGGGCGCGCATTCCTTCCGCGGCGTCGGGGGTGCCCATGACCCGCAGGTGCAGTTCGGTTTCGAGCTCGGCGACGCGGGTGGGGTCGTAGCCGTGGATCGCGGTGTCCCACAGCAGTCGTTTGCTCAAAGCCGCGGACATCGGTGCGACATTTGCAGCCATGTCGGCGGCCATCGCGAGAGCGGCGGGCAGCACGTCGGCGGCGGGTAGGCAGCGGGTGGCGAGGCCGAGTCGCACTGCTTCCGGGCCGTCGAAAGTCCGTCCCGACAACAGGATGTCGGCCGCGACCGACAATCCCGCGACCTTGGCCACGGTCCAGTGCGCCATCGCGTCGGGCACGACGCCGAGGCGCACCTGGGGAATGGTGTAGCGGGCGGCGTCGGCGACCAGGCGGATGTCGGCCTGCATCGCCAGGGTCAGCCCGATGCCGATCGCGTGCCCGTTCACCGCGGCGATCACCGGTTTTCGGAGGGCGAAGGCGGGCGGGTCGACCGGTGACGCGGAAAATGCCGCGCTGTCGGGCTTTTCGAACGTCGTCGCACCGCCGCCCAGATCCGCTCCGGCGCAGAAGGCCGGGGCGGCGCCGGTCAGCACGATGACCCGGACATCGTCGTCGGCATTCAGATCGCGGTACGCCCGGCCGAGCGCGCGCCCCATCGCGGCGGTGAAGGCATTGCGGCGCTCGGGCCGGTCCAATGTCACCACCGCGACGCCGTCGGCGATGTCGATTCGCACGTCGCTCATGCCTGCGCCTCGCTGACGCTCGGCTCCGGCATGACCGACCTTGTCGGCTGTGTTGATGTTCGCTCGCTGCGCTCGCTCATGCGGCCTGCAATTGCGCGACCAGATCCCTGATGTGTGCGTCGGCGACGGCGTAACCCGGGAAATAGCAACAGATCCGGTCGGCGACGGCACCGAAGCGCGCCATGATCCCGGCGGCGCATTCTTCGGGCGTGCCGTAGACGGCGAGTGTCTCCAGCATCCGGTGATCGATCAGTTCGGTCATCGCGGTGACCTGGCCGCGCTTGGACAGCGTGTTCAGTTCGGGCTGGAGCTCACCCCAGCCCTCGACATCGAGGACCGGACGGTAGGCGGGTGTCGATCCGTAGAAGGCGAGCAGCCGGCGGACGCCGGCGGCGGCGGCCTCGAGTTCGCCGGCGGTCCGGCCCATCGCGACGATCACCTGCGGATAGATCGCCAGCTCCGCGACATCGCGACCGGCGCGCGCCAGGCCCTCGGCGATGGCAGGCTGGGTGCGCTCGGCGAAATGCCGGACACTGTTGAACGGCATGACCAGCAGCCCGTCGGCCACCTCGGCCGCGGTTCTGGTCATGATCGGGCCGAGCGCGCCGAGGCAGATCTCCGGCACGCCATACGGATTGGGGCCTGGGTCGAAGGTGGGCGGCATCAAGGTATGCCGGGTGAATTCGCCCTCGAAGCGCAACGGCGTGCCGTGCTGCCAGCAGCCGAGGATGGCCTTGACCGCCAGCACCGCTTCCCGCATCCGTGCCGCCGGCTGCGACCACTGGCCGCCGTACCGCTTGTCGATGTGCGCGCGGGTCTGCGAACCCAGGCCCAGCCGGAACCGGCCGCGGCTGAGCAGATGCAGATCGTAGGCCGCATGCGCCAGGTGCACGGGGCTGCGCGGGAGAGCGATGGCGACGTTGGTCATCAGGTCGACGGGTTCGGCACCGGTCGCCGCCAGGGTCAGCGGCAGGAAGACATCGTGGGGCCCTTCGAAGGTGAACAGGCCGTCGGCGCCGCACGCGATCAATTCGGCTGCCCGCGAGGCGGCTTCGTCGGGACGACCGTTCAGCTGGAGATCGATCTTCATTGTTCCGCCGTCCTACCCGCGGCCACCAGCGCGTACAGCGCGTCGGCCATCCTCGACACGAACAGCTCGGCCTCCTCGCTGCCACGCGAGAGCGCGTGGAATGTCGTTGTCCCCGCGAGTATCTCGAAGACGAGTTCGGCATCGGCGCCGGGCGCGATCCGGCCGTCGTCGACCGCGCCGCCGAGCAGCTCGGCGAACGCCTTGCGCACCGGGGCCCCGATCGCCAGCAGCCGCCGCCGCGCCTCCTCCGTCTGCGAATCGGCCAGCAGGCCCGGCACTCCGGCTCGCGCGGCGGGACTGTCCGCGCGAGCGAGGAAGATCCGCACCCAGGTCGCCAGGTCGGCCCGCAGGTTCCCGGTCGGCTCGGGCGGCGCGTGCCCGCCCGGACCGTGAATGGCCTCCTCCAGCAGCGCCTGCCGAGTCGGCCAGCGCCGATAGATCGCAGGCGAGTTCACGCCGGCACGCTTGGCGATCGCCACGATCGTGGTCTGCGGGTACCCCACTTCGGCCAGCAACTGCCGTGCCGCGATGAGCACGGCGAGGTCTTTGTCGGCATCACGCGGCCGACCGGGGCGCGGCGAGGTCTCTGAGGTCTCTGAGGTCTCTGAGGTCATAATTACATAGTAACCTGTAACGTTATTATCGCTGTTCGGGTGGGCCCGGCCGATTGCCCGAAAGCCCCGACACTGGCAGGGTGTCGCCGTGGACCCCCTGTTCTCGCCGCTGCGCGTCAGATCGCTGACGCTGCCCAACCGCATCGTCATGTCCCCCATGACCCGGCGGCACTCGCCGGCCGGAGTACCCGGCGCCGACGTCGCCGCCTACTACCGCAGGCGAGCCGACGGCGGCACCGGGCTGGTCATCACCGAGGGCATCGGGATCGATCACCCGACGGCGGTCGACTGTGTGAAAGTGCCTCGGCTGCACGGTGAATCGGCGCTGGCCGGATGGCGCCACGTGGTCGACAGTGTGCACGAGGCGGGCGGCCGGATCGTGCCGCAGCTCTGGCACGTCGGCCCGCTGTGGGGTGCGATGAGTGCGGTGGACCCGACACCGACCCCGCTGCGCCCGTCCGGGCTGTGGGGCCAGGTCGGCCGCACCGGATACCCGCAGCGGTACCTGACCTGGGCTACTACCCCGACCGCCGCGATGACCGAGCGCGACATCGAGGACGTCATCGCCGCCTACGTACGCTCGGCGCGCAATGCCGTCGACGTCGGCTTCGACGGCATCGCCCTGCACGCGGGCCACGGCTACCTCCTCGACGCGTTCCTCTGGGACGCCACCAACCAGCGCACCGACCACTGGGGCGGCGACCTGCGCCGACGGACGAACTTTCCGGTCGAAGTGGTGCGCGCGGTCCGCCGCGCGATCGGCCCCGACCTCCCGATCTTCTACCGGTTCTCCCAGCACAAGCAGCAGGACTACACCGCCCGCATCGCCCGCACCCCGGACGAGCTGGCCGTGATCCTCACCGCCCTGGTCGAGGCGGGCGTCGACGTTCTCGACGCCAGCACCCACCGTTTCGACCAGCCCGCCTTCGACGGCAGCGACCTGACCCTGGCCGGTTGGGCCAAGAAGCTGACCGGGGCGCCGAGCATGGCCGTCGGCAGCATCGGTCTGAGTAAGTCGTTGCGCGAGAACGGCATTCCCGAACCCGCATCGCTCGACGAGGTGTACCGGCGGTTGTCGGACGAGGAGTTCGATCTGGTCGCGATCGGTCGCCTCCATCTGGCCGACCCGGCCCTGGCCAATACCCTCCGCTCCGGCGGCCCGCTCCCCGCGTTCGACCGTGAGCGGCACGCGGGCGTGCTGTTCTGATCCACGATCCACGGCCTACGGGTCGCGGAGCAGCTGCTCGATCCGTGCGGCGCAGAACGCGGTCACATCGATCTCGGGCGGTAGCTGTAGCCGGTGCGCCATCCGCAGCAGCGGGATACTGAGCAGGACGGCCGCCAGTATCTCGTTGTAGCGCAGGTTGCGCACCGTCATCCCGCTACGTTGCTCGTAGCGAGCGATCGTTTCCTCCCGGGTGGGTGTTCCCGGAAGTCGTTCGGTGTCCTGGTATTCCGAGCACGCCCAATCCAGGAACAGCATCCAGGCGAGGTCGGCCTCGTGGTCGCCGATGTAGGCGATCTCCCAGTCGAGGACACCGGTGACCCGGAATTCGCTGTCGTAGAGGATGTTCGACATTCGGGCGTCGCCCCAGCAGAGGGTGACGTGCTCGGGCTCGTAGATGTTGGCCCGCAACCATTCGGTCGCGCGGCGCAGGGCGGGCGGCTGGGTGTCCGACGCCCACGCCAGCGCGGACTCGATGTAGCCGATGAGCTGTTCGAGCGGGGCTGCGCCGAACTGGGGGAACGCCAGGAAGTCCAGATTCAGCGCACGCCAGTCGAGTTGATGGATCTCGGCGATAGTGTCGACACACCCCCACCACATCCGGGCCCGCTCTTCCGGCTCGGCGTCGAAGTACAGCCCGGCGCAGTGATAGGACGGCAGATCGCCGGGCGCGCTGCCCTCGATGCGGTCCATCACGAAATACGGACTGCCGAGCGCGGTTTCCTCACGGTCGAGCCAGCGGACGGCGGGAACGGCGATGGGGGTATCGGCGAGCCGTCGCATGACCAGCACCTGCCGCAGCAGGTCGTAGTCGGGAAACAGCGCCACCTCGGGGGGCCTGCGCAGGACCAGCGATACCGTGGCGTCGTCGGCGGCGAGATCGAACAGGAAGGTTTCGGTGGCCAAGCCGCGCGGACTGGCCGTCCAATTCCGCACCTCGGCCGAATCGGCGCCGGGAAACTGGGTGCGCAGCACCGGTGCCACAGCGAACGGCAGGTCGTCTGCCGTGGGACGTGCGGTCATCAGTATCCCTCGTACCCGTAGCGGGCGTTGCGGCCCATGAACACCATCTCCACCAGGCCGTAGCCGGCCTTGCCGTCATTGCTCTCGACCTTGCAGAAGGTCTCGGTGAGCATGCTGACCTGCCGCAGTTCGTCGGTGTCGTTCAGATCGACGGTGAATCCGTCACTGTAGAACGGGCCTTTCCAGACGCCGGAGGCGTAGCCGCGATACATGTCGTAGCCTGCCAGCCCGGGCCAGAAGTCCGAGATCGGGGTGACGGTGAACGAACGGGTGGTGCCGTCGGCGGCATTCGCGGTGAAGGCGCCCGCGGACACGATCCGGAAGTCGTCACGGAACTCGAGGTCGTGGGTGACGCTGACGATCGGCACGGTCGGCGCCGCCGCCTCGATGGGCTGCTGGATGGAGCCCTCGAAATGCCAGCGCTGCCCGTCGGCGGTCTCGCGCTGCGCGAAATGCACCAGCTCGTCGTCGAACTGGAAGATGCCCATGAAGTACAGGACGCCCTCGGGGATCTCCGAGGGCTGCAGGCCGCCGCCCTCGGAGAGGCTGCCACCACCGCCGCCGTGCCTGGTACCCCACGAGTGGTCGCGACCGAACCACCAGGTGCTCGGATCGATGTCGATGCGTTCGCCGTCGACCTCGAGCCAGCCGGAGATCTCGCCGTTCTGGTAGTAGCGCCGCGCATCCTCGCGGACCCGGCCGTGGGTGCGGAAGAAGGCGGGTTCCTGCTCGTAGGCGGGGAACTGTCCGGTGAAGTTCAGTTCGAGACGGACACCGTGGTCGTTGTCACCCAGGGTGGCCCGTACCCCGCGCAGCGGCTCGGTGATCTCGTAGCGGTAGGCGCCGACCTGCCAGGCGCCCAGGTCGTCGTAGTTGCCGCCGATCTCCCGCGACAGGCGAGCCACGTGCGCCTTGCCGTCGACAGTGACCATCGCGTAGGCGTCCATCACATTGCGGTTGGGGTAGCGGGCCATGCCGGTCATCACGCTCACCCGGCCGGTGGTGTCGAAGCCGTAGAGCACGATCCGCTCTGTCCAGCGCAAATCGCTCTGGACGACATGGTCGAACGTCGTCGGCAATTGATGGCAGAGCAGTTCGTCCTGGGGCGTCAGCATGGGCGTTTCCTTCGAGAGTGGGGGGTAGAACACGTTTCAAGTTAGCTAATTTGAATACACTATGAAGCGTTTTTGAAAAGATCCCGATCTCGGCTACGCTCGGCCGACGTCGAAGGAGGAGTTATCGGTGAGTGAACGCCACGAGGCCCGACCGGGACCGGGCCGCCCTCGGGACCCGCAACTGGATGATCAGGTGCTACGCGCCACCCAGGAACTGCTGGTGGAGCAAGGTTTTCAGGCCACCACCATCCAGGGGGTCGCGCGGCGGGCCGGTGTCGTCGCCACCTCGATCTACCGTCGGTGGCCGAACAAGATCCACCTCGTCGAGGACGCGATCTTCGCCCTCGACACCGGCATCGTCCCGCAGCCGACGGGCGATATCGGCGCGGATCTGCTCGCGTGGACCCGCCTGTTCTTCGCCGCCGCCACCCATCCCGCGGCCCGGTCGGGCATCCCCGGCCTGCTCTCGGCCTACCACGACGACGAGCAGAGTTACCGCAGGCTGCGCGAACGCGGCGAGGGCCTCGCCCGGGTCGCGCTGCGCGCCACCATCGACGCGGCGATCGACTCCGGTCAGGTCTCCCCCGGCTGCGATCCCGACCTGATCTTCGAATTCCTGCGCGGCGCAACGCTGCTGCGCGCCCTCACCCGCGGCGACGAGGACGGCGAACAATTCTGCCGCCAGACCGCCGCGGCACTGGTCACCCTGGCCGTCCACCACGAAAGTACGACATGAGAACTTGCTATCGCCGCCTGCTCGCCGTGGCGGCGGCCGTGCTGCTGGTGTCCGCCGCCAGCGGCATCGCACAGCCCGACTCCGTGGGGGTCGTGCTGGAAAACCGCGACATCGCCGAGACCGCCGTCGCCCGCGCCACCTGCGCGGGCGACGCGCTACCCGAACCCGGTCTGCAAGGCGACGTACCCGCCGGCGAACGCGACAGCCGCAGCAGCACACATGGTTACCGGTGCAACATCAGCCGCATCGGCGGCTATGCGGGCCGCGGCGCCGGGATCACCTCGACTCAGTTCGAGCACTGCGTCTATCTGGGCAGCTTCTTCCCCGGCAATCTGCTCGGTCCGGCGCAGGGCGTGCAGGTGGTCGACGTCGCCGATCCAGCGAACCCGGTGCTCACCGCCACGCTCACCGAACCGGCCATGCTGGCGGGAACCTGGGAAAGCCTCAAGGTCAACACCGCGCGAAAGTTGCTGGTGGGCACGGGAGTTCCCGCATTCACCGGGGCCGGGCTGATCTCGGTCTACGACATCTCCGACTGCGCACACCCGCGCCTGCTGAACCCGGGCCCCGGCACCGATCTGACCCTGCCGGTCCCGATCACGGCACACGAAGGCGGATTCTCTCCCGATGGCCGCACCTATTGGGCCTCGGGCGTCATCCCTGGGATCGTCAGCGCTATCGACCTGACCGATCCGTCCGACCCCCGCGTGATCTGGCAGGGCATGCCGGGCCAGTCCATGCACGGTATGGGCCTGCGCGCCGACGGCAACCGCCTGTATCTCGCCAACAACATGGGCGGGCTGACCATTTTGGACACCTCCGCGGTGCAGCGGCGCGATCCCGATCCGCAAGTGCCGATCCTTGCCCAGCTGACCTGGACCGACGGCTGGGCGACCCAGCAGAACGTCCCCGTCACCTATCACGGGGTGCCCTACCTGTTCAGCGCCGACGAGGCCGGATCCGGCGGCGTCAAACTCATCGATATCTCCGACGACACACATCCGCGCGTAGTGAACACGATCAAGCTGGAGATCAACCTGCCACAGCACCGCGACAGTGCGATGGCATCCAGCATGGGCGGCTCACTGTTCGCCTACGACGCCCACTACTGCTCCGCCGACCGCCCGGTGAACCCCACCGCGCTCGCATGTGGCTGGATCTCCTCCGGCATCCGGGTGTTCGACGTGCGCGACCCGTTCCATGTGCGCGAGATCGCCTACTACAACCCGCCCGCGCGTACCGGTCAGAACAGCGAGCTGTGGAACTCCCCGCACGCGCTCGCCTCGATCATCGGAGTTCCGCTGCTCAGCGCGCCCTCGGTGATGCAGGCCGTCGAGTCGGGCGCCTTCGATCCCGAGCAGGCACAGAGCTCGCGCACCGGCGACGTGACCTTCGGCGACCTCTCCACCGACTGGTGCTTCTCCGCTCCCGAGTGGCGCGGCAATCAGCTCTGGGCCGCCTGTGCCGACAACGGGCTGCTCACCTTGGAGTTGTCCCCCGAGGTGTACACCCCACCCGCCGACCAGCACTCGACGGTTGGCTCATGAGCGAACTAGTTGAGTACAGCATCGCGGAGCGATTCGATGAGGGGCGCTGGCCGGGCGACGGGTGGGCGCGAATCATGTGCCAGCGCGCCGTGCGCATGGCGGAGCCGAGCGTCAGCGAGGCGCGGGCATGAGCCGAGGAGTGCTGCTCGGCGCTGCGGGCGCCGCGTCGATCCTGCTCCTGCTGGTGCTCGGCGCGGCCGTACGCCCGCTTGTGGTCCCCGAGACCGCCACTGCCGCACCAATATTGACGTCCACCGAGATCGGCTTCGTACAAGACATGACCGGCCACCATCAGCAGGCGCTGATCCTGGTCGAGCGCCTCGCCCCCGATATCGACCCCACCGTACGGCGGCTGGCCGACCAGATCGCCGATGCCCAGCGCCTGGAGATCGGCATGATGCTCGGCTGGCTCCGGTTGGCCGGGGCGACCCCGACCAACCCGCACCCGATGTCGTGGATGCCCTCCGGTCACCACAGCGCCGCGCCGGCGACCATGCCCGGCATGGCTACCCGCGCCGACCTCGACGCCCTCACTCGGGCACACGGCGCCGAGGCCGAAACGCTGTTTCTACGCCTGATGTATCGCCACCACCAGGGCGGAGTCGCCATGGCCCAGACGTTCGACCAGTTGGCGACCGGCGGCCCGGTCGAACAGGCGGCCCGCGACATGATCAGCACGCAGAGCCAGGAGTCCGGGATCATCGGCCTGCTGATCACCCAGCACGGCGCGACAGCGGCCGGCTGAGTACGTGAACTCAGGCGGGCGCGACCAGCTCGCGGATAGTGGTGCGCACCTCGCCGACTGCCGGGACCGTGGCGAATTCGACCGACTCGTGCCAGAAGTCCGACAGCCGGGCGACCGTGCGGCCGGTGGGGCGGCCGTCCAGCGACAACACCGGACCGACCTGCTCGGCCGCGTGTTCGGGCTCGCCGAGCATCAACTGCAGGCGGGCGGAGGAGATCGCGGCCATCGCCGGTGTCACGAATTCCTGTGCCACCGGAGGGTGAACATCGCCGAAGGCGATCCGTGCCAGGTCGGGTCGGGTGGCGATGAGCTGACGGTAACTTTTGCCGAGTAGCCGCCACTGCTGCCCCGGCCCCGGCCAGTCCCGGCGTGGTCCGAGGAGCATCCCGATCGTGGCCGCGGTGAGGCTGCGGTCGGCGGCGCGATCACCGGCCGCGGTCTCGGCGGCTTCGCAACGGCATTCCGCGGCTACGACGATCGCGCGCTGGAACGCGGCCTGCTCGCCGAGAATGCCGTGCGCGTACGCCTCCAACTCGGCGAGGGCGACCCGCAGCAGCGGCGTCGCCGTCCGACGCGCCAGATATTGGGCGAGCTGAGCTATCTCCAGTCCCTCCGCCGGCCTACCGCTGTCGAGGAGCTGCCAGGTCGACTCGGTGAGGATCGCCGCGGTCAGCAGCGAGTCCCCCGCGGCGTGGGCCAGCCGCGCGGCGACGACCGAGTACCGGCGCGCGGCGGTGATGTCCTCCACGTCCCAGCTCATGGCGGCGGCGATATCGGCCAGCTCCGCGCCGACCCGCAGGGCGCGTCCATACCTGTTCGAGTCCGAAAGCTGCTGCAATCGAGACAGATTCGCGGCCAGCCATGCCGTGACGGCGCGGCGCGGCGTCTGCCCGTCGCCCCATTGCCTGCTACGCGCCCAGGCCGCGAGCTGCTCGGCGGCCGCCAACTCGGTCACAGCGAAGGTGGGGTGCCGAGCGCGCGTGTGCGCGACGGGCGGCAACAGCAGCGACGACAGTTGGCTGGGCAGATCGTCGAGCTCGCTGACCGATTCGACGGTCAGCCGGACGCGCAGGTGAGCCAGCGGCATACCCAGCGCCGACTCGTAGGCGGCTACGTGCTCGGCACGCACCGCGCGGGCGCCGGTCTCGAGCTGGCCCAGGTACGGCTTGGAATAGTTCGTGCGCGCGGCCATGCCTTGCAGGCTGATCCCCGCAGCCGTTCGTGCGACACGCAGCGCCGAGCCGACCTCGCTCATGACTCCACCTCGCTAGCGCTCGGCTCCGCCACGAGCGAGGGCTCGGCTGTACCTACTGCTCGCTCACTGCGCTCGCTCATGACTCCACCTCGCTAGCGCTCGGCTCCGCCACGAGCGAGGGCTCGGCTGTACCTACTGCTCGCTCACTGCGCTCGCTCATGCGAGGTCCGCGGCGGTGCGGGCCGACTCGTTCATCGCTTCGAGAATACGTCGCCGGTATTTTGCTACGCGGGTGTCTGCAACGAGTCTGCAAGACCGCGCTGCCCGCCTTGCGCAGCCATTTGTCTCCCTATCGTCCGACATCGTGAGCAACAACTTCGTCTTGTCCGATCGGCGCCCGCGCAACGGCGCCCGTGTTGCGCTGACCTTCCTCGCGCTGCTCGTCGCCGCGGCGACCGGGGTGACACCGGGGGCGGCGACACCGTCCTTCCAGCCCTCCGGCCAGGTCGAAGCCACCTATTACGCGCCGGGCCCCTGGGCGGTGGCCGAGCGGACCGGTGTCGACTGCTGCACGTCGACCGGCGACAGCTACGACATCTGGTATCCGGCCGATCTCGGGGCGGGCGGCGTCGTCCATCCGGTCATCACCTGGGGCAACGGCACCATGGCCCACCCTCGCGAATACGCGTATCTGCTCTCGCACCTCGCGTCGTGGGGATTCGTGGTCATCGCCGCCGACCGGACCGACACCGGCACCGGCATTCAGATGCTCGACGCGGTGCTGTATCTGGCCCGCCAGAACAGCGACCCGAACAGCATCTTCAGGGGCAAGATCGACACCGGCCGGGCCGGGGCGACGGGGCATTCGCAGGGTGGTCTCGGCGCGATCAACGCGCTCGCGCGCGGTGGCGGCGCCGTCAGCACCGCGGTGACTCTCGAGATGCCGTTGTCGGCGGTCTGCGCGTCGCTGCCGTCCGTCGAGGGCCAGAGCGCCTGTATCGACCCCACCGCGGTGAGCTCGGGTTCGGTGCTGCTGGTGAACGGTTCGGCCGACGGCATCTCGCCCGTGACTCAGCCGGCCCCGCCGGAGTTGATCGGGGCACAGTCGATGCAGGCGTACTACGACGCGCTGCCCCCTGGACTACCCAAGGCCCGCGCGGCGGTGGTCGGCGCCCAGCACAACGACGTCCAGGGCCAGCCGGACTGCACCAACTTCAGCTGCACCGAGGGCGTCTACCGCTACCTCGGCTACCTGACCGCCTGGTTCATGGACCGATTGCGCGGCGATTCCGCGGCCCGCGGCGCGTTCCTCGCCAACACCGGCGAGCTCCTGCACAACCCCCACTGGTCCGATCAAGCCAGCACCATCACCCGCTGACCGAAAGGCTGCATTTTTCATGGAAGACGACATCGAGAAACTACTCGCCAAGCTGGATCTGGACGGCAAGCTGCGACTGATCTCCGGCGCGAGCCTGTTCCGGATGGCCGGTGACTCCTCGATCGGCCTCGCCGAGATGCCGGTCTCGGACGGACCCTCCGGTGTGCGTGGCGAGAATTGGGACGAGCGCGATCCGTCGGTGAGCCTGCCCTCGGGCACCGCGATCGCCGCGACCTGGAATCCGGCGCTGCTCACCGAGATCGGTGCCCTCATCGCCGCCGAGGCCCGCCGCAAAGACGTCTACGCGGTCCTCGGCCCGACGATGAACCTGCACCGTTCCCCGCTGGGCGGCAGGCATTTCGAGTGCTTCTCCGAAGACCCGCTACTCACCGCCGAGATGGCCCATGCCTACGTGCGGGCCGTGCAGGCGCACGGGGTCAGCGCGTGCCCGAAGCACTACGTGGCCAACGATTCCGAGACCGATCGCTTCACCGTCGACGTCCGCGTCGACGACCGGGCACTGCGTGAGCTGTACCTCTACCCGTTCGAGCGCACCGTCGAGGCGGGGGCGTGGATGATCATGGACGCCTACAACTCCGTCAACGGCACCACCATGACCGAGAACCCCCTGCTCGACGAACCACTCAAAGGCACATGGGGATTCGACGGCGTGGTGGTCTCGGACTGGACCGCAGTCCGCACCACCGAGAGCGCGGCGCAGGGCACCGACCTGTGCATGCCCGGGCCGCCGCACCTGTGGGGTGAACCGCTGGCCGCCGCCGTGCGCGCGGGCGAGATCGCCGAGTATGCCATCGACGACAAGGTGCGCCGCATCCTGCGCTTCGCCCAGCGCGTCGGTGCCCTGGACGGAACCCCGCAGCCCACACCGGTTTTCAGTGACGAGCAAGCACAGGATCTGGTCCGCCGGGTCGCCGCGCAAGCGATGGTTCTGGTGCGCAACGACGGCCTCCTGCCCCTGGCACCGGACACGGCGGTCGCCCTGCTGGGCCCGTCGGCGGGCGAACCCCGCTTTCTCGGCGGTGGCAGCGCGACCGTGATCCCCGGCCACACCACCACCCCGGTGCAGGGCCTGACCGGCCGGCTGCCGCTGACCCACACCGCGGGCGTCCACCTATCCGAGGACCTGATTCCGGCCCCTGTGGCGATCATGACCGATCCCGCGACCGGCGAACCGGGCCTATCCGCGCGGTACCTGAAAGACGACGCCGTGCTCGGCACCCAGCACCGCACCACCAGCCGCCTCGTGCTGCTCGGCGAACCGCTGGCCGCACGATCGAACATGGTCGAGATGCGCACCCGCCTGCGGGCCGACATGGCCGGTGACTGGCAGATCGGTTTCGGCGGCGTCGGCCACATCCGGCTCGACATCGACGGCGAGACCGTACTGGACGAGAACGTGCCGCTGGATTCCGGCGATCCGGCCGCGGCGCTGCTCAACCCGCCTCAACGTCACGTGACCCGAACCCTCGCCGTCGGCGACGAGGTCGAAGTACGGCTCGTGACCAGCATCGAGGAGGCGATGCCCGGCCTCGGCATCATTCTCGGCGCGACCCTCGGTATCCGGCGGCCTCAGCGCGCTGACGACGAGGAGTTCGCGGCCGCGATCGAACTGGCGCGCGCGGCCGAGGTGGCCGTGGTCGTGGTCGGCACGACCGAGCAGATCGAGAGCGAGGGCGTCGACCGCACCTCCGTGCGACTGCCCGGCCGTCAGGACGACCTGGTCGCCGCCGTCGCGGCGGTGAACCCGCGCACCGTCGTGGTGGTGAATTCCGGTGCGCCGGTGGAGATGCCGTGGCGCGACGAGGTCGCCGCGGTGATGCTGGCCTGGTTCCCGGGCCAGGAGTTCGGCGCGGCGCTGGCCGACGTGCTCACCGGCACGGCCGAACCCGGCGGCCGGCTGCCGACCACCTGGCCGAAGACCATGGCCGACGTCCCGGTCCTGAACACCACACCCGTCGATGGCGTCCTCGACTACACCGAAGGCATCCACATCGGTTACCGCGCGTGGCTGCGGGCAGGGACCGAACCCGCCTACCCCTTCGGCCACGGCCTCGGCTACACGACCTGGTCGACCGACGATCTGGTCGTCGAAGGGCGCACCGTCTCGATCACGGTGACCAACACCGGAGATCGCGAAGGCAAACAGGTCGTCCAGGTCTACCTCTCACGCCCGGACAGTGCCGTGGATCGACCGGTCCGCTGGCTGGCCGGCTTCACCGCCGTCACCCTGGCGTCAGGCGAATCCCGGACCGTAGCGATCCCCTTGCCCGAGCGCGCCTTCCAGCATTGGGGACCAGCCGGCTGGGAGACCGAGCCCGGCGAGTTCACCGTCCAGGTAGGCACCTCGGTCGCCGATCTCCCCCACACCGCCTATATCTACTGACCCTTCTGATCGACCATCTCGAACGCAGTTCCCGAACAACGGAGCGTGGCCATGTCCACCAGTACCTCTCAACTCGACAACGACGATGACACCGGTCGGCTCGACGGTGCCTCGCGCACAAGGATTTTCACGGTTCTGACGGTGATCGTCCTGTTCTCCGAAATCGCCCCGATGCAGTACACGATCGTTGCGGCGGCACTACAGAAGATCGCGCCGAGCTTCCCCGGCGTCGGGGCCAACATCAACTGGGCCATCATCGTGTTCGGGTTGGTCGGCGCGGCCGCGTCTCCATTGATCGGCAAGATGAGTGACGTGTGGGGCAAGAAGCGGATGTTCCTCATCTGCGGTGTGCTGTTCGTCATCGGCTGCGTGCTCGACGCGACCACCTCGAACTGGGCCGTCTTCCTGTTCGGTCGCTGCCTGCAGGCCACCGCCATCGCGACCGCGGTGATCGCCTACGGCCTCATCCGAGACCTGATGCCGCGCGACATGGTGCCCCTCGCACTCGGTTTCACGGCCACCGGTTTCGGTGTCGCCTCCATCGCGGGCCCGATCCTGGGCGGCTACCTGGTCGACAACTACAGCTGGCGTGCGATCTTCTGGGTACTCGCTTCGTTCAGCTTGGTGCTGCTGCCGATGGTGTGGCTGATCGTGCCCGAATCCGAGCTGCGGTTGTCCGAGCGGATCGACGTCGTCGGCGCCGCGCTGCTGTCCGGTGGCGCCGCGCTCACCCTGATCTACGTCGACAAGGGTCATGACTGGGGTTGGGCGAGGCCGACCACGCTGGCCTGGCTGATCGCGGGCATCGCGCTGCTCGTACTGTTCGTCGTTGTCGAAAAACGCGTCTCGACACCGGTCATGGACATGAAACTGCTGTTCCATCCGCGCGTCGCGTTGGTGCTTGCCGGTGCGCTCTTCGCGTCCCTGCAAATCGGCATCGTCTCCTACGCCATTGCCTACATGGCCCAGACCCCACCCGAGCCGACCGTCGTCACCGGCGTCCAGCAGGGCACGTTGGCCAAGATCCAGGAGATGACGGGTCGGGTGCTGCCGCCCGAGGCCGTGCAGGTCAGCCTCGATCCCGGGTACACCTACGGCAGTGGGTACACCCTGCTCGAGTTCGCCTTCCGGATCGCGCTGCTCGGCTCGGTGATCACCATGATCTTCGGCGCGGTGTCAGGTCTGCTGGCCAAGCGCGTCGGCGCCCGACTGCCGCTGGTTGCCGCCCTGTTCATCTTCGCCGGTGCAGGGCTCGCCTTCGCGGTGCTGCCGCTGACCACCACCAACTTCCTGATCGTGAACTCGATCTTCAGCATCGGATTCGGGATGTATTACGCCTGCATGCCAATCCTGCTGGTCGATGCGGTTCCACAGGAACAACAGGGCATCAGTCTCGGCATGCTCGGTGTCATGCAATCCATGGGAGTCGCGATCGGCCTGGCCATCGTTACCGCATTTCTGCACAACAACGGCATGAGCGCCCTGGTGAGCGTCGGCGGGCAAGCCCAACCGGCCACCCCGCTGCCGGACCTGTTCGGTGATCACGGTTATCAGTTGGGTTTCTGGGTCTGCGCGGCCGCTTCGGTGCTCGCCCTCTCGCTCGCGCTGGTAATGAAGCACGGCCGTACCCCGGCCACCGGCGGCATCGCCCACTGACATCGTGGTGCCGGTCGGTCACGGCCGGCTCCACCACGCAACGAGCGGCGACAAGACGTAGCGGTGGCCTACCGAAGCGTCGTCCCTCTCGACACGATATGTGACACCTACGGCTTGGCCGACGAGGTGATCGGCGGTCCAGCCAGGGCTCCGGAGTCCGGCACCCCTGCGTAGTCGGGCAGCTCGACGCCGTTGATCGCACGCCCGACCAGTTCGGTGAACCATTCGCTGTCGAAATCGATGTTCGGCTCGGCGTCCGGCCCGGGGACGTCGCGGCTGCGCGCGTTCAACCGGCCGATCTCCTGGTTGGCCTCGACGAACGAGCGCATCCGCCGCTCGTAGCCGGCGAACCCGGCTTCCGGGTTCCACCCGGCGGCGGCCAGCTCTCCGGCCAGCAGGTAGGCGCCGACCATGGCCAGCCCGGTGCCCTGCCCAGACATCGGTGACGAGCTGAACGCCGCGTCCCCGAGCAGCACCACCCGTCCGCTCGACCAGCGGTCCATCACCACCTGGGCGACCTGGTCGAGGTAGAAGTCCGGGGTGTCGTCCAGGTGCGCGAGGATGCCCGGGGTCAACCAGCCCATGCCGGCCATCCGCTCGCGCAGCAGGCGCTTCTGGGCCGCGACGTCGCGGTAGTCGACGTCGAGGTCGGCTGAGGGGAAGGAGAACATGGCCATCGCCCGGGTGGCGTCCTGGATCGGCCGCAGCCCGGCGGAGCGCCCGGACTCCTGGTAGTCGATCAGCCAGCGGTCCAGCCCGAACTCGTTGGGCACACTGTAGAAGGCCAGCACGTGCCCGAGATGGCGGACGAACCGCTCACGCGGCCCGAAGACCATCGCGCGCAGCGCCGAGTGCAGCCCGTCCGCCCCGACCACCAGATCGAAACGCCGCCGGTCACCGCCCTCGAAGGCCACATCGACCCCGTCCGCGTCCTGGGTGAGTTCGGCGATCCGGTCGCCGAAGATGTACTCGACGCCGTCGCGGGTGTCGTCGTAGAGCACCTGGGACAGGTCCCCGCGCAGGATCTCGATCTCCGAGATGAACCCGTCGCCGCCGTCGTCGTCCGCGCGATAGGTCTCCAGCACTTTCCCATCCGCGTCCACGGTGTACGCGCCGGCGGTCTCGGTGCGGGCCGCGCGCACCGCCGCGTCGAGCCCCATTCGCCGGATGACCTCCTTGGTCACCCCGCGCGCGTCCACCGCCTGCCCACCGGGACGCAGCTCGGGTGCCCGCTCCACCACGGTCACCTCGGCCCCCCGCCGATGCAGCCAGTGGGCCAGCGCGGGCCCCGCGATGCTCGCCCCCGCCACCAACACCCTGGGGCTGTTCACTGCGCCTTGCTCACCTGTCCAGACCGTTTGCTCGTGCGCAGGGTTGTCGACGCTCATCGTTGCCTCCATAAGTTTCTTCCCGCGCTGGAACGGTCCCAGCACAGGCCCACCGCTGTCGGTGTATTCAGAGATATCGACGACGGATCCACACAAAATTCATCGGTGGTACTCCTCACGCACCAGTTGGAGATACGGTCCCGCAGTCGGGAACAGCGCAGGGGACGACGGGGTCAGTAATCCGCTAGCCGGATGGCGTTGGCCGCGCGCTCCAGCGGCTTGATGATCGGCCGCAGGGCCAGGCCCTTCCACGGCATGTGCCGCAGCATGCGCAACATGGTGGTCTGGGTCCGGATCGCACGCCGGTCGGCCGCCACCATCTGGGTGGCATTGTTCCAGCCCAGCGTCAGGTTCTCGGTGACGTAATCCTGCATGGCGCGCTGGTAGCGATCGAACGCGACGAGGTGGTCTCCCGCGGCTGCTTTCAGTTCGCCCGCAAGGACATACGCGCCGACCAGCGCCATGCTCGTGCCCTGCCCGGACAGCGGTGACGGACAGTAGGCGGCGTCACCGACGACCGCGACGCGGCCGTCGGACCACCGATCGAGATCGATCTGGCTGACCGAATCGAAGTAGAAGTCCGGGGATTCCGGCATTGCGCGCACCAGACTCGGTGTCTCCCAACCGGCATCGGCGAACGCGTCGGTCACCAGCTGTTGCTGGGCGGCGCGGTCGCGTCTGTCCGGTAGTTGTGCCGGCGCCTGGAAGATGAACTGGGCCTTGGCCGTTGTCCGCTGGGTGCTGTACACCTGCACCACGCGCCCGGGTGTGGGATGCACCAGTTCCCAGTGGTCGAGGTTCAGGTGGTTGGGCACCGAGATCACACAGGCGGCCATGCCGGTATGCCGGGCGAATTGCTCGGTCGGCCCGAATGCCAGCCTGCGCACCGCCGAGTGCATGCCGTCGGCCCCGATCACCAGGTCGAATACACGTGGCGCGGAGTTGCGGAACCGCACCGTTACACCATCGGCCTGCTGCACCAGGCCGGTGATCGAGTCGCCGAACAGGTACTCGACCTCGCCCTTGGTGGCGTCGAACAGGATGTGGGCGAGATCGCCGCGCAAGATCTCGTCGTCGCCGGGTGAGCGCAGGCCGATGAGTTCGGGTCCGAGCGTTGCCAGCTTCTTGCCCGCATCGTCGACCCAGGCGCCGCCCCGCATCGCCGTAGACGCTGCGCGGACTTGCGGCATCAGCCCCATCCGGTCGACGACTTCCATTGCCACACCACGGATGTCGACCTTGTAGCCGCCCTCGCGCAGAGTCGGCGCCTGTTCGACGACGGTGACGGTGAACCCGTAGCGGGCCAGCCAGTAGGCGAGCGCCGGCCCGGCGACGCTGGCGCCGGAGATGAGGACGGTCTTGCTGGTGAACTGCTGCCTTGTTGTCATGCACACAGCGTCGGACACCGCGATCACCGTGCCCTCACCATCGGCTCACCACCACTCACCGAGCAACTCGGTGACCTCCTCGGCCGAATATCGGGCGCCACGCTCGAGGGCCGCACGGACCTCCGGTTCACCGAGTTCGGCTCGGCATCTTGCGGCGGTGTCGGCCACCGCACCGTCACACGCCCCGGGCATGCCGCGCAGCGCGTCGGCAGCACCGAGCAACAGCGCGCCCCGCATCGTCGCACCGAGTGCCACCGCGATCCCGGCCATGCCCTCCACCGCTGCCGCGGCCACCGGCCGCGATCGGTCGCGCGCCAGTTCGAACGCCTCGCGGTGCGCCGCCCGCGCACGCTCGATATTCGCCTCCGCGAGCCAGATCCAGCCCGATCCGATGAGGCTGCGGGCCCGGGCCTCGGCCGCGCCGAACGTGTCGTTGCCGGACACAGTGATGGCAGTGTCGTAGTACTCCCGGGCGACGGACAGGTCACCCGCCACCCGGGCGAGATCGCCGAGCCCGCGTAGTGCGTTCGCGTACATGTCCATTGCGCCTGTTGCGCGGGCCAGTTCCGCGGCGCGGCGGTAAGCGGCACCCGCATCATCACGACACGCGGCGGACCCGCGGGCGAGGATGTCACCGCGCCGGTTGAGCAGGTCAGCGGCGTCATCGCCGGCGCCCAGCTCGGTCTGCAGGACAACGGCCTCGTCGATGAGGTCCAGGGCGGCCTCGCGTTCGCCACGCCAGTCGGCGACCGCGGCGAGTTTGTCGAGCGTGGTCGCGATTGCCCACCGGTCGCCGGTAGCGCGGAAATCCTCTAGGGCACAGCGTAATTCGGGCTCGGCGAGCAGTGGCGCACCGGACATGAGATGTCGCAGTCCGGTACCGAGCCGCACGAAGGACTGCGACCAGCGATCAGGACCGAACAGCACATGTTGCCGCTGCGACGGCAGGTCCAGCAGCCCGCCGACAGTTGCCAGCAGGAACACCAGATGTGGTCGCCGCAAGGGTCTTTCTATGGTGGAAAGGGCCGCGGCAGCCCGGGTGACCGGCACCGGCGACCCGGTTCTGGCACGCGCGGCGACCGCCACGCAGAAGGCGTATTCCTCGACGTCCGCCGCCGGGTCGAGTGCGGGCAGCAGTTTGGCGGCCAGTTCGACGGCCTCCCCCCAGTAACCGCGCAGCCACCATTGCCACGCATGGGCGGCGATGAACCGCTGTGCCAGTGCGGGATCCATGCTCACCGCCCAGCGCAGTGCCGCCTGCATGTTGTCGTGCTCGGCCGTCAGCCGCGCCAGCCAGCCGAGCTGCTCCCGGCCGCGCAGCAGCGGATCAGCCCGCTCGGCCAGCTCGGTCGAGAAACCGGCGAGGGCACGTTGCAACCGTTCGCGCTCGCCGGCCTCGGTCAACCGTGCCAAGCCGTAGGCCCGGATGGTCTCCAGCATCCGGTAACGGCCGTTGTGCACTTCCACCAGCGATTTGTCGGCCAGGCCGTCCAACAGTTCGTCGGCGTCATCGAGCTCGCAAACGGATGCGACCATGGCGGCGGTGGCCCCGCCCGCGAAGACGGCGAAGCGTCGCGCCAGCAGGCGTTCGGACGGTTCGAGCAGGTCCCAGCTCCATTCCACCACCGCCTGCAGGGTCCGGTGGCGTGGTTCGGCGGTGCGATCCCCGCGCGCCAACAGCCGGAACCGATCGGCGAGCCGCGCGTCGATCTCGCCGACGTCGAGAGTGCGCAGCCGGGCGGCAGCGAGTTCCAGTGCCAACGGCAGCCCGTCCAGCCGCTCGCATATGCGCCGCACCGCCGCGATCGTGCCCGCGTCGACGGTGAATCCCGGCCGCGCGGCAGCGGCACGATCGGCGAACAGGCGGACCGCGGTGCAGCCGAGTTGGTCGGCCAGTGCCGCCTCGGCAGCCGCGACCGGCAGCTGCCCGATCGCGAGTACGGTCTCGCCGGTGATACGCAAGGCTTCCCGGCTCGTCGCCAGCACCCGCAAGCCCGGACAGTCACGCAACAGCCGGTGCACGAGCCGGGCTGCATCGAGCACCAGATGCTCGCAGTTGTCGAGAATGATCAACTGCGACCGGTCGGCGAGCATGGCACGCACCCGAGCTTCGGCATCCTCGTGATCGCCGCTCGCGCGGCCACCGAGCGTCACCGCAATCTCCGGCGCCACCTGTGCGCCGTCCACCAACGGCGACAAATCCACGAAACAAACCTCGCCCCGAACCCGAGCGCCGGCTTCCATCGCCAACCGGGTCTTACCGGTACCGCCGGGACCAGTGAGCGTTACCAGGCGGGCCCGGGCAAGCAACGACGCGACCTGCGCCAGCTCGTCGTCTCGGCCGACGAAACTGGTGAGCTGGGCGGGTAGGCGGCGCATCGTGGTAGCGACGACGGTGTCCGCACGCAGGATCGTCAAGTGCGCCTGCGTCAGCTCGGCGCAGGGGTCGGCGCCCAGTTCGTCGGCGAGCAGTTGCCGCCCGTGCTCGAACAGCTCCAGCGCTTCCGCCTGCCGCCCGCCGGCGTAGAGCCCGCGCATCAGCAGCGCCCTGGCCCGCTCCCGAAGCGGCTGTGCGGCAACGAGTTCTGGCAGCGTAGCGACTACCGCCCGGTGATCACCCAGCGCCAGCGCGGCTTCCGCACGATCCTCCTGGGCCGCCAGCCATGCCTCGGTGAGGCGGGCGACCACCGCGGCGGCGAACGGCGCGTCGCGCACGTCGGCCAGCGCCGCGCCACGCCACACACCGGCGGCCTGGTCGAGCAACGCGACAGCGGCAAGGGAATCCCGGTCGCGCAACGCGGTTCGCCCCTCCTCGGCGAGCCGAAGGAACCGATGCATATCCACCATCTCCGGATCGACCGCGAGCCGGTAGCCCGCCGCCGAGGACTCCACGAGACCATCGGCACCCGCGGCGCGCAGCGCGCGCCGCAACCGCGACACCTGGGACTGCAGCGCATGCCCGGCATCGCCCGGCGGCTGCTGTCCATAGAGGTCGTCGATCAACCGATCCCGAGACACCACCCGCCCGGCCTCCGACACCAGAACCGCCAGCAGCGACCGCACTTGCGGCCCGCCCACCGCGACCGGAGTCCCATCGGTTCCCCGCACCTCCACCTGCCCCAGGATCCCGAACTGCACGGCCGCCAGTATGCATCGACCGACCGGCCGCTGCACCCGGCGAGTCGGCCACCGCCGCAAGCGTTCACACCTGCGCCCCCGCGCACAACGAACAGGGCAAAGATTCCCCGCTCAGCCTTGACGGATGTCGCGGGGCCTGGCGTTGAAGCGTTGGCGGAAGGCTGTGCTGAAGGCGCTGGCCGAGTCGAAGCCGAGTCCCGGGGCGATGGCGGAAATGCTCCAGCGCCGGTATGCCGGATTCCGCAGCCGTAGATAGGCCAGGCGGAGGCGTTCTTCTTTGATGAGTTCGCGGGGCGTGGTGCCGGAGTTCTGGAGGGCGAGCTGGATTCGGCGCGGGACCAGCCGAGGGCATGGGCGATGGTGGTGCCGGTGAGGCCCGGATCCTCGACGTAGGTGCGAATGTATTGCCGGGATATAGATTTCGCGGCTCGAGCGGTCGACGTGCCATGTCAGGACCAGCATTCGTACCCACCGCTGGCGGGGACTGCTGCCCTCGACGTCCTGGCTAGGCTGCAGGATGTAATGAGCCGAAAGCGAAAGGTAGCAATATGATCCGGAAGGTTCTGCTGGCGGTTACCGCCGGTGTTCTGATCAGCACACCCGCGACGGCGTCGGCCGAGGTGACCGCCGTCGAGCAGCCGGCCACCGCACAGGAGGTGGCGATCAACACCGGATCGGGCGTTGCGGACACCGTCATCAATGGGCTGATCGCGCTTATCTTCGGTCCGAACGACCCGTCGACCTGCAAGTTCCCCTACTGCTTCTGAATTTGCCGGTGCACCAGCCGCTGGCAATTATCTGAAAATAACGGGTACCGGGCGCACTGCCCGGTACCCGTTTTATTCATCGGTTCAGCTGAAACGCGCCGCGAGGATCGGCACGTCGGCACCGCGGGCCTCGCCCGCGATACACGACCCCGCCATGGCCAGAACATTGCCGATCGGCCCCTGTTCGACCACCAGGCGCCCGCCCGCACCGGGGCCATCGGTAATGATCACGGTGTTGGACATCGAACTGCCGACACCACCCCCCACATGCCACGGCCCGCTGATCCGGCTGACCGCACCATTGGCCCAGTAGACCTTGCCGTCGATCTGACCGTCGACATCGGCGCAGCTACCGCGTCCATCGAAGGTGCCACTCACGGTTGCTCCGGACGCAGGCGTACCCGTGCAGCCGGTGAGGTTGCCGTCCCAGGTGGCCGTGGCGGGCGCGACCGTCATCCCGAGCGGGCTTGTGCTGTAACTGAATCGGCCGCCGGAGCAGCCACCCGAAATCGGATCGGCCGCGGCTTGCTGAGTTCCGACGAATGCGGCGGCGAGTGCGGCGACAGCGACCGACGCTGTCGCGATCTTCCGGGAAATTGCCATGACGAATACCTCTCCTTTTGATCGAACTTGATCTGATGGAGCAGCTGACGACAAGCAAACGCGAAGATCGTAGACGGCGCGTCCAGCGCAGTCTAATCAGACCACACCCTTTCCTCGGGAAATGCACGTCGGGCATAGGTATTCGCCGGGTTGACAGTGATCACGTCGCACGCCCGCACAAGTTCTTCCGGTCGATCGTCCAAATGCGCAAGATTCGGCATAATCACCGCTTCCGCATCCGTCCGGCGGATGACCTCGCGCAATGCCGCGAGAATTTCCGTACCCGCGTCCGCTAGCCGCACGATCTCGGCAAGGTCGTATCCGTATCGCGTTGCCAACTTACGGATCTGGGCCATGTCCCAGTCCCTGGCATCGCCCGACACGTCCTGACGAAGAAATCCGATCGCGGTCGGCGTCGGCCTCATCGACTTGCCTCGTTCCGTCGTGTATCAGATCTTCTAATACTCGATCGTGTAGCAGATCTTCTAGTGCTCGATCCATATAGGTCGGGAGCAGCTACCGTCATTGGCGCCCAGCCACCGCACACTGTCAACGCAAATAAAACGCAACCGTAGCAATTTCCCACACCGAATACAACAGGTATGTATGTCCTCGACATGGAAAGTCGTTCGGTCGAAACGCCCTCGCAGACCTTCGTGTTCGAGGCACGGCGTTTCACGCGGTGAGTCGTTTTGCGAGATGTGCGGACAGTGTGCGAGGCGTGAACCGACCGCGTCAGCGACCGGCAACCTTGGCGAGATGTTCCGGATAGCGCGCGCCGGAGAATGCGGTGGCGGGGGCGGCGGCATCGATGCGCGCGAGATCGTCTGCGGTCAGGACGATCTCGGCGGCGGCCACATTCTCTTCGAGATAGGTGCGACGCTTGGTGCCCGGAATGGGAACCACATCGTCGCCGCGGCTCTGCACCCAAGCGAGCGCCAATTGTCCTGCGGTAATGCCCTTTTCGGCGGCAAGCTCGCGCAGCGCCGCGACGATGGCGAGGTTGTTGTCCAGGTTGTCCTCGGCGAATCGCGGTAAGCGACGGCGCATATCGTCGGCGGGCAGATCGGCGGTGGAGGTGATGGCCCCGGTCAAGAAGCCGCGGCCGAGCGGCGAGAAGGGCACGATGCCGATGCCGAGCTCACGGCAGGTCGGCAGCACTTCGGCCTCGATATCCCTTGTCCACAGCGACCATTCGCTCTGCAGCGCGGTCACCGGATGGACCGCGTGCGCGCGGCGGATGGTCGGCGCCGAAGCCTCCGAAATGCCGAGGTAGCGCACCTTGCCCGCCTGCACCAGCTCGGACAGCGCGCCCCAGGTTTCCTCGACCGGGACATTCGGATCGACGCGGTGCTGATAGTAGAGGTCGATGTGGTCGACACCGAGCCGGGCCAGCGAGGCGTCGCAGCTCTGCTTGACATATGCGGCGTCGCCACGGGCTCCCATGCTTCCGTCCTCGCCCCATACGATGCCGAATTTGGTCGCGAGCACCACCCGGTCGCGGCGGTCGGCGATAGCCTTGCCGACCAGTCGCTCGTTGGTCTCCGGGCCGTAGACATTCGCGGTGTCCAGCAGCGTCACGCCCAGATCCAGCGCACGATGGATGGCGGCAATGGATTCGTCGTCGTTATCGCGCACGCCGTAGGCCTGGCTCATACCCATGCAGCCCAGACCCTGTGCACCAACGGTCAACTGACCGAGCTTCCTGGTCGGAATCATGCGGGACTCTCCTCCTTGGTCGACGATTTCGTCATCGACGCTACGACTTGGAGTGCGCTCCAAGTCAAGTGCCGGGAGGTCTGGCGAGTTCGGCGATCACCTCGGCGCGGGCCTCAATGAGCGCGAGCCGGTCCGCTCACCGCCTATCCGGCGGATGTCAGTTCGCGAATGCGCCGACGACGACCGGTGCGACGAAGTGCTCCAGCATGACCCGCTCATCCGCCTCGTCGCGACCGGGCGCGGTGAGCAGCGACATGATGACACGAGCCAACCAGCGGGCCAGTCGGAAGCGGTCCGGATCGGCCGTCGGTGGCAGCAGCCCGGCGGCAATGGCCTCGATGACCTCGGAGGATTGACCGATTTCATTGGCTATGCCCGCATCACCCGCGGTGAACCACGCGATCAGCGTCGGGTCGGCGCGGACCTCGCGCAGCGATGCGAGCATGACCGCGACAATGCGCTCCCCCGGATCGGCGATCTCGCGAGCCTGCTCGGCGACCGCGGCGCCGACCCGACGAGCTTCGCGGTGCACGAAGGCGATTCGCAGCGCTTGACGGTTCGGGAAATAGCGATACAGGGTGGCGCGCGAGCAGCCCGCCGCCTTCGCGACATCGCCCATACCGGTATTGGTGACACCGCGCTCGACGAACAGCCGCGCAGCGGCATCTAGAATCTGCTCTGCCGCGATATCGGCGCGCTTGGGGCGCAACCAATCTCCCGGCCCGCCCGAGGCCGCCGTCATCGGGATACCTGGAACGGCACACGATCCGGCCAGCGCACATAACTGCCGGGCGCGTAACGCACGCGGTCGATATCGACGACGAAATCCGGGCAGCGCGAGAGCAATTCCTCCAGCGCGACGCATGCGACCATGCGCGCAGCCGCCGCGCCGAGACAGTGATGGTTGCCGTGACTGAAGGTCAGGATCTGCTTGGGCCGCCGCAGCACATCGAGTTCGCCTGCATTGGAACCGAATTCGAGTTCGTCTCGATTGGCCGAGGCATACAGCAACAGCACGCGACGTCCTGCCGGAATGGTGGTGTCGTGAATCTCGATGTCGCGCGTCATGGTTCGTGCCAAACCCTGCACCGGCGAGGTGAGCCGCAAAAACTCCTCGACCGCATCCGGGATGAGTGCCGGATTCTCGATCAGCAGCCGACGCTGATCCGGCCGCTCGGTCAGCAATTGCACGGCGCCGCCGAGATTGCCTGTGGTGGTGTCGTTTCCGCCGGTGATCATGGTGAAGGCGAAGCCGAGAATCGAGATGATGCCCGCATAGTCGCCGTCTGCGCCGAGCCCGGCAGCCACCAGATGCGAGATCGTATCGTCGGCGGGTTCGGCGCGCCGGCGTTCGATCAACTGGGTGAAGTACTGCATCAATTCGCCGATGGCATCTTGGGCATCGAGCGGACTGCCGCCCGCGGAGGCGGTCATGATGTGATCGGTCCACTCGTCGAATTTCGGCCGATCCGGTTCCGGCACACCGAGATAATGTGCGACCACCATGCTCGGCAGCGGCTTGAATAGTTCGACGACGATATCGCCCTCGCCCGCCGCCCGCAGCCGCTCCAACCGCTCGACGACGAACGCGCGCACCTGCGGTTCGACCGAGCGCACCTGCCGCGGCGTGAAGCCCTTCATGACCTGTTTGCGGAAGGTGGTGTGATCCGGCGGATCAGTGAAGACGAACGGCCGCGGTTCGGGCAACCCGATCTCGCCGAGGTCGCGGTAGTCGACGGTCAGACCGCCCGCCGAGGAGAAGGTCGCGACATCCCGCGCCGCCGCATACACATCGGAATAGCGGGACAGGACGTAATAGTCGCTCGCCGGATCATCCTGGGGCACAACGTGATGCACGGGGTCGTGGGCGCGCAGTTCGGCATACATCTGCCACGGGTCGCGCCAAGTCGCTGCGGATCTCAACTCGAAGCTCGGTCGATGAGACAACTCTGTCGTCATGACCCGAGCGTAAGACAAAATGACAATTCTGTCTAGAACGCGTTCTACCAACCGGGCAGCGGTAGTCCGCGGCACCGCGTTCAGACCAGCGTTATCACCAGCAACACCGCCACCACGATGAACAGGATCGCCAGTACCGCGGCCATGGCGATGAAGCCGACTCCGGTCGGCGGGAAGTGCCAACTGGTCCGCGGTTCGGGTGCGGACAGGCCGGAGGTCTGCGCCGTCTCGGGCGGGGTCGAGCCGGGGCTGACGCCGCCACCCGCCTCGAGATCGGGAGTGCGTCGGGGATCAGGATCCATCGACATGGCGATGCCCTTCGTTGCCGGTGATCATTTCCGGGTCCGTCGGCTTCCCGGCACGTTTACGCCGCAATACCACGATGGCGACGATCACCGGTATCACGACGAGTACCAATAGAAGTTCCATATTCGGCGCATACCCGGACTCGCACCACTTAAAGGTCATCGTTCACTCGAAGATTGCCAGACCCCCGAGCGGGTTGCCCCGAACGGCGAGGGGCCGCATCCACGCGTTTTCTGTAGCCGTTGCCGTGGCATAGGTCGGCGGTACCGTAGAAGAAGACGCGGGGAGGCGACGATGGTGCAGATGGACCGGCCGCCCAGGGTGCAGACACCGGATGCGGATGCGCCGTGGAACGAGATCGTGCCGCAACTGTGGATGGGTGGGCATCATTACGGGAATGCCGAGGGCGTGCGGGTGCCCGCGATCGTCGGGGCCGAATTCGATGTGGTGATCAGCCTGTACCAGGCCGAGGGGCACGGGCCGGGACCCGATGTCGAACACCATCACCTCGCCATTCCGGATGCGGTACTGCACGCCGAGCAACGGGCGGCGGCGCGCGCGTTGGCCAGGATCGCCGCCGCCGCGGTTCGTGCCGACCGCAGCGTCATGGTGCGCTGCCAGTACGGATACAACCGCTCGGGTTTGGTGGTCGCGCAGACGCTGCTCGACCTGGGGCATTCGGTCGATGACGCCATCGCCCTGATCCGGCTGCGACGCTCGCGCTATGCGCTCAACAACGAGTTCTTCGTGAAATATCTGACGATCGGGCTCGGCGGAGGCTGAAATACCAAGCGCCCCAACCACAAGAGATATGGTCGGGGCACTCCGGTTCCGACATCAACGCGGCGCGTTGGCCGGATCGGCAACGGTCGGGTGCGCCCCTTCGCGATGCGCCCGGCGCACATCCTCGAAGAACTCCCGCGAGAACATTGCCGACAGCACGGCGATACCCGCACGGTGCACCCGGAATTCGCTGCGGTTGCTGGTGCCGGTGAGCCGGATGACGCGACCCGCCGCGTTCTGGGGCCGCGCGAAATCCTTCACCCGGCCGCGGCCGGTCCAGTGCAGTTCGGTCTGGTCGATGACGGCGTCGTCCGGGACGAGCAGTTTCACCATGGCGTGGTCGAGATCGGCGTGCACGACGATCTCGCCGCCGCCGGTGATCTGCGGCGAGCGCAGGTCGATCACCACGCTGCCGTAGCGGGCGGTGATGTCGAAGGTGTCGGCGTCGGTCCAGTTGCCGAGGCGCTTGGCGGTCTCGTGGTCGACGTGGATGCGGGTGGCGGTCTTGGCGGTCATTTTTTTGATCCTTTCGGGCGGCTTCCGCTGGTGAAGCAATAGTGGCATACAAACTAGTTTCTTGGCAACTAGTTTGTATGAACCTAGTTGTCGAAACACCATTAGAATGAGCGGTATGACGGCATCGACGCAGTTCAAGCGCTCTCCCCTGGCGATGGCGCTGCTCGGCATCCTGCATCTGGAACCGATGCACCCCTATGCGATCCAGCGACGGATCAAGGAGTGGGGCAAGGACAAGGTCGTCAATGTCACCCAGCGCGCAGCGCTCTACAAGACGATCGGCAGGCTGCAGGAGGCCGGACTGGTCACGGTCCGCGAAACCGGCCGCGATCAGCAATATCCGGAGCGCACCGTCTACGAAATCACCGACGCGGGCCGCGCGGCCTGCGCGAATTGGCTGGCCGAGATGATCGGCGACCCGCGCAACGAGTATCCGGAATTCCCTGCGGCGCTGTCGTTCCTGATGCTGCTCGGACCCGAAGGCGCGCGCACCGAACTGCAGCGGCGCGCAAAGTCTGTGCGCGCCGAGCTCGCCGAGATGGACGCGGATGCGAAACAGGCCGCCGCGATGCAACTGCCCAGGGTGGTGATGCTGGAGGACGAGTACCAACGCGCGGTCACCGAGGCCGAATTGCGTTGGCTCGACGCCGTTATCGCGGATTTAGCGGCGGGCACCCTCACTTGGTCGAAGGAATCCCTACTGCCGCACCAGCAGCCGTAGTTCACATCGCGACCCGACACCAGAATACCAACCGGCACCGCCGATGGATCATGCCAGGATGTGGCGCGACCGATACCGCGACAACGGCCCCGCCCTGCGCGAGGTGAATCTCGTCCGCCCCGGTGCGTGCACTCACTCCGCGGATAACGAGCAACGCGCGATCGATCTCGAATTCACCGGCACCGCACCGGATTCGGTAACCATCACCCTGCCGTCGAATCCGGTACTCGCGCCGCCGGGCTGGTATCCGGTGTTGGTCGTGAACGATCAAGGTGTGCCGCCGACCAGACAGTGGCCGCACCTGAGCTGATTGTGACCGATCACAGTCCCGGACCGCCACGACGGTGGCACCACTGTCACCTGCTCCGTTGCCGCCATGGGCGCGCGCTCGACCCGTAATGTAGGCGATCATGGTTCCCACCGAGATATCCGAGCTGGTCGAGTCGGTCGTGGAGTCGTATCTGCTCGACGGACCGCGCCGCTACAACCGAACCGAGGTCGCCGAACAATCCGGGGCGACCACCGACCTGACCAAGCGGCTGTGGATGGCACTCGGCTTCCCGGCCGGTCTCGACGATGCCGCCGTCGACTACGCCGATGCCGATATCGCCGCGGTGCGCAATTTCCGCGCGCTCAATGTGCTCGCCTCGGCGGACTCACGGCAGCAGGCCGCGACCGCGCGCACCCTCGGCCAGGGTATGGCGCGCCTGGCCGAATGGCAGGTCGACGTGGTGCTGGCCGAAATCAGCGCTCGGATGGCCGAGGCCGCGCCCGGCACCGATCTGGCCGAAACCGCACGCACCGCGACCGAGGCGGCCATCTCCACGCTCGAACAGCTCAATACCTACGCGTGGCGCCGCCACCTCGCCGCCGCCCTGGCCCGATCCCTCGACCCGGGCACCACGGCGGGCGAGGCGGTGCGCGAGTTGGCGGTCGGCTTCGCCGATATGGTCGGTTACACCCGGCTCACCAGGCATCTGCATCCGGACGAACTGTCCATGCTGCTGGAGGCATTCGAATCCACCACCACCGCCGCGATCACCGAGAACGGCGGTTGGGTGATCAAGAATGTCGGCGACGAGGTCATGTTCGCGGCCGAGGATCCGGCCGATGCGGCCCGGATCGCGCTGGCCATCCAGGAGAGCACGATGATGGTCGGCGGCACGCCGGAGCTGCGGGTCGCCGTGGCATATGGGCCGGTGCTGCAGCGCTTCGGCGATCTGTACGGTTCGGTGGTCAATATCGCCTCCCGGCTCACCGGCGTCGCCCGACCCGGCACCGTTCTCGTCGATGACGAGGCCGCCGCCGCCCTGGACGGGAATCCGGAGTTCGATATCCGCAATCTGCGCAGCGTGCGCGTCCGCGGATTCAACCGCCTGCGGCCCCACACCCTGCGCCGCAACGGCAAGTACAGATAGCCCCACGACCTGAGCTCACCACCTGCGTCCGCCATACCCTGCGCCGCAACCACAAGCACCGGTAACGCACGACCCGAACTCACCACTGCGTACCCACACCCTGCGCCGCAACCACAAGCACCGGTAACGCACGACCCGAACTCACCACTGCGTACCCACACCCTGCGCCGCAACCACAAGCACCGGCAACGCACGACCTAAGCTCGTCCGGTGGAGTTCGAGTGGGCCGAGTTGCGGGAGAGGTGCGTCATCGAGGAGGACGCGGCGGTGTTGGCGTTGAACAAGCCCGCCGGGATTTCGGTGACCGGGGAGCGGCACGACAGCGATATCGTCGAGGCGGCGGCCGCTGCCGGGGAAACTCTGTATCCGGTGCACCGCATCGACAAGGTGACCTCCGGACTCGTGCTGCTGGCCAAGGAACTCGGCGCGCACGGGCAGCTGACCAGGCAGTTCAATAAGCAGACGGCCGAGAAGGCGTATCTGGCGATCGTCGAATCGACCGGCCTGCCCGATCGCGGCGTCATCGAACTGCCGCTCAGTGTCGGCCGCAAGAACCGCGTGCGGATCGCCGCACCCCGCGAATCCATTCGCGAGCAGGCGGGACGCTGGTTCGTCGATGAGGCGGATCTATTGGCCACTAAGAACTACCCGTCGACAACCCGGTTCACAACGGTCCTGCGCACCGACACCCACACCCTCCTCGCAGTCCGCCCGGTCACCGGCCGCCGTCACCAGATCCGCGTGCACCTGGCCTGGATCGGACACCCCATCCTCGGCGACCCCCTATTCGACAAATCCGCCCGATACGACCGCACCTACCTCCACTCCTGGCAACTCGCCCTAACCGCCCCCTGGCGCACACCCCCAACCCTCACCCTCCAAGCAACCCCACCCCCCGACTTCTGGCACCCCTTCCATCCCATCCCCGACCCCGCCGCCCTCCTCCAACGCGCCGCCGAATCCTTGCTCCCCCCAATCGAATAGCCCCGCCCAACACCACACACGGAATGCCGGGCAATTCCCATGCGCGCCACCCTGAATCGCGCCCGGCGATGACCAGAGCCGATGTACCGCAGCAGCCGAACCGCGACCTCCGCGCGCAACAATCACCGGCGCGAATGCGCCCGAGGCGTCGGCTCCTCACGCGTCAGCTCGGTCGACGGGCGGCGGCTATTCCGGCCAACTCGGGGAGCGCCCGAGCATGGCGACGATCTCGTCGAGCGCGGAGTCACTCGACCAGTTGATGACCGGTCCGAAGGCCGCACCGGGTGCCAGCCGAGCCGCGCCGCCGGGGACGACTTCGGCTACCGATAGTGCGACCGCGAGCAGGTCGTCGTCGAAATGCACTGTGCGGCCGAGGGTTCGGGCGACGTCCCAGGAGTGCACGACGTAGTCGATGAAGTGGAAGCTGACTGCCTCGGCTCCGGAGAATTCGAAGGCACGGGTGAACTCCGGTAACGGGAAGGTTCGGTCGAGCACGCCGTCCTCGGCGAAAGATGCCAGTACATGTTCGGCGGCGGCACGGTAGTCCGCGACCGGGTCCGCGCCCAGCGGGCGCAGCCGCCACAGCGACAGGTCACCCTCGCCGCGGGAGGCGGCCGCGAAGCCATAGTGCTGGGTGATCATGTGCGCCAGCAATCCGTGCAGCGTCCACCCGGCGCATGGCGTCGGCTTGGCCAGATCAGCGGCGGTCAGCTGGGAAACAACTTCGATGCTGGTGCGCACGGCTTGCGCATTGAGGGCGATCAGATCGACCTGTGTCCCCAGCGACTTGAGGGTCTGCAGTTCGGCGGCGGTGTCGGAATCGGTGGTCATCGCTTTCCTCTCGATACATCCAAATAATAAGCGCATGCCTATCATAAGCTCATGATTATCATAAGCCAAGCGGTATTTTCTACCCATGCCGGAAAAGCGCCCTGACCTCGCCGCGATGATCGCGCCGCTCGGCCGCGCCCTCGCCGCGGCGGAACTGCCCGTACTCGAGCGACACGGCCTGACCATGTGGGGCTACGTGGTCCTACTCGGACTCGGCGACGAACCCGTCTACACCCAGGCCGCGCTGGCCAAGAAGATCCGCGCGGACAAGACGCGCATCATCGGCACACTCGATGAGCTCCAGCAGCGCGGCCTCATCCACCGCGATGCCGATCCAGCCGACCGGCGCGCACGCCTGATTTCGCTCACCGCCGCCGGTCGGACCACCCGCGACCAGGCACAACGCGATATCCAGGAGCAGGAGAACCAACTGCTTTCCCAGCTGCCCGCCGCCGATCGCAAGTCGTTCCTGCGGTCACTGCAGACGCTGTGGGCATCGGTCGTCGACCCGTCGAGCTGACCCGGTGTGCGCGCGAGCACTTCCGACCCCGCGGCCTTCTACCGGTGGTCAGCCTCATGGCGACGCGGAACCCGCAGGTCATCTAGCCTGTAAACGTGCCAGCACGCGATGCCGACACCCTCTGACGCAATGTAGCGATCCCCCAGAGAAAGCGAACGCCGATGATCCTGGTGGCTCAGGTCAGCGATACCCATTTCGATCTCGGCACCCGCAATGCCGAACGCGCCGAGCGGGTCATGGCCTATCTCGCCGAGCTGCGACGCAGGCCCGATGCCATCTTGGTGACCGGCGATATAACCGATTCGGGTAAAGCCGAGCAGTACGCCGAGGCGCGTGTCGCACTCGACGCCGATATCCCGGTCTACGCCCTGCCCGGCAATCACGACGACCGAGCCGCCTTCCGCGCGATCCTCCTCGGCGAACCCGCATCGACCGCACCGATCAACCACGCCCATCGAGTCGGCAATCTGACCGTGGCCCTGCTGGATTCGAGCGTCCCCGGCGAATCCGGTGGCCGACTCAGCGAAGAAACCTACGACTGGCTGCGCGGCGTACTCGTCGCCGCGCCCGCAGCCGCGCCTATACTTCTTGCGCTGCATCATCCACCCGCACATCTGTTCAGTCCGGTCATCGATGAGATCTCGCTGGCCGAGCCCGAGAAATTGGCGGAGGTGGTCGCCGCCGACGAACGCATTGTCGGCGTGGTCACCGGACATGCGCATTCCGCCGCCGTGACCACCTTCGCGGGCCGCCCGCTGCTGATCGCGCCGAGCACCGCCTCCGTACTCGGCGGGGAGTGGGAACTCGAACTCCCGCACCGCGTCATGGACTATGCGCCGGATCCCGCCGTCGCACTGCACGTCATCGACGAAAATCACCGCATCACAACGCATTTCCGCAATATCGCAATGAACGGTTGGATCAGCGTGCAGCCGAATTAGCGCCGCACCGCGCGTTCGCGGCGGTAGGCGGCCGGTGTCGCTCCGGTCCAGCGCTTGAAGGCGTAGATGAAGGTGGAGGATTCGGCATAGCCGAGCCGGATGGCCACGTCACTCACCGAAAGCGGTGTGGCGGTGAGCATTTCCTCGGCGAGCGCGCGGCGCACCTCGTCCAGCAGTGCGCGATAGCTGGTACCGGCGGCATCGAGGTGGCGACGCAAGGTGCGGGTGCTCATATTGAGATCGCGTGCGACGGAATCGATCCCGCGCGGAGCCGCGAACCCGTCCGCACCACCGGGCACCAGAAGTTCGCGCACCTCGGCCGCGATACCCGTGCGGGCGCGGCGGCGGTCCACCAAGCCCCGGCATTGCGCTAGGCACATCGCCCAGGTGTGCTCATTCGCCTGCGGCAGTGGCTGTTCCAGCATGGCCGGATCGATGGTGAAAAGATTGTGCGCCCGCCCGAAACGCGGTCGCACCTGGGTGACCTCCATGATCCGATCGACGTATGTCGGCTCCGGAAAACGGAATTCGGCCCTGGTGAGCGGCAGCTGTTTGCCGATCAGATCGCTCATGACCTGATGCATGGCAGTCACATCGCGTTCGACCAGGAACTGGCGCACATCGGCCGGAATCGATTCGTCGTGCACCCAGGCGATGAACTCGCCCTCCCCCCATTCCGCGACGGGCAGGCAGAAGGTGAAGCTCAGTTCCAGATAGCGCAGCGCGAACGAGATGGCCTCACCGAGCGTCGGACTGCTGACGCACGCGAAGCCGAAAATACCGAAGGTGGTGATTCGATACCGGCGACCGATCTCGACACCGAGCGCGGGCGTATCGGCGAGTTCGCGGACGAGATTGCGGATGACGGCGAGTTCGATTCGCGCATCGATCTGCGCGTCAGGATCGTGCAGCATGGCCTCGGTCAGCCCGGTTCCGGCGAGCATGCGCGCGACGGGCACGCCCTGCTCACCGGCATAGCCGACCATAAGTGCCACGCTGGCGATGCCGCGCGGAAAGTTCCAGTCGCGGATGCCCGGATCCTGTACCCGCTCCACAGCGGACATTATGGCCGAAAATCTCGATCCGCCGACCCGTACGACAGGCAGTCTTAGAGTGGAACTCATCTACAGTGCTGTGAGGAGTGCCACATATGACAGCTGGTGAGCGGCCCTCGGTCATCATCATCGGCGCCGGTTTCGGCGGCATCGGGATGGCAATCGAATTGCGGCGCAACGGTTTCGATGATATCACCATCCTGGAGCGCGGCACGGACATCGGCGGGGTATGGCGGGAGAACACCTACCCCGGCGCGGCTTGTGATGTGCCGTCGCCGCTGTACTCGTTCTCCTACGAGCCCAAGCCGGACTGGCCGCAGCGGTATTCCGGACAGGCCGCGATCCACGACTACCTGCGCGAGGTCGCCCAACGGCACCGCCTGCTGGAGGCGATCCATTTCGGCGCCGAGGTGACCGACGCCGAATTCGACGACAGTTCCGGCCGCTGGACCGTACGGACCAAGGACGGCACGGCCCGAACCGCCGACGTGCTCATCTCAGCGGTCGGCCAACTGTCCCGGCCCGCCCTGCCGAACATTCCCGGCATCGGCACCTTCACCGGTCAGGCCTTCCACTCCGCCGAATGGGATCACGGCGTCGGCCTGGCCGGTAAACGCGTCGCCTGCATCGGCACCGGCGCCAGCGCCATCCAGTACATTCCGGAGATCCAGCCGCAGGTCGAACACCTCACCCTGTTCCAGCGCACAGCGGCCTGGGTGCTGCCCAAATTCGATACCAACTACACCCCGGTCCAGCACAAACTTTTCGCCCGGCTGCCCGGCGCCCTGCTCGTCGAACGCTTCGGTTGGTGGGCCATCGCCGAATTCATCGCGCTCGGCCTTGTCGAATTCCCGTGGATCGTACGATTGGTCGCGAAAATCGCGTCGAAACATCTGGAAGAACAGGTCCCGGATCCGGAACTGCGCGCCAAACTCACCCCCGACTATCCGATCGGCTGTAAGCGCGGACTGTTCTCCAACAACTACTACCCAGCTCTGCTCGAGCAGAACGTGCAGGTCGAGACCACCGCCATCACCGAAATCGTGCCGAACGGCGTGCGCACCGCCGACGGCACGGTGCACGAGGTAGAGGTGATCATCTACGGCACCGGCTTCAAGGGCACCGAATTCCTCTGGCCCATGAATATTTACGGCCGCGCGGGCCGCAAACTCTCCGATGCCTGGCAGGACGGCGCGCACGCCTACTGCGGCATTACCGTGCCCGACTTCCCGAATCTGTTCCTGGTCTACGGACCGAATACCAATCTCGGCGTCGGCTCGATCATCTACATGATCGAATCGCAGGCCCGCTATATCCGCCAGGCCGTCCAACTGCTCGCCGAACGTCCCGGCCATGTGCTCGAGGTGCGTCCCGAGGCGGAGGCGCAATTCAATACCGCGGTTCAGCAGCGCCTCGCGCGCACACCGTGGAACTTCTGCTCCAGCTGGTATCGAACCGCTTCGGGCCGGATCACCAATAATTGGCCGGGCCCGCAGCTCGCCTATCGCCGTCGCGTGCGCAAGCTGAAGGCCGCCGATTACGAGCTGACCCGGGTCGCCTGACGCTCACGCTCTCCACAGAAAGACCACACGAACTGTCCACAGGATGCTGGCAGACTTGACCCGTGAGTGATCTGCCCGTCCGCCCCACCGAGCGCGGACCACTGCGCCCGATCGAATTGGCGGTGGGGGCGGTGCTCGGGGGTGCCTCCGTCGCCCTGGTCACCGTCGGCGCGTTGATTCCGATAGCCGCGGCGCTGCAGTTGGTCGCCGCGGTGCCGCTGGCCATGATCGCGCATCGCTATCGGCTGCGCGTCCTGATCACCGCGACCGGCTCGGCCGTGCTGGTCTGCTTTGTCGCGGCGGGCCTCGTGCCCGCATTCGGCATTCTCAGCTCGGCCACCATCGCGGGGATTATCGGCACGGTCAAACGGCGACGTGGCGGCCTGCCCGCGGTGCTCGGATTATCGACACTCGCCGGTCTCGGCTTCGCAGCCTTCGCCATCGGATCGCTGCTCGTGTTGTCCCGCTCCCGGAATCTGCTGTTCGACACCATCCGCAGCACCGCGGAAGGCCTGGAGCGGACGGCAGCACAGCAACCCCAGCTGGAACCGCTCGGACGCGGGGTCTCCGACGCCGCCGACGCCGCGATCCGCTGGTGGTGGGTCCTGATCGGTGGTGGCGTGCTGGCGGGCATCATCGTGACGGCGGTGTTCTCCTGGTTCGTCCTCGGCTCGGTACTCGATCGGCTGGCATGGCTGCCGAGTCACGACCGGCTCGACGCACCGCCTGACGACCGGCCGATCGCGCCGTTGCCGGTGCGACTACGCGAGGTCGGTTTCCGCTATCCGGGAGCGCCGGTGGACGCACTGTCCGGGATCGATTTCACCGTCGACATCGGCGAATTCGTGGCCATTGTCGGCCACAACGGGTCCGGCAAATCGACACTGACCCGGCTGCTCGCGGGACAACCGCCGACCACCGGTGGCGTTGACCGCCCTGGCGCGGCGGGCCTCGGTCACCTGGGTGGCACCGCACTGGTGCTGCAGCGGCCGGAGAGTCAAACGCTCGGTGTGCTCGTCGCCGACGATGTGGTGTGGGGTCTGTCCACCGAACTCGCCACCGCGGTCGATATCGCCGCCCTGCTGCGCGAGGTCGGCCTGGACGGTATGGGCGATCGCGAGACTGCGACCCTGTCCGGCGGTCAGCAGCAGCGACTCGCGGTGGCCGCGGCATTGGCCCGCCGCCCCGCGCTGCTCATTGCCGACGAGGCCACCTCGATGATCGATCCGGACGGTCGCCACGATCTCGTCGCACTCCTGGCCGAACTGCCTAAACGCCATCCGATGGCGGTGGTGCTGGTCACCCACCATGAGGCCGATGCGGCCGCCGCCGATCGGGTGGTGCACCTGGCAGGTGGCCGGACCGTCGAGCGGCTGCCCGCCTGGCCGCAACCGGTCGGCGAGATCCGGCGTCGGCCGATGGGTGAAACCATCCTGCGACTGAGCGAGGTGCGCCACACCTACAACCACGGAACACCGTGGGCCGCACCGGCTTTGCACGGTGTCGATCTGACGGTTCGGCGCGGCGAGGCACTACTCGTAGTGGGCGGCAATGGATCCGGCAAATCGACGCTGGCCTGGATCATGGCGGGATTGATCGAACCCAGTTCCGGCCGTTGCGAATTGAGCGGTAAGCCGATCGCAAAACAGATCGGCCGGGTGGAATTGGCGTTCCAGCACTCCCGGCTGCAGCTGCAGAAGCAGACGGTCGGCGACGAAATCGCGGACTGGGGCGGACGGGCCGCCGGATCCGGTGCGGTCGGACGCGCACTGGATGCGGTGGGTTTGGATCGCGCACTCGCCGCACGCTCAATCGAGGAACTCAGCGGCGGCCAAGCCAAACGCGTGGTGCTCGCAGCCATTGTGGCCAGCCATTCGCCGGTGGTCGTGCTGGACGAACCGCTGGCCGGATTGGACCCTCAGGGCCGCGCGGAGATCGTGGAACTGCTTGCCCGCCTGCGCGATTCCGGCCTCACCTTGATCGTCATCTCACATGACGTGCACGATATGGCCACGGTCTGCGATCGGACTGTGCATCTCGAGGCCGGACGCATTCTGGAGACCGATCCGATCCTCGATACCGCGAATGTGCCCGCGCACCAGCCGGATACCCACTCGACGATGCCGGGAACCCGCCCGGGCGATCCAGCCTGGCGGCTCGGGGACGGAGGTCGATAATGAGCGAGCGAACAATAGACACAGCCACATACGTGGTCATGACGGAGCCGAGCGCCAGCGAGGCGCAGTCATGAGCACGGTGCTGTTCCGCGAAGTGCCGGTTTCCAGTCCGGTGCACAGCCTCTGGGCCGGAACCAAGATCATCGGCGCGTTCCTGATCAGTGTAGTGCTGATGTTCCTGCCGTCCTGGCCGGTACTCGGCTTGATGGTCGCATTCCTGATCGCGATCGGGGTGGTGGCCCGACTGCCACTGAGCACACTTCCTCGCCTGCCATGGTGGTTCTGGGCAATACTCGGTATCGGCGCCCTGCTCAATGTGCCGGTGGGCAGCGAATCCTTACTGCGCTACATCAATGTCACCGTCTTCGGCCTGATCCTGCTGGCATCCTCGTTCCTGATCGCCTGGACCACCCCGATGGGGGATATCGCACCCGCGCTGGCCAAACTCGGCTCCCCGCTACGCAGATTCCACGTGCCCGTGGACGAATGGGCCGTGGTCATCGCGCTGACACTGCGCGGACTGCCACTGCTGATGGACGAGATCCGGGTGCTGCGGGCGGCGCGGCGACTTCGCCCGAAGGACGGCCTGCTCAATCGCGCCGCCGACAATCCGCTCGTCGATATCCTCACCGCCGCCATGGCGGTATCCAGCCGCCGGGCAACCGAACTGGGCGAGGCCATTACCGCACGTGGCGGCACCGGCCAGCTCACTGCCCGCCCGAGCGCCCCTGGCCGCCGCAATGACGTGATCGCGCTGACCGTTGTTATCGCGGTCTGCCTCGGCGCGGTCGTCCTCGATCTGCTGACCTGATCGGCGATACTGGCCTCTGTGCCGGACCAAGACGAGGATGTGCCTGCCTGGCAACGCAGGACGGAGGGTGAGTCGCGGTTGGCCGCGACGCTCGCCGTGCTGGTGATCGTGGTGTTGCAGGTGGCGCCGAAGGAGCTCCGGCAGCAGCCCGCCTGGCTGGTCCTGCCCGTGCTCGAGGTCCTGTTGCTCGGCGTGCTGGTGGTGGCGAATCCGTTCCGGCTCAACCGGGAAGAGCGCTGGTTGCGCAGCGGCGGCCTGCTGCTGACCGGGTTGCTGAGTCTGGCCACGGCGGTGTCGGCGGGTCGACTGGTGTTCCAACTGATCGATGGGACACTCACCGATCCCATGCGACTGCTCGTCTCGGGCGGTGCGGTGTGGTTGACCAATGTGGTGGTATTCGGCCTCTGGTATTGGGAGTTCGATCGCGGCGGACCCGCGGCACGCGCGCATGCGCGAAAGCCATTGCCGGACTTCCTGTTCGTGCAGATGCAGAGCCCGGACCTGGCCGGACTCGACTGGGAGCCACAGTTCCTGGACTATCTGTATCTGGCGTTCACCAATGCGACGGCGTTCAGTCCGACCGATGTGATGCCGATGTCGCGGTGGGCGAAGGCGACGATGATGCTGCAATCGGCGATCTCGCTGGTGCTGGTGATCCTGGTGATCGCCCGCGCGATCAATGTCCTGCAGCAGCCGGGGTCCTGACCGAATAGCGAAGAGCTATAACAAGACTCATCATGTGAGTAATACCGAATACCCCGAAAAGCATTCCTCTAAACCTTTTTTACGCGGTACGGTGTCCTCGGAGTGCGTTCTCTAGATCACATCGTGACTCTGCACAGCGTCGGGGGGAGGATTTTTCGTGTGCGGAGCGTTGCTACGGCTTGCAAAACCTGATGAAGATTGGACCCCGGAATGATTCTCCGCAAGATCACTGCGGCAGCCGTGCCGATCGTCGCCGCTGTCGCGGTCGGCTCGGGCACTTCCTATGCACAGCCGGATGCCGCGCCCGTACCGGACATCGGATACGAGGCAAAACTGGTTGGCGACAAGATCGTCACCACGCTGACCAACGGGTCGTTCCAGATGTCGGCGAACACCGTGGATGTCAAGGACATCGCGGGCAATACGGTGGTCACGCTGCCACTGGTGTTCCGGCAGGACGGTCTGGAGTTCGCCATGCCGCACGAGATTCGCGAAGCGGGCCGGGTGCTGGAGTTGACCGCGGTCAAGGACTACACGACGGCGCGGCAGGCGGCCACGCCGGTCGCGTCGCCACGAGAGAATCTGCGCGCGCAGGATAGCTTCCTGTCCCAGTTCAGCATTGCCGCCGCCATCGGCGGCTTCCTCGGCACGGTTATCGGCGCCCTGGTCGGGCTCACCGGCATCATCGGCGGACCGACCGTCATCGCCAGCGTCATCGCGGGCGCGGGCATCGGCGGCATTATCGGTACCCTCGTGGTCGGTGGGCCGGCACTGATCATCGCGGGCATCGATCTGCTCAGCACCCTGTCCGCCCCGCCCGGCACCACCAAATGGCAGGACGCTCCGGTCAAGTAAGACCACGCACAGCACTGCGAACGCGGCGCGCGGCGAATCCTCGTAGCGCGCCGCATCTTCGTCTATCGCCCGTGACAGCCGGGCGCTACCGGGACACCCGCGAAGCGATCGGCGAGGAAGCCCATCGCACCGGCCGTCTCACCGATGGCGGCCACATCGTGTCCGGGCAGCGCCGAATGCACCGAGGTGAGATCGGCACCCTGTGCGCAGTATCGCCCGACCAGATCGGTAAAGCCCGCGACCGGGATCACATCGTCAGTTGTGCTGTGGTACAGGTACATCGGCATGACCGGTGCACTGCCGCCGAGCTCCTGCCGGTCGGTCGCCGCCCGCAATACCGGATGGGACAACACGTCCGACACCGCCGCGAAATCGTCCACATGCGCATTGAAGTACTTGAAGAGGAGATCCGGACCACAAGCCGAGGCATCCTCGACAAGGGCGATCCGACCGCGTTCGTTGAGCAGTTCCGGCACACCGGAATTCGGCTCGTCCTTCGCGATCGCGATCAAGACGAGCATTGCCAGCCCCGCTTGCGCGGTGCCATCGACACCATGGGCCATCGCCGTCCAATCGGTGGGCACACCACCCGAGGTGATTCCGGCGAATTGGATATCGGGCGCGTACTCCGGTTGTATCTGCGCCGCCCACAGCGTCGCGAAGGCACCGCCCGAATAGCCCCACGCCCCAATGGGACTCCCCGGACCGACGCCATCCGGTGCGAGCGCCCGAGCGGCGCGGATGCCGTCGAGCACCGCACGGCCGGAGTTGACGCCGTCCAGGAATCGCGAGTCCGGCCCCTCGTAATCGCTTGCCACCACCGCCCAGCCGCGGCGCAGCGCCTCGGCGATGAACGGTGTGTCGATATAGGTATTCACGCCGCCGAGATCCCAGCCGCCTCGCAGCGCGTACGACGGCGCGCACCGAGTGTCGAGGCTGTCTTCAGCGATCTGATACGACAGCAGCGGCCGCTGCCCCGGACCGAACCACGGCCAGTTCGGCACCAGCACGGTCGCCATCCCCGCGGTCGGCGAGCCGTTCGTGTCGTTGGTCCGGTATTGCACCTGCCAGGCCGAAACCGGAAGCGGTAGACCGTACAACGCGATCGAGCGAGTCCGCAGGACAGCACCGTCGGGCTGCGAAGCCAGATCGACCGGTGCCGCGTAGAACGGGTCCTGATCCGGCGGCGGCAAAGCTCGGGCAACGGGCACGAATGCGAACGCCACGACCGCTAGAACGATAAGGATCGATATCGCACCGGATTTCCGGTCAGCGCCGACGAATGACGCAGACAAAATTTTCATCGCGGCCTCCAGCGTTCCGACGCGGCGCGACGCATAATGCGCCTGGGATGCGTCGGCGCCGACTTCGCCCGGACTCGAATACCACCACCGTACTGCCTGCTCAGAGGCCCTAGCAACGGTCACGGGCGGACATCGGCGACGCCCTGCATGTCCGATTTCCGACATGGTTACAGTTGGGACGAGGCGGGCCTGAAGCACGCTTCGAAAGTGGCTATCGCGCAACCGAATCACCGTCGGTACCCCGAAGGTGACCGGTACCGAACAGGAGTGAGCTGACCATGCGGCATGGCAACGGACTGGACATTCCCGAAGATCTCGCCGATGTGTGTGCGCCGCACCGCATGGCGGTGATCGTCTACGACATGCAGGTCGGTGTGCTGTCCCAATTACCGGACGGTCCGCAGATCATCGAGCGGGTGGCGCGGGTGGTCGAAGCGGCACGGCGCGGCGGTTATCCGGTCATTTTCCTGCGGCATTTCTTCCTGCCGCGCCGCCTGAGTGGCGCCTTCGCGCTGCGCATGGCGATGAGCTGGCAGCAGGTCGACGATGTCGATGACGTGAAATTCATTCTGCAGCGTGACACCCCGGCCTTCGAACTGGTGCCGGAGCTGCGGCCGACAGCCGATGAAGTGATCTTCGACAAGACCTCCATGTCGGCATTCGAGGGCACGCCCTTGGCCGCGGTGCTGCGCGATCTCGGCATCGGCGCATACGCGATCACAGGTGTCGCACTGGAGATCGGCATCGCGCCGACTGTCACCCATTCGACCGATCTCGGCTTCGTGCCGGTGATCATCAGCGATGCCGTCGGCGGCCGCGATAAGGAGGCAATGGCGCGCGCCTACGACGATTTCGAATTCCAGGGGCACGCGATGGTCACCGATAGCGCGACCATCATTGCGCTGCTCGCCCGCGAACAGAGCTGACCGCGGAAATGGCGGATCGGTACGCCCGGTCCGCCACGCCGTAGCGACTGCTTGCAGGTCGCTCGAAAGGGTCGGGCGACTCAGCCGTCCTTGTGGATGGCCTTCTTGGCGGCATCCTGCGCGGCGTCGACCTGGCCGGCGAACTTGCCGTCGGTCTGCTTGTCGACGAGATCGCCCACCTTATCGATGGCGGTATCCACCTTGTCCGCATTCTGCTGGGCCAGGTCCAGCGCCTTATTCGCCAGGTTCTTGAAATCCACCGTGCACTCCTCGTTTTCGAGCCGACACAACCGCGAACAAACGATACCCAGCGAACTCCCCGATGACCCGGCAAACCACCAGCGACCGCCGTCACATCTCGCCGAGCCAGGCCGGATGCCAGAGGCGGCCGGTCTCGGTCCAGTTCATGAAGCGCACGGTTCCGCTCAGTTTCGGGGTGACCCACACCGCGTCCTCGCGCTCCTCGGCGGTGAGATCGTTGTCGAACGGGGTGGTCTTGCGCTCCAACTTGCCCAGCTTTTCGGCCAGATCCCGCATCACCGACTCGCTGAACCCGGTGCCGACCCGCCCCACGTAATACAACCTGCCCTCGTGCGGAATGCCGACCAGCAGCGATTTGAAGTTGCGGGCGTCACTGCGTCGCCAGCCGCCGATCAGCACCCGCTGGGTGCGCCAGTTGCGGTGCTTAACCCACGAATGCCCGCGCTTACCGGGCAGATACACCGAATCCTTGCGCTTGGCGACTACACCCTCCAGGCCCTGCTCCTGGCTGTAGCGCAGCGCTTCGGCGCCGGAGCCGTCCAGTCGCGGCGGCACCCGCAGTGACGGTGCGTTGCCCGCGATCGCTTCCAATACCCGACGCCGATCCGAATACCGTTTGCGGATAAGGGAAGTCCCGTCCAAATACAGCACATCGAAGGCGACGAAGACCGCACGGGCCGCATCGGCCTGCAACAGACCGACATTGGCGATGCCGTGATCGTCGAACACCACGGCCTCACCGTCGAGCACCACATTGTGTCCGGCCAACTCCTCGGCCAGCACCGCCATGCCGGGATAGCGTTCGGTCACCACATTGCCCGCCCGGCTGCGCAACGTCAGTGTTCCGGAATCTATTTCGGCGATCAGCCGGAAGCCGTCCCATTTGGTTTCGAAGCACCACTCGACATCATCGAGATCGGCGACCTCACCGTGCGTGGCCAGCATCGGCCGCAGGCCACGCGGAAAGGGCGCGGGCCCAGCCGGTCTCGGCACGATGAACGCGGCCTCGGGGCCGACCGGACCACTGGAGACCCGGTCGGTGCCCTCCTCGGCCGGATTCTGCTCGCGCATGAGATGCATCAGCCACTGGGTGCCATTGGTTCGGATCATCGCGTAGCGGCCGCGCAGTCGCTTGCCGTAGAAGGTGACGATGACCTCGTCCGCGCGCCACTTCTCGGTGTCATAGGTACCGGAATCCCAGATGGTCATCTCCCCCGCGCCGTACTGTCCCTTCGGGATGGCACCGTGGAAGTTCAAGTACTCCAACGGATGGTCCTCGGTGTGCACGGCGAGCCGGTTCTGATCCGATGAGGTCGGCGGCCCCTTCGGCACGGCCCACGACACCAATACACCGTCGCGTTCGAGCCGCACGTCCCAATGCAGCCGCCGCGCATGATGTTCCTGGACGACGAACCGATTATTCGTTCCCGGCGCCGGTTTTTCGGAGGGCACGGGTTCGGGGGTCGCCGAAGCATCACGCATCGAGCGGTATTTCGTCAGCGCATCGCTGTCCGAGCTGGGCGGATCCAACTCGGCGAGCAGATCGCCATCATCGCGCCAGCGGGCCAGCACTTCGTCGAAGCGCAAGTGTCGCAGCTTCTTCCGGTTCTCCAACTCGGCCCAGGTGCGCGGTGCGGCCGCATTCGGTTCGGTGCGGCCGCGCAGCGAATACGGTGCGATGGTGGTCTTGGCCGGATTGTTCTGACTCCAGTCCAGGAAGACCTTCCCGCCGCGCGCCGATTTCGCCATCGTCGCGGTCACCAGATCCGGGTGCAGCTTTTCCAGATTCGTCGCCACCTGTTTGGCCACGGTGGACGCACCACCCGGACTCAACTCCCGTTCCAGCGGCACATAGATGTGAATTCCCTTGCTACCACTGGTAACCGGAAAGGCGTGCAGCCCGATGCCCTCGACCATCTCGCGCACCGCGAGCGCGACCCGCGCGCATTCCGCGAGTCCCGCGCCCGGCCCAGGATCCAAATCGAATACCAACCGGGTGGCGTAGCCGACCTTGTCACCGTCGAAACGCCATTGCGGCACATGGACTTCCAGCGCCGCCTGCTGTCCGATCCAGGCCAGTCCGGCCTCGGAATCGATGACCGGGTAGGCAACCTTGCGATCGGAATGTTCGATGGCATGGCGCTCGAGCCACGACGGCGCGTGTTCGGGGAGATTCTTTTCGAAAAAGGATGATTCGTCGACCCCGTTGGGCCAACGCTTCCGGGTGACCGGCCGCCCGGCGATGTGTGGCAGCATCGCGGGCGCGATGGCCGAGTAGTAGGCGATGACCTCGCCCTTGGTGGTTCCTGTTGCCGGATACAGCACCTTGTCGAGGTTGCTCAGCTCAACCTCGATGCCCGGCCGGCCCGGGCTGCCACCGAATTCCCGGCGGGTCACCATAAATGAAGTTTAGGGGCGGGGACCGACAGATACCGGTCCCCGCCACATATCAGGCCTACGGCTGCCCCGGCTCTCCCGGCTCGGGGGCGGGCTTGGGAGCGGGCGGCACAGGCGGCTCCTCTGGCACGGGCGGCTTCGGTGCGGGCGCGGGCGGTTCCGATGCGGAGTGGTCCGTCGGGACCGCCTTCTTGGCGGCCTCCTGCACCTTGCCGATCTTGTCGGAGTATTTGTGGCCGGTTTTCTCGTCGATGAACCCGCCGGCCTTGTCGACCGCTTCGTTGATTTTGTCGGCGTTCTTGGCCGCCGTTTCCTTACCCTTGCCGACCAGGCCTTTCAGGGTGTCCACGACACTCATACCTGCATTCCTTCCTGTCGACGAACCTAGGTATTCACCCAATATCCTCCCACCAGGAATCCCGGCTCGGCAGGTCATTGGGATCGATGCGCTGGCCGGGCATCGGCACCGCCACCGCGGTACCGGCCGACCGCGCCGCCTCGACCATCCGGCGCACCGGCTCCGACCACCCGTGGAAGGCCAGATTGAAGGTCGCCCAGTGAATGGGCACCAGCAGTCCGTGTCCCGGATCGCCGACGCCGAGGTCGGCATGTGCCCGCACTGCCTCCTCCGGGTTCATATGCACATCCGGCCAGGCCTCGTCATAGGCCCCGATCGGCAGCAGCGTCAGATCGAACGGTCCGAGCGCGGCACCGGCTTCGGCGAAAGCCTTGGTGTATCCGGTATCACCGCCGAAGTAGACCCGCCGCGTCGGGCCGATGATGGACCAGGACGCCCACAGTGTGGTGTTGCGCACCAGGCCGCGGCCGGAGAAGTGGCGCGCCTCGGTACAGGTGAGCACCAGATCGGTGCCATCGCGCTCGCGCCCCAGCGAGGCAAGGGAAACCGAACCGCCCCAATCCAATTCGACGATCCGATGTTCGGGCACACCCCAGTGCCGCAGATGTGCGCCGATGCCGATCGGCACCAGGAAGGGCGCGGCCTGTCCGACCACCAGCTGACGCACCGTCGCCTTGTCCAGATGGTCGTAGTGATCGTGCGAGATCAGCACCGCGTCCACCTGCGGCAGCTCCGATAGCGGCGTCGGCACCGGATGCAGCCGCGCCGGCCCGACCAGCGCCGACGGCGAAACCCGTTCGCTCCAAACCGGATCGGTGAGAATCCGATACCCGTCCACCTCGATGAGCGCCGATGCGTGCCCGTACCAGGTGACCGCGAGATCGGCGGCATCGGTCGGTACGTCGGGCGTCGCCAGCGGAACCGCGGTGCGTGGACGACCGGCATTACGCCGAGTCAGCACCGAAAACAACAGGGACGGAGCGGCGCCCGAGACGAACTGGGTGCTCGGCTCGGTGTTGTGGAACTGACGATTGCGATAGCTCACCGCGCCGGTGGCGTATGGCGCAATGGCGTTGATGGAGGCGCCGATCGCCGAGGGGATATCCCAGACCGCGCGTGCCACCCAGGCGAGGCCGAGAGCACCGGCGGCAATACCGACTATCTTCTTCGGATTCATTTATCGTCCCACGAATTTCGCCGCGCGCTTCTCTGCCCTGGCCAGCCGCCCCTCCTGGGCGTCCTGACTGGTCCACGCCGCCTCCAGCGCCGCACGCTGCTGCGTGTTCTCCGGATCCCGGGTGCCGTCATCGTTGAACTCCAACTTCATATGCCGCAGCGAGAGCGGTGCCAGTTGGGCGATCGATTTGGCCCACGCCTGCGCATCGGCCAGGGTGCCGAGCCGGTTGGCGAAGCCGAAGGAGTAGGCGTCGGCGGCCGATACCGGTTCCGCGCCCAGCAGCACGGTCCGTGCCGGGCCGCCGCCGATCAGCGATACCAACCGCCGCACGGTCCAGCGGTCGACGGTGATACCGAGCTTGGCGGCCGGAATGGCGATATAGGAATCGGGTTCCATGACCCGCAGATCCGAGGCCAGCGCGATCTGCACGCCCGCGCCGAGTGCACCGCCATTGATCGCCGCGATCACCGGGACCGGTACGGATTCGATGGTGTGCAGCATGTCGGGCAGGGCCGCCAGGAATTCCTCCACGTAGACCCCGGACAGATCCGCGCCCGCGCTGAAGAGGGTGCCCCGACCGGTGAGCACAATCACCCTGGCGTCCTCGGCCGCGGTCAACACCGCTTCGCGCAGCCGCGTGACAAGTTCGATGTTCAGCGCGTTACGCCGCTGCTCGCGCTGTAGTTCGATGGTGACGACATCGCCATCGCGGCTAACGTCGAGCATGCATCCTCCCCAACTGACCGGTTCGACTGGTTACATCAACTCTGCCACAGGTGGTCGAACATACCGACCAAGCCGATACGATCTCGGTTTGTGCCGACAGACTTCTCCATCCTGGTGATCGGTGCTGGTCAGGCCGGGCTGTCGGCCGGTTACCACCTGCAGCGCCTCGGCCTGCGTCCGGAACGGGATTTCCTGATCGTCGATCACGCACCGGGACCCGGTGGGGCCTGGCAGTTCCGGTGGCCATCGCTCACCCTCACCACCGTCAACCGGGTACACGACCTCCCGGGCATGCCGTTCGCCGAGACACTGCCACCCGATTCCGACGCCGTGCCAGCGGCCACCGCGGTGCCGCGCTATTACGAGTTGTACGAGAAGCGATTCGATCTGCGGGTGCGCAGACCGGTCTCGGTGACCGTTGTCTGCGACCGCGATTCCGACGGAACCCCCTGTGCCGCAGGGGCGGACCTCACGGCGGGGCGAGGCACGACACTGAATGTCGAGACCGATACCGCGGGCACGATCCGGGTGCGCGGCCTGATCAATGGCACCGGCACCTGGGAGCGTCCCTTCATTCCGCACTATCCGGGCGCGGAGACCTTCGCCGGACGCCAATTGCACACACACGACTACCGCATAGCCGATGAGTTCGTGGACAAACATGTCGTGGTGGTCGGCGGCGGAGTGTCGGCGGTTCAGTTGCTCGATGAGATCTCCCAGGTCACCACCACGACCTGGGTGACTCGACGCGAACCGGTATTCCGAGACACATCATTCGCCGACGAGGACGGCCGGGCCGCCGTCGCCATCGTGGAGGACCGTGTGCGCCGCGGCCTACCGCCGGGTTCTGTGGTTTCGGTCACCGGTTTGCGGCTCGACGATCGATTGCGCGCCGCTCAGGCTCGCGGCGCGCTGCAGCGGCATCCGATGTTCGCGAGCATCGAGCCGGATGGGGTGCGCTGGGCCGACGGCTCGTTCCAGCACGCCGACGTGATCCTCTGGGCAACCGGATTCCGCAGTGCCCTGGACCATTTGGCCCCGCTACGCCTGCGCGGCCCAGGCGGCGGCATCACCATGACCGGTCGGCTCGCCACCCAGGTCGCCGTCGATCCGCGCATCCACCTGATCGGCTACGGACCATCCGCCAGCACCATCGGCGCGAACCGAGCCGGGCGCGCCGCCGCCCAGGAACTGACGGCCTATCTCGGCCTTCGTTAGGCGAGCCCTGCGGTGAAAGTGGTCGGATCGGGGCCTATGCGGGCGCCCTTGTCGAGTGCGTTGATGGCGTTCATCTGGTCGCCGGTGAGTTCGAAACCGAAGACGTCGAAGTTGCCGGCAATGCGCGACGGAGTGACCGACTTCGGTATGACGACAATTCCCTGCTGAAGATGCCAGCGGATAATCACCTGGGCCGGAGTGCGGTCGACCTCATCGGCGATGGCGACGATGGTGTGATCGTCGAGCAGCGTGCCCTGCCCCAGCGGACTCCACGCCTCGGTGGCAATGGCATTCGCATCATGGAATGCGCGTAACTCGCGCTGCGCCAGCCGTGGATGCAGTTCGACCTGGTTGACGGCCGGGATCTCGCCGGTCTCACCGATGATCCGCTCCAGATCGGCGACGGTGAAATTCGACACACCGATCGAACGCACCCGGCCCTGCGCCTTCAGTGTCTGGAAGGCCTTGAAGGTCTCGACGAAACGATCGGCCTGCGCCACCGGCCAGTGGATGAGAAAGAGATCGAGATAGTCCAGGCCGAGCCGAGCCATACTGGCGTCGAAGGCGCGCAGCGTGGCGTCGTACCCCTGATCGGAATTCCACAGCTTGGTGGTGACGTAGACCTCGTCACGCGGCAGGCCGGATTCGCGGATGGCACGGCCGGTGCCCTCCTCATTGCCGTAGATAGCGGCGGTATCGATGCTGCGATAGCCCGCCTCCAGCGCGGCGGTGACGACCGGCTGGACGTCCTGCGGCGGTACTTGGAACACCCCGAAGCCGAGCTGCGGGATCACGTGCCCGTCGTTCAGCACGATCGAGGGAATGGCGCTGGTCTCGCTTCTGAAGGTCACATTCCGACCGTAGAAGTGCCGCGCCGCGTCGTCAACGAGGACCCCTGGTGTGTTGACCACCGGTTTTCCGAACGGGACTCGTTCGCGCTGGTTACCGGAGGTTGTCAGGCTGGCCGAGGCGGCGATAGCGGGTGCGGCGGGAGGCACGAATTTCCTCGTGCGGGCGGGCGCGCAGCGCGGTGAGCTCTTCGGCGATGGCGGCGACCATGCGGCGGGCGAAGTCGACCGGTTCGTCGGCGGCGTCGGGAAATTCCGGGACGATGCGGTCGACGACACCGTCGGCGAGCAGGTCGGTGGCGCGGATGCCCTGTGCGGCGGCCAGCTGGGGGGCATGGTCGGTATCGCGGTAGACGATGGCGCTCGCCCCTTCGGGCGGCAGCGGCGCGAGCCAGCCGTGGGTGGCGGCCAGGACCCGGTCGGCGGGCAGCAGTGCCAATGCGCCGCCGCCGGTGCCCTGACCGAGCAGGACCGAGACGGTCGGGGTATCCAGGGTCACCAGATCGGCTATGCAGCGGGCGATTTCAGGGGCGAGCCCACGCTCCTCGGCTTCCTTCGACAGAGCCGCGCCAACCGTGTCGATCACCAGCACCAGCGGCAGCCGCAATTCCTGGGCCAGCGCCATACTGCGCCGGGCCTCGCGCAATGCGGCGGGGCCCATGGTCTGTTCGCCATCCTGACCCGAGCGGTCGTGGCCGAATACAATGCACGGCTGTCCACGAAAGCGGGCCAGTGCGTGCACTATTGTGCGATCGGATTCACCCTGACCGGTGCCGCTGAGCGGAACCCGTTGCTTCACATGGCGTAACAGGTCACGAATGCCGGGTCGACCTGGGCGGCGCGAGATCTGGACCGATTCCCAAGCCGGAACATCCGGGCTCGCTTTCCCGGTACCACGCACGGGCACGGCCCAAGCAGGTTCCGCCGCAACAGAATCCGGCACGCCACTGAGCACACTCAACGCACGATGCGCGATGCGGCGGAACACCGAAACCGGCAGCACACCGTCGATTACACCGTTGCGGTACAGATTCTCCGCGACCTGCACGCCCTCCGGAAAATCCCTGCCGTACAACGCTTTATAGACGCGCGGGCCGAGAAAGCCGATGAGTGCACCGGGTTCGGCGAAGGTGATGTGCCCCAGCGAACCCCAGGACGCGAAGACGCCGCCCATCGTGGGATTGCGCAGATAGACCAGATACGGATGCCCGGCCGCCTTGTGCGCCGCGACCGCACCCGCGATCTTCACCATCTGCACGAAAGCGACTGTGCCCTCCTGCATTCTGGTACCGCCGGAGGTCGGCGACGCGACCAGGGGCAGGCCGAGTTCGGTGGCGCGCTCGACCGCCGAGACGATGCGCTCGGCCGCCGCCACCCCGATCGAACCCGCCAGAAATCCGAACTCGCAGGCGATTACGGCCACGCGTCGACCACGCAGCAGACCTTCGCCGGTCAGCACCGCCTCATCTGTACCGGCCGCCAGCTCGGCCTTGTGCAGATCCGCACGGTATCGCGGGGACGCGGCCACCGTCACCGGTGGCCGGTCCCAGCTGATGTACGAGTCCGAGTCGAGCAGTTGCCCGAGCAACTCCCGCGCCGAAATCCTCACCGAGCGAGCTTAGCCACTCGATTCGGTGCCGACGCGTCAAGCGCGAACGCTCAGTAGCCCTGCATGACTTTGCGTAGGGCGTACTCGGTGAGCGAGACCAACGCCTGCTTGGCCGGCTCGCGACGGCGGGCATCGATGGACAGGATCGGCACATCCGCAGGCACCGCGAGGGCCTGCCGAATGTCCTCGATCGGATACCGCGGCGCGTCGTCGAATTCGTTGAGCGCAACCAGGAACGGTAGATTGCGCGCTTCGAAGTAGTCGACGGCCGCGAAGCTGTCCTCGAGCCTGCGGGTGTCGACCAGCACCACGGCGCCGATGGCGCCGCGGATCAGGTCGTCCCACATGAACCAGAAGCGGTACTGGCCCGGCGTCCCGAACAGGTAAAGCACCAGATCGTCGGCGAGGCTGATCCGGCCGAAGTCCATCGCCACCGTGGTGGTCGACTTCATCGGAATACCGGTCAGATTGTCGATTCCGGTACTGGCATTGGTCACCAATGCCTCGGTGCGCAGCGGAACAATCTCCGAGACGGCACCCACCAACGTGGTCTTACCGACACCGAAGCCGCCAGCGACCACGATCTTCGCCGAAGTCGGTTTACTGGTGCGGGTATCGACCTGTGCCGTCGAATCAAATACGCCGGAGTCCACTGAGAACCCTTTCGATCAGCTCGCGACGTTCATCGTCGCTGGAATCGTCTTTCAAAGTCGCCGAAACTCGCACATGCCCGGCCTCGATGAGGTCGGCCACGAGCACGCGGGCCACCCCGATGGGGATACCCAAACGCGCCGCTACTTCAGCAACGGACGGCGATTCTCTGCACAACTCCACGATGGACGTCTCGATGTTGGTCAGTTCGAACTGCCGCTCCAGGGCGACCGGATGCGATGCGACAAGTGCCTCCAACGCCAACTCGACCGCGGGCCTGGTACGGCCCGCAGTCAAGGAGTATGGGCGAACGAGACTCGGCTCGGCGCTCCCCATGCGGTGATCGTCTATGTCCATCCCACCATCAGGAACCCATCGTGACGCGTGGCGTGGCCTGCACCGTCTGGCCAACACGCTCGACCAACAGAGCCATTTCGTAGCCCACCTGGCCGATATCGCAGGAAGTATTGGTCAGCACCGCGAGATACGAGCCGTCGCCGACTGCCATGAGTAGCAGGTAGCCGTGCTCCATCTCGACTACCGACTGCAGCACGGTGCCGCCTTCGAATAGATTCGAGACGCCTACCGAGAGGCTGGCCAGTCCGGCGGTGACAGCCGAGAGCTGTTCGGCACGGTCCACCGGCAGCTGCGCGCTCGCCGCCATGAGTAGGCCGTCAGCCGAGACCAGGACGGCATGAGCTACGCCAGGAACCTCGTTGGCGAAGTTCGAAACCAGCCAATCCAGCTGACGATTCGTACCACCTAGATCGGGGTTCATCGGTCTCCTTTATCTCCGGTTAGGTTCATTGCCTTCATTGCGCGGCCATCCCGGACGCCCTGCTGGTGACGACTCAAGCTGGACCTGATCGTTTCTGGATCGCGACGTGGCGTGCGATCGGCGTTGCCGGTGACACCGCCGGGGACCAGCCTCCCGCCCGGATTGCGTTGGGGCAACCCGGCGGCCGTCTTTGTTTCGGCCTGGGCCTCGCTGGCGCGGCGAGCCGCCTGCCAGCCTTCGTCGCCCGGTGATTCGAAGGAGGCCGCCACCTGGGACCGGTCCGAGTTCGGATCCGAGAGCCACGCCGACATCATTTCGGCGAAGATCGGTGTCCCGCCCATGACCGAATCGGAGTCGACCGCGGGCTGCAACCTGGTCTGGAAGAACGATGCCGCCTTCTCCGGATCGGGCTTGAAGCTGTGCCGTCCCGGATCGCGCGGTGTGGTCGTCGCCCCGCCCTCGGAAACCGCGGGGGTCTCGCCGCTGGCCGCGGGCTGGGCCGCACCGCGATCGCGTCGCGGCAGACCGACACCCGGCGGAACTTCCTTGCGCGGCAGTACCGTCGCTCCCGGATCGCGCTGGGGCAGACCGGTCGGACCCGTCTCCCGCTGCGGGAGACTATCGCGGGACGGCAGCAGACCATCACGCTGGGGTAGCCCGCTCGCCGTATGCGCACCCGACTGACGCTGCGGCAGGCCGTTCGGGGTCTCACGCTGCGGCAAACCGTTCCCGGGCGACTGACGCTGCGGCAGGCCGTTGGCACCGGACTCACGCTGCGGTAGACCACCCAGAGCATCACGCTGCGGCAAACCACCGGTGCTCTCCCGCTGCGGCAGACCACCCGTGCTCTCACGCTGCGGCAAACCACCCAGAGCATCACGCTGCGGCAGACCACCGGAAGCGGAATCCCGCTGCGGCAAACCCGAACCGGTGTCCCGCGGCGGGATACCGGTCAGACCGGACTCCCGCTGCGGCAGGCCATTCGATGCCGACTCGCGTTGCGGCCGACCGCCGGCGCTCTCCCGCTGCGGCAAGCCACCAGTGCTTTCGCGTTGCGGCAAACCGCCAGAGCTCTCACGCTGCGGCAAACTGCTCAACGGATCACGCAACGGATCGCGCTTCGGCAGACCACCAGTGCCCTCACGCTGCGGCAACCCACCAGAGCTCTCACGCTGCGGCCGACCACCAGAGCTCTCACGCTGCGACAGACCACCCGTGGTATCCCGCTGCGGCAAACTGCTCAACGGATCACGCAACGGATCGCGCTTCGGCAGACCACCAGTGCCCTCACGCTGCGGCAAACCGCCCGTGCTCTCACGCTGCGGCAGACCGCCCGTGCTCTCACGCTGCGGCAGACCCCCGGTGGCTTCCCGCTGCGGCAAACCATTCGACGTTTCCCGCTGCGGCAAGCCACTCGCGGGCGACTGGCGCTGCGGCAGACCGGTCGCACCCGGCTCTCGCTGCGGCAATCCGCCGGCGGCCGAATCCCGCTGCGGGAGTCCGCCGGCAGCCGAATCCCGCTGCGGCAGACCGCTCGAACCAGCCTCACGCTGCGGCAACCCACCCGAGGCAGCACGCTGCGGCAGGCTCGAACCGGTATCGCGCTGCGGCACACCACCGGCACCCGGTTCGCGCTGCGGCAGACCATTCAGCCCCGAAGCACGCTGCGGCGCCCCACTGGTACCCGGCTGACGCTGCGGCAGTCCGCCACTGGGCTGACCGCCCTCGGGCTGCGGCACACCATTCGTGCCCGGCTGACGCTGCGGCAGCCCACCGGAGTTCAGATTCCGCGGTGGCAGACCACCACCGGAAACCGTCGGCTCGGCGCCCGGCCGGTTCGGCGGCGGACCGCCCGGCGTGACACTGCGCCTTGGCAGATTCGCCGCGGCGAGCTTGCCACGCTGCGGAGCGCTCGGCGCCTGTCCGCCCGATGGGCGCAGGGCCGGATTCGATGGTGCCTGGTCCTGACGCAGCCCCGAGGCTCCCGAGGACATGGTGGAGCCGGGCGAACGCTGCGGCAGCCCGCCCGCCGTCGGAATCGGACCACTGCTCGCGGCCGGTGCCGGACTGCTGATCGGAATCGGCCCGCTCACACCGGGATCGACGGTGACAACGACATTGCCACCCGGCGTCCTGGTGATCGCGCGCGTCTGCATCGACGCCGCGGCGGACGGTCGCTGCGGACTGGCCGCGGCGACCTGCGGTGTCGCCTGCGGCATCGCGGTGGTCTGGCCTTGGCCGAGCACGATCAGACTCATCGGAACGTGCACGGTGACCGTGACGCCGGGATCCCGCGCGGTGTCGAAGGTCGGGCGCAGACGCACGGTGAGTCCGTGTCGCTCGGCCAATCGGCCGACCACGAAAAGACCCATGTGCCGCGCGGTATCCGGCCCCGGCTCGGCGGTCTGCTCGAGCCGCCGGTTGATATCGGCCATTTCACTGGGCGGCATACCGATGCCGCGGTCCGCGACCTCGATGAGCATGCCCTGGTCGTGTCCCTGCGCGAAGGTGAACTTCACGTCGGTCTCCGGCGGCGACGCGCGTAGCGCGTTGTCCAATAGCTCGGCGAACAGGTGCGCCATATCCGAGGCGGCGGGCTCGACCAGCGAACCACGCGGTGTCGCACCGAGCTTCACGCGCTCGTAGTCCTCGACCTCGGAGATCGCCGCACGCAGCACGTCCGCGATCTCGACCGGCGCGGACTTGCTGCGCCGCTGCCGGGTACCGGCGAGGATCAGCAAGTTGTCACCGTTACGGCGCATACGAGCCGCGAGATGGTCCAGCCGGAACAGGTTTTCCAGCAGGCGCGGATCCTTCTCGTCGTACTCCATCGCCTCGATCAAACTGAGCTGATGGTCGACGAGCGACTTGGAGCGCCGGGCCAGGGTTTCGAACATGTCGTTGACCTGAGCACGCATCTGCGCCTGGTCACTGGCCAAACGCAGCGCCTGGCCGTGGATATCGTCGACGGCGCGGGCCAGCTGACCGATTTCCTCGTGGCTGCGGATCGGCATCGGCTCCAGCGGCACATCCTCAGGGGACGCGCCGTTACGCAGCTGGGCGACCTCGTGCGGCAGATCGCTCTCGGCCACGCGCAGCGCGGCCAGACGCAGCCGGTGCAGCGGCACGATCATCGAGCGCGCGACGAATACCGCGAGCAACAGCGCGGCGAGAATGGTCGCGATGACGACCGCGGTGTAGGTCCACGCCCCGGTATTGGCGTTGGACACCAGCGAGCTCATCGCCGAGTCGATGTCCTTGGTGGACTTGTTGACCACGCGCTCGTAGACGTCCAGGCTGCCGGTGAGCGAGTTCTTCAGATCACCGACCGGGATCTTGCCGGACTGCGCCTCCGGGCTGGTCAGCAGCGAGATCCGGTTATCGATACCGGCCCGCAGATCGGCGATCGAGGTGTCGCCGTCGGAAAAGCGGTGGGCGAGCACGTTGAGCATCGCCCGCTCGGTATTGGCCGCGGTGATCGCGTTCTGCACGCCCGCCGCCGAACCGCGCAGCACCTCGGGGAATGCGGCAACCTCACCGACCAGTGCGGCACGGGTGTTCAGCGAGTCGACCAGCCGCAGCTTCGACTGTTCGATGGCCTGGTCGCTGACCTGGCCGACCGTCGTCTCGACGATGTGCACACTGTCGTTGCGGACCTGGTCGATCAGCCCGATGACTTCGGCCGGTGTCTGCGTCGTGACGTTCTTGCCCTGGGCACGAACGGCCTTGGCCTGGGTGATCATGCTGTCCAGCGACGCGCGCGCACCGGCGACACCGTCGAGCTTGCCGCCCGACTGTTCGGCATCGGCGATGACCTTGTCGAGGTCGGCCAGGTTCTTGTCCGACACGATCGACACGTTCGGCATGATCGAAATCATCTGCGAAGCGGCGGTCGTCGCCGTCTGCGCGCTCAGCGCGGTGACGGCAGGGATCGTCTCGATGTTCTTCGCGGCAGCGTCCAGTCGGTTCGCGTCGGCGAACTCGGTGGTAATCCTGGACACGCCGAGGCCAACCGCGACTGCCAGCGGAACGGCCAGGACCGCCGTAACCTTCCAGCGCAGGTCCCAGTTGCCGAGCGCCCAGCGTTTGCTGCCGGACCTTGCGGCGTCACGCATCTCCCACTCACTTTCCAAACTGGCCCCAACCACGTGCCATCAGCGAACCTAGACAATCGCATGCTGGCTCGACAGGCAGAGCTGGCCGAGGAACTGCGGCTGGCCGAGAAATTGCGTCTACGACGGCCCAAATAAGTGACATCAGATTCTAACGGATCAATAACAGCTTGGGTGACGTTGAGTGTAGCTACGGGCTTTGACCTGCCGGTAATCGGCAAAACCAAAGGTCGCGGCACCCACCCGGGCGTCGCGTGAAGTCTGCCACAATCGTGCTGATCTATCGAGGCGGGCATCGAAGCGAGGCTAGGGAGTCACAAGTTTGGGTACAGCATCGCGCAGTGATTCCGCGGGGGGCGGTGGTCGGGCGACGGGCGGGCGTGAGAACCGCGCCTACCGGCCGGTCTATCAGACCAGCTTGGTCGATCCCGCTGAGTTCTGGGCCGAGGCGGCCGAGACGATCGATTGGGTGACCCCGCCGACCCACATCGTCGACACCACGACTCGCTCGATGGCCAGGTGGTTTCCGGACGCTCGCCTCAATACCTCCTTCAACGCCCTCGACCGGCATGTGCACGGCGACACTTCGGAGGAGGCGGGCCGAGCCGATCAGCCCGCCCTAATATACGACTCCGCTATGACCGGCGCCAGAGGTGTTTTCACCTACGCCGAACTACTCGCGAAGGTTGCCGAGTTCGCCGGTGCGATGGTGCGTTTGGGGGTCGACACGGGTGACCGAGTGGTCATCTACCTGCCGATGATCCCGGAGGCGGTGATCGCGATGCTGGCCTGCGCCCGCATCGGCGCGGTGCATTCGGTGGTCTTCGGCGGCTTCGCCGCACCCGAACTCGCCGCCCGCATCGACGATGCCGAACCTGTGTTGATAATCACTGCCTCGGGCGGCTTGGAGCCGGGCCGGACGATCGACTACCCGCCGATCGTGTTGCAGGCCCTGGACCTCGCCGAGACGAGCGCGCCGCGTCACGTGATCGTCAAGCAGCGGCCGGAATTTCCGACTATCCACTTCTCCACGCCGCAGCCCGCCACCGAATCACTACCGAGTTCCACACAAACCGTCGCAGTGCAATGGCTGGATTGGGAAGACGCCGTCCGCGATGCCCAACCCGCCGATCCGGTTCCGGTCGCCGCGACTGATCCGCTCTACATCCTCTACACCTCCGGCACCACTGGAAAGCCCAAGGGCGTGGTTCGCGACAACGGCGGACATGCGGTCGCTCTGGCCTGGTCCATGCGCAATATCTACAACGTCGGGCCGGGCCAGGTGATGTGGGCCGCCTCGGATGTCGGCTGGGTCGTCGGGCATTCGTACATCGTCTACGCGCCGCTGCTCGTCGGCGCGACAACCCTGCTCTACGAAGGCAAACCGGTCGGGACGCCGGATGCGGGCGCGTTCTGGCGCGTGGTCGCCGAACACAACGTGCGTGTGCTGTTCACCGCGCCGACCGCGCTGCGCGCCATCCGCAAGGCTGATCCGGATGCCGCACTCGCCCACCGCTACGACCTGTCCTCGCTGCGCGCACTGTTCTGCGCCGGTGAGCGCCTGGATCCGGCCACCTACGAATGGGCCAGCGAAACGCTGCTGGCCGATCGGCCCGACTGCCCGGTGGTCGACCACTGGTGGCAGACCGAGACCGGCTGGCCGATCTGCGCGAATCTGCTCGGCCTGCAAGAACTTCCGATCAAGGCGGGTTCGGCGTCGGTGCCGGTGCCCGGCTACCGGCTGCGGGTCCTCGATGCCGAGGGCAATCCGGTCGCACCGGGCACCGAGGGCAATATCGTCATCGGCCTGCCACTACCGCCGGGCACGCTAACCGGGCTATGGCGCGACGAAGATCGTTTCCAACGCTCCTACATGTCGGCGTTTCCCGGCCACTACCTCACGGGTGACTCCGGATATTTCGATGACGACGGGTACCTCTACGTGCTCGGCCGCAGCGACGATGTGATCAATATGGCCGGGCACCGGTTGTCGGCGGGCAGCATCGAGGCCGCGATCGCCGGACACGAAGCCGTGGCCGAATGCGCGGTGATCGGCCTTCCCGACGAACTCAAGGGCCAACGGCCGATCGCTTATGTAGTGCTCAAGTCCGGCGTCGAGATCGATCCGGAACGCCTGCGCGACGAACTGATCGCCCGGGTGCGCGAGCAGATCGGCGCGATCGCCACACTGCACGACGCCGTCGTCGTCACCGCACTGCCCAAAACCAGATCGGGCAAGATCCTGCGCAAGACGATCCGGCAGATCACCGCGGGCGATACCTACGACGTACCGTCCACCATCGAAGATCCCTCGGTGCTCGCCGCGCTGGAGGTACAGATCCGGGCCAGCCGACCGCAGGGGCCCGGTCCGGAAGTCGTTGCGCCCAACGGCGATCCGATCGTGCCCTGATACTTTGCGATCGCATTTCGTTTCACCCCTTAGGGAATCCTCAGGGATAGTTCACACATGTGCCAGTGCGGGGCAATAGCGTCTAGGGCGCTGTATCCACAGCACCCCTCGAAGCAACACCCCTCGAAATTCTGGAGGCACGCACCATGAAGCTCTACCGCAGTCGCCCGGCCGTCGCCGCTCTCGCCGCGGGTGGCATGGCCAGTGTGGCCGTGTTGCTCTCCCCGGCCATCGCGGCCGCGGATCCGATGACACTGGCCGGGCCGCTGCTGAACTCCGACTGCTCCTTCGCCCAGGTCGACGCGGCGCTGCACGCCAAGGCCCCGCAGCTGGCGGCCATGCTCGACGCGAACCCGACCCAGAAGGCCGAACTGCAGCGCAAGTTCGACCAGCCGGTCGAACAGCGTCGCGCGGAACTCCAGGCCACCATCAACGAGAACCCGGGCGCAGCGCAGGACGCCGAAAACGACCCACGTTCCGCCAGCCTGGCCGAGACCATCCGCACCGTGGCCGAAACCTGCCACAGCTACTGACGGCACACCCGGCTTGCTGACCGACTCGAGCGATACGTGCCTGCACAATGAGTGATGTGACCGAGCGGAGCGCGAAGCCGACCGTCCTTGTCGTCGACGATGACGAGGACGTGCTCGCATCGGTCGAGCGCGGGCTGCGCCTGTCCGGCTTCCAGGTGCGGGTCGCTCGCGACGGCGCCGAGGCACTGCGCAGCGTGACCGAGCAGGCGCCCGACGCAGTGGTACTCGATATGAATATGCCGGTGCTCGACGGCGCGGGCGTGGTGACGGCACTTCGGGCCTTGGGCAATGAAGTCCCGATCTGTGTGCTCAGCGCCCGCGCCTCCGTCGACGACCGAATCTCCGGGTTGGAGTCCGGCGCCGACGACTATCTGACCAAGCCGTTCGTGCTCGCCGAGTTGGTGGCGCGGATCAAGGCGCTGCTGCGCCGCCGCTCGGACGTTCCGGCCCCCGCCACACCGGGCGCGATCGCGGTCGGTCCGCTCGAGGTCGACGTCGCCGGATACCGCGCATTGCTCAACGGCCGCGAAATCGAGCTCACCAAGCGCGAATTCGAGCTGCTGTCCACCCTGGCCCACAATGCGGGCGTGGTGCTGAGCCGGGAGCGGTTACTGGAATTGGTGTGGGGCTATGACTTCGCCGCCGACACCAATGTGGTCGATGTCTTCGTCGGATACCTGCGGCGCAAGCTGGAGGTCGAAGGCACGCCACGGCTGCTGCACACGGTCCGCGGCGTCGGATTCGTGCTGCGAGCGCCCAAGTGAGTTGGCAATGACGTCGCAGCTCCCCGGGAAACGACGGCGGCGCACGTTCTCCCTGCGCACCCGGGTGGCCGGTGCGGCCGCGGTCGGCGCAATCATCATCGTCACGATCATCGGCGTGATCTCATCCCGGGCCATCGAGCGCAATAACCTGGCCCAGACCGACCAGCAATTGACCATCGCGTCGCGATTGGTGCTCATCGACTCGGTCTTGGCCGTCGGCGTGCTCGGACTGGTCGGTCCGAACTACGACATGGCGGTGACGGTCCGCGACAACAACACGATCGTGGCCAGCACACCCATTCGCCTGCCCGAACAGCCGATCGGATCGCATACCGTAACCGTGAACGGCACCCCGTTCCGTGTACTCACCACCACCGCGAACCAACCTGCGGGACGCGTTGTTTCCCTTGGTATTCCGTCCACAGCGGCGGCACGCACAACCGCCGAGCAACAGCGCTGGGTGCTCGCGGGAGCCGGACTGGCGATCGCCACCGCCGCCGGACTCGGCTGGCTGCTCGCAGGCCGCGCAGTGCGCCCGATCGTCGATCTCACCCGACAGGTCGGCACACGCAGCGGCTACCGCGATCCGGACAATCCACAGCCACCGGTCGACGGTTCCGGAGTCCGGGAGGCGGAAAAACTCGCCGAAGCAGTGAACACCCTGCTGCAACGGGTTGATCAAGCACAGACCGAAACCGCCGCCGCACTGGAGACCGCACGCGATTTCGCGGCCGTCTCAGCCCACGAACTGCGCACCCCGCTCACCGCCATGCGCACCGACCTCGAGGTGCTGCGCACCCTGGACCTGGACGAGCCCCAACGCGCCGAAATCCTCGCTGACCTGCAACGCAGCCAGGGCCGCGTCGAAACCACCTTGGCCGCACTGGAACGTCTCGCCTCGGGCGACCTCACGCACGAGCGCGATCACGTCGACACCGACGTCGGCGACCTCTGCGATCAGGCCGCCCACGACGCCATGCGCCACTTTCCGGGCGTCACCGTCCGCATCGATACCGACGCCGAATTGATCACCCGCGGCCTGCCCGCCGGGCTGCGCCTAGCGGTCGACAACGCTTTGACCAACTCCGTCAAACACGGCCGCGCCACCGAAGCCGTCGTCTCGGCCCGTCGAATCCCCAACGGTCACATACTGATAACCGTCGACGACAACGGCCGAGGAATCCCCGTCGAAGAACGCACCGACGTCTTCGAACGCTTCTTCCGCGGCAGCCAAGCCAGCAAAGGCGGCTCCGGACTAGGCCTCGCCCTGGTCGCCCAACAGGCCCAATTACACGGCGGCCGAGCCTATTTCGACGACAGTCCGCTCGGCGGTGTGCGCTTGGTACTGGACCTTCCGGAACGCCGAACCACCACCTGACCCGAAAGAGCGCTTGCGGCTTGCGGTTCCACGCTCTTCGGCCAGGGGCAGCAGTTGCCTCTCAACGGCCGCGGAGCCGGGCAACGCCTCGCCGAATGTCGCTTCCACGTGTTGCAGTACCGCGATCCGACGCGCACGCATGACCGGATCATCGGTTGCATACGGCCCTCGCGACAACTCTCCCAGCGTGACTGCCGTGATTGCGGACTCGATCGGCAAATCGGCCGGATCGAAAAAGGGAGAGAGTCGCGATTATGCCAGCGTCGAGTACGCCCCTCGCATTGCGGCTCACAGACCCTTTTTTTCGAGCGGATCGTCGGACAGTTCGTCGCCGACCACAGCATCCAAGTCGCGTCGGAGTTCGTCGTAGTCGAGTATCGGAGCCTTCGCGAACATCTCCTGGGCCTGACTGGTGGGCACGAAGCGTCGGCGCCTGATGGGCGTTACTTCGGCCAACGGCTCGCCGTTGATGGTGAGCATATATCGACTTCCCTCCCGCAGACCACGGGTAACACTGCCGGACTCATTGACGAACTGGCGCACACTGACCTCGGTCCGAGGCGGCATCTCGGGAGCAGGCGTACCCACACCGTACCGCGCTGTGCCCCACCCAGGTGGCCGGATGTGCGCGGGCTCTATCAGTTGCGAACCACCTCGACCGGGTCGGTCAACGCAAGCGCCAGTGCGGACTGCTGGGTGCTGCTGCGCTGAGGCAGCGCTGCGATGGCCTTATCGGTTTGGGTGCTGAGGTTGGTCACGATCTGTTGTAGTTGGGTGACGCCACCGGTCAGTTGGCTTATGGCGCTGACCAATTGAGCACCGCCCTGGTCGGCCAGTTGCGGTAGCCCCTCGGCGAGTTTCGCACCTTCGGCTAATTGCGCACTGGCACCGGTCAATCGGTCCACAACCGTGCGCAGGAGCGTGCCGAGATCGGTGTTCGGATCGACCGCAGCACCAACCAGACCGCCGAGATCGGTCAGCTGCGAACCGGCCTGGCTCGAAACATTATGCAATCCTTCGAGTTTCGCGATGATATCGGCGACCTGGGGATCGCCTGCGAAGGGAAGCGCGCGCATCAGCGGCAGGATCTGGTCCAGACCGCCGTTTACCGTATTCGCAGTCTGCTGCACCTGTCCGATCGTGACGCCGGTCGAATCCAATGCCGAGGCAAGTTGATTCGCCTGTGCGGCGGCACCCGAGACGGTCGAGTTCAGCAATGCGATCGCCGAAGTCAGTTGTGCCGAACCTTCTTTGGCGTAGGCCAGGAAGCCGAGTAGCTGATCCGCACCCGAGCTGAACTGGTCGGCGCCCGCGGCCGCGGCACTCACCCCGGCGTTCAGCAGTTGAGTGGTGAGCTGCACCGAGGTCATCTGGGTGCGCGCCTGCGCGACCGCGGCCAAAGCGGCGTCGACACCGGCCGCGCCGACTCGGTGCGTCACCGTATTCACCGCGCCGTTCACCACATCCGCGTCCGCGCCCTTATGCGTATCCACCGTGACCTTGGCCCGCTTCGGCTGCGCACTCGCCAGCGTGCCCATGGATTGGGTCAGATCGGCGGGCAGGGTGATCACCGCAGCGTAGTCATCCGCGTCGAGCTCACCCGGCTTGCCTACGGTCCACTCGTAACCGCCGCCGTCCTGCTGCAGCCCTTGCGCGATGCGCGCACCAGTAGGCCCGGTATCGGCGTTCACCAGCGCGAGACCGCTGGGTGAGCCGGATGATCTCGAGCAAGCGGTAACGGCGCTCCCGAGCGCCCCGGCAATGACAACGACAACGGCGAGCAGTGCGCACCGGGTGCGTATTCCAGTCACAACTCCGCCGCGCTAGCGCTCGGCTCCGCCGTGACCGGCAGCGCTGTGTCTTTGGTTCCTTCGCTACGCTTAGTCACACCTGCCGACCCTAGAGCTCAGAATTGGCATCGTCGCTTACCGAAGTCTGAGAGTTCGGTAAGGACCGCAGATGATCAGGCGAGCTCGGCGCCGGTGGGTTCCTCGGTCCGCTTCGCCTCGACCACCCTGCCGAAATCGAGTTTGACCAACTGGTCTGCGTGGTGGAAGTAGCGATCGTCGTGGGTGATCACGATGACGGTCTTCCCGCGCTGTTTGAGTTCGGTGAGGATTTCTTGATAGAAGACATCACGGAACTTGGGCTCCTGGTCGGCGGCCCACTCGTCGAAGACATAGATCTGCCGGTCCTCGAGCAGGGCGGTCAACAGCGCGAGCCGTTTGCGTTGGCCCTGCGACAGATCGATGGTGGACAATCGCCCGTCCTGCACCGTCACCTTGTGCGCGATCTGCAACTCCTCGAGATAACGGCGCACCTCACCATCGAGTCCGGGCCGATCGAACCCCAGGTATTCCTCGAACAGGTGGAAGTCGGTGAAGATCGCCGAGGAGTTCTGCCGGAACCACTCGATATTCTCGTGGTCGATCGGCTCACCATTGAGCGACAGCGTGCCCGTCTGTGGCACGTACAGTCCCGTGATCAGCTTGGCCAGCGTGGATTTGCCGCTGCCGTTACCGCCGACGATGAAGGTGATCTGGCCGGGTTCGAAGACCAGATCGAGCGGACCGAGCCGGAACCCGGCCTCGCCATTGCTCGCCTCCGGTGGCGGGCCGAGCGGCATCGGCCGATTGTCGTGTCCGCTGTGGTCGACGAACCGATGCCCGTTGACATCCGGCAGCGGCCCGCCGGGACGTGGACCCCGGCCGGGCGGATGCGCGCCACCTCTCGGCCCACGAGGACCAGGCCCGCCCGGCCCCGGCGGGAACGGCGGTGGTGGCTCCATCCGGTAGCTGTAGGTGACATTCGTCAGCTCCAGCCGCGCGGCATCGACGGTGGGACGGTCCGTGAACGGCAACCGCTGCTCATCGTGCATGGTCTCCATCGACAGATTCATCGCGCGTATCTTCGCCAGCGCCACATCACCGCGCAGCAGATCCGGGATGCGGTGCATGAAGTTCTGCATCGGCATCGCCAGGAATGTCGTCACCAGGACATACCCGACCATCACATCACGCGACAGATCCAAGGGGGCGACCAGCACGAACAGGATCAGCGCCATGGTGCCGAGCTGCAGCGCCTGCCCGAAGCCCTGTGCCACTGAGAATTTGGAGCCGGCATCGACATTCTGTGCACGCAGCGTCGCGGCCGAACCGAGCAGATGCCGCTGCATGAAATCGCGGCGGCGCCCCCGATGCAGCTTCAACTCTTTGATGCCCAGCGTCACGGCCTGGTACGACCGCAACAGCGCGTCCTCGTTCTCCCGCGCCTCGCGGTAGATATTGCGCACCCGCCTGAGAATCAGCTCGACACAAGCGATTCCGAGCAGCGTGCCCGCGACGGTCACCGCGAACAGCGGACCCGACACCGCCAGCAGGAAGACGAAGCAGCCCACGATGGTGGCCACGTCGATGCAGATGCTCGGAATGGCGGTCACCGCCTGCGAGAGCGAACGCACATCCTCGGTCAGCGTCGCCATCAGGCGGTGCATGCCGAGCCGTTCCAGATGCTCTAGCGGAGCCGAGACAATCCCGGAACTCAGATCCGCGCGCAGCCGGTAGATCGCCTCTTGGGCAAGGCGAATCAGCAGCACCTGCGACACCACGCCACTGACCAGAATGACCAGGCCCGTGAGGGCGAAGCTCTGGATATTGATGTGCGGATGCGGTTCCGGCGACACCACACCCCTGATGAGGGTCACCAAAAAGGTGTTGGCCGCACCGCAGATGAGACCCGCGGCGATGACGGCCGCGATCCGCATCCAGGAGATCGAGATGAGGAATCGGATGAGTTGCATGGTTGCTGCGCTCCTCAACGGGCAATTTGGCTCAACAGGCGATTTGGCTCAACGGGCGATTTTGGCTGAGAACGGTGCTTACTATCGGCGAATGATGTCGAAGATCATGCCTTCGAGGGTGACCCCCGGGGCGAAGGAGAACGCCACACCGGTCGAGATCGGCTTCGCCGTCTCCTGCTGAACCAGCCCGCCCGTCGCCCGACCACTCCCCAAACAGTCGCCGAGCGACACTGCTTTTTCGAGCACGAAAATCAACGACACGCTCAGCATATTGCCGAACCTGGCCAGCACGTCCCAGCTCAGCGCCGCCCGCTCCGGCGCGATACCGAGCGAATGCACGGACTCCTCGATGATCTTCGGACCACCCGGGTGGATGGCCCACAGATCGACATCGGATTTCTGCAATCCATTGCGGCCCAAGACCTCGGTGACCACGGGATCGACCCCGGCGTAGATGTACTGGGGCAGATTCTCCGACAGCTCGCAGGTGATGCCGTTGTGATTGACACCGAGCACGATGCCGTCCTCGGCACCGTCGAAGAGCTGGCTGAAGCTGTCCCGGATCACCACCTTGCCCGGCGCCAGCGGCTGCTGGACCTGACTGGCGCCGATGACCACCGCACCGCAGCCGTCACCGAACAGGCTGTGGATGATCACATCGTTGACGTTGTCGTCGAAGACGGCGTTAACCGAGCTCAGCTCGATGCAAACGACCATCGCCTTCTTATCCGGATGCGCCCGAACATAATCCACGGCAGTTCGAATGCCGTTCATCGCGGCCGCACAGCCCATGAAGTTCACCACGACCCGTCCGACCGACGGCGACAGCCCCAGCTGCTTGACCACCGCGACGTCCACGCCCGGTGCGATGAAACCGGTGCTGGTCACGAAGACCAGCAAGCCGATCTCCGCCGCCGCGTCCTCGATACCGGCGAGGGCACGCCCCGCGACATCGACGGCCAGCGGAACCGCGTGGCGGTAGAACAGATTCATCCGGTCCCGGATCGTGCCGCGCTCCCTGCCGAACTGCAGGAATTCGGGATCGAGCGGATCGACCACCAGGCGGCGGCTGTCGATCTTCGTCTTCTGGTAGATCCGCGAAATCCGCGCCCGCTGTTGCGGATCGGTGAACAGCTCGGCCACCCGATCGGCGGCGTCGGCTTGGTCGACGAGCTGACTCGGCGCACCGGTCGCGATGCTCTCGATCACCCCGACCGTGGTCGGCGGCGCGGGCGGCAGCCCGTACTGCACGAGGCCGTGGCCGCGCTCGTCCCCCTGACGAGCCGCCGACGTTCCCTCATCGATAGTGATTGACACGAAATTCTCCCCGTTCTTGTGAAAAATGGTGATCGGCGCCGCGCCAACCCAGCGGTTCGATCGGTCGATCTCCGGAATCGATTCAGACCGTGCCGATTCCGGTGAATCCCTGCACTGTGTAGACGGCACAGGTCTTCAGCGCCCCCGGCGAGCAATGCTCGCGGACGAAGCCCCAATTCCGTTCCTCGGCTTCGCGTGAGGGCGACAGCAGGTAGGTGCGGCAGAGTTTCGGGAACCGATCGGTGAAGAAGCTCTTCGCCGGCAGCCACTCGACGCCGAATTTCGCTGACTCCTCGCGTAATACGTCCTCGGTGGCGATATTCGCGAAACCACTACGCTGGAACGGCAGGACGTGATGGACGCGGTGCGAACTCAAGCCGGCCGCGAGAAAGCAGTCGATATAACGATTTCCGATCACCTTCAGGTCGTAGGCCTGCTCCACCTGGTTGACGGCCCAGTCCTCGGTATCGGAGGCGGGAAGTTCCTCGGCCTCGACTTCGAAATCATGGCTAGCGACAACCAGGAAGGTACTGATCCACAATGTCACCACGAATTGCAGTGCCCAGGCCCAGAAGTCGCCCGCCAGGGTGAAGGCCACCAACTCGCCGAGCAATAGCCCGCGCACACCGAACGAACCGATGAAGTGCGGCAGCGCACCACCCCAGGTGCCGTACATGTCTTTGATGCCGACTTTGCGGGTGAGGCGGCAGACATCGAGGAGCCGAATGGTCATGCCGGTCACCGTGTGCCCGAATTTGTGCAGGGTGTGAATCGGCACCCGATACAACCGGGGCACCCGCATCATCATGGTGAAGACGTTCTTCTTGATATCGACTTCACTCTGGGTATGCGGATGGTGCAGCAGCGCGTGTCCGTCCGCGGTGACGAAAGCCAGTGCGACGTAATTGAAATCGAAGGTATTCGTATAGATCTTGTTCAGACCCTTTTGCGCGCGATGGATCGCGTAGTGGCCGAATCCGGCCAGTGAGCTGCGCAGCAGCACCATCAGGATGACGAAGACGGGCAGCGGCATCCAGCTGCGCTCGAACAGGCGCAAACCCTGCACCGCGAAGTACGCGACGGCCAGTACGGCGACCACGAGGTTGAAGATCGTATCCATGCGCTGCAGTCGCGCGGCCAACTCCGGCTCTTTCAGCCGAGCCTTGACCTGGTGCAGCAGATCGTCTTTATTGTCGAATCGGTACTTCGGAGTGTCCTGCCAGCTGTCGAAACCCTCTTTGAACAGAAAGTCGGGTGCGTTGGCCTTCGGATGAATGTCCTCAGGTAATGCGTTGCGCCCCAACGCATACCGTTCGAGCATTCGCCCGATTCGCTCGGGATCACGGTGATAGGAGCCGATGATGGAAGTGATATCGCGATTTTTTGTTCGCCCGATGAAGAACTCGCCGCCGGGATGTTTGGAGATCCATTCGCTCAGATCGTAGGCTTTTCCGTTGTAAACCCACACATTCGACAGTTGCGGGCCACCGCCAGGAGGCGGGCCGGGCGGTCTATGGAAGTCCCGCTCCTCCGCTTCTGGCTGGCTGTTCGTCATCGCATTCCTCCGTGTCTGATCCGCGGTTCGGTGGCCGTTGTCGGCCCCGTGGTTATGGCGTGTATCGCGGACAGGCGCGGGGACGCTTCATCCGGCGAACCGGATGTCCCCCCCGAAGTCACCACACCGTCTGAGCCTTCGTGACAGCATCGTGCTTGCAGCGCCTTACATCTCACTAAACAATCCCTTAACCCGGTAACTTTCGCGTCGGATTCCCCCCGATCTGTGCGAGAAGACCGAACCAAGGGTAACGTCGGCACCCGCAGCATGCGCGGCTCGCCTGGACTTCGCTTTGCGAACCGGGTCGAGTTAGCCTGCGCGACAGGCTAATCTGGCGGGCGAAATGCTGCACTACACCGGGCGGCAGCACCAGCTGTCCCCGTCAAACCATCCGGTCGTACCCGACCTCGCACTCTTCTGGGGGCAGAACATTGAGTGATCTGACAGCGCGAGCACACACCTCGCACCGAATCCGACTTCGCCGACCGGGACTCGTGCCCGCCGTGGTCGCGGCGTCGATGTTCGCTGCACTGGTGACAGGCTGCGACTCCAGCTCCGACTCGAAGACCACCTCTTCCGCGCCGCCTTCGGGGCAACTGCCCGAGGCCGCGCAGATCGTGCAGGAGTCCGCGCGGACCACCCAGACCTTGCAGGCCGTGCACCTGAATCTGAAGGTGGACAACCTCACCAACCTCCCGGTGGAGAGCGTCTCGGCCGATGTGACCAACCAGCCGCAGGGCGCCGGACAGGCGATCGGCGAGGCGAAGGTCCGGACCAAGCCCGAGGCCGACTTCATCCAGGCCAAGTTCCTGGTCGTCGACAAGGAAATGTACGCACAGACCGGTGGCTCCTCCGCCTACGCCAAAATCGGTCCGGCGGAACAGATCTACGACCCGGGCGTAATCCTGGACAAGGACAAGGGTCTGGCCAACCTCATCGCCCAGGTGAAGAACCCGAAGGTGGAGGGCCGGGAGAAGGTCGACGGCACCGACACCGTGAAGTTGACCGGAACCATCGACTCCACGGTCATCGATCCCATCGTCCCGAAGTCCGGTGACCCGGCGGGCACGTTCCCGATCACCCTGTGGATCGCGGATGTCGCCCCGCCGTCGGGTTCGGCTTCGGCCCTGCCGTCGAACGCCGCCTCCCCCGGCAACGGCCCGAACCTGGTTCAGGCTGTCGTCAAGCGGGATCCGGGCACCATCAAGGTGACCCTGTCGGCATGGGGTAAGCCGGTCAAGGTCACCGCACCGCCGAAGTAAGGCACACATACCGCAAACCGGTCCGGGATGCATGACGGTGGCAGCAGCCGTCATCCGCACTCCCGGACCGGTTTTCGCGTCTCAGGCATCGCGCCGTGCACACGTCCCGCAAAGCGACACCAGCACTGAATGCCCACTGCCGCGCACGAATTGCGCCGCCACGCACCGATTGTCCCCACGAAATCGTGCGTGGCGCGCTAAATCGTGCGCGGCGCGAATACGGCATTAGGAGATGACCGCGGCCCGTGCTTCCAACGGGATGGAAGCACGGGCCGCGGTGGAGGATTCAGGTCAGTTGACGACGTTGAGCAGGTCGATCACGAAGACCAGGGTCTTGCCGGAGAGTTTGTGGCCGGAACCGACGGGGCCGTAGGCGAGCTGCGGCGGGATGGTGAGTTGCCGGCGTCCGCCGACTTTCATGCCGGGGATGCCATCCTGCCAGCCCTGGATCAGGCCGCGCAGCGGGAAGCTGATGGATTCACCGCGGTTCCAGGAGGAGTCGAATTCCTCACCGGAGTCGAATTCCACGCCGACATAGTGCACCTCGACGGTGCCGCCGGGCACTGCCTCGGCGCCCTCGCCCTCGACGATGTCCTTGATAACCAGCTCGGTGGGAGCTGGGCCCGCCTGGAATTCGATCTCCGGCTTGGTCATTCGGCTATCCCCTCTGATAGGTGATGGTGGATTCGGTTGAAATTAGCGGCCGTCGATCTCGTGGTAATCACGGTGACCGTAACCGGTGTAGATCTGGCGCGGACGGCCGATCTTCAAAGGCTCACTGTGCATTTCCCGCCAGTGCGCGATCCAGCCCGGCAGCCGGCCCATGGCGAACAGCACGGTGAACATGCGGGTCGGGAAGCCCATGGCCTTGTAGATGACACCGGTGTAGAAGTCGACGTTCGGGTACAGCTGGCGCGAGATGAAGTACTCGTCGGTGAGCGCGGCCTCTTCGAGAGACTTTGCGATATCGAACAATTCGTCGTCGCCGCCGAGCTTGGACAGAATCGCGTCGGCATGCTTCTTGGCGATCGAGGCGCGCGGGTCGTAGTTGCGGTAGACGCGGTGTCCGAAGCCCATGAGCTTCACGCCGTCTTCCTTGTTCTTGACCTTGCGGATGAATTCCTTGACGTTGCCGCCCTCGGCCTTGATGCCGTCCAGCATCTCCAGCACCGCCTGGTTGGCGCCACCGTGCAGCGGGCCCCACAGCGCGTTGATGCCGCCGGAGACGGAGGTGAACAGGTTGGCGTCGGAGGAGCCGACCAGGCGCACGGTCGAGGTCGAGCAGTTCTGCTCGTGGTCGGCGTGCAGGATCAGCAGCATGTCGAGGGCGGCGGCGATCTCGGGGTCGACCTCGTAGGGTTCGGCCGGGAAGCCGAACGTCATCCGCAGGAAGTTCTCCACCAGGCTCAGCGAGTTGTCCGGGTAGAGGAAGGGCTGGCCGACCGACTTCTTGTACGAGTAGGCCGCGATGGTGGGCAGCTTCGCCAGTAGTCGGATGGTCGACAGCTCGACCTGTTCGGGATCCTTCGGGTCCAGCGAGTCCTGGTAGTACGCCGAAAGCGCGTTCACCGCCGAGGACAGCACCGGCATCGGGTGCGCGTTGCGAGGGAAGCCGTCGAAGAACCGCTTGAGGTCCTCGTGCAGCAGGGTGTGGCGGCGGATCCGGTCGGTGAACTCGTCCAGCTGTGCCTGGGTCGGCAGCTCGCCGTAGATCAGCAGGTAGCTGACCTCGATGAAGGTCGAGGACTCGGCGAGCTGGTCGATCGGGTAGCCGCGGTAGCGCAGGATGCCCGCTTCGCCGTCGATGTAGGTGATCGCCGACTTGGTCGGCGCGGTGTTCATGAATCCGGGGTCGTAGGTCACGTACCCGGTGCTGGCCAGCATTTTGCCGAGATCGACGCCGTCATTGCCTTCTTTGGCTTCGGCGATCGTCATGGCATATTCGCCGCCGGGGTAGCTCAAAACCGGCTTGGCGTCGTTGATGTGGTCTTTTTCGGGCACGGAAGGATCCCTCTCAGGCTAGGACCGTCGGCATCGGGGTGCGGTCGGCACGGCGGTGCTCTCACGTAGACGCTAGTCGCTACTCGCGCGGCCCGAGAACGAGGGTGCCCACCGGCCGACCTCACAAACAACTTCTGCTCAGGTGAGGTTTATGACTCATCCCGGCACGGTCACCGACTGCGATCTGGCCACGCGATAGCGCACAAAGGCCGGGAACACGAGCGCAGCCAGCACCACCCCGATAACGACCAGCACACCGCCGCCCGCCGCGGCCACCGCCGTACCCAAGCTCGCTGCGGCAAAACCGTGGGCAACATCACCGATGCGCGGACCGCCCGCGACGATCACGATGAAGACCCCTTGCAGACGACCGCGCATCTCGTCGGTGGTGACCGTCTGCAACATGGCGATGCGCAGCGCGGCCGAAACCATATCGACCGCGCCGCCGAAGGCCGAGCAGGCCAATGCGATCCACAGTCCCGGCCCGACGCCGAGGCCGTGCCCGGTCCAGCCGACGGCCACACCGAAGCCGACCATCGCCAGCCCCCACAGCCCGATGCAAACCACCACCGCAAGCCCCTGGCGGCGCACATGCGAGATCCAACCGGAGAACACCCCACCCAGCACCGCCCCGACCGACATCGAGGCGAACAGCAGACCGAGCGCGACGCCGCCGCTTGCCGGATCGCCGAAAGTCTCATGCGCGATCTGCGGGTAGAGCGCCCGCGGCATGCCGAAGACCATGGCGATCACATCGACCACGAAGGAGGCCAGCAGGATGCGCTGCGTCGCCAGATAGGCGAAACCGTCCAGGACGGTGCGGAATCCGGCCTTTCGCGCGGTTCCGGTCGGTGGGATGGCAGGCAGCCGCCACACCGCCCAGATGGTGGCGAGCAGCGCGATCGCGTCGATCAGATACAGGGTCGACAGGCCGACAACGGGGATCAGCACACCCGCGAGCACGGGTCCGGCAATGGCGCCGGTCTGCTGCACGGTCATGCTTAGCGCACTGGCGGCGGCCAGATGTTCGGTGGGCAGCAGCCGCGGAATTGCGGCGCTGCGCGTCGGCTGATTCACCGCGAACAGCGCCTGCTGTACGGCGAAAAGGCCGAGCACAATCCAGACGCTCTCGAGTCCGGCCGCGGCCTGCACCCAGAAGGCGACTGCGGTCACGCCGGTGCCGCAGTTGGTGATGAGCATGAGTTTGCGCCGGTCCATCACATCGGCCAGCGCACCGCCCCACAGACCGAACACGATCAGCGGGACCAGGCCGAACAGTCCGGCCAGACCGACATAGCCGGAGCTGCCGGTGATCTCGAATATCTGCTGCGGCACGGCCACCACGGCCAACTGCGAACCGACGACGGTGACGATGTTGCTGGTCCACAGCCGTCGGAACTCGGGATAGCGCAGCGGGGTGGTGTCGGCGAGCAGTTTCACCGATCGCAGCGTAATGAGTCGGTCAGCAGCCCAACAATGTTGGGGTCTGACGATACAGATACAGCATCGCGGAGCGATTCGATGACGGGTGGTGGCCGGGTGACGGGTGGGCTTTCTAGGGTTGTAGTCGGTCGACCGTCATGACGTCGCCGCTGACCCGTACCCGGATCCGGTTGTGCAGCCGACCCCGGCGGCCCTGCCAGAACTCCACCTCGTCGGGGCGGATCAGATAACCGCCCCAGTGCGGCGGCACCGGGATCTCGTCCACCTCGGCGAAGCGGGCCGTGCTCTCGGCCAGCGTGCGATCGAGTTCGGCGCGTGAGGCGATCGGCCGGGACTGGCGCGAGGCCCAGGCGCCCAACTGCGAATCGCGTGGCCGGGAACGCCAGTAAATGGCGGTTGTCTCGGCGGAAACCTGCTCGACCGGCCCGCGCACGTGCACCTGTCGACCCAGTGCGGGCCAGACGAAGGTCGCGGCGGCGAATGGGACACCAGCCAGCTGGTTGCCCTTGGCCGAGTCGTAATTCGTGTAAAAAGTCACACCTTCCGGCGAGAGGCCTTTACACAGCACCGTCCTGGCCACCGGACGCGGCCCGATATCGGTGAGTGCCACAGTCGCGACCACCATGGCATTCGGCTCGGCGATGCCGACCGCGGTGGCCTGTTCGATCCAGTGCCGAAGCAGCGGCTCCCAGCCGCCTGCCAGCCAGGTTTCGTCCAGATCGGTGTCCTCACCGCTGCCGAATGGCATGCCGCCGTAGTCGACTCGCATGGCGGCCAAATCGCTCGCCGGGAAAAGCACCCGATCGTTTGCGGCCATTTCCTGACCGAGAGATGAATTGTCCAGGTCACGCATGGGCCAGACGTTACTCCGCGGTAGCAGGGAGCTAAGGTTTTGTTGATCGGCATGTGCTCGGCGAGCCACACCCTCCTCGACGAGAACAGGCCTTTTCCAGCGACCTGCGAGCCAGTCGCTGCTGGTCCTTTCGAGCGACCTGCAGGCAGTCGCTACGGATAACGAACCGAAGTGCAAGGAGAGTCACAGAATGACTACCAGCCATGCGGTGCCCAGCGGGCAAACCGCCGTACCCCCTGATTTCGTCAGCGGCCTGGAAGGCGTGGTGGCATTCACCACCGATATCGCCGAACCCGATAAGGACGGCGGCGCGCTGCGTTATCGCGGCGTCGATATCCAGGACCTGGTCGGCTCGCGGGTGACCTTCGGCGATGTGTGGGCACTGCTGGTAGACGGTGAATTCGGTCGCGGCCTGCCGCCCGCGGAACCGTTCCCGCTGCCGGTGCACACCGGTGACGTGCGCGTCGACGTGCAGGCCGGACTCGCCATGCTCGCCCCGATCTGGGGCTACCAGCCGCTGCTGGATATCGACGACGAGACCGCGCGGGAGAATCTGGCGCGCGCCTCGGTGATGGCGCTGTCCTATGTCGCGCAGTCCGCGCGCGGCATATACCAGCCCGCCGTGCCGCAGCAGAAGATCGACGAATGCACCACGGTGACCGAACGGTTCATGACCCGCTGGAAGGGCGATCCGGATCCGCGGCACACCGAGGCCATCGATGCCTACTGGGTTTCCGCGGCCGAGCACGGCATGAACGCCTCCACCTTCACCGCCCGGGTTATCGCCTCGACCGGCGCCGATGTCGCCGCGGCGCTGTCCGGTGCGATCGGCGCGATGTCGGGTCCGCTGCACGGCGGTGCGCCCGCTCGCGTGCTGCCGATGATCGAGGCCGTCGAAAAGTCCGGTGACGCACGCGCTTTGGTCAAGGGCATCCTGGACCGCAAGGAAAAGCTGATGGGCTTCGGCCACCGGGTCTACCGGGCCGAGGATCCGCGGGCGCGTGTGCTGCGCGCCACCGCGCAGCGCCTGAACGCCCCGCGCTTCGAGGTCGCCGCCGCGCTCGAGCAGGCCGCGCTCGCCGAACTGCGCGAGCGCCGTCCGGACCGCGCCATCGAGACCAATGTCGAATTCTGGGCGGCGGTCATCCTCGACTTCGCCGAGGTCCCGGCGCACATGATGCCCGCGATGTTCACCTGTGGCCGCACTGCCGGTTGGTGTGCCCACATCCTGGAGCAGAAGCAGCTGGGCAAGCTGGTCCGCCCGGCTGCCATCTACACCGGTCCCGGCCCGCGCCAGCCGCAGGACGTCGCCGGCTGGTCCACCATCGCGCACGTGTGATTCAAACCACAATTGAATAGCGCTTCCGCGAGCCGGATGTCGCGGTGGGTTCTCATGCCCACCACGGTGTCCGGCTCGCGTAGCATCCGGGGGAAGCTGTGAGAGAGAGTTAACGGGGAATGCTGGATAGGAATGTGTCGCGGCGGCGACTGATCGGATTCGGTGCCGCGGCTGCGGCTTTCGTCGCTGGTTGCAGTACCGATAAGAGCAATACGACTGGCGCGCAGTCGAGAACGACCACCGCCGCGAACGCCGTTGACGTGCAAGCCATTCCGAGATCTCCCTTGCAGCAGGTGCCCGCGGCCAACTCCCCCACGGCGGTGGCCGCCCGGCACGCGGGTGCGCAACCGACCCAGTGGGGCATGAAGATGGACGGCATCACAAGCACTTTCGCGGCGACCGGCAAACAGATGGCGGTCACCTTCGACGCGTGCGGCGGCCCCGGCAACAACGATATCGATGAGACATTGCTGAATCTGCTCATCTCCCAGCAGATTCCGGCCACGCTCTTCCTCAATAAACGCTGGATCGACGCGAATCCCGATCGCGCCGTGCAATTGGCCGCCAATCCGCTGTTCGAGCTGGCCAATCACGGTGTGGCACATAAGCCGCTCTCGGTAACCGGCCGGGCCGCCTACGAAATCCCGGGCACCGGCTCGCCGCAGGAGGCCGTCGACGAGGTCTGGGCCAATCACGAGCGGCTCACCAAGCTGCTCGGCAAACCGCCGCGGTTCTTTCGCGCGGGTACCGCGCACTATGACGACGTAGCGGTCGCGATCGTCAACGAATTGGGTGAGCGGCCAGTCGGTTTCAGCATCAATGCAGATTACGGCGCCACCGCGAGCGCGGCACGGGTGCAGAATGCGATGAAAGCCGCCGCGCCCGGCACGATCTCGCTGGCGCATATGCACAGACCGAATTCCGGAACGGCCGCCGGGATGACCGCGGCGCTGCCCGCGCTGCGATCTGCGGGGTTCACCTTTGTCCATCTCTGAGCCCCGTTGCCGCCCGTAGTCGGGCTCGGCGCACCATCGTGCCGGTGAACCCCGGGGTGCAATTATTACGGTATGGAGTGCACGCCCCTGCGATCGCGCCAATAACGCGCAACCCTCGGCGGCAAGCCAGTATGGTACCGATGCTGACTGGTGTCCCGACGTCAGCCGACCGCCTGACGGTCGCTCGAAAAAACAAAGGTGAGACGGATTTCGGCCGTGCACCGGGCATTTCGCCAGCGCGAGATGACCGGATCGGCCGGATCCGAGCGGAAGGCGGTATGTAGGGTGGCGCAGGGAATCTTCGCGCACACTCGATGGCGGAATCTCGAGCAATGGCGAGTCCGCTGGAAAGTCGGCGCGGCCGTTGCGCTTCCACTGGCCGCGGCCATTTTGCTCGGCGGTCTGCGCCTGACGGTCTTCTTCCGCGATTACTCCGAATACGACAGTGCGGCCGATCGCATCTCCGATATTCCGGCGATCACCGCACTCGAATCGGCGGCCTCGACCGTCGCCGGTGGGCAGGTCTATGGCACCACCACCGACCAGGACCTGGTCGAATTGTCAACGGCTATTACCGAAGCCACGGTGCGCGCCGGACGCAAGGGCATCGACGCGTCGGTCGCCAGAGCGCTGAAGCAGATGACCGCGACCAGCGAGGTCATCCGCTCCGGCGGTAAGGGCGGCGGCGATCCGGTGAAGGCCATCGAGCTCAACAACGCGATCGTCGCCGATGCCATCGGCACCGTGGACAAATTGCTCACCCCGATCGGCGTCAGCTCGGTCGTTGCCGCGAAGGCGCAGCTCTCCGATGTGCTAGCTGGCAAGGTCGAGGGCTTCAACTGGCTGATGGCAGCCATATCGGCGATCCAACAGCCATCTCAGGCCGAGAGTTTTCAAACCGCGCAGGGACGCATCCTGGCCATGGGCGAAGCGATCGAACGGGTAATGCCCGCCGCCAAGCCCGACCTCGATCGGGTGGTGCGGCCGAATAACGCCGTGCTCAAGGACATGATCGATGTCGCGATGCGCACCCACGTCGTCGACCTGGTGGAGTTGCGGCGGCTGGCCATCGAATCCCGCGATGTCTTCACCGGATTGACGCGCCAGATCGTGCAGGGCGTCATCCACGATGTCGACGACAAGGTCGCCGAGTCCCGATCCGCGGCCGTGCAGGCCTCACTGGTCGTGCTCGGGACCGTGATCGCGGCGCTCGCACTCGCGCTGTGGGTCGCGCACTCGCTGCTGCAGCCGCTGCGCAGGCTGCGGGCGGGTGCCAGCGAACTTGCCGATAAGGACCTTCCGAGTGAGGTCGAGCGGATCATGCGCGGCGCCCAACTCGAGGACATCGAGGTGAAACCGGTGCCGGTGCACACCGGTGAGGAGATCGGCGAAATCGCCCGCACCGTAGACGGTTTGCACACCCAGGCACTCAAACTCGCCGCACAGCAGCAACTGCTGCGCGATCAGGTCAACGACATGTTCGAGACCATGGCGCGACGCAACCAGACGCTGGTGGATCGCCAGCTCAGCATGATCGAGGCGCTCGAATTCGAGGAGAAGGACCCCGAGCGACTCGGCCACCTCTTCCGGCTCGATCACCTGGCCGCGCGCATGCGGCGCAATAGCGCCAATCTGCTGGTGCTGGCCGGAACGCGGTCACGGCACGACCGGTCCGGACCGGTCGAGGTGCGCGATATTCTGCGCGCTGCGGTCTCCGAGGTCGAGGACTATCAGCGGGTCAAATCCGGTGCCACACCCGATGGTTGGGTCGCGGGCATCGCGGCTACCGATGTGGTGCATCTGATCGCGGAGATGTTGGAGAACGCGCTGCGGGCGTCACCGCCCGATAGCGATGTCACCTTCGCCTACAGCCGGACCTCCGAGGGCGGCCTGCTCATCGAGGTCGTCGATGAGGGCATCGGCATCGTGGCCAACGAACTGAACGAGATCAACGAGCGGTTGGCGGTGCCGACCGTGGTCACCGTCGCGACGACGCGGCAGATGGGCATGTTCGTCGTCGGCAAACTCGCCGAGCGCCACGGCATCACGGTTCGGCTGCGCCGGACCCACGATCGTGCGCTCAGCCCGGGAATCACCGCGAGCCTGCACATTCCGCCGGCGCTGATCGAGGTGCCGTCGCAGGATTCGCAGGATCCGGCGACGCTGAAGCCGTTGATTCCGGTGCATCGGGACACGCTCGGTACCAGGGCGAAGGCCGAGGCCGGCGAGGGTCTTGCCAAGGCGAAGGCCGAGGCAGGCGCGGATGTTGCCAAGCCCGCGGCCAAGGCGGTCGCGGCCAAGGCCGAGCCTGCGGCACGTCGGATCGGTGCGCCGCTGTCAGCGGCACCCAAGCCCGCCGAACCGGAGGCCGATGCCCCCGCGGCACCGCCGGTGATCACCAGTTATGGTCTGCCGAAACGGGTTCCGGGAGTCAATCGCAAGGGGCGTCGCAAAGCGGGCGGGGCCGCCGCGAAGCCTGCGAGCACAACCGCGGTGTCCGCAGCGCCGACGCCGTCGGCTAGCGTGGCCGATTCGGGTTCCCCGACCGGTCCGCAGGATCGGGTGACCAAGACGACCTCGTTCTTCCAATCCGAAGAAGCGGATTCGCCGGAATCCCCGTCGAACGGATCCGCGCAGCCCACCAAGGGGGAAGCGGCGACGCCGATTTTCGCCGGCATGATGTCGGCGTGGTTGGCTGATCCGACTACAGGGGAGCTACCGGTTTTGGACAATTGGCATTCGGCGGCGGATGAAGGCTGGTCCGCGGCACAGCGGGCGGCGGATGCCACGATCACGGAAAGGACAACGTCCGGGCTACCGAAACGAGATCCAGGGAATCAGTTGGTGCCGGGTGGGGCCGAGTCGGGGTCGGCGGCAACGGAATCTGCGGCGAGCACGCGCCGCGACCCGGAAGCGATCCGCACAGGATTGAACCGGTATCAGCGGGGGGTACGTGACGGAAGAGCCACTGGTAAGTTGAAACCCCTTGCAGCCGAGGATGTTCGATGACCGCACCTGAACAAGCACCACCCGAAACCACGTCCCGCGCGGTCTCGGCGAAAATCGTGATAGCCGGCGAGATGGGGGTCGGCAAAACTACGCTGGTCGGCGCGGTTTCGGATATCGTTCCGCTGAAAACCGAAGCGCTGATGACCGATCTGAGCTCCGAAATCGACGACACTTCAGGGGTCCCGGATAAGACCACCACCACGGTGGCCATGGATTTCGGCCGGATCACTCTGAACGACGATCTGGTGTTGTACCTGTTCGGTACTCCGGGCCAGCACCGGTTCTGGTTCATGTGGGACGACCTGAGCCTCGGTGCGATCGGCGCCATCCTGCTGGTCGACACCCGTCGGGTGGACGAAAGTTTCGCCGCGGTCGACTATTTCGAAGAACTCGGACTACCGTTCCTGGTCGCGGTCAACGAATTCGAAGGTGCCCCCAAGTTTCCCGAGGAGGCCATCCGCGATGCCCTCTCGCTATCGGCCGACGTTCCGGTGATGATGATCGACGCAAGGGATCGAGAATCCGCCAAGACCGCGCTCATCGCACTCACCGGACACGCACTGGCCCGCGTGAAAGCCAAGAGTTAGCGAAATGGCGGCTCGAACATCGAGCCGCCTCGCTAATCCTCGCCGAGGGAGGCAAGCCAGTCGACCGCGACGGATTCGCCGCGGTCGACTGTGAAGAAGGCCACCTCGAGGTGTTGGCCGAGGTCGACGAGGCCGATCGCGGCCAGCGGTATCGGTTGGATCAGGCGCACGCGCCACGGTTTCACCTCGTCCCAGGCGCGCAGTTCGAGATCCAGTCGCAGCACCGGGTCGTCGCGCCCGGCGTAGTCGGCGGCGACCGGTGCGGCGGCGAGCACAGTGGCATCGGCGCGGCGGCCGTCGGCGAGGATCTTCGAAATGCTCGCCCGGCCGGTCTCGGCGATATCGGGCACGTAGAGCACCACGCGGTCGCGATCGCCCGGATCGACCCGGCAGCCGACCACATCACCGGGCTGCATCCACTCCAGGTCGTCCTCGCGCATCCGCTGCCGCACCCGGGCCTCGTATGGCAGCGCGCCTTCTACCTGCACTCGAACCCAGAAAACGTGTCCGGGTTCGCTGCGTCGCGGACGCACACCGAGGATGGTCGCCGTGCCCATCACGCCGTGAATGAGCAATTCGCGCCGCTGCGAATTCGATAACGCACCCGCGCGCAATCCAAAGTTCCGCGGCCCCCTGCTACGTGCTCGCCACCCGGAGTTAGCCGACGCAAGGTTCATAGGCGATAACGTTAGCCGGAGTGTGGTCAGAGTCACAGCATTACCACCGTCTACCCTGTTGGCCATGACCGCTGAGTTCCCGATCATTCCCGACGATCTCAAGCCCGCCGACGGACGGTTCGGCTGTGGCCCCTCCAAGGTGCGCCCGGAGCAGTTGCAGTCTCTGGTATCCGTCGGCGCCTCAGTGTTCGGAACCAGTCACCGGCAGAAGCCGGTCAAGGATGTGGTCGCGCGCGTGCGCGGCGGCCTGCGCGAACTTTTCGCGCTGCCCGACGACTACGAAGTGGTGCTCGGCAACGGTGGCACCACGGCGTTCTGGGATGCCGCCGCCTTCGGCCTGATCCGCGAGCGCTCGCTGCACCTGACCAATGGCGAGTTCAGCTCGAAGTTCGCCGCGGTGGCCAAGGGCAACCCGTTCATCGGCGATCCGATCGTGGTCTCGGCGGAGCCGGGCAGTGCGCCCGAGCCGGTTTCGGACCCGTCGGCAGACCTCATCGGGTGGGCGCACAACGAAACCTCCACCGGTGTTTCGATCCCGGTGCAGCGTCCGGCGGGTTCGGAGAACGCGCTGATCGCCATCGATGCCACCTCCGGCGCGGGCGGTCTGCCGGTCAACATCACCGATGCCGACGTCTACTACTTCGCGCCGCAGAAGTGCTTTGCCTCCGACGGCGGCCTGTGGGTCGCGCTGATGAGCCCGGCCGCGCTGGCCCGGGTCGAGGAGATCAAGGCCTCGGGTCGCTGGACTCCGGACTTCCTTTCGCTGCCGATCGCGATCGACAACAGCACCAAGGACCAGACCTACAACACCCCCGCACTCGGCACCCTGCTGCTGTTCGCCGACCAGATCGAGTGGATCAACGGCAACGGCGGGCTGGACTGGGCGGTCAAGCGGACGCTGGATTCCTCGTCGCGGCTGTACTCCTGGGCCGAGTCGAGCTCCTTCGCCACCCCGTACGTCGCCGATCCGGCGCACCGCTCACAGGTCGTGGGCACCATCGACTTCGCCGACTCGGTCGATGCGGCCGCCGTCGCCAAGGTGCTGCGCGCCAATGGAATCGTGGACACCGAGCCCTACCGCAAGCTCGGCCGCAACCAGCTGCGCGTCGGCATGTTCCCCGCCATCGACCCCGAGGATGTTTCGCAGCTGACGCGTAGCATCGACTGGGTTGTCGAAAAGCTGGGGTAAATCGAGCTCGGTTATTGCGACACGCCCACTTTCGACACGCTGTTTCTTGTAGCGCTGCGAGTTGAATAGAGCAGATTAGCGGGGCGCGGAGGGTCTTTCGCAGATTTCCGCCCCGCGTGTCTTGCCTCGAGATCATCAGTAGTGCACTACTGTTTCGGAAAGTGGGCGGTGTCGCGAGCCGACGCGATAAGGAGGTAACGGTGCGTGAACTTCGAGTGATCGGGGTGACGCCCGACTCCACGCACATCGTGTGCATCGACACCGAGACCGGCACCAAGTACCGGCTGCCCGCCGACGACAAGCTTCGAGCCGCGGCACGCGGAGACCTTGCCCGATTCGGCCAGATTGAGATCGAGATGGAAGCAACTATGCGTCCCCGCGATATTCAAGCTCGTATCCGTGCCGGGGCATCCGTTGAACAGGTCACCGAAGAATCCGGTATGCCGCTGAGTCGCGTGGAGCGATTCGCCTATCCGGTGCTGCTGGAACGGGCCCGCGCCGCCGAACTCGCGCAGAAGGCGCATCCGGTGCGCGCCGACGGTCCGGCCGTGGAAATCCTGATCGATATCGTCACCGCCGCGTTCACCGAGCGCGGGCACACACTCGAGAATGCCGAGTGGGATGCCTGGAAGGACGAAAAGGGCTTCTGGGTCGCGCAATTGCAATGGCAGAACGGCCGTTCCGAGATCGCGGCGCATTGGCGCTACCAGCCCGACGCGCACGGCGGCTCGGTTTCCCCGCTCGACGATCCGGCCTCGGATCTGATCGATCCCGACTTCGGCCGTGCCCTGCGCGGGCTCGCCACCATCCTGCCGCCGCAGGCGGAGATCGAGGCGCCGGCGGCGCCCGAACCGCCGGTAGAGACCCGGCCGGTGGAAACTCGTCCGGCCGAGGCGCGTCCAGCCCGCGAGGCCGCAGCGGCACCCGCACGTCCGGCTGCCCGGACCCAGCCGACGTTGGACGAGTACTACGAGCAGCGTTCCGTCGTGGCCGGTGGTAGCAATACGCCGGTCAGCGCCGGTGGTGCGGCGGCCGCGATCCCGGCCGCCGCGAGCACGAATGCCATTCCGGCCGCGAGCGGTTCCGCTTCGGTCACCGCGGGGACGAATACGGCTCCCGCCGCCGGTGGCGCTCCGGCTGGTGCGGGCACCGCCCCGGCCGCGCCCGCCGCTGTCCCGGCCGCGCCCGCCGCTGTCCCGGCCGCGCCCGCCGCTGTCCCGGCCGCGCCCGCCGCTGTCCCGGCAGCGCCCGCCGCTGTCCCGGCAGCGCCCGCTGCTACCCCAGCCAAGGCTTCGAAGCCTGCCGCTAAGCCCGCTGCTTCGGACGAAGCGGCGAAGAAGGCGCCCGCGAAGGCGGCTCGGACCAAGCGGGGGAAGGCGCCGATGCCGTCTTGGGAGGATGTGTTGCTCGGGGTGCGTAGCTCAGGGCACTGAGTTTCATTCCCACGCTGGGGTTTCGGGGTGTTTGCCGAAGTCTCGGTGCGAGGCCTCCGGAGCCGGATACCGGGCGTCGGCCATTTTGAGAGCGGTCAGGGCGTAGTCGGCAAATCCAGGAACAGTTGGGTCCGCACATCTGGCGGCGATAAGTACTTCGGATATAGCCCACTTCGGGCTGCCGGGTTCAGGCACCCGATTTTCAGGCACACCCCGTCTTCAGGCACATCCCGTCTTCAGGCACAGCGGCCGAGGAGAACATCGGCCCGAACGCCTCCGCCGTCTGCTACGACACCACCGCGCTGACGCGGGACCCGGACAAGCCCGACGATCCGCGCAACGGCTTGAACTGTGGCGCGATCACCTGATCAAGATCAGGTGGAGCTGATGGCGGGGGGCTTCTCGCTCGGGTTCAAGGGGTGATTGCAACAGCACCGTCGAGTTGATCGGAGGGGTTGTTGGATGGAAGTCGTTGGGGCCGAGCCGGGTGGTGGTGCGATAGGTGCCACCTGATCTTGATTCCGGTCGCGCGGGGGATTGGTCGCTGCGAATTTCTTGGGGCTGCGGGCGTGTTCGAATGCGGAAGGGGGGACGTCGGCACGGCAGTGCGGGTAGATTTTCGGTGTGTCGACAACTTGATAAGTCGACGTCGGGTGGTTCACGGTAGCGGGAGTTGCTAGAGGACGCCGTGGGTTGCTCAGAGTTTGCGGAGCTGGTTTGGTGCAACCATCGGGAGGTGCCGGAAATGCTGTCCAAGGCTTCGTCTATCTGGTACGTCGACGCACAGGATCCGTTGGCGGTACTCCGCGCGAACCACGACCCGGATCCCGAAGCCGCGCTCGCACTGGCGAAACAGCTGCACACGGACCGCGATGTCATGCCGATCATGGTCGGCACGCTGGGCGGTTGCGCCGGACCGGATGCCGACGAGGTGTACATCGGCTGCTATCCCGGGGTCACGGTGATGTGCTCGGCACAGGCCGCGCGGGCGCATCCGACAGCGCTGCCGGAGTTGCTGGTTCGCCCGCTCGCCTCGGAGCACACCTATCTGATCTCGTTCGACGCGCATCACGGCTGGGGCGCATTCGCCCATTGGGAGCGTGGCGAATTCCGGCGCTCGTTCAGCTCCACGCGGGTGAACATCCTGGAAGACGACGGCCTTCCGCTGGTGTGGGAACGTTCGTTTTGGGCCGGTGACCATCCGGTGCGGTGGCAGGCGGGCGAACTGCCCGACCCGCAGACCCTCCCCTTCGACCCACCCGATTTCGCCGACGCCGCCAATAACGAATGGCTCGGGTTCACCTACCGCGCCGCCACCCCCGAAGGTGCGCTGGTACCAGGCGATATCGCGGTATGTGGATTCACCCTCTACCCCAAGGGCCAAGCGCCCGACCCCGCCGACCTGATCCCGCTGGCAGAGCAGAACGGCGACGCGAAACCGAGACGAGGTCTGCTCCACTGGCTGCGCGGCAAGGATCGCGTCTCGTGAGCGAACGTCAGCGAGTGAACCATCAGCCCAGCGCGCTGCGGCACGCGACGGAGCCCGAGCGCCCGCGAGGCGAAGTCGTGAGCGGGGTCGACGAGTACTGCTAGTGCCCAGTCCTAGATAGCTTGCCGCGCCACCCGCTCCGGCTGTTCGCCGAGCGTAGTGATGTGGCGGTCGATGCGGCGTGGGCGACCACCATTCGACTGCGTTCGATGGAACTCTCCGAACCAAGGCTCGATACGGCAGGAGCTATCTGAACGCGGCACTAGCTCGACAGGCCGCCGATGATCAGGACCAGCCAACCGAGCAACACGCCGGCCACGCCCCCACCGATTACCCAGCGGGTCACGGGGGCGAGGCGCCAGCGCCAGGCCGTGGGAGCGGCGCCGCCGACCGCGACGAGGTTGACCAGGATCGCGAGCAGCGGATGCACTTCCGCCAGTGCCGATCCGAAGGCGTACACCGCGACGACCGTCAGCAGCGCGACCATGGTCGCGACGGTGAGTCCAGCGGCCCACGGTGTCGGATCCTGGTCCGGCTGATAGGGCCGGTACGCCCCGTTCGGGAAGTAACTCACGACAGGATCCCCCTCATGACGTCCTCACCCGCTCATAGAACGCCATGGCGGCCGCGGTCGCCACATTGAGCGAATCGGTGCCTGGTGACATCGGGATGCGGGCACGAATATCGGTGGCCCGCATGGCTTCCTCGGTCAATCCGGGCCCCTCCGCGCCGAGCAGCAGCGCCACCCGCTCCCCGGTCATCGCCGTAGCCAAATTCACCGCAGCCGGGTTCGGGGTGAGCGCGATGATCTGGAACCCGTTGCTCCGCAACACATCCAGCCCCTCGGGCCATTTCGGCAGTTGCGCGAACGGCACCCGCAGCACATGCCCCATCGACACTCGCACCGCGCGCCGATACAGCGGATCGGCGCACCGATCGCCGAACAAAATCGCTTCGACGCCGAGTCCGGCCGCATTCCGGAACATCGAGCCGAGATTCTCGTGATCGTTCACGCCCTCCAACACCGCGACCGTGCGGGCCCGCTCGATGACGTCGTGCACGCTCAATTCCGCGGGCCTGCGCGCCACCGCGAGCACCCCGCGATTGAGATGGAATCCGACCACCTCCGCCATCACCTCGGCGCTCGCCCGGTAGAACGGCACGTCGATCCGCGCCAGCTCTTGCGCGAGTTCGGCCCGCCGCTTCTCCACCCCGAGCAACGCACTCGGCCGAAACCGCGAACCCAACATCCGCTGGACGACCACCACCCCCTCCGCGATCACCAACCCCTTGCGCCCCGGCAGATCCGGCCGCCGATCCGCCGACTTCAGATCGCGAAAGTCATCGACCCGCGGATCAGCGGGATCGTCGATATCGATCACATCAGCCACCGCTACATCCTGCCGTCCCCCGACGCTTCCCCGGACACCGGTGGCCTTTCCTGACGCAGACCTTCGTGCACGGACATCGGCGAGTTACGTGGCGAGTCGGTGTGTGAGGTGTACGGAGCGTCTGCGACAGTGGAAATTCGAGTGCGGGCGGAATGGGGGCGTGCGATCGTCGAAGGATGACGCTGATACCCGGCATCACCATTCGGTCGGCCACCGACGATGACGTGGCGGACATTCAATTGCTCGGCGATACCGCATTCGGGATGCGCAGCGAACCGGAATATGCGCAATTGCGGGCGCAGGTCTTTCCGACCGAGGAAGCGATCGTCGCCATCGACGCGGGGCGTGTCGTCGGGCATGCCAGGTCCACTCGGATGACACTGACGGTGCCCGGGGAACGCACGGTCGAGGCCTGCGGGATCGCCGGGGTCGCGGTTGCGCCGACGCACCGACGGCGCGGAATTCTGCGGGCTATCTACACCGAGCAGCATCGGCGCACCGAGGCGGCTGGGCTCCCGTTGACCATCTTCACCGCGAGTCAGGGCGCCATCTACGGCCGGTTCGGCTACGGGCCGACAATTCGGCAGAACGCGGTCTCGATCGATCGGCGGTTCATCGAATTCCTGCCGTCCGCACCCAACCCTGGTGGTGTCGTGCTCAGCACCATGGCCGATGCGGGCGAGGCGGTGCGGGCGATCTACGACCGGTGGCGGCGCTTGGTGCCCGGTGCGCAGGCACGACCCGAAGCCCGCTGGCAGATGGACCTCGCCGATTCGCCCGCGTTCCGCGACGGCGGCACCGAGCTCTTCGCATTCCTGCACCCGGACGGTTATGTGCTGTATCGCTATCACCACCGCGAACAAGGCAAGTCAGCGGTGGTCGAGGAGATGCGCGCGGTGACCCCGGAAGCGCAAATCGCGTTGTGGCGGGCGCTATTCGGGTTGGAGCTGTGCAGTCACGTCGAGGCGGCGATCACCGATAACGATCCGCTCCCGTATCTGCTCACTGATCACCGACTGGTGCGTACGAAGGCGCGCTTCGACGATTTGTGGTTGCGGCTCATGGATGTTCCCGCCGCCCTGACTGCTCGCTCATACCTGCGCGACCTCGATGTCGTTTTCGCAGTGCAGGATCCGTTCCGCAACGCGGGCGGCACCTTCGCACTCACGGTGCGCGACGGCATTGCCGAATGCACACCGACCACCCGACCACCCGACTTCGAACTCGGCATCGACGTCCTGGCCTCTATGTACCTCGGCGTGTACCCGGCGCGGGTCTTCGCTGCCGCCAATCGCCTGCAAGCCAAGGACGCGGTGCAACTACGCAACCTCGATGAGGCATTCGGCGCGGAGCGAGATGCGGTGCTCGGCTGGTTCTTCTGAGCCTGACTGCCGGTCCGAACTCGTCGAGCGCAGCCAGGATGCGGTAGCCCACTTCGCCGAAGCGGTCGGACGCCGACCAGTGCGCGTGCGCTGCCAACGGGGTGAGCAGCCGACGGCTTCAACGTCAGGCGTGCGGTGTGATCCACGACATCACCAGACTTCATTGGCGCAACCAACAAAACCTCGTATAGTTGGCGATGCCAATGTTGGCAATACCAATGAAAGAGGATGTCATGTCCACGTCCACGGACACTCTGATCGCCGACCGCATCGAAATCGCCGACTTGTTCACTCGCTTCGCCCGCCTGCTCGACGAGGTGCGATATGAGGATGTCGACACTGTCTTCACCGACGATGTGGCGGTCCACTCGCCGCGAATCCAAGTCCGAGGCATCGACAAGGTCGCCGACTTCATTCGACAGTCTCAGGTCGAGGGTGAGCTCGCTCAGCACACGACCACCGATCTGCTGGTGAATGTCGACGGCGACCAGGCCGCGGCCTCAGCGAACTCGCTCGTGTACTACTACCGCGACGGCAAACCCCCGCACCAAACCGGCGGGCTCCGACTGGCCGGCACGGCAGCGCGGACCTCGGCGGGCTGGCGACTCCGCGAGGTACGGATCATGCTCGCCTGGATGCGCAAGGATTGATCTCTGGCCGCACGTACCGCCATGGCCACCGCTGCTGCCGATCGGGGATATCCCTGAGTCCACCTCGTACTCCGGAGTGATGTCCGGATGCGAGGTGGCCTGGCATGCTTGATTCATGAAGCCGATTCAGCTGGTGCTCAATATCCTATGGCTCGTATTTGTCGGGTTCTGGATGGCGCTCGGCTACATCCTGGCGGGCATCATCTGCTGCATTCTGATCATCACGATCCCCTGGGGTATCGCCTCGTTCCGGATCGCGACCTATGTGCTCTGGCCATTCGGACGCACCACGGTCGAAAAGCCTTCCGCGGGTGTCGGATCGATGATCGGCAACATCATCTGGTTCATCGTCGCCGGTTGGTGGCTGGCGCTGGGCCACTTGTTCACCAGCATCCCGCTGTTCATCTCGATCATCGGCATCCCCTTCGGCTGGGCGAACCTCAAACTCATCCCGATCTCGCTGTTCCCCCTCGGTCGCGAAATCGTGGACAGCGACCAACCATTCGGCGCCCAATACGCCCGCGGCGGCTACGTACCTCGCTAGCAACCAGGGCCCGGGACGGGACGGTTACTCCGAGTCAGTTACTCCGAGTCGTCGACGAGTTGCTTCATGATGCCGACGGCGCGGGTCAGCACGACCAGTTGCTCGTCGGTGAGGGTCGAGAGCTGTTCGGTCATCCAGGCTTCGCGGGCGCTGGTTTCATCGGCGATCAGTGCGCGGCCCGCATCCGAGAGCGAGACAATGATCTGGCGGCCATCGGTCGGATGCGGCTTGCGCTCCACCAATTCCAGATCGGTGAGTGAGGCGATCACGCGCGTCATCGATGGTGGCTGTACGCGCTCCTTGGCGGCCAACGCACCCGGCGTCATCGCCCCTTCCCGGTGCAGGGTGGCGAGTGCGGAGAGCTGCGTCAGCGAGATCTGCGCGTCGGCGCGCCGCCCCCGCAGATGTCGCGTCAAGCGCACCACCGCGAGCGACAGCTCACCCGCGAGAGCTCGAACATCCGATGGCGTTGTCACAGAGCAGAACGATACGGGACACGCTGGCCGGTGATCGCCTGTTCCCGCAGCTACCCTGTGACTGTGACCCAGAATGTCCCGCAGATCCCGCCGCGCTTCACCGATCCACGGCCGGTACTCGCGGTCGGCAGCGCCCTCTGGCTGATCGCCACAATCGTCGTGTGGACCAGCGACCGCTGGGAATCCGCCCGCCCGCTGTGTCTGATGGGGCTGGCCGTCGGCCTGCTCGGCTACACGATCTTCGCGATCCAGCGCCGGGGCGCCCGCCGCGGCGACAAAGGCGCACAGACCGGACTTTGACCGCTCAGCTCACTTCGAACTCGTCGGTGGTGCCGGTGAAGGGGTGCAGGGTGCCATCGGAGCTCAGACTGTCGGCGAAGTGCTGCATGCGGTAGGCGCCGGGGGTGGCGTCCGAGGGGATGTCCCAGGTGAAGCGGGCCACGGATTCGGCAAGTCCGCGCTTGCTCCAGTAGAAGCGGACGGCCCATTCGCCCTCATTGGCGACGCGGATCCAGTCGCCGGATGCGTTGCGGCGCTGCACTTCCAGGAAGGTGCCGTTGCGGCGGGGGTTGTGTTTGGGGTGGGCGGAGACGAATTCGGCGGCGGCCTGGGCGCCGGGCGCGCACGAGACGGCAGGCTGGATCAGGACATCACCGAAGCCATGGCCCAACGGTGTGGCATCGGGACCGGCGGCGGGTTGGAAGTTCGGCTGCAGATTGGATATATCGCGTGGAGCCGGTCCGCGCGGGACTTGCCCGCGGGCGGCGAAAGCCGTTGCCAGACGTGTGAACTCCTGCTGGTAGGCGGGCAATGTGTAGCGGCCGAAGAGGGTTGAGCCGCCCTCGTACTGCTGGGAATCGTATTCCTCCGGAGTGGTGACGTATTCGTGGTACGCGTTCGCGTAGCCCTGCATCAACACCTGCTCCAGCGGCACACCGAGCGCGGCGGCAACAGCCCGACGGATGCGCAATCCGGCGACAACGGTGAATTCACCACCGCCGCAGGCCAAGTACAGCTCACCGATCCGAACGATCTGGATCGGCACCACATTCGGCACCCACGAGACCGGCGGCAACAGCCCGAGCGGCACGACGATCACCTTGGGCGCCTGCGCGTCCGCGAGCCAGGACGGTGCGGGCTGGCGCGGATCGCCGAGTGCATCGACGAACGGGTTACGCACACCTTCCGGGATCGGGAGACCCGGCAGACCCGGACCGTCCTCGACGCTGCCCGCGATGAGCGAGACACCCGCGGCGGCGGGCGCGGTGTGGCGCGGCTGGCCGTCGGGCGTGAATCTGCCGTCGACGGCGGTATCGGCCAGGTCGATATAACAGAGCATCGAATCGACCGGACCGCTGATGGACTGTGCACTCGATAATGCGGTCTTCGATGCGTGGTACTGGCGCTCGCCGAGGATGCGGGTGTTGTCGAACTCGTTCTCGGTGGGGCCCGAACCGGGTCGCAGATCGAGATTCGGGGACATATCGCCCGCGTTGGTCTGCGCGAATGCGGCGATGAAATCGGCCGGACCATCGAGATAGCGCACCCCGTGCTCGGTGTGTTCATGGGAGAACGAGGCGTAGCCCTTGTTATCCGCGCTGATCAGTCGATTCTGGTTGGTCATCGAGGTGTTGTGGGTGGCAAACCAGGTGATGGCGCCGACTTGTTTGCCGCCCTTGACGAATGACAGCGCGGTGACCGCCGGGTCGATGGCATTCGGGAAGTGCTGTTTATCCACATCCGGATTGCGTTCGAAGGCGACTCGCGATCGGTTGACACTTGCGTCGTGCAGTTCGGCGCGACCCAGCGAAAGCGTGCCCGGTCCGAGATCCGCATGCGCGGCGGCGATAGCCTCCACAATGCCGTTCACTTCGGCGTCGTATACCTGCTGTTGAAAACCTAGAATCGACAGGTTGTACGCGTAATCGTTGCTGGAGCCGCCACAGGTCGCATGCGAATGCGTCGAGGTGAGCACGACGTTCTGTTCGGTGTACAGATCACCGAAGCGGCGCGCGAGTTCGAGCATGACGCCGCGATGCACCGACTGGAAAATCATGCCGTTCTCCGCTACCGCGAACACGATTCGGCGCGCGCCACTGTCGATGATGAATGCGCGAGCACGCGGGCGCAGATGGATACCCGCCGTCTGCTGCTCGAACTGCGAATAGCCCATCATTCCGCATTCGGCGGCCGGGCCGGTGATATCGGAAAGACCGAGTCCAATTAGGTAGCCACCTGATTCGGGGGCCGGTGCGCCGAGTGCCGCGGTCACTCCTGGCACCGTGGCCACCGCGAACGCGGCCGATCCCGCCGCGGTTCGGGCCAGCACCGTTCTGCGTGACACCGGCATACGCGTCTCCCTTCGATCCCGTGTTGAAGCGAACCACACAACTGGACAATCGTCCAGTCGAGATTTTTCGGCCCTGCGAATTGACTGTGGCGGAGTTGCGGACTTAACTCGCTTGGGTGTCCTCCCGATTGAGCGTCGAAGAACGACGGGCCCACCTTATCGAGGCAGCCATCGGCCTTGCCGAGAAAAAGGGCGTCGCGGGCGTGACCACGCGCGATGTCGCTCAGGCAGCCGGTGTTTCGCTCGGTGTGGTGCATTACTGTTTCGAAAACAAGGATGCGCTGATGACCGAGCTGGTCAAGGCGTTGTCGATGGAATTACGCGATTCCGTCGACGCCAACGAAACAGTTTGGCAAGACGTCGGAAGTGGAAAAGAAGCGCTTCAAAAATTGGTGCGCGCTGGACTCGAACTGATGTGGCTCAACATTGAAGCCACACCGGAACGACAACTACTCACCTACGAAACCACGACATATGCGCTACGCGAAGGAGAATCGACTCCCGCGAAACTCGCGATCGCGCGCGAACAGTACGCATTCAACGACACCACCGTCGCCGACATCCTCGACCATGCGCGCGATGCCACCGGTTGCCGATGGTCCGTGCCGGTGCCGACGCTGAGCCGCTTCACCTTGAATGTGATCGACGGTGTCGTGTTGCGCTGGTTGGTCGACAACGACAGCGAAAGTGTGCGCGGGCAACTCGATCTGCTCAGCGAGATGGTTGCGAACTACGCGGTGTAGGGGACATGTGCACGGATGCCGGATGATTCGCACGCCATGTCGGGATCCTCTGTAGGCACATAGGTGGGATCCCCTGCAAGGGCGCGGCTTTACGGCTGTGCCTTCGGGCCCGGCCAGTCAGGCTGGGTGCGGGGTTTGGATGTGGGTGGTTGTGCCGTCGCGCCACCAGGGGACGGAGACGACGGATTCCAGTGCGCCGCTCAGCCGGACCTGGAGGTCCTCGTGCAGAACCAGGTCGCCTGGTTCGTCGGGCAGGGTGAACAGTTGGCGGAGAACGACTCCCAGCGGTTCGGCGGACCACGTGGTGTGGCGTCCCTGGCTCATCACCTCGGCGGTGATCACATCGGAGACCATGGGGAGATCGAGCAAGGTGGCGAGGGCGGGAGCCGTGGCGGCATCGCCTGCTATCAAGCGATCCGCGGGCACGGCGAGGCCGAACCAGGGCTGGTCGAGTACCCACACGTCGTTGGGGTCGACAACTGCCGAAGACAGGGCGCGCACGTGCTCGGGGAGTTCGAGTTCGGTCAAGTCGAGATGATCCACGGCGGCGGCGAGGCGGGCGTGGGTTCGGGAAACCACCCCGGGTGTAGGGGTTTTCGATGGATCCGCGAGCGCGTCCAGTAGTGCGGCGGCCAGTTCCTGGGTGATGGCATTCGGGTTCGCCAGGATCGCGCGTAAGGACTCCAGGTCGGAGAACTCGAATTCGGGGAGCAGTCCAGCGAATTCGGTGTCGGCGGGGTGGCGGAGCAGGCCGATGGGGGTGCCGTTGATGCGCGCGTGTCTACGCAACCACCAGGCCGTGTAGCCGTCGGAATCGGTGAGCAGTTTGCGGGTGCGCGGACTGGATGCCAACTGCCGTAGCGCCTCTGGCCAGGATGACTCGTCGACCAGGTCCAGGTCGCGGACGGCGGCCAGTTCCGGCGGATCCTCGGGCAGGCCCGACCACCAGCGCTCCTCGTCGTCCAGGTGATGGTCGGGGCCGGTGGGATCGATTTCGACGACGATGCTGAAGTCCCAGCCGACGCCTACGGCACGCAGCGCCTCGGCACCGTAGCGGTCCACCAGATCCGTCGCGACGGTGCCGAACGGCGAATCCGACACCAGCAATGCGCTCAGCGGCGCGTCGGGGAGCAGCAATTCGTCCGCGGGGAGCAATTCTCCGGTGGCGTCGGGCAATTCGAGCAGGCCGAGCCAGGACGGGAGTGCCGACGGATCGGCATACGCGGCGAGCCGCAGCACGGCGTCGGTGGTATCGGGATCACCCGGCTGGTCCTCCAGCTCCGAGCGTAATCCGGGATCGCTCAACAGGTCCTCGGCGGTGGCCGAACGTGCGCCGAGTCGCGCGAGAAGCGGATGAACAGCCTCGGGATGCGCCAAACGCGCCCAGTGCACCGGTATGGCCACATCGAGCTGATCATCCAGAACCACGGTGCGCGGACCGGTTACCAGCCGGCCATCCGCCAGCGGAACCGCGACGGCGCCGAGTTCCTCGGCGGCCAACGGATCGACAACGTATGGCTCCAACGCGGCATACAGCGACTGCCACCACTTCGAGGAGCGCTCCAGGCCGCCCGAAAGTTCGGCCAGCCGGGCAAGTCCCAGTCTGTGCACATCCAGTACACCCAAGGCCTCGCTATGTGCGCGCCCTGATAACTCGGGTACTACCAGGGGGCCGACGATGTCGTCGAGCAGGTCGGCCAATTCCGGACTCAGACCGGTGAATACGCTTGCTCGCGTTGGTACTGCGGTCGCGTCATCGATTGTCTCGAGCTCGGACGAACGCCCGTTACCGGAATTTTCCGCGACAGTCCGGACGTCGGTGTCCTCACTACCGAGAGCATCGCTGTCAACGGCCGTGCGCACCGAATAGGCCTGGTCCGCAACGGCTGATCGGGGGTCGCCCGAGGCCGACTGTGCGGCGGCTTCGCTCGAGGTTTTCGAGCGGGCGGTGACAATCGGGAGCCAGGGGTGAGTCTGTAGTTCACGGATCAGGGCTTCGCGCAGGATGCCGTCGACCTCACTGCGGGCGAATCCCGGGGTGGGAACCAGGACGAGGCGGTCCCGCGGCGGAAGTGCGCGGGCGAAATCGGCGTAGCCCTTGGCGAATTCGGCAAGGCGGGCACCGGGCAGGACGCGTCGCCGATCCGGCTGCATGGGAATGTCGGCGATCAGTAGCGCCGGTAGCGACAGCTCCTCGTCGGATCGCGTGGGGGCGCGCAACACATCGTGTGCGGCGGACACCGGCCTGCCATCCCGCAGCGGCAGCAACCAGCGTGCCCGGGCAGTTCGGTACTCCCACCAAACCCGCCGCTCCGATCCGGGGCCATCGATGCGCAACTCCCTGAGCCCTGGCCCCGTTGGTAGGCGTGCGCTCAGGTCTGCATCGGTGCTGTTGAATTCGACGTCGTGGGTGTACTGCGGCCCGATCGGGTCCGCACGGACGCGATTCGGGTCCGCGACGGTGTCACCACTGGCGTCTGGCAGGCCGTGTCGACCATGCGGATCCGAATCGCCAGCGCCGAAATCCGCACTGACCTGCGCGGGGTGGGGATCTTCGCGCTCGTCCCGGTGCGGCTTTTGGTTGCGGAGATCGGTGACGGTGCTGGCGATTTCGTCGTCGCCGATTCGGATGCTCTGTAGGGCGGGCAGTTCCAGGAGGAGGTCGACGGCTTCGGCACGCATTGCGGCGAGTAGCTGTTGGGGATCTATGCCGGGACGCAGGTGTAGGACGATCTCGGTGTCCGCGCCTGCCGGCGGGGTGGCCTCGGTCGGCCAGACCAGGCGCAGGACGGGTGCTGTGAAGGTTTCGGCGCGGTCCGGGATGGTGATCGCGTTGTCGCGCAGGGCTTTCCAGGTGAGGTCGTGGGAGAACCGGATGGAGCCGGTGGTCGAGCGGACCTCGATCTCGTCACTTACCGTGCGTACGGCGGTGAAACCGACGCCGAAGCGGCCGACGCTCGCGGTCGGGTCCGCCTTGCCGGAGGCGCGCAGTGCGGTCAGCGCGTGTACGCCCGAGAGATCCAGCGGTGCACCGGTATTCGAGATGTGCACGGCACCGTCGACAAGATGCACCACCACTCGGCCCGCCACACCGGACTTGGCCGCCGCATCCGCGGCGTTCTGCGCCAATTCGGTCAGCAGCCGATTCCGATACCCCGCGCGCACCAGATCCGCCTCGGTCGCCGCATCCTCCCGCAACCGAGTAGGCGAATCACGCCAAGCCGCGAGTACCCCCGCCCGCAGCCCCGCCGTCCCGAACGGATCCGCAGCCACGCCCGCCGCACTCACCCCTGCAGCGATGACCCGAACTCCGGCCGAGCCGCAGCCCCGGGCCCACTCCCACCGGCCTCGCCATCAGCACCTGCGTCCCGGCCGCCGGCGTCGACATCTCCACCGTCATCGTCCGCTCCACCGTCATCGTCCGCAGTGCCGACTGCATCCGCCGCCTCACCACGAACAGCGGAAGCTTCGCCCGCACGCACGCCGTAATCCTCGGCCGCCTCGCCACCTGAATCTTCGGCTTCGTCTGCGAAGTCTGTCGCCGCAGCGGCCGCGTCTGCATCCGATTCCGGCTGCATCCCAGCAGCTTCAATGCTCGGTTCTGTCACCACGGGCTCAGCTTCGCCCGCGGCATCGATGCCCGACTCAGCCGCGCGTTCGACGCCCGAGGTCACCGCGGCGCCCGCCCCGGCGTCCGACGCAGCCTCGTCGACACTCGACTCGCTCGCAGCGAGGCCGCCTTCCACGCCGATGGTCGCCGCCGACTCGTGGACTGCCGCGCCAGCGGCATCACGCGCGGTGGCGGCCGCAGTCGCGCCACCAGCATCCGATTCCGACTGCGGCACAGCAGTTTCAGCAGTCGGCTCCGCAGAAGTGGGGACGCTTGCCGAGTCCGCGCTCGCCGTAGCCTCGAAGTCTGCGCTCTCGGCAGCCGCGTCGTTCGGCTCGGCCTCGCCAATGGTAGATGGAGCGGGGGTCGAGTCAGCCGGGCCTTGGGCCGCATCCGCCCCGGACACCACGCCGCTGATCGACTCGTCGTCCACATCCGACGGGTTGGCGGCAGGCTCGATCACCGGGCTCGGCTCCACGTCAGCGGCAGGGCTGAATGTGGCTGCGGTGCTGGACATGTCGGGCGCGCCCTGGGCGACGATATCGGGTTCACCCGAAGTGCTCGGCTCTGCCGCAGAATCGCCCGGCAGGTCCGCGGTGTCGGACTCGACCGCGCTGGTCAACTGAGTGCTGATATCCGGCGTAGCAGTGCCGTGCTCCAGGGAGGTCGGCTCGGCGATCGCGTCAGTCCGGGCTGCGTCAGCCGCCTCACCTGCCTCGATGCCCACACTCTGCACCGCAGAACCCTCAGCGACCGCCGAATTCGGCTCAGCCACAACATCACCCGACGCGGCAACATCCGGCTCCACCGCGCTGGGCGGCTCACTCGATGTACCAAAGCCCGGCTCGACCGAAGTCGACTCAGCGACATCTGACTCAGCGACATCATCTGTCAGATCTTCGACGGCCCCGGCATTGGCCGCGCTATCCGCGCCAGGCACCGAGACATCGTGCGCAACCGGCGCATTCGGCTCAGCAACGTCATCCGACACGCCAGCAATCGATTCCACCGAGCTGGTCGCAACATCGCCCGACGCTGCGTCGCTGGGCTCGTCGGCGGTATCGGATGCGGCGCGATCGCTCGGCTCGACCGTGGTCGGTTCGGCGGCGGTCGCAGCTTCGCTGGTGTCCGGGGCATCCTCGGTCACCGCATCCGGTGCGGCTTCCGTGGACTTGCGCAGCGTCTCTACCGGAATCACATCGAAAGCGGCGTCGTCAAATGCCTCGTACAGCGGCGATCCTCCGCCGGACGGGACTTCTACATCCGAGTGCGCGCCGCAGCCGTATTCGGCGTGGACTACGTGGCCGTCGGCGCCCATGGCGTTTCCGCAGACGCCGAAGGCGGAGCGAAGGGCGCCGGCGAGGGGGAGGTAGAAGCCGCAGCGGCCGCAGGTGGCGGGGGCGGCTTTGGCCATATCGGTTTCGGGGCCGTATTCGGAGTACCAGCGTTCGGCGGCTTCTTCGCGGCCTTCACGGCTGAGCACCTTGGTCCGGCCGAGGCCGATTTCCAACGCGACCTCGTCGACGGCCGGATCACCACTCGCGACGTAGCCGGGCACCAGCCGCGGATCATCAGCGGGCGGGGCGAGCAGGTCACCGGGCGCCAGATCGCCGGGGCGGACGCGCTGCTCCCACGGCACGAAATCAGGTGCGACCAGCGCGTCCGGACCAGGCAGCAGAGCCGATTCGCTCACCGTCGCGTACCGCGCGTCGAGCGGGGCCGCCACCACGACCGCCCACTGCCAGCCACGATAACCGGACAGCGTGGCTTCGAATCGGTGGGTCGCCGCGGTCTCGTCCTCGGCGGTGACGCCGAGATGCGCGCCGACACCGGTCGGCTCCAGCTCCAGGAGCGCACGTCGGGCCACGTCGACGGCATCGGCAAGGATCGGCCGCACGCCGGACTGCGAAACAGATACTGCGCTCACGGCCTACATTTTGCCGTATGGAGTGCAATCGGCGTTCGTTGGCCGTCGTTGTCCTGGTCAGCCTGCTCGGAATCACCGGGTGTGGCGGCTCCGACGACGCTGTGCCGCGACTGCACATCGAGGTGGTCGGCACCCGTCCGCACGATCCGCGGGCGTTCACCGAGGGCCTGGAGGTCGCCGGCAACGTGCTCTACGAAAGCACCGGTATGCCGGGCGCGTCGGACGTGCGGGCCACCGATCTGACCACCGGCAACGAGCTGACCCGCACCGGACTGCCCGCGCCCTACTTCGGCGAGGGTGTCACCAAAGCCGGTGCCACCCTCTGGCAACTGACCTGGCAGAACCGAGTGGCGATAGCCCGCGATCCAGCGACGCTGGCCGAACGCACCAGGGCGTCCTACGACGGCGAGGGCTGGGGTCTGTGCACGCGCGCGGACAAATTGGTGATGAGCAACGGCACCGACACCCTCACCTTCCGCGATCCGGTCACCTTCGCCCCGACCGGCACCGTCACCCTCACCTCCCGAAACCGCGTCGAGCTCAACGAACTCGATTGCGCCGCCGACGGTTCCGTCTACGCCAATTCCTATCCCACCGACGAGATCCTGCGCATCGATCCCGAAACCGGCCATGTCCTTGCGGTCATCGACGCGCACGGCCTGCTGCCCGCGCCCGCCCGCGCGGGCACCGATGTGCTCAACGGCATCGCCCAACTACCCGGCACGGACCACTTCCTGATCACCGGTAAATACTGGCCGACCATCTTCGAGGTCCGATTCGTACCGGAGTGAGGGAGCCAGGTCACCTTTCCGGACGGCTTGGAGCGGCAATTGAACCCAAGTCGCCGATGTACGACAGAATTGACGTTGTGACTACTCCCCGCGATCCCTCCGGTTCCGACCGTGGTCCGTGGGATGGCGAGGAGTCCCCACCGATTCAGCGTCACCCCGGATACGACCGTTACCCGCCACCCCACACCCCGCCCCGCCGGTCCTCGCTACCGCCCATACCGCCCATACCGCCCGAGCCGCCACAACGCCGCGAACCACCGCCGACCCGGCCGCTGCCCGGTGGATCCGCGGAACCGGCAGACCCGCCACCGGAACCCGAAGCGCCGGCCGAGCCAGAGCGCATCCCGCGCAAGCTGACCGTCACCCGCGTCGCCGCGATGCGCGGCCGCGAACTCACCTCCCGCGGCGTCGCCACCTTCCAGCGCGCCGCCAAGGCCGACGGCGCCGACAAATCCGGCCTCACCGCGCTGACCTACGCCACCATGGCGAATTTCGCCCTGGACGCCGCGATCGCGGTGGCACTGGCCAACACACTGTTCTTCGCCAGCGCGACCGCCGAGAGCAAGACGAAAGTCGCGCTGTACCTATTGATCACGATCGCACCGTTCGCGGTGATCGCCCCCCTCATCGGACCGATGCTCGACCGCCTGCAGCGCGGCCGCCGCCTGGCGCTGGCCACCTCCTTCGCTCTGCGCGCGGTGGTCGCGGTGCTGCTGATCATGGCTTTCGACAGCTGGGCGCTGTATCCGCTCGCCCTGTGCATGATGGTCGGCAGTAAATCGTTCTCGGTGCTCAAGAGCGCGGTGACGCCGCGCGTGCTGCCACCCGAAATCGACCTGGTGCGCACCAACTCTCGGCTCACCGTGTTCGGCCTGGTCGGTGGGACCATCGGCGCTGGCGCGGTCGCGGCACTCGCCGCCGCGATCGCCGGTTCCAATGGCGCACTTGTGCTGGCCGCCGCGATCGCGATCGCGGGCACCTTCCTGAGCCTGCGCATCCCGCGCTGGGTCGAGGTCACCGAGGGCGAGGTCCCGGCGACCCTCAGCTATCACGCGAGAACCGAAGTGTTCAGTCCGGCAACCGAAGCCACGGTTCCGCCGCGTAAGCGCAGGCAGCCGCTCGGCCGCGCGGTCGTGACCGGGCTGTGGGGCAATAGCGCCATTCGCGTCTTGACCGGCTTCCTGACGTTCTATGTGGCCTTCGTCGCCAAGGCGACCGAGCACGGCGGCTGGCAGCAGGCCGCCATGCTCGGTGTGATCGGCGTGGCCGCGGCCGTCGGCAATTTCATCGGCAACGCGACCGGCGCCCGGATCAAACTCGGCAAGCCGTCACTGATCGTGCTGGGCTGCACCGCCGCCTGCTGCGTGGTCGCCCTGCTCGCGGTCTTCCTGAACAATCTGCTCGGCGCCGCATTGGCAACCCTGGTCGCAGCGGGCGCGAGCGCACTGGCGAAGGTATCGCTCGATGCCTCCATCCAGGACGATCTGCCGCCGGAATCGATCGCCTCCGGCTTCGGCCGGTCCGAGACCGTACTGCAGCTCAGCTGGGTCCTCGGCGGCGCGGCGGGCGTGCTCATGCCGACCACCTACTGGCAGGGTTTCGCGTTCATCTCCGCGGTCCTGCTGTTCGGGCTGCTGCAGACCTTCATCAGCGACCGCGGCCACTCCCTGCTGCCCGGTCTGGGTGGGCACCGCCCAGAACATGCGGAGCAGGCCGTCGCCACATCCAGACACGCCGACGTCGACCGAGCCGCGCAACGCGGCACGGAGCGCGGTAGCGACACTAAGCACATGCAACGAGGCACAGGAGATCCGATCTGTGAGTGAGCACAGCGAACGAACCATCGACACAGCAGCTTTGCTCGCGACGGAGCCGAGCGCCAGCGAGGCGCAGTCGTGAGCAAACCAAGTACTCGCACTGTCGTCGCGCTATGCGTGGCGGCCCTACTGGTGTTCACCGTCGCCTTCGTCGGCGTGTTGACGGTGTTCGTCCGCAAAGCCGACCATCCCGACCCGACCGTCACCGCATACGCCCACGGCAAGACCGTCACGGTGCCCCCATTCCTGTATTGCACAGTGAAAATGGAGGACTGCAAGTACGGCGAGACCGTCACACTCGATGTCCCCGCCGGATATCCGCTGCAGCTGTCCCTGCCCAAGAGGATCGCCGACGCGCCCTGGCTGGCCCAGCTGGTCTACGCCATGCCCACCGGCGAGAAGGTGGATCGGGTGGTGAGCCGCAACGACTTTCCCGAGGGCGCGCTCGCCGTCACCATCGATTCGAAGCCGGAGCCCGAATTGCGGCTCGTCGGTATCGAATTGCAGCTGCCCATCCTCGCGCGCGACGAGACCGGCCGGGAGTTCTACGTCCCGCACGCGGCCTGGTCGATCAGCACCGCGAGCTGAGTCGATCAGCACCTCGCCGTGGCGACTGCTTGCGGATCGCTGGACAGGGTGAGCCTGAAAGTGCTTCGCGCGCTGCCCGGTAGACCGGGTAGCGCGCGAAATTCGTTATCCGCGAATGTCAGTGATCGAGTTCGCGCGCGACCGCCCGCACCACTTCCGAAATGCGCTGCGCGGTCTTGCGATCCGGATACTTGCCCTTGCGCAGATCCGGCTGCACCTTGGCCTCGAGCAGCGTGATCATGTCCTCGACCATCCCGTGCAGCTCGTCCGGGGTGTGCTTGCGCGCGACCGGTTCCTTGTGCGCCCCGCGATCGCGGTCCTGGCCTTGACGGACCGAGGGCGGCGATTCGAGCACCTTCAGACTCAGTGCCTGCGGCCCACGACGACCGGCGGCCATCCCGAATTCGACGCGCTGACCGGGCTTGAGCCCATCGACGCCAGCGGGGAGCGCGGAGGAACGGACATAAACATCCTCACCCTCGTCCTGGGAAAGGAAGCCGAAGCCCTTTTCGACGTCGTACCACTTCACCCTGCCGGTCGGCACTGCACTCACCCGTTCGTCATCGAAACTCGAGCCCCAGCGGCCCGAGCACATCCGTCTGCCCAGGTGCTGGTCCGGCGTACCGCCGCGGACAGCTCCTGTCAGTTTGCGAAAAGAACGCGCCCCACAGCTGTGCAGGACGCGATTGGCACCGAGTCTACCCCGGTGCGAATAACGCAAGCACATCAGTTTTACGGTCGAGCAGTGACGAACTCATCCGCGCCACCGCCCCCGCGCCGCGCCGGCGACCGGTTGCTGTACGTGGCACTCGGTCTGTTCGCGATCGGCTTGCTTGCGATTGTCGCCATATTTCTGACGCCGGTCCTCAGCGATTCCGACCCGGGCCTGTGGCTGTATCTGATGGCGATGTTGGCGCCGCTCGGCTTCCTCTGCGCGATCGTCTTCGCACTGTGGTCCGGCCGACGATCCCGGTGAACCGGTTACCCCTGCTAATCGTTACCGAACCACAGATGTGATCCTCGTCACATTACGGCGCGATAACGGAGCGGCAGCGGTCCGAGACCGGCCCGTCCGCACCATCTCTCAGCTGCACGGAAGCATCTCCGTCGCAACCGATACCGGTCCGAGACCCACGCGGACCCGCCGGTTACCAAATAGTGATTTTTCGCGCGGATCGTCGTACGGTCTTACCCAGCCGGGACAACCGGCAACCACCGGCCCGCCGCATCGAACCTCGCCCCGCGGGTACCGGACCCCAACGGAAGCAGGGGTGAGGGCGGGACGGACGACCTCTCAGTCCGGACCACTTGCAGATGCGTACGAGAGGCAGACGAACCCGCAATGAGTGGACGCCATCGCAAGCCAACCTCCACCGGACGCACCGTGGCCAAGGTCGCCGTCACCGGCGCGATCATCGGCACCGCAGGTGTAGCTCTCGCTGGAAACGCCAGCGCGGCACCCGATCAGGACTGGGATCGGCTCGCCCAGTGCGAGGCCGGCGGTAACTGGGGCATCAACACCGGCAACGGTTTCCAGGGCGGACTGCAGTTCTCGCCCAGCACCTGGAACGCACACGGCGGCGGCGAATACGCCGCGACGGCCAACCAGGCCAGCCGCGAACAGCAGATCGCGGTCGCCGAGAAGGTCCTCGCCAGCCAGGGCTGGGGCGCTTGGCCCTCCTGCTCGTCCTCGCTCGGCCTGAGCAGCGGATCCACCCCGCGCACCGCTCCCTCCTCCACCGAGACCCCGCGCTGGAACCCCGCTCCGGCCGCTCCGGAGCAGGCCATCGCCGACCCGAGCCAGCAGGTATTCGACGCGATCGACCGCGCCGTCGCCGTCGTCCAGGGCCAGGGCGTGCAGATCCCGCAGGAAGCCCTCGATTTCTTCAATGCCACCAAGGGCACTCAGCTCGACCCGGCAGTCGTGAACTTCTACGAGGCGAACAAGGGCATGCTGCCCTCCTGAGTCGCGCCGCGAAGCAGTGTTCGATTTGCGGCCCTCGCGGGTCTCTCCGTGGTCACGCTCCGCTACCGCCACCGGGCCCGTCGCTCACGCCGCAGACCGTACGAAGAAGGTCCCCGCATCCGATGTGATGCAGGGACCTTCTTCGTATCCGCGGGTTTTCCGTCCGGGTGCCGAGCGATTCGCCGCTCAGCGGTTGATCACCGTATTCGGGTGCATGTAGGGCAGCTGATCGGCCGGGACCGGAAACTCGGTGTCCTCACCGAACGGCGAGAGCCCACCGGAACGAGTCGACGACAGTTCGGTGACCGCGTGGCCACCGTCCTCGAGCGAGGGCCAGCCATTGTCGACATAGGGTTTCTTCGATTTATTCACCACGACCACATTGTGGCATGCGAGCGACCGGCCAGCACTCTGCCCTCCGCTGCTGCCAACGCCCGGCGACGGATAAACGACATCCACTAGGCTGACATAATCGACAATATTCGGACTGCGACGCAACGACTGATCTCGAGAGCACATGGGTAACTCGTCGGGGACGCCCAAAGCCGGACCGGGCATACGACAGCCAGCCCGCGACGGCAGTCACGCGGCACTCACGACCGGCAAAAGGCGCGGGGAGGCGGGGGAGCCTGCGACCGAATCCCTGGCCGGGTGGCTCGCGGCCCGCAGCGATGCGCAGCTGGTGGCCCTGCTCGAACTCCGGCCCGATCTGGCCGTGCCACTGCCGTCCTCCATGGCGGTGCTCGCGGCCCGCGCCGAGCAGCGCGCGTCGGTCCTGCGTGCCACCGATGACCTGGACACACTCGAGTTCGCGATCGTGGAAACCCTTGCGGTGCATCGGGCGACGGGCTCCGGCGGGACGCCGATGAGTCGCAAGGCATTGCGCGCGCAGTTGAAAGATCGGGTGAAGGTCTCGGCGATCGATGCCGCGCTGGCTCGCCTGTCCGATCGTGCACTGGTCTGGAACGACGGCGACGACCTACATCTGATTCCGGCCACCGCCGAGGCACTGCCGTGGCCGATCGGCAGCACCACCGAAATTCCGGATGCCCTCACCGAGCCCGAGGTGGTCGCGGCCCTCACGGCCGTCTCCCCTGCCGAACGCGCGCTGCTCGACAAGCTGGCCACCACCGGCCCGCGCGGACGCACCAGGGACGCCGCACCGGGCACACCGGCCGACCGCCCGATCCAGCAACTGCTCGGCCGGCGATTATTGCACTGGATCGACGAGGAGACGGTCGAACTACCGGTCACCGTCGCTCAGGTATTGCGCCGGGAGCCGGTGACCCATCCGCACGCGCTGAAACCACCGGAGCCGCCACCGACCAAGCACGCCCCCACCGAAGTGAATGCGGTCGCCGCGGGCGAAGTGGGCGAGCTACTACGGCACTGTGCCGACATTCTGGAGGCGCTCGGCCAGGCCCCCGCGCCCGCATTACGCGCGGGTGGGCTCGGAGTGCGGGAGTTACGCCGAATTGCCAAGCAGACCGGTATCGACGAACCGCGCGCCGGACTGCTCGTCGAACTGCTCGCCGCGGCCAAACTCATCGAGAAGGGCATGCCGGACCCGCCACCGGAATTCGACTCCACCGACGACTTCTGGGCCCCCACACCGGCCGCCGACGGCTGGCGGGACGCACCGCCCGCGCGCCGCTGGGTGGCGCTGGCACAGGCCTGGCTGGACCTGGATCGCATGCCGTGGATGATCGGCATGCGCGATGCCAATGACAAACCGCTGGCGGCGCTGTCGATCGAACTGCGCACCCCGCACGCACCACGCGATCGACGCACCATCTTGAATTTGCTCGCCGAATATCCGACCGGCACCGCATTCGACCCCACCGATATCGGCCGACTACTCGCCTGGCGGCAACCGCGATGGCGCAGGCACTTTCGCGCCGAGGCAGTCGAGCACACGGTGGACGAGGCCGCGAAACTCGGTTTCATCGGACGCGGTGCGCTCGCCTCACCGGCGCGAGCACTGCTGCACGGGTCGCCGACCAGCACATCCGACGCCGAGTCCGAGATGGAATCGGCGCTGCCCGAGCCCATCGATCATGTGCTGGTCCAAGCGGATCTGACGGTCATCGCGCCCGGTCCACTGACCCCGGAGCTACAGAGCCGGGTGGCACTCGTGGCCGATATCGAATCCGCGGGTGCGGCAACGGTTTACCGGATCAGCGACACATCGGTGCGGCGCGCGCTCGATGCCGGGATGACCGCAGCTGAACTGCACACGCTGTTCACCACACATTCCCGCACACCGATCCCACAGTCGCTGACCTATCTGATCGATGACGTCGCGCGCAGACACGGCCAGCTTCGGGCCGGTATGGCGCAGTCGTTCGTTCGCAGTGACGATCCGGCGCTGCTCGCGCAGGTGCTCAGCTCGCCGGTGGCGAGCGAACTCGCGCTGCGGGCCATCGCACCGACCGTCGCCATCGCCCAGGCCCCGCTCGGCGAATTACTCGAACGGTTGCGCGCGGCAGGATTCGCGCCAGCTGGTGAGGATTCCGCGGGCACCATTGTCGATCTGCGCCCGCGCGGCGCCCGGATCGCGGTGCGCCCGCATGCCAGGCAGCCATATCGCCCGACGCCGCCGAGCACCGAACAGCTGGAATTGCTCGTGGCGGAACTGCGCGCCGGTGACCGGGCTGCGAGCGCCCGTAACGGCCAGGCGGTACGCCCCGACGGCACCAGAACCAGCACCGCCGCAACCCTGGCGCTGCTGCAATTGGCGGCGCGGGTGCGGCGGTCGGTCAATATCGGTTATGTCGATGCCCAGGGCGTCGCGTCACAGCGCGTGGTCGAGCCGCTCAAGGTCGGCAACGGCCAGCTCGACGCACTGGACCCGGTGACCGGCACGATCCGGCATTTCACCTTGCACCGGATCGCGTCGGTCGCCCTACTCGAGTAATCAGCTCTTGGCCGGGCCGAGGCAGTAGGTGACCTTCGGGTCCGGGACGGTCACGAAGCTGGTCGCATCGGTGCCGCACTGCAATTCGTCGGCCTGGCCGTCGATGCGCTGCACCACCTTGAAGGTGGCTTCGGTGGAGGAGCAGTCGACGTACTTGTACGGGTTGGTGCCGACATCGGCGTAGCAGCTGCCCTGCTTGAAGTTCGGCGCGAGGCACATGTAGGCCTGGCCGCCACTGACCAGGTCCTCGGTGTAGGTGGTGTATTCGGCCGCGCAGTCGATCTTCTTGTCCGCGGTCTGGAATACCTTGTAAACCGCCTTCGGCGACGAGCAGTCGACCGGCTCGGACTTGGTGGCCGATGACGAACTGTCGGTGACATTGATGCAATCACCGACCTTCGCCTTGGCGGTGTCGGACTTGCTTGCATTGTCGAGCGCCGAACAACCGGTCACCACGGCCACCAATGCGCCCACCGCCAGGAGGGCGAGCACGATGCGTGCCAGCAGCCTCATTCCTGGGAACTTCAACGTGAAACCCTCTCTCACCGAACGTGTTCACAGCAGTTGTGAACGCGGTGAGAATACCGTTCCGGTCGCCCGAACCGCATCAGCAGTTCGGACAACCGACCAACACCGAGGCGCGGCTCAGTACTGCCCGAGCAGCCCGGTCAGTCCCAGCAGCGCGAGGCCCACGTATTTCGGGATCAGGGTGACGATGGCCGTGAGTCCTAAACTGTTCACCAGCAATGCCTTTCGCATTTCGAACACATGGACTTTTGTCCAGTATGTGCACTCTGTCGCTTCCGGAGACCCAGTCGTTACGCTTGGCAAGTATGAGGCTCGAAGAGGTCGCCGTCGACTTGTACGGACTAGACCCTGGTGAGTTCATCGCCGCCAGGGCGGCACGCGTGGCCGAGGCCAAGAATGCGGGCGATAAGGACCTCGCGACCGCCGTCGGCAAACTGCGCAAGCCGACGGTCGTTGCCTGGACGGTGAATCTACTGGCCCGCGCGGCGCCCGATGACGTCGATGCGCTGCTACAACTCGGCTCCGCGCTGCGTACGGCGCAGCGGGAATTGTCCGGCGACCAGTTGCGCACACTGACCACACAGCGGCAGCAAGTGGTCAATGCCCTTGCCAAGCGAGCGGGTGCACTGGCCGCCGATCGCGGACATCCGGTCACCGAGGCGGTACTGCGCGAGGTGGGCCAGACGCTAACGGCGGCGCTGGTCGACGACGCGGTCGCCGAGCAGGTTCGCAGCGGCACACTTGTGACGTCGGCGAATTATGAAGGCTTCGGTCCGAGTGGTGCCGCGCTCATTTCGGTAAGCGGCACGGGCACAACAAAATCCGCCGAACCCGCCGCCGAGGACAGTGCGCATCAGGAGCTCGATGACGCACTCGAGTCCCTCGAATCCGCCCGTGCGGCACGGGATTCGGCGCAGACCGAAGCCGAGCAGTCGGCACACCGGTTGGCCGAGAGCGAATCCCGCATCGAGGCACTGCGCGAAAAGCTCGCACACGCCGAACAGCAGAAGCAGTTCGCCCGCACCGCCGAGCGCGGCGCCCAGGACCAATTACGCGCGGCCCAGAAACAACTCGATCGGGCCGAGCGCCGGGTGGAACGGGTCCGCGAACGCGTCGACTGAACCTCAGCCGCGCAGGCCGCCGGGATAGAGGTACTCGTCGGAGGGGATTGTGGTGCGGTTCAACCATGCGTCGAAGAAGCCGGTCAGATCGGTCGGGGATTTCGACTGCATGAAGGTGCGGAACTCCGGCATCGAGGCGTTCCCGTAGGCGTGCGCGGCATTGAACTCCCGGATGGCCGTGAAGAATACATCGTCGCCGAGTTGTTTGCGCAGGGCATGCAGGAACAGCGGGCCGCGATAGTAGACGGAGGTGAATTCATTTCCGACGCCCGGGTTTTCCAGCGGGATATCCCAGAATTTCGGTTCGGCACGGTTCTTCCGAATGGTCTCACGGTAGGCCGCGTCGACGTCCTTACCCTCCTTTCGCTCCGGCCACAGATAGTCGGCGGTGTAGCTGGCGAAGCATTCGTTGAGGCAGATATCGGACCATTGCCGGACCGATACCGAATCGCCCCACCATTGGTGCGCGATTTCGTGTACCGCGGTTGGCAGGTCGGTCCACGGCGCGTAGATCGGACGGGTCTGGGTCTCCAGCGAGAACTCCAGATCCGCGTCGACGTAGATGCCACCCGCGGCGTCGAACGGATAGGGACCGTAAAGCGCCTCTTCGAAATCGATGATTTCGGGCAGGCGCTGCTCGGTTTCCCTATTGCGCTCCGCATTCGGGGCGAAGGCACTGACCAGCGCGGCGCCGTTGGCGCGACGCTGCTCGAGGTAGCTGTAGTGGTCGATCGCGACGGTGGTCAGATAGCCGAGCACCGGTTGGTGCGTCTCCCAGGTGACATTGCGCTTGGCACCGGTGACCGCATTCTCGGTCCGCACACCATTGGAAACCACCTCCCATTCCGCGGGAACCGACGCGTGCAGGGTGAAGGTGGCCTTGTCCAACGGGGTGTCATTGAGCGGATACCAGCTGGTGGCCGAATGCGGTTCACCCGAGACGAAGGCGCCGCCGCTGGGCGCATAGGTCCAGCCCCCGCCCTCGGTGTTCCTGGCCTGCCCGGCGTAATCGACCGTCACGGTGAAGGGCAGGCCGGGTAGCAGCGGCAGCAGTGGGGTCACCGTCAATTCGTGCTCGCCGTTGCGATCGAAGGCGGCGGGCAGGTTGTTCACCGAGACCATGCGCACATCCGGGCCGTCGAAGTCCAGGTTGAACATCCGCAGCGGCTGGGTGGCGGTGGCGTCGACCCTGGTTGTAGCGGTGAGTTGATTGCTCGGCGGGTCGTAGTCGATGCTGACCTCGTAGTGGCCGACGTCGTAGCCGCCGTTGCCGTCCAGCGGGTAGTACGGATCGCCGAGACCTGGCGCGCCGACGAGCGGATCGGCGTTCGCCGGAACCGGGGCGGCGACCAGTGCCCCGACCACGACCGCACACAACCAGCCGGACCACCTCATATGACCACCACCCCTTTCGCGGCCCCACCCGACCTCGGTGGATGGTAGCCGCTTCAGTCGGCGCTACCGGTGAGCGCCACCGACGCGCCGAGCCCGAAGATCATCGCACCGCCGGCACCGCCGACCGCCTCCAGTCGTTGCGGCGAGCGCGCGAACCAGGCGCGGGCCGATGCGGCGAGCAGGCCCCATGCGCTATCGGAGACCAATGCGATCGCCAGGAAGATGGTGCCGAGGATCAGCAATTGCAGCTGCAGCGAACCCGCCGACGGTTCGGCGAAGTGCGGCAGTACCGCGGAGAAGAAGACGATCGCCTTGGGATTGGTCAGCCCGACGAAGACGCTCTGCCGAAACACCTTGGCATCGGCGGGGTCGATCTGCGCGTTCAGCGCCGCCCGCAACGCCTTGCGCTCGCGAATCGCCTGGATCCCCAGGTACATCAGGTAGAGCGCACCGGCGAACTTGACCACGGTGAGCGCGAGCGCCGAGGCCGCGAGCAGGGTGCCAAGACCTACCGAGACCAGCAGTAGCGCGACGAAAACGCCAGCGGAATGACCGAATACCGAGACCAGAGCGGCGCGGCGGCCGAGTGCGAGGGCCCGGCCGATGGTGAACAGCACACCCGGTCCGGGGATGACGATGATGACAATCGATGCGGCGATGAAAGCCAGCAGGTTGGACGCCGGAACCATTTACCGAGTCTATTCGGCGGCGCAAGGGAATTCGGCTGATCAGGATCCCAGGTCACCGGGCAGCTGGTGCGGGTCGAGCAGCAACCGTTTGGCGGAGGTGCGCCGCACCTTGTCGGCGAGTTCCAGATTATCGGTGAGCAACCGCCATTCGACCTCGCTGATGGCCGCACGCGCCCGATCGATGACGGTGCCGTCGCGAGTGCCCCAGGCAATCGGCATGGCACTGACCGACTGCCAGCGCTCACCGACCTGACCCGGCGCCCGATCGGTGCGCACCGCCACCGACGGCACCCGCTCGCCCGCGCGCTTCTCATGTCCGGGCAGATCCCTGACCTTCCTGATCACCAGGGCATAGCGCCGATCATGGGCCTCCGGTTTCGAGATATCGACCAATGCGAGCAGTACGACGCCGCTCGGATGCGTTTCGGAGACCACCGCGGGCACCAGCTCACCGTCGGCATAGAGCTTGTCGATGCTGGAGCGGTGCGGCGTCCAGAACGCCACCCACAGCGCGACCACCGCGCCGAGCGCGAATGCGATCGCCAGCAGATAGGCCCACGGGTGGTTGAGCCAGATCAGATACGCGGTGCCGGTCGCGGCGATGACGGCGGCCGCGATCGCCATGACGCGCAGTCGACGTAGGTCGGCGAAGACTTCGTTGACCGCATGGGCGTGCTGCCGGTCCACCGCGAATTCGAAGCGTCGCACGTCTTATTCCTAGCACACGTATCGGAGATAATTCCTCCGCTTATCCTATGGCCGGTCCCAGCAAGTCATCGGCATCCGTAATGCGATACGCGTAACCCTGTTCGGCCAGGAAACGCTGCCGGTGCGCGGCATATTCGGCGTCCAGGGTGTCACGTGCGACGACCGAATAGAAGTGGGCTTGGCCACCATCGTGTTTCGGCCGCAACAACCGACCGAGCCGCTGCGCTTCTTCTTGCCGCGAACCGAATGTTCCCGAAACCTGTACCGCCACAGAGGCTTCGGGCAAATCGATGGAAAAGTTCGCGACCTTGCTCACCACCAGCACCGGAATCTCACCACGCCGGAAGGCATCGAAAAGTTCTTCGCGCTCTTTGGTTTTAGTCGAACCTTGAATTACCGGAGCATTGAGATCGGCGCCGAGTTCGTCGAGTTGATCCAGATACGCGCCGATCACCAACGTCTGCGCATCCTTGTGCTGAGCCAGAATCGATTCCACCACGGGGATCTTCGTGCGCGCGGTCGAGCAGAGCTTGTAGCGCTCTTCCGGCTCGGCGGTGGCATAGGCCATCCGCTCGGCATCGGTGAGGGTGACCCGGACCTCGATGCACTCGGCCGGGGCGATCCAGCCCTGTGCCTCGATATCCTTCCACGGTGCGTCATAGCGCTTGGGGCCGATCAGCGAGAACACATCGCCCTCGCGGCCGTCCTCGCGCACCAAGGTCGCGGTGAGACCGAGCCTGCGCCGCGATTGCAGATCAGCGGTCATCCGGAAGACCGGTGCGGGCAGCAGGTGCACCTCGTCGTAGATCACCAGGCCCCAGTCGCGGCTGTCGAAGAGTTCGAGATGTTTGTACTCGCCCTTGGTGCGGCGGGTGATCACCTGATAGGTAGCGATGGTGACCGGACGGATCTCCTTGCGCTCGCCGGAGTATTCGCCGATTTCCTCCTCGGTCAACGAGGTTCGCGCCAGCAGCTCACGCCGCCACTGCCGTCCGGCCACCGTATTGGTGACCAGGATCAACGTCGTGGCCTGCGCCTTGGCCATCGCGGCCGCGCCGACCATGGTCTTGCCAGCACCACACGGCAGCACGACGACACCCGAGCCACCGGCCCAGAACGAATCCGCGGCCATCTCCTGGTAATCGCGCAGATGCCAATGGCCGCCGATGTAGTCCAGCTCGATCGGATGCGCCTCACCGTCGACATAGCCCGCCAGATCCTCGGCGGGCCAGCCGATCTTCAACAGCATCTGCTTGATCCGGCCGCGCTCGGACGGATGCACGACGACGGTGTCGTCATCCACGCGGGCGCCGAGCATCGGGGCGATCTTCTTGTGCCGCAGCACTTCCTCGAGCACCGCGCGATCCAGACTGACCAGCGTCAAGCCGTGCGCCGGATTCTTCACCAGCTGCAACCGGCCATAGCGAGCCATGGTGTCCACGATGTCGACCAGCAGCGGCTGCGGCACCGCATACCGCGAGTAGCTGACCAGGGCATCCACCACCTGTTCGGCGTCATGCCCCGCCGCCCGCGCATTCCACAGCGCCAATGGCGTCACGCGATAGGTGTGCACATGTTCCGGCGCCCGCTCCAATTCCGCGAACGGCGCGATGGCCTGCCGCGCCACGGCGGCCAACTCGTGGTCGACCTCCAAGAGCAGCGTCTTGTCACTCTGAACGATCAGCGGACCGTCGGTCACAGCTCCGCCTCCCTAACGCTCGGCTCCGCTGCGACCGCAGGTGCTGTGTTGATGGTTCCCTCGCTACGCTCGGTCACAGCTCCACCTCGCTAGCGCTCGGCTCCGCTGCGACCGCAGGTGCTGTGTTGATGGTTCCCTCGCTACGCTCGGTCACGACTCCGCCTCACATCTCCTCATATACGGCGTCCGGCTTCATCCGATCGCTCGTGCGACTGCGGCCCATTCTCCCCGACACCACCGACAACCCATCGGATGCGGCATCGATCCTGCCCCCGCCGACGGGGATAGCTCGCGTCGGCCTCGCACATACAGCGTCCGAGCGGCCTATTTTGTTCCGGGACGGAATGCACCGATCGCCTATTCGCGTCTGGATACCGCGGGATCCCGCTGGATCGAGATGGGCGGGGACGCCAGTCCACCACCACCCAACTGGCCCGAGACGAGAGCGACGTGTGTGCGTGAGTATCGAGGGCATGATCGAAACTGCGGCGATTCTGGGAGTGGCGGCGGCCGCGTTGGGGATGGTGCTCACGCCGGGACCGAACATGATGTATCTGGTGTCACGCAGTGTTTCGCAGGGGCGGCGGGCCGGATTGGTGTCGCTCGGCGGGGTCGCGGCCGGATTCGGAGTCTATTTGGCGGCGGCCACGGCAGGGATTACCGCGGTGTTCGCAATCGTGCCCGGCCTGTATCTGGCGGTGAAGTTGGCGGGCGCCGGATACCTGCTGTGGCTGGCCTGGCAGGCGGTGCGCCCCGGCGGGACCTCGGTATTCGCCCCCGCCCAGCTGCCTCCGGATCCTACGCGCCGATTGTTCACCATGGGCCTGGTCACCAATCTGCTGAATCCGAAGATCGCGATCATGTACATGGCCTTGATTCCGCAGTTCGTGGCGCCCGAGCACGGCCGGGTGTGGTTGCAGAGCCTGTGCCTCGGGACGGTGCAGATCGCGGTGGCATTGACGGTGAACGGGCTGATCGTGCTCGGCGCGGGCGGGATCGCCGCCTTCCTGACCGGTCGACCGCTGTGGTTGCGGATCCAGCGCTATTTCATGGGCACGATGCTCGGCGGGATCGCGGTACTGGTCGCGACCGACCGTGCGCGGCCGATGCCTGCCTGAACGCGGGCGCCGCGGCATATGTGATCGTGTGCGCATGGCGCCTTTCGATTCCGCGGTGAATACCGCCCAGCACGTCGGGGAGTTGTTCGGCGTCTTCGCCTTCGCGACCTCGGGGGCGTTGCTCGCGGTGCGACGCGGATTCGACGTATTCGGGATCGTGGTGCTGGCCTGCAGTACGGCACTGGGTGGCGGTGTCATTCGGGATCTGGTGATCGGCCGGACGCCACCCGCGTCGTTCGTCGATCTCAGTTACCTGTGGACGGCGCTGGTCGCGGCCGCGATCATCTTCTTCTGGCATCCGTCACCGCGCGTGACCGGTGGTCCGCTCGGCGTGGCCGATGCGTTCGGGCTCGGGCTGTTCTGTGTGACCGGCACGGTGATCGCCTACAACCACGGTCTCGGCGCGCCATCGGCCACACTGCTCGGATTGGTCACCGCGATCGGCGGCGGAGTGATCCGCGATCTGCTCGGCGGGCAGACGCCAAGTGTGCTGATACCCGAGCAGATCTATGCGGTACCAGCACTTTTCGGTGCGGCAACAACCGCGACGCTATTGCATTTCAATGCCTACAACCCGATCACCGGCGCCTGCGCCGCGCTCTGTGCCATCGCATTTCGCCTGCTCGCGATGCGGTACGACTGGCACGCACCACAGGCGCGGCGTCGCCCGCAGGACCGGGCCTAGCCCACTCGAACACCGGCCCGGAGTCGGCGCACACCCTCGTCGAGAGTTTCGTCGCGTTTGCAGAATGTGAAGCGCACCAGGTGATTCCACGCCGCGACGTGGTCAGCGAAGGCGATGAGCGGCACGGCCGCGACACCCAGCCGAGCCGGTAGTTCCCGGCAGAAGGCCAAACCGTCGGTTGCGCCGAGCGGTGTGATGTCCGCGCAGATGAAATAGCCACCCGCGCTCTCTTTGACTCCGAAGCCGGTGTCCTTCAGCGCGGCGGCGAGGCGCAGTCGCTTGTCCGACAGCGTGTCTCGCAGCGCGGCGACCCAGTCGAGTTCATGGTTCAGCGCGTGCGCGACGGCGGGTTGGAACGGCCCACCGGCGACGAAGGTCAGGAACTGTTTGGCCGCGAGCACTCCGTCGATGAGTTCGGCCGGACCCAGCGCCCAGCCGGTCTTCCAACCGGTGACGCTGAAAGTCTTCGCCGCGCTGGACACCACGACGGTGCGCTCGGCCATACCGGGCAGGGTGGCGAGGCTGATGTGCTCGTTGCCGTCGTAGACGAGGTGTTCGTATACCTCGTCGGTGAGCACCAATAAGTCGTGCTCGCAGGCGATTTCGGCGATCGCGGTCAGATCGGCGCGGTCGAGTACGGTGCCGGTCGGGTTGTGCGGTGAATTGACGATCAGCATCCTGGTCGCGGGCGTTATGGCGGCGCGCAGGCTGTCCAGGTCGAGTACGAAGCGGTCACCGTCGGCGACGAGGTGGGCGGTGCGCCGTTGCGCTCCGGCCAGGGCCACCGCGGCCGCATAGGAGTCGTAATACGGCTCGATCAGCACGACCTCTCGGCCGGGCTCGACCAGACCGAGCACGGCGGCGCTGATCGCTTCCGTCGCGCCGACGGTGACCAGCACCTGGGTGTCCGGGTCGTACTGGGTGCCGTAGCGGCGGGCCCGGTCGGCGGCGATGGCGCGCCGCAGGATCGGCATACCGCGGCCGGGCGGGTACTGGTTCAACCCGTCGGCAATGGCCTGGCGCGCGACCTCGAGCATGCCCGCGGGCCCGTCGGTATCCGGAAAGCCCTGGCCCAGGTTGATCGCCTCGTGACGCACAGCTAAATCGGTCATCTCCGCGAAGATCGTGGAGGCAAAGGGGCGCAGGCGGGCGACGGTCGCGGGTTGCGAGGACATATCCGGAGAGTAGCCCAGCGATCGCTATTGTTGCCATCAGATAGCGAAAGGCTATATTTCACTTTTGATTTGAGCCTTCTACCTGCGAAGTTGTGCGTTGCCCCAACGACAGCTAGCCTCGCCGTGTTATACCTCACAAACCGCCGGCCTGCGGCGGTATCTCGAAAGGGGCGCTTTATGGCCTCGTATCTGGACCTGGTACTGCAGCCGGCCGCGTCGGAGGCCGCCGGAACGGTACTGGGTTTCCTGCGAAATGTCGCACACGATCTGATCGCCGGCTTCGGTTCCTCCACCGGCGATTGGTTCAACGGCTCATCGACCGGCAATAGCGGCACCGGATCGTCGACCGGGGACTGGTTCCTGGGCTCGTCCACGCCGTAATCCGATGGCGGTGTCAGGCCCGGCGATGAGGGCCACGGCCTGGCACCGCCTCACCCCAGACGGACGTGGGACAGTTTTTCCGGATTCGCGAGATCGTAGGTACCCCAGACCAATCCGTCGCGAACCGCGAATCCGATCACCCGGGGCGGACCCTCGAGCCGCCCGTAACCCGGACCGACCCGATACACGACCAAACCCAATTGCCCATTGACCGTGGCGAATTCGAATTCCAGCGTCGGTTCCGAGGAGCCGTCCATACCGTACTTGCGCACCAGCCCGAGGAAGAAACGAGCGACCTTGTCCGCGCCGGCGATGACATTGATCGCGGTGGATGTGGTGCCGTTCGCATCGCCGATCATCACCGAATCCGGGTGCAGTGCAGCGGTTATCGCGGCGATATCACCGGCGGACAGCGCGTCGATGAACTTACGCACCGCTGCCGCGTGCTCGACATCCGGGACGGGCGGCGGGGCCTGTGCGACGGATTTCCTGGCCCGCACGGCCAGTTGACGCGCCGCCTCCACCGAAATGCCCAGGATTTCGGCGATCTCGTCGAACGGCACCGAAAGCCCGTCGTGCAGTACGAATGCCACCCGCTGCGGTGGCGTCAGACTCTCCAAAACCACCATGGCCGCGAGACTGCATTCCTGTTTGCGGACCACCGCCTCGAGCGGATCCGGCATGGTCGATGGCGTGATAGCGGTCACGACCGGTTCCGGGAGCCACTGCCCCACATAGGTTTCCCGGCGTACCGCGGCACTGCGCAAGCGGTCCAGGCAGATTCGGCTGACTACTGTGGTCAGCCAGCCGCGCAGGTCCTCGATCTCGGATTGGTGCGCACCGGCCAGCCGCAGCCAACTCTCCTGCACTGCGTCCTCGGCGTCGCCCGCACTGCCCGTCAGCCGGTAGGCGACCGAGAGCAGATGCGCCCGATGCGATTCGAACAAGTCGGCGAGAAGAGCGGCAACCATTGAGCTGATTCTACGTTCCGCGCTGATAGGCCCGACGAGCCGGTCATGACACCATGCTCATATGGAGGATCATCCGCTATCGGACACAACCATCTGGTTGTCGCGGCCGACCGAGGCCGATATCGACGATATCGTCGCATGCTGCCAGGAGCCCAGCATTGCCGAGTGGGTGACGATTCCGGTGCCGTATCACCGCAAGAATGCCGAATCCTTCCTCGACGATATGGTCGCGCCGGGCTGGGCCACCCGCAGCCCGATCTGGGCGCTGCGCACGCGCGCCGATGGGCCGGTCGTCGGCATGATCGATCTCAACGCGCGCGACGAGTCGGCATCGGAGATCGGTTTCTGGTTGGCCTCCGCGCAACGCGGACGCGGACTGATGTCGCGTGCGGTCGCCCTGGTGTGCGAATTCGGTTTCCAGCCCGCAGGATTGGGGCTGAGCCGGATCAGCTGGCGCGCCTTCGTCGGCAATCACGCCTCGGCCGCGGTGGTCCGCCGCAATGGTTTTCGCTACGAGGGCATGGCGCGACTCGGCAGCATGCAGCGCGGCAGCCGCCGCGATACCTGGCTGGCCGGACGACTGGCGACAGACCCGCCCGGCCCGGCACCCGATTGGCCGACCGGGATATTCGGCATCGCGTAGCGATTCGATGAGGGTGGCGGTCGGGAGACGAGTGGGCCCGAACCGCCGACCGGCGCGGCGCAACAGTCGTAGATTACGAATATGGCGGCCGATGCCCGATTCGAGTGGATCGCCGAAACCATGCACCTGCGGCCCGACGACCGGATCCTGGAGATCGGTCCCGGCTCCAGCGACTCGATCGCGTACCTGGCCGCACGGCTGGACGGCGGTCGGATCGTCGGCGTGGACCGTTCCCCGACGGCCATCGCCCGTGCGGCAAAACGCCATGCCGCACTGATCAAATGCGGCAAGGTCCACCTGTTGCACGCCGGATTGGAACAGCTCGACCGGGCCCGGGTACTCGCCGAAATCGGACCGGCCTGCGGCTTCGACAAGATTGTCGCCGTCAACGTGAATCTGTTCTGGACCAAGCGGCCCACCGCCGAACTAGCACTGATACGGCAGGTCCTCGCGCCCGACGGCACACTGTTTCTGTTCTACGGATACGGACAGCCGGACGGACCTTCCAGCGCCGGTCCCAAGCCCGCGCCCGGACATCTCATCGATTATCTGGCCACCGCGGGCTTCGACGGCGCCACCGTCTGCTCCGGCGGTATCCTCGGCGTTGTCGCGAAACCGCGCCGAAATCCGTAGCCGCGCCCCGGCTTTCACCGGGGCGACAGGCTCGGGTATCAGCGATCGCGGCGCCGCTGCACCGCGTCGGCGAGGCGATCGAGCTGGGCGGCCGTGGTCTCCCAATCGATGCAGGCATCGGTGATGGACTGACCGTAGGTCAAGGCGTCGGCGTGCCCGAGGGTCAGATCCTGGCGGCCCGCGACGAGGAAGCTCTCCAACATCACCCCGACCACCCCCGGCTCACCGGCGGCCAACCGGCCCGCGATATCGGTGACCACATCGACCTGCTTGTTGTGATCCTTATTGCTGTTGCCGTGGCTGGCATCCACCACGATCCGCTGCGGAAGCGATGCCTTCTCCAAGCGCATGCAGGCCTCGCGGACCGAGGCGGCGTCGTAGTTCGGGCCGGTGCTGCCGCCCCGCAGGATCACATGGCAGTCCGGATTTCCGGTGGTGCGGATCAGCGCCGAGCGGCCGTCCAGATCTGTGCCGGGGAATACGTGGCTGGCCGCGGCGGCCCGCACACCGTCGACGGCCACCTGCACATCGCCGTCGGTGCCGTTCTTGATCCCGACCGGCATGGACAGTGCGCTGCTGAGCTGGCGGTGCACCTGGCTGGCCGCGGTGCGCGCGCCGATGGCGCCGTAGGAGACCAGATCCGCGATGTACTGCGGGGTGATCGGGTCGAGGAATTCACAGGCCACCGGCAGGCCGAGAGCGGTGATATCGACCAGTACCTTGCGGCCGATGCCGAGGCCGGTATTGACGTCGAAGGAGCCGTCCAGGTGCGGATCGTTGATCAGACCCTTCCAGCCCAGGGTGGTGCGCGGCTTCTCGAAGTACACCCGCATCACGACGTGCAGCCGATCGTCCAGCTCGGCCGCCTTGGCGGCTAAGCGACGTGCGTAATCCAGCGCGGCGGCCGGATCATGGACCGAACACGGTCCGACGATCACCATCAGGCGATCGTCGGCACCATCGAGCACGTCGACGGTGGCTTTGCGACCGGCTCGGACCACATCGGCCAGGGCATCGGTGATCCGGTGCACCTGACGCACCTCGGCCGGTGAGCGCAACGGGCTCACACTCAGCGTGCGTTGGTCGTCCAAACCGAACAGCATCGCGGAGCGATTCGATGAGGGGTGGTGGTCGGGCGACGGGTGGGCATGCCGCGCGTCGGCGTCGGCTGCGGTAGTCATCGTTTGTGGGTTCCTTTACTTCAAGGCCGACCCACGGAGGTGAAACCCGTCGAGCCGGTCAATCATCCGGCTCGGGGTGGAGGTGAGGTCAGCGCAAATGGTTGCCGCAGACCGACCCACCCGGGGCCGGCTTGCTAAACCAGAAATAGACGCGCTGCACGACGGTGACTGTACCAGGGACTATCCCGAGGTAACCGCAGGGCCGATTTTCGTGCCGCAGCTCACCCCAACTGACCGGGGACGTAACCACCGGCCGGGGTGCGGACGATCACATTCATCCGGTTCCACGCGTTGATCGTGGCGATGGCCGCGATGAGCGCAGCGGTCTGATCGTCGTCGTAGTGCTTGCGCACCTGCTCCCAGGTCTCGTCGCTGACGCCGCGGCCGTCACCGATGCGGGTGGCCTCTTCGGTGAGGGCGAGAGCGGCACGCTCGGCCTCGGTGAAAACGGTGGCCTCGTGCCATGCGGCGACGAGGTTGAGTCGCACGGCGGTCTCACCCGCGTGCGCGGCATCCTTGGTGTGCATATCGACGCACATGCCGCAGCCGTTGATCTGGCTGGCGCGGATCTTGACCAGCTCGTAGGTGGCGGCGGGCAGGGACGATCCGTCGACGACCTTGCCCGCGGTGATGAGGCGCTTGACGTAGCTGCCGGCGACCGGGTTGGCGTAGAGGTTGAAGCGCTGTTCCATGATCTCTGCCTTTCCATTCGGTTGGGTTCACAGAGAGGACGACGCGGCCCATCCGAGTGTGACATCCCCGAATGTGACCCACATCATGAGACCGCAGCCTGGGGCACTTGAATGACGACACCCTGGTCAGTAGAGGTCGAACCGAGTCGACCTGCGCCGCAACGGATTCGGCTACTTGCCGAATGCGTAGACAACGCCGGTAAGCTTCTCCGACAGCTCCCACAGGCCGCGCGCGACCTGCTCGTCCTTGGATGCCGCGGTGGAACCGGACAGCCCCGGGTAGCCGCGCATGGCGCCCCATCCGTCGGGACCATAGAACGCGCCCGGCTCGACCTGCTCGGTAGCCGCGTAGATCTCCGGCAACGCACCCATTTCGGCGCTTTGGGCCAGCAGCCGGTTGCCCAGCGCCATGACCGTGTCCAGGATGGATTCGGTGTGCGACTGCAGTTCCGTTGCGGCATAACCGGGATGCGCGGCCACCGAAATCTTCGACGAACCCGCCGCGGTCAACCTGCGCTGCAGCTCATAAGCGAACATCAGGTTGGCCAACTTCGCCTGACCGTAGGCCGACCAGCGCTGGTACTTGCGGCGCTCCCAGTTCAGATCGTCCAGATCGATCTTGCCGGCCCGGTGCGCACTGCTCGAGACCGTAACCACCCGGTCCGAGATCTTTTCCAGCAGCAGCCCGGTCAGCGCGAAGTGACCGAGATGGTTTGTGCCGACTTGCATTTCGAAGCCGTCGGCGGTCCGTCGCTGCGGCACCGCCATTACGCCCGCGTTATTGATCAGTACGTCGGCCCGGTCGACCGCATCGGCGAACGCACGCACCGAGGCCAGATCCGCGAGATCGAGTTCGCGCACCTCGGCCCGCGCACCGATCTCCCCTGCCACTTTCTCGCCCTTGGCCACATTCCGACAGGCCAGGACCACCTGCGCACCCGCCCCGGCCAGCGCACGCGCCGTCACCGCCCCCAGCCCGCTATTCGCGCCGGTGACGATGATCGTGCGGCCACTCTGATCGGGAATGTTCGAGGTATCCCAATGGCTCATGATCGCCAAGTCTAGTGTGCGCGGCTCACGCCTGGGCGAGGATCTCCTCGTCGGTCATGGCCAGCACCTCCAAGTACAACTCGGCGACGGCATCCAGGCGGTCGGGCGTACCGCGGCTGGTCTCCCGCTCCACCAGACGCCCCGCCAACCCGGCCACCGTCCGGCCGACCAGCAGATCGGCGACCAGCGCATGGTCCACCTCCAGCCATTCGCGGATCCTGGCGACGGCCGTGGTGGCCAGCACCGAGTCACCGCCCGCACCGAAGAAGTCGTCGTGCACGCCGATGCGATCGGTACCGAGCACTTCGGCGACGATGGTGCCCAGCGCGGCCTCCAGCGGCGTGCGCGGGCCTGCGTCCACCGCTTCGGCCGTATCGGGCTCCAACAGCGCAACCACCGCGCGCCGATCCAGCTTGCCGTTATCGGTCAACGGCATCTGCTCGAGGATCTCGATGCGAGTGGGAATCATGTAGCCGGGCAACAGATCTCGAACCGCGGTGACAATTGCCTCGACGGAGGCGACCTCGCCCGAGACCGCCGCGACCAACTTCGGCGCACCCGTGCCGACCACGGCGGCCACCGCGTGCCGCACACCCGGTGCGGTGCGCAGTCCGCTTTCCACCTCGCCCAATTCCACCCGGTAGCCGCGGATCTGCACCTGATGGTCGGCGCGACCGAGGAATTCGATGGTGCCGTCGGGCCAGTAGCGCGCCATATCACCGGTGCGGTACCAGCGCAGATCGTCGTGCACGACGAACCGTTGCGCGGTGCGCTCCGGATCGTTGCGATAACCCGCCGCGACATTCGCACCGCCGACCCAGAATTCGCCGGGCACCCAGTCCGGGCAGTCGCGGCCAGCCGAATTCACCACGCGGCAGCGCACATTGCGCAGCGGCACACCGAACGGGACGGTGGCCCAATGCCCGGGTGGGTCGGCGACCTCGCAAATGGTGTTGTGGATGGAGGTTTCGGTGGCACCGCCCAATCCGGAGAACCGGCAGCCGGGCACCTGCTTCGCCAGCCGCCGCGCCAGATCCGCGCCGACCCAATCGCCGCCGAGGGTGACCGCGCGCAACGAAGCGCCCAGGTGGTCCCCGCCGATCTCCAGGATCATATCGAGCATGCTCGGCACGCAGTTGAGGATCGAGACCCGGTGGTGGGCCAGCAATTCCACCCAACTGGTGGCCTCCTCGCGCTGCGCGGCCGACAGCGCGACGACCGAGCCGCCGACGGCGAACATGCCGAACATGTCGTAGACGGAAGCGTCGAATTCAAGCGCGGACAGTCCGAGTACCCGGTCGGTCGGGCCGACCTCGAACCACTCGTTCACCGCGTCGATGGTGTTCATCGCACCGCGGTGCGGCACGTCGACGCCCTTCGGGACACCGGTTGAGCCGGAGGTGAACAGCACATAGGCGATCGACTCCGGATCCGGAATCACCGGCTCGGCCAATGGATTCGGATGGGTACGCGCCGCCCACAGCGGCAGACAGGTGATATCCGGGCGGCCCATATCGCCGCCGTCGACGGTTAGCGCGGCGACCACGTCGCCGGTGCGCAGGATCTCCGCGCGTCGCCCGACCGGTTGATCGAAACCGATGGGCACATACGCGGCACCCGCCGCGAGCACACCGAGTACGGCGAGTATCTGATCCGGTCCCTTCGGCAGCTGTACCGCGACGGTTTCGCCGGGCCGGACCCCGATCTCGCGTAGCGCGGCCGCGACCGAGAGCGCTTGTGCGGCAAGTTCGCCGTAGCTCCAGCCGCCGTCCACGCCGTCGCGCCGCCACAGCACCGCGGGTGCTTCGGGTGCGCTGCGGGCATGGTCGAAGAAACCCTGGTGCAGCGCTCGTCCGGAGACCGGGCCGTCGGTCGCGTTCACCGCGGCACGCACGGCGGCCTGGGCGACCGGCAGCTGTACGGCGGCCTCGGCGCTCCAGCCGGCTTCGCCCGCACCCAGCCTGCTGATGGCCTCGGTGTAGCTGGCGAACATGGCGTCGATCATGCCCGTGGGGAACGCCGATTCGCGCACGTCCCAGTTCAGCAGTAGCCCACCGCGCACCTCGGTGACCTGCGCGTCCAACAGCACCTGCGGGCCTTGCGAGATGATCCACACCGGCTCGCCGAACGTCTCGGTGACCGAGGTGGCGAACAACTCGCCCAGGTTGAGCGCGCTGGTGTAAACGATCGGCGCGAGCACCGGCTCGCCGCGCTGTCTGCCGAGATCGCGCAGCACTTCGAGTCCGGAATACGCGGTGTGCGCACCGCTTTCGTGCATCGCACGCTGCAGTGCCTTGGCCCGCTCGGCGACCGTCACGTTGTCGGTGACATCCACCTCCAGCATGATCGAGGAGGTGAAATCACCGATCACCCGGTCGATATCCGGATGCACCGGTTCACGGTGGAACAGTGGCACATTCAGCAGGAAGCGGCTCTGCGCCGACCAGCCGCCGATGGTCTCGGCGAATACCGCGGCCAGTGCCATTGCCGGTGTAATGCCGCGGGCATGCGCGGCGGCGAGCAGCCGCTGCTTGGCTTCCGGCTCCAACCAGTGGTTGTAGCGGACGGTGCGATGCGGCTCGGCGCGTTCGCTGACCGGAATGGTCGGCAGTTCCGGTGCGCCGGGCAGCTCCGGCAGCCGATCGCGCCACCACTGCTTATCGCGTTCCCTGGCAACGGAATCCACCGTGCGCTCGGTGCGATAGCGGCGATAGCTGTAGCCCTGCGGCGGCACCGTGCCGCCGTGGTAGAGCTCGGCGAGGTCGGCGACGAGGACGCGATAGCTCATCGCGTCACCCGCGATCATGTCGACATCGAGATGCAGCCGGGTGCGACCGTCGGCGAGCAGGCTCAGTGTCACATCGAGCACCTGGCCGTCCTCGATGGACAGCCGCTGATGAGTCTTGCTGTCGCGCAATCGCTCGAGCTCGGCCGCAGCCGCCGCGGAAGTAAGCGCGCGTAGATCGACGACCGAGAACACGGGCCGACCCGGGTTGAGAATGGTCTGCTGGGTGCCGTCGGGAAGGAACCTGGTTCGCAGCATCGGATGCACCGCAACGAGACCCGTCACCGCCCCCGCCAATCGTTCGGGATCGACCTCGGCACCGTCGAATTCGACATACAGGTGTGCGGCGACACCGCCGAGATCCTGTTCCTCACAGCGACCAACCCAATAGGCGTGCTGCATCGACCCCAACGGGAAGGGCGCGAATTCATCCTCGGGATCTACGTTTTCGACCCGTCCGGGTTGGACCGTCGTGACGGATTCGTCGACACCGAGCAACCGCGCCCACTCCGCGACCGACGGCGCCGCCGCCAACTGCGCGAAGTTGATCTCCAGCCCATGCTTGCGCCAGCCGCCCGCCAACTTCATGGTGCGAATGGAGTCCAGTCCGAGCTGGATCAGATCATCGCCATCGGCGATCGTCTCGACGGGAACGTCGAGCTGCCTCGCGATGGCCGCGCGAATTTCGTCCCGGCTGATCCCCGCCCCGTCCCCCGGTCGCTGTGCTGGCTCCATCTGGCGCTGTCACTCCTTGGTCGCCGCCGCATCCGGCGGATCGAGACTGCTCGGCGGTAGCCTACCGCATTGAGATAGGGTTGCCTAACCTATGTTATGAGACCCTTAATCGGGCAGCAGATCTTCCAGTGAGGCAGACCGTGACTTCGACATCCACCTCGCCCACCCATCACGACGGCTACGTCCCCTTCCCCGCCACCGACGCCGCTACCTATCGCGCGGCCGGTTACTGGACCGGCCGCCCACTCGGCGACCTGCTGCGCGCGACCGCGACCCGGCACCCGCACCGCACCGCACTGCTCGATGCCGACAACGCGCGCACCTACGCGTGGGTGGATGCCGAAGCCGACCGAATGGCCCACGGATTGCTCGCACTCGGCATCGCGCCGGGCGATCGGGTGGTAGTACAACTGCCGAATGTGCCGGAGTTCCTGACGGTCCTGTTCGGATTGCTACGCGCCGGAATCATTCCGGTGCTGACCCTGCCCGCCCATCGCCGCGCCGAAATCGAGCATCTGGCCGGACTTTCCGAGGCTGTCGCGTACATCGCGGCGGACCGGCTCGGTGACTTCGACTACCGCGAACTGGCCGAAACTCTCCGTTCGGCCGTGCCCACCCTGCACCACGTTCTGATACTCGGCGATCCGGGAACCTTCACCGATCTGAATTCGATTCCCCGCGACGGTGGTTCACTGCCCGAAATCGATCCGAGCGATATCGCGCTGATGCTGGTCTCCGGCGGCACTACCGGCCTGCCGAAGCTCATCGCGCGCACCCACGACGACTACGTCTACAACGCCACCGCAAGCGCCGAGGTCTGCGGGCTGACCGAACACGACGTCTACCTCGCGACACTGCCCGCCGCACATAACTTCCCTCTCGCCTGCCCCGGCATCTTGGGCACCGTCTCGGTCGGCGCGGCCGTCACCTTCATCACCGATCCGAGCCCGGAAAGCGCCTTCGTCGCCATCGAACGACATCGCGTCACCGTCACCGCAGTCGTGCCGCCGCTGGCCCAACTCTGGTGCGCGGCAACCGAATGGGAGGACGCCGACCTCGGCTCACTTCGTCTACTCCAGGTCGGCGGCGCACGGCTGGCCGCGGTGAACGCCCGCGAGGTCGCGCCCGCGCTGGGCGTGCAATTGCAACAGGTCTTCGGTATGGCCGAGGGCCTGCTCAACTACACCCGCCTCGACGACAGCGCCGATATCGTCTGCACCACCCAGGGCCGTCCGCTCTCGCCTGCCGACGAGGTGCGGGTCGTGGATGCCGAGGGCAACGATGTCGCTCCGGGCGAAGAGGGCGAACTGCTCGCCAAGGGGCCCTACACAATCCGCGGCTACTACCGCGCGCCCGAACACAACGCCCGCGCCTTCACCACCGACGGCTACTACTGCTCCGGCGATCTCGTGCGCCGACTGCCGAGCGGCCATCTGATCGTCTCCGGCCGTATCAAGGACGTCATCAACCGCGGCGGCGAGAACATCTCCTGCGATGAACTCGAGGAACATCTGCTCGCCCACCCGTCGGTCCGGCATGCGGCAGCCGTCGGCTTCCCCGATGCCGCGCTGGGTGAAAAGGTCTGCGCCGTCCTGGTTGTCGACGGTGAGATGCCGACCTTGGCCGAGCTGAAGTCCTTCCTCACCGACCGTGGCCTGGCGACCTACAAACTCCCGGACCTGCTCCGCCAGACCGACGAACTGCCGATCACCGCCGTCGGCAAGATCGATAAGAAGGCCTTACGCACCAGCCGAGGCTGACCGGAACGGTCGGGGGTGGCGCGAGTCCGATATCGCCACCCCCGATCCGAACCCCGGATAACCGGGTTGCCCCAGCAGATGATTCGGAACGCGGGCCGACCTTGATGGGTCTGAATTTGCTAGGCCTTGACCACGTAGGGCGCGACACTGCCCAGCTTTTCGCAGGTCTCCTCGAATTCGCGCTCCGGCCGCGACTGCCCGACAATGCCCGCACCGGCCCGCAGCCACGCACCCTGGGTGGTCTGGTACACCGCCCGCAGCACCAGCGCCGCCTCCATCGCACCGCTCGGCGAAATCGTCACCACGGCACCGGAATACAGACCACGCGGCGCACCGTCGAGACGGAATACCGAATCGACACCCGCACGCTTCGGAATACCGGACGCTGTAACCGACGGGAACAAAACCTCCAGCGCATCCCAACTGGAACGATCTGCCGCGAGCCGCCCGCGCACCGTCGAGGCCAGGTGCTGCACGCTGCCACGTTCGCGAACCGCCATGAAATCGGAGACCGCGGGCGTGCCGGGATCGGCCACCTCGGTGATCTCGGCGAAGGAGGTCTGCACCGAAATCGCGTGCTCCACGATTTCTTTGGGATCGGTGATGAGCTCAGCGCGAGCCGCCATATCGATCGCTTCGCCGAGTCCGAAGGCGCGTGTACCGGCGAGCGGCTCGGTGGTGACCACCCGATCCTCGTCGACGGAGGCGACCAACTCGGGACTGAATCCGGCGGCCTCGAGTCCACCGAGGCGAAGCAGGAACGAGCGCGCCGGAGTGTTGTTGGCGCGGCCGAGCCGATAACTGGCCGGGACATCCACCGCGAACGGCAGATCGACCTTCCTGGACAGGATGACCTTCTGATAGCGGCCGGAACGGATTTCCGCGACCGCCTCGGCGACCCGATCGCGATATCCGGTCGGATCGAGACGCACGTCGACCGGATGCGCCTGCGGCAGTTCGGTTTCCTGGGATGCGGCGATGAGATCGCGAATGTCATTGGCCTCGGTCGGTGTCGCCCCGGAAATCCGGACGCCGAACTCGCCGACACGCACCTCGATGCGCGGAATCATCAGATGGGCCAGTGCGGTACGCGGATGCAGATGCCGCGTCGCATCCAATGCCCATGCGCAGAATTCGAATCCGATCCAGCCGTAGGCCTGGCGCCCGCCGAGCGGCAGCGTGGCGAGCGCGTTGTCGACGACGCGTGCCGGGCTGCCCTCCCAGACACTGGTGGCGCCGCGCCCATCCCAGGACACGCGTAGTTCGTTGGCGTCGAGTTCGACACTGCCGAGCGGATCCGCGGCGAATACCCATTCGCCGGGCCGTTCGTACATCACGTATTCGCCGAAGCGCTCGGCCGCCGCCAGCCGGGACATCGCTGCCGCCGGATCGGTCACATACTCAACGCGCGAGCGCTCCGTGGTCGACAACGATCCTCCAAGGTTATGCTGACCTAACTTAGAAAAGTAAGGTTAGCATTACCTGCATAGGTCGCTACTGTGCTCCAGACCACAGCGAACGGCTACTCCCCGGGCACTGCGACCGCCGACCGCTCGACGCTCAGCAAACTCTCCGTGCTGTGCTCTGCGTGGTACGCGGCCCCGCCACCCCGCACTCCGAACAACCGCTTGCTGTAGACCAGCCAGACCACCGCGACGATATTGATCAGCAGCGCCCCGATGCGCAGCACGGTGATCTTCTCGGTCAGCTCGTAGATCTCCAACGGCAGGAAGATGCTGGTCGCGACCACAGCAAAATACTCACCCCAGCGCTTCACCAACCACAGCCCGACCGCCTCGATCGCCTGCAGCGCCGCATAGGCGAGGATGCCGATGGCCACCCACAGCAAAGTGGTATTCGACAGCGAGAACGCGTCATCGATCAGATGCACGATCTTGGATCGGTCGATATCCCAGCCGATCTGATCGGCCAGCGGCCGCAGCAGCGGCAGTTCCTGGTCGAAGGCCGCCCGCATATCCTCGCGCGAGGACTGGAATTTGAAGACGGCGAGCGCGGCGACCACCAACAGCAAACCTCGCACCAACCGCTCGATCGCCAATGCCCGCATCAGCCAGCGGTCCCGCAGCAGTCGTCCGCGCGGCACCTCCGGCGCATGGTCGGCGGGTCCGGAGCCCACCGGTTCGCCGGGCACGAAAGTGCCACAGCGCAGACACCGCCACGCGACACCGGCCACCGTCTGAACATGCAGCCGCTCCGCCAGATCCTGCTCGTCCGGCGCATAGGTGTAATGGCCGTGCCAGCCGCACGCGCGTAACGCCCAATCCATGCGCGCAGCCTAGTTCGCGATCACGATCGCGCGCGATCGCAAACGCCGTGTCGGGGCCTGATGCCCAACTCGCCCGCCGGAGTTCCTGCGCGGAATCCACTGGCGGGCTTCAATAGGAGTCATGATCGATCATCGCGGGGATTCGCCCGCTCCGGCTCGAGCGGCAGCACCCGACTCCGTGGTGGCACTGATCGATGCGGGCTCCCGCGTGGAACGCGAACTCGTCGGCGCCTGGCTGGCCGAGGGCGGCGTCGAACACGAACTCGGCGTCGACGCACCCATTACCCAGTTGGATCTGGATGCGGATGCGATCGGCGATCGACTCGTCGGACGGCGCGACGATCCGCTGGTCGTGCCGATCCGGGTGCTGTGGCTGCCGGCGGAACGCGACGGGGTCCGCCGCATCACCTTCGCCGACTTGGCCCTGCTGACCAATCCGCGCAAGCCGAACCGGTTCGCGCAACGCCGGTTGATCGGCAAATCACCGGACCGTCACGTGGTGCTCACCGGCCAGCCAGCACTGCTCAGCGAACTGCGCGCCAATAACCCGGAGGCGGCGGCGCTGCTCATGAAGGGCTCCGCCGAGCCGTTCGCCCGCGCTATCGTGCGCGCCGCGGTCGTCGCTCTGGAACGCGCTGAACGTTCCATCATCGGCGACCGGTACAAGGTGCCGCGGCTGGTGGCCGAGGAGATCCTCGACTCCCCCGAGTTCCTGCGCAGGCTCGAACTCATCGCCGATCAGCTCGGCATGAGTCCGCATGAGGTGTACCGACGGGCGGAGAAGGCGCTGAACGAGCTCGTCGCCGCCCAGAGCCGGTTGGTCTCGGATCTGTTCACCCAGGCAATGCGCCCGATCCATGCCTCGACCTGGAAGGTCGACTCCGACGACTCCGGCCTGGACGGGTTGCGCGCGTTGAACCGGAACCATCCCCTGGTCTTCCTGCCCTCGCACCGGTCCTATGTCGATGCGTTGGTCCTCGGTGACGTGCTGGCCCGCAATGACTTTCCACCGAATCATGTGATCGGCGGCGCGAATCTGAGCTTCTGGCCGATGGGGCCGATCGCCCGCCGCACCGGCGCGGTCTTCATCCGGCGCAGCTTCGGTGACGACGACGTCTACAAGGCGGTGGTCGAGGAGTACTTCGCCTACCTGCTGGCCAAGCGATTCAATATGGAGTGGTACTTCGAGGGCGGCCGCACCCGCACCGGCAAGCTACGCCCGCCGCGCTACGGATTGCTGAATTACCTTGCCGCCGCGGTCCGTTCGAATCGGATCGACGATGTCATGCTCGTCCCGGTCTCGATCACCTATGAGCGCCTGAACGAACTCGGCGCCATCGCCACCGAACAGGTCGGCGGGAAGAAGAAGCCCGAGGGGCTGGCCTGGCTGGCGCGTTATGTACGCAGCCAACAGCATTCGGCCGGACACGTCTATGTGCGATTCGGCGAACCGCTCTCGGCACGCGATCGCCTTGCCGCATACGGGGATCCGCTCACCCCGCCGCCGACGATCATCCCGCTGCACCGCACCGAAGCGGCGGGCACCGCGCCGAACAATGTCGCCGAGTCGGCGCAGGTCGCCGAACTGGAGCGAAAGGCCGTACAGCGGTTGGCCTTCGAGGTCGCCGTCGGTATCAATACGGTCACCCCGGTCACGGTCAACGCGCTGGTCACGTTGGCGCTACTGGGTGTGCACGAGCGTGCGCTCACCCTCGGCGAAGTGCGTACCGTGCTGGCCCCCGTGCTGCGGTACATCGAACAGCGCGGGTTGCCGAGCGGCGAGCTGGCGGCGTTGCGCGACGAGCAGAGTCTCGCGGTGGTACTCGAGCAATTGTCGCTGGCCAGGGTCGTGACGGTGTATCGCGGCGGGCTGGAACCGGTGTACTCGATCGAATCGGGTGCGCATCTGGAGGCCGCGTTCTATCGCAATAGCGCGGTGCACTGGTTCATCAACCGCGCCATACTCGAATTGTCCATCCTGTGCGCCTTGGAAATGCAGGCGCCGGATCAACTGCGGGCGGGCTGGGACGAGGCCTTCCGACTGCGCGATCTGCTGAAGTTCGAATTCTTCTTCCCGGAGCGGGCCGAGTTCTCGGCGCAGATGACCGCGGAAATGCTACTGGTGGACCCGGATTGGCACCAACACACCGCGGCGGACACCCTCGGCGAGGATATTCTGCACAAACTCACCGCATCCGGATTCATGATGGCCCATCGCGCGTTGCGCGCGTTCGTCGACGCGCAACTCGTCGTGGCCGAGCGGCTCGAGGCCCGCGACAGCGCCGAGGAGATCGATCGCAAGGAGTTCATCGACGAATGCGTCGCCGTCGGTAGGCAGATGCTGCTGCAGCAGCGACTGCACAGTCCGGAATCGGTCTCCACCGAATTGTTCTCCAGCGCACTCAAACTCGCGGACAACCACGGGTTGTTGGCCCACGTGAGTCACGACTCGGCCAAGCCGAGGGCCGAATTGGTCCGGCGCAGAAAAGAATTCGCTGGCCAGCTGCGCATCATCGCAACCCGCATCTCCCAGGCCGCCGCACTCGACCCGTCCAATATTTCGGTACGGGGCGCCTGATGGCTGAACAGAGCCCCGCGGTCCCAACGGATCTCGCGGCGGCCATCGCCGCGATTCGATCCGGGCCGCAGGGCCCGCAGGTGGCCGCGGTCTTCGACTTCGCCACTGTTGTGGATGGTTTCGGGCGGTCGTCGCTGTGGCGGCGGACATTTCGGAGCAATAAGGGCGCAACCGCCGCAGACACCCTGCTCGACAGCATCCGCAACCAACTCACCGATGGCGAATACAGCCGGTTCCTCCAGCAGGCGATGCGGACACTGGCCGCCCAACCGGAAGCCGAGCTGGACGAGTTGGGCACGCGGCTGTTCCGGAAAAAGATCTACGGGCATCTGTATCCCGAAGCGTGGCAGCTGATCCGGACGCACGAGGCAGCCGGACACACCGTTGTGCTCGCCACCGCACTCACCCGATTCCAGGTCGAACCCGCCGCGGCCGAACTCGGTATCGAGCACGTGCTGTACACGCGGATGGCGACAACCGACGGTGTGCTCACCGGTTACGCAGACGGAAAGACCCTGTGGCGCAATGGCAAGGCCGACGCGGTTCGCGAATTCGCCGCAGCGCATGTGTTGGATATCACCCACAGCTATGTCTACGCCGACAGCATCGCCGATCTGCCGCTGCTCTCGGTGGTCGGACATCCGGTGACGGTGAATCCCGATCGCCAGCTCGGCACCGCCGCCGTCGAACAGAATTGGCCCGTACTGAGGTTCCGTCCGCGCCGACCACCGCGCGCGATCGACTATCTGCGCACCGTCGCCGGATTCGCCGGACTACTGGCCGGGGCATTGTTCGGTGTGCTGAGCAAGTCGTATACGCGCCAGCGCCGGAAGATGGCCGATGCGCTGATGGCCTACGGAACCGGTGCGACTCTCGGCACAACCGGTATCCGGCTGCGCGTCAGCGGTGCGGAAAACGCCCGCGCGCCACGGCCCGCCGTCTTCCTGTTCAACCATCAGAGCCAGTTCGACGTGATCATCGTGCCCAAGGTGCTCGCAGGCGGGGTCACCGGAATCGGCAAGAAGGAGCTGACGAAGAATCCGATCTTCGGTCCGCTGATGCGGTTCGTCGGGGTGACCTTCATCGACCGTGCGAACACCACGCAGGCCAAGGCGGCGCTCGCGCCGGTGGTGCATACGCTGCGCGGCGGGCTGTCGATCGCGGTCTCACCCGAAGGCACCCGGTCGTATACGCCGAGAATCGGCCCGTTCAAGAAGGGGGCCTTCCATATCGCGATTCAGGCCGGGGTGCCGGTGATCCCGGTGGTGATCCGCAATGCTGGTGAAGTCAACTGGCGCAACTCGATGGTCGCGCGCAAGGGCACCGTCGATGTGGCGATACTCGACCCGATCGACGTCAGCAGCTGGGACCCCAGCGATATGGACGACAATGTCGAAGCCGTTCGTCAGCTGTACACCGACACCCTGCTGAACTGGCCACAGCCGGACCGCTGATGTCGCCGCCGGGCGCCTTCACCGTGCACCCCCGTATACCGCGGTACTCCGTACACAGATGTCCGGCAGGCGATCGGGTGCCCGATATTTGGCGGACGGGTGCCCGGTTGGAGTGCGGGTGCCCGGTTCGTGTGCGGGTGCCCGGTTCGTGGGTGGATGCCCGGTCGGTGGGTGGATGCCCGGTCGGTGGGTGGATGCCCGATTGGAGTGCGGGTGCCCGATTGGTGGGTGGATGCCCGGTTGGTGGGTGGGTGCCCGGTCGGTGGGTGGATGCCCGGTTGGAGTGCGGGTGCCCGGTTGGAGTGCGGATGCCCGGTTGGAGTGCGGATGCCCGGTTGGAGTGCGGATGCCCGGTTGGAGTGCGGATGCCCGGTTGGAGTGCGGATGCCCGACTGGAGTGCGGATGCCCGACTGGAGTGCGGATGCCCGACTGGAGTGCGGATGCCCGACTGGAGTGCGGATGCCCGGTCATCGTCGGGAATGTGTCAGACCGAGCGGCCGAACAGTAGCTTCCACGGCATAAGGGCGGATTCCAGCTGGACCTTGAGGCTCATCTTGGAGGCGCCGAGGGTGCGCTCCTCGAACCGGATGGGCACCTCCGCGATCGTGATGCCCTTCTTGACGGTCCGATAGTTCATCTCGACCTGAAACGAGTATCCGTTGCTGCGGATCGAGGCCACGTCGATGGCGCGCAGCGTGTCAGCCTTCCACGCCTTGAATCCGGCGGTCGCGTCTTTCACGCTCAGACGCAGGATCAGGTTCACGTAGAAGTTGGCCCACGCGGACAGCGCCTTGCGGTACCACTTCCACTCCTCGGCGGTCGACCCGCCGGGCACGTAGCGGGAGCCGAGCACGACACCGGCATCGGTGGTGCTCAGCTTCTCCAGCATGGCCGGAATGACCTCGGCCGGATGTGACAGGTCGGCGTCCATCTGGATCACCACATCGGCGCCCTCGTCCAATGCCCGGGTGATCCCGGCCACGTAGGCGCGGCCTAATCCGTCCTTTTCGGTGCGGTGCAGTACGCCCACGACATTCGGCAGCTCAACCGCCAGCTTGTCGGCGATCTCACCGGTCCCGTCCGGCGAATTGTCATCCACCACGAGCACATGCAGATCGGGCACCAGCAGCGCCGTCAGCCGCTCCACCGCAACCGGCAGATTCTCCCGCTCGTTGTAGGTCGGCACAACAACGGTAACCCTCAAGGGTCGCCCTCCCTGCTCACCTGTTCCAGCCCGCAGACCCACGACAGGACCCGGAGCACTCGTCTGATTGCCAAGAACCGTACTTGATCGAACTGAAGACCACCTGAGCGCCCGCACGCTCCCGCCATCACCCGAATACCCGCGACCTGCCGACTACCTCGCAAATCACCGCACCCACCCCGCCGAGTATCCCCGGATCCGCACCGAAATCAGTTGCCGCACACCACCCCTGACGCCGGCTCACTTATCGCCATGGCGCCAATCCCGGTCCCGAGCATCTTCCCGGGCATTGCGCGCATGCACGATCTCCAACGCCCGCTCAGCAGTGGTCTGATCCGGATACGGCCCCATCCGATCCCGAAACCAACACTGCTTCCCACTCTCGGCCCGCTGATGCTTCAAGCAGTAATACCACTTCTCCGCCATCCCCCCAGCATCCCACCACCATGATCACCAAGCCCCCAATTTCCGCCCCAATGCCTGAGATCCGCTCCTTCTCCGGATCCGCCTCCTGTGGGCACGAGAGATCGCCGCACCCGAGAAAGCACACCCGGTAACCCGACGGAAAACACCACACGCGAGCAACGACCGCCCGGGCAGACCCCCCTCGAAACAACTCACCTGAGAAGCGATCACGCCCACAGGACGCACATCGACCGACAACGACACCTGGGCAGCACCACACCGAGACAAGCTCACACCAAGAAACGACCACGCCCACAGGACGCACACCGACCAGCGGCACTGGACAGCGCCACAGCCGAAACAAGGTCATGCCGTGAAAGCGGCCACGACCACAGGACGCCACTTCTACGAGAGGCCGAACTCGAGTAGCGCAACACCGGAAAACGGCCACAGCCAAGCCACGGCACACCGGGACGGACTTGGGTTCGCGGGGTGAGAGGCCGCCGAGCGGGGCGTGAGGATCGCACCCCACAAAACACTGAACCCGCAGACTCGGCGCGCGCTTTCTGCGCGCAGAGTCCGCGGGTCTGCGGGTGGCCAGGGCCGGGATCGAACCGGCGACCTTCCGCTTTTCAGGCGGACGCTCGTACCAACTGAGCTACCTGGCCGCAGGCACCCGTGGTGAATGCCATACGCGAAACGCCGGATTGCTCCGGCGCTTATTTTGCGACCCTGACGGGACTCGAACCCGCGACCTCCGCCGTGACAGGGCGGCGCGCTAACCAACTGCGCCACAGGGCCTTGCGTTGCTTCCAACGATCCGAAGACCGTACCCCCTACGGGATTCGAACCCGCGCTACCGCCTTGAAAGGGCGGCGTCCTAGGCCGCTAGACGAAGGGGGCTCGCCCCGGATTTCTCCGGACCGGCTTCAACGGGTGTCCGTTGGGAGCTGGGATAGCTTATGACAGATCGGCCGCGTTTCCCAAATCGGCTGTTCAGGCTCCCAAACCGAGCTCTTCGAGTCGGGCCTGTGCGCGCCAGCCGTCGTTGCGGAACTTCTCGGCCCATTCCGGGGTGGCCATCGCCTCGACCACGACCTCGAGCGCCTCCTGGAACCGGGTCCGCAGATCGACCCCGTTGCCGAGGATATCGATCAGATAGCGCTGGCCGGCCAGGGCCGCGGAAATGGTGCGGGTGAAGCGGTCCGGGTCGGCGTCGGCGCGCAGCTGCCCCTGATCGATGGCTCGGACCGCGAGCGCTCTGGTGGCGCGGCCGAGTATCCGACCGCCGCCGGTCTGCACATCGCGATAGAAGTCCGGTTCGATGATCAATCGGAATTCGGCCTGCACGATGATGTCGTGCTCGAGTCGCAATGCCACCTCGTCGACCATCCCGTGCAGGACGTCGAGTGGACCGAGATCCGTTCTGGCAAGCCAACGCTCGGCCGAGGTGCGGTATCGGTCGACCGCGGTCTCGAGTACCGCGCGTGCGAGATCTTCCTTGGAATCGAAATGAAAGTACATAGCGCCCTTGGTGGCGCGTGAACCTTCCAAAATGCGGTTGAGCGATGCAGCGGCATAGCCGCTCTTCCCGAACTCAACGGCGGCGGACCTGATTATCGCCGCGCGTGTCCGGCGGGCCCGCTCTTGCTGCCGTGCCATGCTCGAAACGCCTCCGAAGCCTACTCGTCGCCAAATCGGTGCCCCAAAAGAACGGACCATTGGCGCGAAGTTATGAGTTTTATCAATACTTCAAACCGGGATTTCGCCCCGTTTCAAACTTTCGGTACGAAAACTTGCGAAAATCCTGAAACACACCAGCTGGTATAGTTTTCTTGCCCAGGTGCGCCGCAGGGGGTGCGCACCTGGGCATTACTTCGTCTCGGATCTGCCTCCCCCGGCGTCGACTCGTAGGAAGTCGCGTTCGGTCGTACCGGCCGCGACACGTTCGGGCACACCAACGATAAGCCGAATTCCGGATCGCCGGGTAAGTCGACGATTCTTCCGTAATTCACCAAGGCGTCACGGTACCCGGAAACACCATCCGACACGCGGCAAACCGTAGACTCCAGCGGCCCAAACACCCGGATATCTGTTACGGCAAACTTCACGCAATCGAGCAAAGTGATGCCTCGGATTTCCGAATTCGACAGCGACGCAGCATTGTTCATCCGAGCCGACCAGCGGCCCGGTCACCACGGCGCCGACCGCGCGACACCGGCCAGCCGCCTCGCTGCGTCCCCCCGAGCACTGACCCTACACCTCCCGCAAATCCAAAGAGATTGGTACGCAACATGATTGGATGGTAGCCCGGCACGGTAGGAATGAACAAAGCTGGGTACCAAATGTTTACCGGCAGCATCGCTGCCTGCGGGCATCGTGTTACCCGGCGCGCCAGCGCGACTCGGCACCGGCACCCGACAACCCCGAGCGAACCGAAGCAAGCTTCCGACCGACGCGCCCCGCCCCCGGTTACTCGATCCGCGCCGGGCCCACTACACTGTCCATCCGCGCCCCTATAGCTCAGTTGGTAGAGCTACGGACTTTTAATCCGCAGGTCGTAGGTTCGAGCCCTACTGGGGGCACCTTGTCAGGCGTCCGGTTTCCATACCGGACGCCTGAGTCATTTCCGGTCCTTCCGAACTCGCGACCCGCATCGGCTGCGGCCATGAAACATCACATTCCACCGCTGGCTTTCTGATACCGCGAACGCGACCCCGCCCACCGGGTATCCCTCGGCAACAAGTGACTTCCCTCGCTGATTTGCTCTCGGGGTTCCCATCGGACAGATCGCCGACAAATCGACCAAGCCAGCACCACGAATGCGCTGAAGGCGGCATTGCCGACATTCCTCGGCGGATTACCGGCCCGGTCGTGCGGCCTCGACGGTCGGCGCGCTGGATCAACGCTCGGTCCGATGGAGAGCACCGGCGGCAACGATCTGGTCGCCAAGTTTCCGCCGGCTCGATCGCGATGGCCTATCCGGTGAGCAGTGGCGCACACCACAGACGCAGTTCGGCGGCGGCAGCGCGGACATACTCGGCGGTCTGCTCGGCGGCAGCGGCAAGAGTCCAGGTGGCATCGACGGCGCGATCGGAGAAGCGTTGGCCGAGAGCGCAGGTGGTGCACTCCGGAATCGCCTCGACGGACTCTTCGGCGAAGAGCGCTGAACGATCGCGATGGCGATACCTGCGGCTTTGTGCGTTACAGCACGTTGGGCTAACGACTCTCGGCCCCTAGCGATAGACCCCTTGCTGCGGGCCGAGCCCCTACACTCGGTGTGGTTGTCGAACGCCGACGTCGGCATATGACCTCTATCACGAGGTCTTATTTGTCAGCCAGATGCGTTTCGCATCACACCTACGGTGCCGTAAGGTATGGCCGCATCGGCACACGGTCTACCCCGGGGAACTGACCAGCAAGAGCACACACATGAAGGGCTTGTATATGGCAAGGGATCTGACTCAACTCGAGCTGCTCACGGAGTTGGAGCCGGTTGCCGAAGAAAACGTCAACCGGCACCTCTCCCTGGCAAAGGAATGGCATCCGCACGACTATGTCCCGTGGGATGAGGGCCGCAACTTCGCGGCACTCGGCGGGGTCGACTGGGACCCTGAGCAGTCCCGACTGAACGAGGTCGCGAAGGCGGCCATGATCACGAATCTGCTCACCGAAGACAATCTGCCCTCCTACCACCGCGAGATCGCCGAGAACTTCTCGCAGGACGGCGCCTGGGGCACCTGGGTGGGCCGCTGGACCGCCGAGGAGAACCGCCACGGCATCGTCATGCGCGACTACCTCGTGGTGACCCGTGGCGTCGATCCCGTCGCGCTCGAAGAGGCGCGCATGGTCCACATGACCAATGGATTCGCTTCGCCGACCGAGGCCGATGCGGGCTTCCTGCACTCGGTCGCGTACGTGACCTTCCAAGAGCTGGCCACCCGGGTCAGCCACCGCAATACCGGCCGGGTCTGTGACGACCCGATCGCCGACCGCATGCTGCAGCGCGTCGCGGCCGACGAGAACCTGCACATGATCTTCTACCGCAACATGTGCGGCGCGGCCCTGGATCTGTCCCCCGACCAGGCGATCGAGGCGATCACGCTGATCCTGGAGAACTTCCAGATGCCCGGCGCCGGCATGCCCAACTTCCGCCGCAACGGGGTACTGATGGCCAAGCACGGCATCTACGACCTGCGCCAGCACCTCGAAGAGGTGGTGCAGCCTGTGCTCAAGAAGTGGAACATCTTCGAACGCACCGATTTCACCGCACGCGGCGACGCCGTGCGCGAACGGCTGGGACTGTTCCTGGAGAAGCTGAGCCAGGACGTCATCAAGTTCGAAGAGCAGCGCGACCGCATGCTCGCCCGCGAGGCGAAGAAGCGCGAGCTCGCCGGTATCGCTGGCTGATCTCGACCCCGCAAACCTGAGCGCGCCGCCGCCGGATTTCTCCGGCGGCGGCGCGTTTATGTTCGGCAACGCCGATCTCGGTGGCGAACTTATAGATTCAACCGTCGAAACTCCTCGCGGCGCTACTTCACCGGCAGTGCGCCGTCGACACCGCCCACATCGGTGATCTTCCAGTCCGAGCTCTTATCCAGCGTGACGTTGTAGGTCACTGTTGTCTGCGCGCCCTCCGGACTCTGCGCATTCGTCGAACTCCCATTTACGAACACATCGACTTTGTAGTACCGCCTTGCTCCGACATCACCTTTGCGGTAATCGGCGCGGCGGTGGAGGTCCACTTCAACGGAACCAGAATCTGTTCGAGCTCGGGCGCGGTCGCATCGAACTTATTCGCCAGTTGCGCAACGGTATTCGCCTTCAGCTCGGCCATCCATGACGGTATGTCCTGATAATTGACGGTGGCCGCGCCGACCGCGTATTCGGTGGCCACCTGCTCGGCCTTCTTATCCGCGGCTTCTCGATCTTTTCGATCGGCGAGATCACCGCGGGCCGAGACGAGAAAACCGCTCAGCACGGCGACCGCGATCACCAATGCGCCGATTACCGCGCCGCGGACGACGGTGGAGATGCGAATCGACACGGTTCCCGACTTCCGATCCGACGGCTGTCCGGACTTGTCGGCCTTCGTCTCGGAGGCCTTCGCCTCGGCAGCCTTCGCCTCGGCAGCCTTACCCAGCTCCACGCCGGAGCCGTCGTGTCCGCCTGCTGCGGTGCCCTCGATCCGTTCCGTCATTCGCTCTCTCCGATGAGCCTGGTGGTCGCGGGCGATACCCGCGAGAAACAGGCTACTGAGGCCGTCTGAGACGGTCGAAGTGCCCTCGGCGCTGGGGCGCCGAGCCGGGCAATCATCTCGGGCCCGATTCCGAATCCGCCGACGATCCGGGCGCGAACCTCGACACTGGTGGTATTGCCGCCGACGGCGCGCCGCGCTGACCGGCCATACTCACAGGACCGCAGGAGGCCGAGGAAATGTCCAGCACATCGAAGGGCGACGGGGCGCTCACCGGCAAGGTTGTCGCGATCACCGGAGGCGCGCGCGGTATCGGACGCGCGAGCGCCGAGGCATTTCTCGCGGCGGGGGCCGCGGTCGCGATCGGCGATATCGATGTCGAACTGGTGGCCAAGACGGCGGCGGAGTTGGGCGCGGACCCGGAGGCCAAGATCATCGGCCTACCGCTGAACGTCACGGACAAGGCTTCCTTCGCCGCCTTCCTCGACAGCGTGGACAAGGAACTCGGCCCGCTGGATGTGCTGGTCAACAATGCGGGCATCATGCCGACCGGATTATTCGCCGACGAGGACGAGGCGATGACCGAGCGGATCATCGATATCAACCTCAACGGCGTCATCCACGGATCGCGCCTGGCCGTCGGGCGATTCATGGACCGCGGCAGCGGACATCTCATCAATATCGCGTCTTTGGCTGGGACACAGGGCTTTCCAGGGCTGGCCACCTACTGTGCGACCAAGCACGCGGTGGTCGGGTTCACCTCGGCGCTGCATCTGGAGATGAAGGAGCACGGCATACATGTCGGCGCGGTGCTGCCCGGCATCGTGCGCACCGAATTGTCCGCCGGTGCCGATATGCCGGCTTGGATTACACCGCTGACCACGGTGGATCCGGAGGACGTCGCGCAGGCGATCGTGAAGTCGGTACAGCAGGACAAACCACTGGTGACAGTGCCTCGCCGCCTCGCCGCCATCATCAAGTCAGCCCAACTGCTGCCCTACCGCGCCCAGCTGGGTGTCGCCAAATTAACCGGCGCCACAACGGCTTACGCCCATCCCGACGCGGCCGTACGCGAGATCTACCACCGCAGACTCCGCGACCAGTAATTCGAAAGCCTTACCGTGCTGCCGAATTCACGTTGACCGGGACCATGGTCGATCGTTGACGAATTCCGCAGTGCCACTGCGACTTTCCGCACGAGTGGGGACGCGAACGCGGCAGATGAGGTCCAGGATCCGGAGTACGACGCATACGTCCCAGCGCAAGCGTATGCGGCCGAGTTCGTAAACCGGTTGTCGAACCCGGAAGCGCGCGGCGGGGACGTCGCACATCGTCGCTTCGCAGCCTGGGATGGACGCGCCTTCGGGAAGCTGACCGGGCAGAGCACACAGGAAAAATCTTCCTACTTCCAAAACCGGAATCACGGCGAGGGCCGAACAGGGCGCAGTACCGCTGATGAGACACTGGTGGGCGTGACGATTACTGCTGAGGCCAAGAGCATGCTGCGGATCGGGCCGTATCCGGTCGATCCGGCGGTGGTGCTCGCGCCGATGGCGGGCATCACCAACCTGGCGTTTCGGAAGTTGTGCCGGGAGTTCGGTAGCTCCACCTCGATCTATGTGTGCGAGATGATCACCGCGCGGGCGGTGGTCGAGCGCAATGAGAAGACGCTGCACATGATGTCCTTCGACGCGGACGAGCATCCGCGCTCGATGCAGCTCTACGGTGTGGATCCCGCCACACTCGGCGAGGCCGTGCGGATCATTGTCGGCGAAGGCTGGGCCGATCACATCGACCTCAATCTCGGCTGCCCGGTGCCGAAGGTCACTCGACTGGGTGGCGGCGCGGCGCTGCCGTACAAGCGCGCACTGTTCAGCAAGATCGTCAAGGCGATGGTTTCCGGCGCCGAACCGGCCGGTGTTCCGGTGACAGTGAAGTTCCGCATCGGCATCGACGACAACCACCTCACCTACTTGGACGCCGGCCGCATCGCCGAGGCCGAGGGCGCCAAGGCCGTCGCATTGCACGCCCGCACCGCCGCACAGCGGTATTCGGGCCAGGCCGACTGGACGGCGATCGCCCGGCTCAAGGAGGCCGTCACGACGATCCCGGTGCTCGGCAACGGCGATATCTTCTCGGCGGCCGACGCGGTTCGGATGATGGACGAAACCGGTTGCGACGGAGTCGTTGTCGGGCGCGGCTGCCTCGGCCGCCCGTGGCTGTTCGCCGAATTGCAGGCGGCACTGCGGGGCGAGGCGCTGCCCGAGGCACCGAATCTCGGACGCGTCGGCGAGGTGCTGTACCGGCACGGCGCCCTGCTCGCCGAACACCTGGGCGAGGACAAGGCCATGCGCGATCTGCGCAAACATATGGCCTGGTATCTGATGGGCTTCCCGGTCGGCGCGGACCTGCGCCGCTCGTTCGCCACCGTGTCGAGCCTCACCCAATTGCAGGACCTCATCGGCGAACTCGACCCGAAGGCGCCCTTCCCCCGTGACGCCGAGGGCCCGCGCGGGCGCCAGGGTTCGCCGGGCAAGGTGGCGCTACCGCACGGCTGGCTCGACGATCCCGATGATCCGGCCGTCCCCGCGGGTGCGGATCTGATGCACAGCGGCGGTTGATCGTTTCGAGCGACCCGCAGGCGATCTGTACGTGCATTCGCACTGTCATCCGATCGTCAGAAACCCTCCGACCAGCACACATCCAGATGTGCGACACAACCTCGGCTCGCCGATTTCGCACTGGGCTGGCTCGCCGTGGCGGAATCGTTATCATTGGCGGAATCGGTCATGCCGGTCGAAAGCGGCCGAAACGGCAGCGGAGACGAAAAGCGAGGTTCGTTGGTGGGTGACGATCGGCACGGGCAGTCGCCACGGCCCGGAGGTCGCGCCCCGTGGGAGCGCTATCCCACGGCGGATTACACCGAACGCGACGGTGCACGGTCCTCACGCAGAGCCCGACATAACGATCCTGATTCCGGCTCGGCACCGCTGACGGTTCAGGACCTGGTCCAGAAGGTCGACAACGAACGCAGCGGGCGCAGACGTCGGTCCACGCCACCGGACGCACCGCCCACGCATGCGAACCGGGCTGCCCCGCAGCCGCCCGAAGCCTCCGCACGCCAAGCCGACACCCCGCCGCGCAAATCGAGCGCTCCAGCGGCGCGCCAAGCGGACGCACCGCCCCGGACCTCCGCCATGCCTTCCGGACGTAACGGCGACGCGCCTCGCACCTCGGCCACGCCAGCCGGACGCAAAGCCGACGCACCGCGTACATCGGCCATGCCCACCGGACGCAACGACGGGGCACCTCGCACGTCGGGCAACCCGGCCGCCCGCAAAACCGACGCACCCCGCACGTCGAGCAACCCGGCCGCCCGCAAAACCGACGCACCCCGTACCTCGAGCACCCCAGCCGCCCGCAAAACCGACGCACCCCGTACGACTGCCACTCCAGCCGCCAAGGCCGACGCCACCCGCCGTTCGGCGGCCTCCGCGGTCGTCGACGACATCGCGGGCACCCCGACAACCGCACGCACCGGGAAACGCCGCGCATCGACAGTTTCCGCGAAAGAACCCCCCGAGGTCGTCACCGACGTAATCCCCCCGGTCGAGGAAACTCCGCGCCCCAAGAAGCGCGCCATCGGCTGGCCGACCACCGATCCGGATGAGCCGACAACCGCAACCGCATCCACCCGCGTCGGCCTGTCCCGGCTCGCCGCGAGTAAACAACGCCGCAATAAGCGGCTGCAGGTTGCTGGACGCGCCAGCCTGACAATCTGTGCGGTGGTCGCCCTGCTGGTCACCGGCGGCGGCTGGAGCTATCTACGCTCGACCGCCAATGGCTTCACTCAGGTCTCCGCACTCGACGACCATCCCGAAGACGTCCTCGACTCCGGCGCCCAACTCGGCGACGAGAATTTCCTCCTCGTCGGCACCGACACTCGTGCGGGCGTCAACGGCCAGGTCGGCGCCGGCACCCTGGACGATGCCGAGGGCTCTCGCGCCGACACCGTCATGCTGGTGAACATCCCCAAGAACCGCTCGCGCGTCGTGGTGGTCTCGTTCCCCCGCGACCTCGATGTCAGCCGTCCGCAGTGCAACGGCTGGGACAACGACAAGGCCGAGTACACCAACGAGGTCTTCCCCGCGGCCATGGGCGACAAGCTCAATGCCGTGTACGCGCTCGCCGGACCGAAATGTCTGGTCAATGTGATCCGCAAGATGACGGGTCTGAGCATCGGACACTTCATCGGCATCGACTTCGCCGGATTCGAGGCAATGGTCGATCAGGTCGGCGGCGTCGATGTCTGTACGCCGAAGCCGATCATCGATGGCATTCTCGGCACCGTGCTGGAGAATCCGGGCCACCAGCACATCAATGGCGAGACCGCACTCAACTATGTGCGCGCCAGGCACGTCTACGGCGAGGAACGCAGCGACTACGACCGGATCAACCGGCAGCAGCGCTTCCTGGCCTCGCTGCTGCGCGGTGCGCTGTCGAGCCGGGTGCTCTTCGATCCCGGCAAGTTGAACGGTTTCATCTCCGCGTTCACCAGCCACACCTTCGTCGACAAGGTGCAACCGACCGACCTGCTGACCCTGGGCCGCTCGCTGCAGAAGGTCGACGCGGGCGCGGTCACCTTCTTAACCATCCCGACCGCGGGCACCACCTCCTACGGCAACGAGATCCCGCGCGATTCGGATATCAAAGCGATCTTCCGCGCCGTCATCGATGACCAGCCGCTGCCCGGCGAGAAGAAGTCGACCCCGGCCCCCGGTTCGATCCCGTCGTCCCAGCCGGCGCCACCGAAGCTGACCGCGGTCGATCCGAGTTCGGTATCGCTGCTGGTCTCCAATGGTTCGGACACACCCGGCGCGGCCAACAAGGCGGCGACCAAGCTCGGCAATCAGGGCTTCCAGATCTACAACACAGGCAATTACTCGGGCGGGAATACCGAGGTCGCCACCAAGGTGCGCTTCGCGCCCGGCCATGAGGCCGAGGCGGCCACGGTGGCCAGTTCGCTGCCCGGAGCGTCGATGGAGCAGTCGAACAGTCTCGGTGGCATCATCGAGGTCGTGATCGGTGCCGATAACCCGACCATTCGCACTCCCACACCGGTCGGCGATTCGATCTCGAACGTCTCGGTCACCGTGGCGAGTGCGGAACCGGTCACACTGCCCTCGGACCTGGAGCACGTCAACGCCGCGGACGAAACCTGCAAGTAGGGAAGGCCGTGAGCTGGGGCAACGTTCTCGCTAACGTTCGGCACCGCCCATTAACCCAGTGTTGGTGACTAGGTCAGCACCTGGCACTAATGTCTCTTTTCATGCGTGTCATCTACAACGAGCAAATGGCCGACCTTGCCCACCTGCTGGGCGAGATGGCCGGTCTGGCGGGTTCGGCGATGGAACGGGCCACCCAGTCTCTGCTCCAGGCCGATCTCACTCTGGCTGAAGCGGTGATCGGCGAGGGCGACCGGATCGCCGAAATGATCACCGATGCCGAGGAGAAGGCGTTTGCCCTGCTTGCGCTGCAGGCGCCGGTGGCGGGCGACCTGCGGCAGGTGGTGAGCGCGATCCAGATCGTCCAGGACGTCAACCGGATGGGCGCGCTGGCGCTGCACGTGGCCAAGGTGACCCGGCGGCGCCACCCCAACCACGCGCTACCCGAGGCGGTGAATGGCTACTTCGCGGAAATGGGCCGAGTAGCGGTGAATATGGGTGCCGGCGCCAGGGAGGTGCTCGAGTCCCGCGATCCGGAGCGCGCCGCGCAGCTCAACGATGACGACGAGGCAATGGACGATCTGCACCGTCACCTGTTCACGTTGCTGATGGATCGCGACTGGAAGTACGGCGTCGCCGCGGCCGTCGATGTCACGCTGCTCGGCCGCTACTACGAGCGCTTCGCCGACCATGCCGTGGAGATCGGCCGCCGGGTGATCTTCCTGGTAACCGGTGAGCTGCCGCCGGATCCCGACGTCGAGCTGTAGTCGAGTTACCCTGCCGGACAACGAAACACGGCACGCACCGGCGCGCCGGGGCTCGGTCACGCGCCCCGGCGGCCACGAATAGCGGTGTCCGACATAGCAAAAGGCCCGCACCTTAGTGCGGGCCTTTTGGTTTGCCGCTTATCCGAAGCGACCGGAGATGTAGTCCTCCGTCGCCTTCTGCCCCGGGTTGGAGAAGATCTTCTCGGTATCGTCGATCTCGATCAGCTTGCCCGGCTTGCCCTGCGCCTCCAGGTTGAAGAAGCCGGTCTGGTCACTCACGCGCGCGGCCTGCTGCATATTGTGCGTGACGATGACGATGGTGAATTCCTTCTTCAGCTCGGTGATCAGGTCCTCGATCGCCAAGGTGGAGATCGGGTCCAGTGCCGAACACGGCTCGTCCATCAGCAGCACATCCGGCGATACCGCGATGGCGCGCGCGATGCACAGACGCTGCTGCTGACCGCCGGAGAGGCCGCCGCCCGGCTTGTCCAGCCGGTCTTTGACCTCGTTCCACAGGTTGGCGCCGCGCAACGAACGCTCGGCGACCTCGTCGAGCTCCTTCTTGTTGCGCACACCCTGCAGCTTCAGTCCGGCCACCACATTGTCGCGAATCGACATGGTGGGGAACGGGTTCGGACGCTGGAACACCATGCCGATGGTGCGGCGCACGCCGACCGGATCGACGGTGGAGCCGTAGATGTCCTCGCCGTCCAGCAGCACCGCGCCATCGACGCGGGCACTCGGGGTCACCTCGTGCATCCGGTTGAGCGAACGCAGCACGGTGGACTTACCGCAACCCGACGGGCCGATGAAGGCGGTCACGCTGCGCGGCAGTACCGACAGCTTGACATCGGCAACCGCATGGAATTTGCCGTAGTAGATATTCAGGTCTTTGACATCGATCCGCTTGGCCATTTTTCCGTTCGCTTCTATCGGTTCCGCGTGAGCAGCTTGTTGACGACCGCGGCCGCCGCGTACAGCAGGGCGATCAGCAGGATCAGTGTCAATGCCGCGCCCCACACCCGGGCTCGGCCGGCCGGTTCCGGGTTCGCCAACTCCTGGTAGATCAGCAGCGGCAACGACGCCATATTGCCGTCGAACAGGTTGGTATTGATCGACTTGCTGTAGCCGACAAGCACCAGCACCGGCGCGGTCTCACCCATGACCCGGGCGAGCGAGAGCAGGATGCCGCTGATCATGCCGGGCGCCGCGGTCGGCACCACGATCCGAACGATGGTCTTCCACTTGGGAATTCCGAGCGCGTAGGACGCCTCGCGCAGCTCGTCGGGAACCAGTTTCAGCATTTCCTCGGTGCTGCGAATCACCACCGGGAGCATGAGCAGAACCAGCGCCAGCGATACCGCAAGCGAACTCTGTGGGAAGCCCATGGTCGCGATCCACAGCGCGAAGATGAACAGCGCCGCGACGATCGACGGGACACCAGCGAGGATGTCGACCATGAAGGTGGTGACCTTGGCCAGCACGCCACGCCCGTATTCGACCAGGTACACCGCGGCCATGATGCCCAGCGGCACCGCGAGGACGGCGGCGACGAGAGTCTGCACGATCGTGCCGTAGATCGCGTGGTACACACCGCCACCGGACTGGTCCGGCAGGATGCCCTTCTGCGATTTCTGCCACCAGTCCGGCGAGACGACGGACTCGAGGCCCTTCGACACCACCATGAACAGCACCCAGATCAGTGGCACGAGCGCGATGGCGAAGCACGCCCAGACCACTCCGGTCGCGAGGCTGTTCTTGACTCGGCGGGCCGTGCTCACATGCCGGAAAGTGGGCGCCTTGACCGGCTTGTCGAAAGTCGTCGTGGTGGTCATTACCCGTTCACCCTTCCACCGGATACGAGCCGCGCCAGCGCGTTGACGATGAAGGTCAGCGCGAACAGCACGAAGCCGGCCGCGATGTAGGCGCCGGTCGGCAGCGGCTGACTGAATTCCGAAGCGGCGGCGGCGATTTTGGAGGCGAAGGTGTAGCCGCCGTCGAACAGCGACCAGTGACCGGCCTGTGCCGAGGTGCGCAGGATGACCAATACCGCGATCGTCTCACCGAGCGCGCGGCCCAGGCCGAGCATGGAACCGGCGATCACACCGCTGCGGCCGTATGGCAGCACCGTCATCCGGACCATCTCCCATTTGGTCGCGCCGAGTGCCTGCGCGGCCTCGATATGCGAGACGGGCGTCAGGTTGAAGACCTCGCGGGAAACCGAGGTGATGATCGGCAGAATCATCACCGCCAGCACCACGCCCGCGGTGAAGATCGTGCCGCCGCCGGAGATCGACACATTGCCGTCGGAAAACAGAAAGAACCAGCCGAGCTTGTCGTTCAAGAAGGTCTCGACCGGTTCGATCCGCGGCGCGAGTACCAGGAAGCCCCAGAGACCGAACACGATCGACGGCACCGCCGCGAGCAGATCGACGAGCATCGCGAAGGGACGCGCCATCGACTTCGGCGAATAGTGGGTCAGGAACAGTGCGATGCCCACACCGATGGGCACCGCGATCACCAGCGCGAGTATCGAGCTCAGCACCGTGACCATGAGCAGGTCCCGGATGCCGAAGCGCAGGTGATCGGCACTGGTGGTGTTGAACTCGCTACTGGTGAAGAAGTTCGCCTCGTTCGCCATGATCGAGGGCCACGCACGGATCAGCAGGAATAGCGCGATCAGTGCGATGGCCGCAACGACCGTCGCACCGGCCGCGGTGGCAAGCGACCGGAAGATGACCTCGGCCCGCTGGTTGTGGCCGGGGCGGGCCTTCGGTGAGGCCGGTTCGGTGCTCGGTTCACTCGACATAGGGGCAGTATCTCCAGCCGCCCGCGGGCCAGTCGAGTCCGACTGGCCCGCGGCGGTCACCTCAGGGTGCACGGTCATGGCGTGGCAGCTATCAGGAAATGGCGTTGATCGCGGTGGTCAGCTTGGTCTTGAACTTGTCCGGGATCGCGACGTAGCCCGCGGTGTCCAGACCCTTCTGGCCATTGTTGACGGCCGAAGTCAGGAATGCCTTGACCGCCTTGGCGGTATCGGCGTCGGCGTACTTCGAGCAGACGATCTCGTAGGTCGGCAGGATGATCGGGTATGCGCCGGCCGCGGTGGGCTTGTAGAACGACGAGGTGTCGAGCACCAGGTCGTTGCCCTCACCCTTGATCTTCACGCTGTCGACGGCCTTGGCCGCGGACTCCGGGGTCAGCTTGACCGGGTCCTTGGAGGCCGACGTAACGACCTGCGCGATGGACAGGTTCTGCGCCTTGGCGAAGGACCACTCGTTGTAGGTGATCGAGTTCTTGGTGCTCTTGATGGCGGCCGAGGTGCCCTCGTTGCCCTTGGCACCCTCACCGACACCGCCGTTGAAGGTCTTGCCCGCGCCCTTGCCCCACGCGCCGTCGGCGGCGGCGTCGAGGTAGAGCTGGAAGTTGTCGGTGGTGCCCGACTCATCGCTGCGGAAGATCACCGAGATCTTGTCCGAGGGCAGCTTGGCGCTCGGGTTCAGCGCCTTGATCTCCGGGGCATCCCAGGTGGCGATGGTGCCGTTGAACACCTTGGCAGCGGTCGGGCCGTCGAGCACCAGATCGCTCACGCCGTCGATGTTGTAGGTGATGGCGATCGGGCCGAAGACGGTCGGCAGGTTCCATGCCGGGGCGCCGCAGCGCTCCTGTGCCTTGGCGGGTTCACCCTTCTTGTCGCTCAGCGGCGAGTCCGAACCGGCGAAATCGGTCTGGCCGCCGAGGAATTCGTTGACGCCGGCGCCGGAACCACTGGAGGTGTAGTTCAGCGTAGAGCCGCTGCAGTTGGCCTCGTAGGCGGCGACGAAGCGGTCCATGGCGTTCTTCTGGGCCGAGGAACCACTGGCCTTGAGGGCCTTCTTACCGCCACAGGCGACATCGACCTTGGCAGCGGAATCGCCGGTGGCAGAGGTGTTGTCGTCACTGCCACAGGCGGCCAGGGGCATGGCGACGGCGGCCAGCACACCGATCAGGGCGCTGCTGCGCTTGAAGTTCACTTGTTCCTCCGGGAATCGCGTTCGACACGCCCGGTCCCTCACCGGCCCGGGCGGGTTTCGTGGTGCCGTTCGCGGGGAACTTGCGCACCAGGCGGCAACGGTGCCGCCCTTATGTAACGTAAGGTCGCTCGGTTGACATTTGGACCAGGCTGGGTGAACGGAGGGTGAACAGCCCGGCGCGATTGCTCCCGTTATGTGTGACATTTGCCCCAGTGTTACTCGAGCAACCCCGGCGGTCCGCTTGCTATTCAGTCAGCGGCCGAATACGCGACATCGACATGTGACCGTTCGAAGCCGAGTCGCGTGTAGGTGCGCACGGCCGCGGTGTTGTCGGCCTCGGTGTAGAGCAGAACCTCCGGCAGGCCACGTTCGCGCAGGTAGCGCAGGCCCGCGAGGGTCAGCAGGCGGCCGAGTCCCCGCCCCTGCGCGGCCGAATCAATGCCGACCACGTAGACCTCGCCGACCGGTGGGTTGTTCTCGTAATGCACCTTGGTCCAGTGGAATCCGAGTATGCGGTCCGGATCGGCCGGATCCACAGCGATGAACAGCCCCTTCGGGTCGAACCAGGACTCCTCGTGCCGAACCGTGATATCGCGCTGGGTCCAGCCGCCCTGTTCCGGATGCCAGGCGAAGGCGACGTTATTGACACGCAACAGTTCGGCATCGTCGGCGGTGCCTTCGTAGGTCCGCAGCACGATACCTTCCGGAACGACCAACTCCGGTAGCTCCGGCGTTGCCAGCGCCCGCCGCATCTGCCACAACTCCCGTGCGACGCGCAGTCCGAGTCGGGTTGCGAGCGCCTGCGCGGCAGGCTTATTTCCGTGTGCCCACACCCGAGCACCCGATCCGCCCTTCGCCAGTGCGGCCGAGACCAATTCCGCACCGATACCGTGGCCGCGAGCAGCGGGATCGACGGCAACCTCCGCCATTACGGGGTGTTCGCCATGTGCGGGAACGAGATTCGCGTATCCGGCTACGACACCGTCACGCACCGCGACCAGATGTTCGGCTGCGGAATCGGTCGCGGACAGCGCGAGTACGGCCTGCTCGGACACCGGTGCGACACCGTCCGCCGCGCCGGCTCGCTCGAGCAGTGCACGCACCGCCCGCGCCGGCTCGGCATCGAGGCCCGCGCTCCAGCGCAGCGTTGTCTCACCCATGAGCGTCTCCCTCGTCGATCCCATCACCGCGACGAACGCGCGAATCCCGCGCACCATTCCTTCGGATCAAGATCAGGTGGATCCGGCGGCGGCTTCTCGGGCGGCGGATTCAGGCGATGGTTGCAACAGTGCTTGCCTGGGTGAGTATCTCATTGAGGATTTTGGTGGGGCTGCGGAAGCCGTGGCGTTTGCGGGGGCGGTTGTTGAGTTCG